>NZ_LLXZ01000028.1 GCF_001440395.1 Bradyrhizobium jicamae | reverse complement strand
ACTACCAGGTCAAGGCGACCATCTTCGGCGCCCTGATCGAGGCGATCGACCTCGCCCAGCTCGCCAAGCTCGACGGCGAGTCCGCGCGCGAGGAAATCCGCGACATCGTCAACGAGATCATCGCGATCAAGAACATCGTGATGTCGATCGCCGAGCAGGAAGAACTGCTCGACGACATCTGCAACGACGTGCTCGGCTACGGCCCGCTGGAGCCGCTATTGTCGCGCGACGACATCGCCGACATCATGGTCAACGGCGCCGGCACGGTGTTCATCGAAGTCGCGGGCAAGATCCAGAAGACCGGCATCCGCTTCCGCGACAACCAGCAGCTGCTCAACATCTGCCAGCGCATCGTCAGCCAGGTCGGCCGGCGCGTCGACGAATCCTCGCCGATCTGCGACGCCCGCCTCGCCGACGGCAGCCGCGTCAACGCCATCGTTCCGCCGCTGGCGATCGACGGCCCCGCGCTCACCATTCGTAAGTTCAAAAAGGACAAGCTGACGCTCGACCAGCTGGTCAAGTTCGGCGCGATCTCGCCGGAAGGCGCGCAGATCCTGCAGATCATCGGCCGCGTCCGCTGCAATGTGCTGATCTCCGGCGGCACCGGCTCCGGCAAGACCACGCTGCTGAACTGCCTGACCAACTATATCGAGCATGACGAGCGCGTCATCACCTGCGAAGACGCCGCCGAACTGCAGCTCCAGCAACCGCACGTGGTGCGGCTGGAAACCCGGCCGCCCAACATCGAGGGCGAGGGCCAGGTCACGATGCGCGAGCTGGTCCGCAACTGCCTGCGTATGCGCCCTGAACGCATCATCGTCGGCGAAGTCCGCGGACCCGAGGCGTTCGACCTGCTGCAAGCCATGAACACCGGCCACGACGGCTCGATGGGAACGTTGCACGCCAACAATCCCCGCGAAGCGCTGTCGCGCTGCGAATCTATGATCACGATGGGCGGCTTCTCGCTGCCCTCGCGCACCATCCGCGAGATGATCTGCGCCTCGATCGACGTCATCGTGCAGGCCGCGCGCCTGCGCGACGGTTCACGCCGCATCACCCACATCACCGAGGTGATGGGCATGGAAGGCGACACCATCATCACCCAGGACGTGTTCCTGTACGACATGATGGGCGAAGACGCCAACGGCAAGATCATCGGACGGCACCGCTCGACCGGCATCGGCCGTCCGAAGTTCTGGGAACGCGCGCGATACTACAACGAAGAGAAGCGGCTTGCGGCCGCGCTCGATGCCGCCGAAATCATCGAGAAAGTTTGAGCAAGGCAACTAGCATGCAGGCACTCGCACTGGCCTTCCTCGCCGCCACCGCCCTCGGCGGCCTGGCATGGGTGTTCATCTATCCGCTGCTGTCAGGCGAGCGGAAGGCCGAATCGCGCCGCGCCTCGATCGCCCGGAACGACGCTCCGGCGCGCCAGGCCGAGAAAAGCCAGCGCTCGCGCCGCGAGCAGGTCGAGGGATCGCTCAAGGAACTCGACGCCCGGCGCAAGAAGGACAAGGCCGTCGGGCTGTCGACCCGCCTCGCCCAGGCCGGCCTGGGAACCTGGACGACGCAGAAATTCTGGATTTTTTCCGGTGTTTCCGGCGCGGTCGGCTTCGTGGCCGCATTCGTCGTCGGCGGCTCCCCGCTGGGCGCCATTGTGATGGCGTTCGGCACGGGGCTCGGCCTGCCCCGCTGGCTGCTCAGCTACCTCAAGAAACGGCGCGAAAAGGCGTTTCTGAAGGCGCTGCCCGACGCCGTCGACGTCATCGTGCGCGGCATCAAGGCCGGCCTGCCGCTGTTCGAATCGATCAAGGTGGTCGCGGCCGACTCGCCGGAGCCGCTCAAGAGCGAGTTCAACGCCATCATCGAAACCCAGACCATCGGCATGCCGCTCGGCGAAGCCTGCGGGCGCCTGTATGAGCGGATGCCGGTACCCGAGGCGAACTTCTTCGGCATCGTGGTCGCGATTCAGCAGAAGTCCGGCGGCAACCTGTCGGAAGCGCTCGGCAACCTCTCCAAGGTGCTGCGCGACCGCAAGAAGATGGCGGAGAAGATTCAGGCGATGTCGACGGAAGCCAAGGCCTCTGCCGGCATCATCGGCTCGCTACCGCCGATCGTGATGCTGCTGGTCTGGCTTTCGACGCCCGACTACATCTCGCTGCTTTGGACCCACCACGTCGGCCAGTTCATGCTGGTGTGCTGCGTCGGCTGGATGTCGATCGGCATCATGGTGATGAAGAAAATGATCAACTTCGATTTCTGACGGTAACGGCCATGATTGATATCATAATCGCCAAGATGCACGATGCGCGGTTCATGACCATGCTGCTTGCCGCCATCGCGGCAAGCGCGACCGCCTACACGCTGATCATGCCGCTGTTCGCCGGCGAAGGCCTTTCCAAGCGCATGAAGGCGGTCGCCAGCGAGCGCGAGCGGCTGCGCCAGCGCGAGCGCGAGCGGCTCAACAAGTCGGAAAAGGTGTCGCTGCGGCAAACCCCGAAGCAGCTCGTTTCCAAGGTGGTGGAAGACTTCAACCTGACCAAATGGCTAGCGCAGGAAGCCGCGCGCGACAAGCTGATCATGGCCGGCTACCGCGGCCACGCGCCTTACGTCACCTTCCTGTTCGCCCGCGCGGTGACGCCGATCGTGCTGTTCCTCGGCGCCGTCCTCTACGTGTTCGTGATCACGCAGATGGACAAGCCGTTGACGATCAAGCTCGGCATCTGCATCGGCGCCGCCTACCTCGGACTGCAGGCGCCGATGCTGTTCCTGAAGAACGCCATCAGCAAGCGCCAGCTCCAGATCAAGCGCGCCTTTCCCGATGCGCTCGACCTCCTGCTGATCTGCATCGAGTCCGGCATGTCGGTGGAAGTCGCCTTCCGCAAGGTTTCGGCCGAGATCGCGTCGCAGTCGATCGCGCTGTCGGAGGAGTTCGCGCTGACCACGGCGGAATTGTCCTACCTGCAGGACCGCAAGGTGGCCTATGAAAACCTCTCCAAGCGCACCGGCCTCGAGGGCGTCAAATCGGTCTGTCTGGCGCTGATGCAGTCGGAACGCTACGGCACCCCGCTCGGCCAGAGCCTGCGCGTGATGGCGCAGGAAAACCGCGACATGCGGATGACCGAGGCCGAGAAGAAGGCGGCCGCGCTGCCGCCGAAGCTGACCGTGCCGATGATCCTGTTCTTCCTGCCCTGCCTGTTCATCGTCATTCTCGGACCGACCTACATCAAGCTCCAGATGATGCCCTAAGGGCGCAGGGCTTAACTCAGCTAGTCGTTTCGTCATGGCCGGGCTTGTCCCGGCCATCTACGTCTTGCTTGCTTACTAAAGCAACGACGTGGGTGCCCGGCCCAAGGCCGGGCATGACGAGTTCCAATGAAGGATTGGCTGCATTTCGAGTCAGACGCTGAGGTGCGCTCGAGCGCATGCAACGCGCCGGTGACCTACGTGCCTCGGGGGAAGACGACTCCCGCCTTAACCTGGGTAAGAAAGCTCAATCCTGCCGGTTGAGAGCCGCGACCGGCACGGTCGCCTTGCTGCCGGGAGGACGCGAATTGTCCTTGTCCTTGCGGCTCAGCATTTCCCGCAGGTAGGCCACGTTGGCGGTGGCCTCGTCGGCGGGCAGATCGCCCTTGGCGATGGTCTCGGCCTCCGCGAACCGGCCCTGCAGGCCGACCACGAGCGCGAGATTCTGGCGCACCCGTCCATCGGCGCGCGGATTGGCATAGGCGCGGCGTAGCGTTTCCTCGGCTTGCGGCAACTCCCGCGTCAGCATGTAGGAGAGACCGAGATTGGACAGCACCGAGGGCTCTTCCGGCACGATCTTCAGCGCAGCCGTGTAATAGCGGCGGGCCTCCTCGTGCTTGGCCATCTTGTCGAGCGTGGTGCCCTGCACCGAAAGAATGCGCCAGTCCGGATTGGTCGGCGAATGGGCGCGGCTCAGCACGTCGAACGCCGCCTGCGAATTGCCGTTGTCGGCGAGCGCGCGGCCGTAGGCGGCGAGCAGCGCCTTGTTGCCGGGATGGGCGATGGTGGCCTGTTCGAGCACGGCAGCGGCCTGTGCCCGCTGGCCGGTGGCACGGAGCGCCTGGCCGTAGCCGAGCGCCGCCTCGGCATCCCTGGGATTGGAGCGATATCGCTCGCCATAGACCTCGGCTGCCTGGCGCGGATCGTCGGGAACGGCCTGTGCCTTGGATGACGAGGAGGTCAGCGACCCCGTGATGTCGGACATGGTCTGGCAGCCGCCAAGGCCTGCGGCCAGAACCGCCGTTACGGCGGCCGAGGTCAGGAACCGGGCGAGGGATCCGGCGTGGCGAGGCTGTCGACGCATGGCACTTCAACTCACGGGAATGGCGGACGAATGGAGCCGTATGAGCCAGCAATAGAGTGTTAACCCTAACGGCTGGTTAATCGGCCGTGCTATGCCAGCTTCACCAGACCGCCCTGCCCCGTCCCCTTCGCGAGACAAGCATGCCATTCCCGTTCGAGACCGCGCCCACCGCCTCCGCCATTCCAATCACCTTCGCCACCAAGACGACCTGGAGCGGGATCGCCAAAGACCTTCCCGAGCATGCACGGCAGTTTGCCCTTGCCAATGATTTCACCGCCAAGCCCGGCAAATGCCTGACGCTGCCCGGACCCGACGGGCAGATTGCGCAAGTCCTGTTCGGGCTCGAGGACGAGAGCAGCAAATCCCGCGACCTGTTCCGGCCCGGTGCGTTGCCCGGCCTGCTGCCGCCTGGCGTCTATCGCTTCGCCAATGCACCGCACGATTTGCGGCTGGCGACGCTGGCCTTTGCGCTGGGGAGCTATCGCTTCGGCCGCTACCGCAAGGCGGAGAAGCCTGACGTTCGGCTGGTGCCATCAGACGGCATCGACGTCGCCGATATCGCGCGGATGGCGGAAGCAGCCGCGCTGGCGCGCGATCTGATCAATACGCCGTCAAACGACATGGGTCCGGAGCAGCTGGCTGACGCCGCGCAGGCGCTGGCGGCCCGCTTCGGCGCCAGCTTCAACTGCATTGTCGGCGACGATCTCTTGAAGCAGAACTTTCCGCTCGTTTACGCCGTCGGCATGGCCTCGACACGCGCCCCGCGGCTGATCGACGTCAGCTGGGGCGACCCCGCCCATCCCAAAGTGACGCTGGTCGGCAAGGGCGTCTGCTTCGATACCGGCGGGCTCGACATCAAACCATCCAGCGGCATGCTGATCATGAAAAAGGACATGGGCGGCGCCGCCAACGTGCTGGCGCTGGCGCAGATGGTAATGGATGCGAAACTGAAGGTCCGCCTGCGCGTCCTGATCCCCGCGGTGGAGAACGCGGTCGCCGGCAACGCCTTCCGTCCGCTCGACATCTTCAAGTCGCGCAAGGGGCTTAACGTGGAGATCGGTAACACCGACGCCGAGGGACGGCTGGTGCTGGCGGATGCGCTGGCGCTGGCGGACGAAGAGAAGCCGGATCTCCTGGTCGACCTCGGCACCCTGACGGGTGCGGCGCGGGTCGCGTTGGGGCCGGATTTACCCCCCTTTTACACCCCTGATGAGACGCTTGCCGACAGCGTCGCGGCCCATGCGAAACGGGAGAACGATCCATTGTGGCGCATGCCGCTGTGGCCGCCTTACGATTCCTGGCTGGATTCGAAGGTCGCCGACATCAACAACGCGCCATCGGGCGGCTTTGCCGGGTCGATCACCTGCGCCTTGTTCCTGCAGCGCTTCGTCACCGACGCCAAAAGCTGGCTGCATGTCGATATCTACGGATGGACGCCGTCGGCGAAACCCGCGCGTCCCGAGGGCGGCGAATGCCAGGCTGCCCGCGCCGTCTACAAGCTGTTGAGCGAACGCTATGCATGATCCACGCCTGACGCCGGCACGGCCCGAAGTCGCCGCAAAATATCTCGAAGGCGAGGTGAAGGCCGCGCGCTTCGTCGACGGCGAGGAATTTTGCGTGCGCGAGGCCATCGCGCCATTGTGGGAAACAGCTGATGCGGGCGCCATGATGGCGACGCAGGCGCTGAAGGGCGACCACGTCACGGTCTACGACCGCAACGGCGAAGGGCTTGCCTGGGGGCAGCTCGGCAGCGACGGCTATGTCGGCTGGATTCCTGACCGCGCGCTGGCAAAGCCGGTGGCCGCAGCGACGCACAAGGTCACGGCATTGCGCACATATGCTTTTCCCGGCCCCTCGATCAAGCTGCCACCGGTCGAGACGCTCACGACGGGCGCAAGGGTAACGGTCCTACGCGAGGACGGCGCGTTCGCCGTGACCAGCGAAGGCTGGTATCTGCCGCGCGGTCACGTCGGCGGCCTCGCCGCCATGGAGCAGGATTTCGTCGCGGTCGCCGAGCGCTTCGTCGGCACGCCCTATCTCTGGGGCGGCAAGAGCTCCCTCGGCATCGATTGCTCCGGTCTCGTCCAAATATCGCTTAACGCCGCCGGCACCGGCTGCCCGCGCGACAGCGACATGCAGCAGGACAGTCTTGGCCGGTCGCTTGATGTGGCGGAGACGAAGAAACTGCAGCGCGGTGATCTGATCTTCTGGAAAGGTCACGTCGCCATCGTCCGCAACGCCGACACCATCGTCCACGCCAATGCGCATCATATGGCGACGGTGATCGAGAGCACGCAGGAAGCGATCGCGCGGATCAAGGCGGCGGGAAGCGAAGTGACGGCGATCAAGCGGCTGTAGCACAGTATTCTAGCGTCATTGCGAGGAGCAAAGCGACGAAGCAATCCATCCATCCCCGAGCAGAGAGGTGGATTGCTTCGCTGCGCTCGCAATGACGCGGAGAAGCCGCGGCCTAGCTAGCGGATACCCGCATTCGCGGGATATGAAGCCCTTATTACGGCTCCGGCACCGCCTCGATCCGGAACGCAGCGGCGAACAGCGCGCGGGTGTAGTCGCTCTTCGGATTCTTGAAGAGCTCCGCAGCGGGACCTTCCTCCACCACCTTGCCGTGGCGCATCACGATCAGATGGCTGGCGAGCGAGGCCACCACCCGCAGATCGTGCGAGATGAACATGTAGGTCAGATCGCGCTTGCGCTGCAGCTCTCGCAACAGATCGACCATCTGCGCCTGGAACAGCATGTCGAGCGCTGAGGTCGGCTCGTCGAGCACGACGAAATTCGGCTCCAGCACCACCGCGCGCGCGATCGAGATGCGCTGGCGCTGGCCGCCGGAGAATTCGTGCGGGTAGCGGAAGCGCGTCTCGGGGTCGAGGCCGACGTCCCGCAGCGCCTTGACGACGCGCGCCTCGCGCTCCTCATAGGACAGCGACTTCTGGTGCACGGAAAGGCCTTCGGCGACGATATCGCCGACCGACATGCGCGGGCTCAGCGCGCCGAACGGATCCTGGAACACGATCTGCATGTCGCGGCGATGCGGCAGCATGGCCTTGAAGCGCAGGCCCTGGATGTTGTTGCCAAGGAACACGATCGGACCATCGGAGGAAATCAGCCGGAGCAGCGCCAGCCCGAGCGTGGTCTTGCCCGAGCCGGATTCGCCGACGACGCCGAGCGTCTCGCCCTTGCGCACCGCAAGGCTGACGCCGTCCACCGCCTTGATATGGCCGACGGTCGAGCGCAGCAGCCCGCGCTTGATCGGAAACCAGACCTTGAGATTGTCGGCCGAGATCACCACCGGCTCCTCGGGCCGCGGCGGCGCCGGATCGGGCTTGGGCTCGGCCGCGAGCAGCGCGCGCGTATAGGCGTGCTTCGGCGCGGTGAAGACCTGCTCGACCGGCCCCTGCTCGACGATCTTGCCGGAATTCATCACGCAGACGACGTCAGCGATGCGGCGGACGATGCCGAGGTCATGGGTGATGAACAGCATGCTCATGCCAAGCCGCGACCTGATCTCGGCGAGCAGCGCCAGGATCTGCGCCTGCACGGTAACGTCGAGCGCGGTGGTCGGCTCGTCCGCGATCAGAAGGTCCGGCTCGTTGGCGAGCGCCATCGCGATCATGACGCGCTGGCGCTGGCCGCCGGACAACTGATGCGGATAGCTTTGCAGCCTCGTTTCCGGATCGGGAATGCCGACCTGCGTCAACAGTTCGAGCGTCCGCGCCCGCGCCATTTGCCCGCTGATGCCTCGATGCAGCGAGAGAATTTCCCCGATCTGCGCCTCGATGGTGTGGAGCGGATTGAGCGAGGTCATCGGCTCCTGGAAGATGATCGAGATGTCGTTGCCGCGGATTTCGCGCATCTCGCGTTCCGAAGCACGGAGCAGCTCGCGGCCCTTGAAATGGATGGTGCCGGAGGGATGCGAGGCGGACGGATAAGGCAGCAGCTTCAGAACCGACAGCGCGCTGACGGACTTGCCGGAGCCGGATTCACCGACCAGCGCCACGCACTCGCCACGCTTGATCGAGAACGACACGCGATCGACGGCAATGCTGTTGCCGAACGCGACCGAGAGATCGCGGACATCGAGCAGTGGTTGGTTGATGGCGTCCATGCCGCTATCCCTGCCGGAACGTCTTGCGCGGATCGAAGGCGTCGCGCACGCCCTCGCCGATGAAGATCAGGAGCGACAGCATGATCGCTACCGAGAAGAAGCCGGTGAAGCCGAGCCAGGGCGCCTGCACATTGGCCTTGCCTTGCGCCAGCAGTTCGCCGAGCGACGGCGAGCCCGGCGGCAGGCCGAAGCCGAGGAAATCGAGCGCGGTCAGCGTCATCACCGAGGACGACACGATGAACGGCAGGAACGTCATGGTTGCCACCATCGCGTTCGGCAGCAGATGCCGGAACATGATGACGCCGTTGGAGACGCCGAGCGCACGCGCGGCCTGGATGTACTCGAAATTGCGCCCGCGCAGGAATTCCGCACGCACGAGCCCCACCAGCGACGTCCAGGAGAACAGCAAGAGAATGCCGAGCAGCACGAAAAAGCCGGGTACCAGCACCGACGACAGGATCAGCAGCAGATAGAGCGAGGGTATCGCGCTCCAGATTTCGATGACGCGCTGGAAGATCAGATCGGTCCAGCCGCCGAAATAGCCCTGCACGCCGCCGGCGATGACGCCGATGATCGAGGACAGGATGGTCAGCGTCAGGCCGAACAACACCGAGATGCGGAAGCCATAGATCAGCCGCGCCACCACGTCGCGGCCCTGATCGTCGGTGCCGAGCCAGTTGTATTCGAGGTCGCGACAGCTCTTCAGGCCCTTCTTCTCGAGCACAGGCTTGCACTGCTCCTCCGTCAGCATCCATGTCGGCTTCGACGGCGCCGGCGTCGGCAGATCGAGATTATGGGTGGCGTAGGAATAGCGGATCGGCGGCCACACCATCCAGCCGCCCTTCTCCGCAATCAGCTTCTGCAGATAGGGATCACGGTAGTCGGCCGCGGTCTCGAAATCGCCGCCGAAGGTCGTTTCGGAATAGCTGACGAAAGCCGGCCAATAGAGCCTCCCGTCATACTTGATCATGAAGGGGCGGTCGTTGACGATCAACTCCGCGAACAGCGAGATCAGGAACAGCGCGAGGAAGATCCAGAGCGACCAGTAGCCGCGCCGGTTGGCCTTGAAGTTCTGCCAGCGCCGGCGGTTGAGCGGCGACATCGCAAGGGGATGCCGCGAGACCGGTACGGCAACGCCGAGCGGCGACTGCGTCCCGGTCTCGATCGTTTGCGGGGCGAGCACTGTCATCAGACCTCCCGCGCCTCGAAATCGATTCGTGGATCGATCCACATATAGGCAAGGTCGGAGATCAGACCCACCACAAGGCCTACAAGGGAAAAGATGAACAGCGTGCCGAACACGACGGGATAGTCGCGGTTGAGCACGCTCTCGAAGCCGAGCAGCCCGAGCCCGTCGAGCGAGAAGATGGTCTCGATCAGCAGCGAGCCGGAGAAGAACGCCCCGATGAACGCACCGGGAAAGCCCGCGATCACGATCAGCATGGCGTTGCGGAAGATATGACCATAGAGCACCTGCCCCTCGCCGCAGCCCTTGGCGCGCGCGGTCATCACATACTGCTTCCTGATCTCGTCGAGGAACGAGTTCTTGGTCAGCAGCGTCATGGTGGCGAAAGCACCGAGGCCCATGGCGATCAGGGGCAGCGTGAGGTGCCAGAAGTAGTCGATGATCTTCCAGTACCAGGGGAATTGCGACCAGCCGTCGGACGTCAGGCCGCGCAGCGGGAACACGTTGAAGAACGAGCCGCCCGCAAACAGGATAATCAGCAAGATCGCGAACAGGAACCCGGGGATTGCAAACCCGATGATGATCACCGCTGACGTCCACGTATCGAAGCGCGAGCCATCTGCCACCGCCTTGCGGACGCCGAGCGGAATCGAGATCAGGTAGGTCAGCAGCGTCAACCAGAGACCGAGCGATATCGAGACCGGCAGCTTCTCCTTGATCAGCTGCACCACGGTGGTGTCGCGAAAGTAGCTCTTGCCGAAATCGAAGCGGGCGAAATTCCACACCATCAGCGCAAACCGCTCATGCGCAGGCTTGTCGAAGCCGAACTGCTTTTCGAGGTTCTTGATGAAATCCGGATCAAGTCCCTGCGCGCCGCGGTATTTTGAATTGACGGCGTCGGCGGAGGCGCCGGCCTGGGGCCGCGCACCGAAATCGCCGCCGGAGGAGCCCGACACACGCGAGGCGGCCCCGGTGTCTGCACCCGAGAGCTGCGCAATCACGCGCTCGACCGGCCCGCCGGGCGCGAACTGCACGACCACGAAGGAGACGAACAGGATGCCGAGCAGCGTCGGCAACATCAGGAGAACGCGGCGGACGATATAGGCGGCCATGGACTATTTCGCCTGCTCGAGTTTTGCGGCCTTTGCCGCTTCGTACCACCAGGTCTCCGGCGTGCCACGGGCATAGCGGGGCTTGGTCGGCGGAAAACCGAACTGGTCCCAATAGGCGATCCAGTGCGAAGCCTTGTTCCAGTGCGGAATCCAGTAACGGCCGGAGCGCAGCACACGATCGAGGGCGCGGCAGGTGTAGTTCAGTTCGGCCTGCGTCTGCGCACCCACCGCTTTCTCGACCAGCGCATCGACGATCGGATCGGCGATTCCGGCAAGGTTATTGGAGCCCTTGGTTTTTGCGGAGTCGCTCGAAAAATAGTTGCGCAGCGAGCTTCCCGGAATTTGCGGGAAGATGAATCGCGCGATGGCGATATCGAAGTCGAAGTCCTTGAGCCGTACCTCGGCCTGCGCCGGGTCGACCAGGCGAATGTTGGCATCGATGCCGAGCACACGGAGGTTCTTGATGAAAGTCTGGTGATGCGGCTCGAACGAACGCTCGGTCAGCAGGAATTCGGCCGAAAACTGTTCGCCCTTCGCGTTAAGCCGGCGGCCGTCCTTCACGGTCCAGCCCGCGGCATTGAGCAGTTCACCGGCGCTGCGCAACAGCTTGCGATCCTGCCCGGACCCGTCGGTCTCCGGAGGTATCCATGCCGGTCCAAACACTTCCGGCAGCAGACGATCGCGGAACGGCTCCAGCAGCGCGATCTCTTCCGCCGACGGCTCGCCGCGCGCCATCATGTCGGAATTCTGGAACACCGAATGCGTGCGCTGGTAAGAACCATACATCAGGTTCTTGTTGGTCCATTCGAAGTCGAAGGCGATCGTCAACGCCTCGCGAACGCGCCTGTCCTTGAATTTGTCCCGCCGCGTGTTGAGCAGCCAGCCCTGCGCGCCGGAGGGGCGCTCGTCCGGAATGACGTCCCGCTTGACGCGGCCGTCGCGGATCGCAGGAAAATCGTAGCGCGTGGCCCAGACTCGCGAGGTGAACTCCTCGCGGAACAGGTAGTTGCGACCGGTGAAGGCCTCGAAGCCGGCTTCGCGGTCCCGGTAATACTCGTCCCGCAGAATATCGAAATTGTACAGGCCGCGACAAACCGGAAGATTCTCACCCCACCAGTTCTTCACCCGCTCGAATTCCACGAAGCGCCCCTGCTCGAACCGAGCGACGCGATAGGGACCTGATCCGAGCGGCGCTTCCAGCGAGGTCTCGTCGAACGACCGCTTCGAATAGTATTTCTCCGAAAAGATCGGCATCGCCGCCGCAAGCGCCGGCACGTCGAGGCCGCGGGTCGGCTGAAAACGCAACTGGACCGTCCGCTTGTCCTCGACGGTGGCATCGGCGAGATCGCGCAGCACGGAAGCGTACGCGGGATGTCCCTTGCTCTTCAGCGTCGTCAGCGAGAACGCAACGTCGGATGCGGTGATCTCGCTGCCGTCGTGAAAGGTAATGCCTGGACGCAACTGGAAACGGAATACCAACCTGTCGGGGGAAACGGTCAAATCCTCCGCCGCCAGGAGATAGACCGCGTCCGGCTCGTCGAACGCCCGCGCCATCAGCGATGCAAAGGTCAGCTCCATTCCGTTCGCCCTGTCGCCCTTTACGATAAAGGCGTTGAGCGAATTGAAGGTCGAGCCACCCGCGCCAACGAGTTGCGAGAACATCCCGCCTTTCGGCGCATCCGCATTGACGTAGTCGAAACGACGAAAGTCGGCGGAATATTTCAGCTCGCCGAACGCCGAAAGACCGTGGAGCTTCTTGCCGCCATTATCCGCGAACGCTGGCGCGAGGCGTGTAGCCGCCAACGCGCCGACACCGAGACCGAGCACATGCCGGCGAGAGAATTGCGCCATGCGCAAGCTATCCTTCAAGAGCGTCTTCCGTTCCGCGCCGCCTTGTCGGCGTCGAACCACCACAGCGACGGAAAAGCCGACTGACCGTACTTCGGCAGTTCGGACGGCCTGCCGAAGCGATCCCACCGCGCGGTGCGTACCTTGGGATAATTCCACTGCGGCACGACATAATGATTCCACAGCAGCACGCGGTCGAGCGCCCTGGTCGCGGCAACAAGATCATCCCGACCCTTGGCATAGATCAGCCGCTCGATCAATTTGTCGACCGCCGGATTCTTGATGCCGATGATATTGCGCGAACCCGCCATGTCCGCCGCCGGCGAACCCCAAAATTCGCGCTGTTCATTTCCGGGCGATAGCGATTCCGGCCACGACGAGACGACTACGTCGAAGTCCCAGCTACGGAGCCGGTTTTCATACTGCGTCGGATCGATCGTGCGCACGCTGACATTGATACCCAGCCGCTCCAGAGAGGGTTTGAAAAACAGCATGACCCGTTCGAAGGATGGGTCTGCACCAAGCAATTCGAGCGCAAATGGCGCTCCCGTTTTGCTATCGACCAGCCTGCGCTCGCGCACCTCATAGCCGGCTTCCTTGAGCAGGCGCAGCGCCTCACGAAGATTCTCGCGAACCGCTTCGGGACTGCCGCCGACCGGATTGGTATAGGGCTTCGTGAATACCTCGGGCGGGACCTCCGCGCGGACGGCTTCGAGTATTTCCAGCTCGGCGCCTTGCGGCAGGCCGCTTGAAGCCAGTTCAGTGCCATCGAAATAGCTGCTGATGCGCTTGTACTGACCGAAGAAGATCTGCTTGTTCATCTCCTCGAAATCGAACGCAAAATTCAGCGCGCGACGCACCCGCGGATCCTTGAACTGGTCGCGCCGGATATTGAGCGCGAACGCCTGCATGATTCCGGAACTGCGGTTCGGAAACTCCTCGAGCAGCACGCGCTTGTCATTGACGGCCGGAAAGTCGTAGGCCGTCGCCCAGTTCTTGGCGCTGTTTTCGGTGCGCCAATCGACCTGGTCGCCCTTGAACGCTTCGAGCGCGACCGTCGAGTCCCGGAAATATTCCAGGCGCAGCTCGTCGAAATTGTTGCGGCCGACGTTCGTGCTGGAATCGCGTCCCCAATGGTCCTTTACCCGCTCCAGCGTGAACGTCCTGCCCGGGACAAACTCCTTGATGCGGTAGGCACCCGAGCCCAGCGGTTTCTCCAGCGTCGTCGCAGCGATGTCGCGCTTGCGACCTTCGCTGTCGGTGCCCTCCCACCAATGCTTCGGCAAGATCGTGAGTTGTCCGACGATCAGCGGAAGTTCGCGATTGCCGGGCGCGTCGAAGCTGAATTTTATGTCGCGATCACCGACCTTTTCAGCTTTCACCACATGGCGATAATAGGCCGAGTACTGCGGATGATGTTGCTTGAACGCATTAAGGGAGAAGATCACGTCGTCAGGCGTGACGGGATTTCCGTCATGCCATTTCGCCTCTCGCCGGAGGCGATAGATCACCCAGGCGAAATCCTCGGGGTGGCTGACGGCTTCGGCCAGTTCGCCGTACTCGGTCGAGACCTCGTCCAGCGACTGCGTCATGAGGGATTCGTAGATCAACTGAACGCCGGCTGCGAGCGAGCCTTTGACGCCGGCAACCACGAGGTTGAAGTTGTCAAACGTACCGATCTGGATCTGACGTACGATGCCGCCCTTCGGGGCCTCCGGATTGACGTAGTCAAAGCGCTTGAAGCCTGCCGGATATTTGACTTCGCCGAACAGCGACAGCGCATGCCGAAAGGCTGGTTCGCCCGCGGCGGATTGTGCGTACGCGGACGAGATTGCAGGGGCGCCCGGGGGCAGTCCCAGCGCGGGAGCCATGGCGGCAGCCGCGCCGCCCTGGAGAAGATGTCGTCGGGTAATGGCCAAATGCAGAATTCCTGTTGCTGATACCAGTATCCGTGCTGTCGAGGTCCGCGGCGGCCCCAGACGCGAAACCCGCAAGCACAAGGCCGAGCTAGTGAGGACCCAATATAAGGCAAGGGTTCGACGAATTACGTTGCTTTTTCCTCATGATAGCAGCTTGGGAACACCGCCGCTGCGGCGAATAGTCCCGGTAACAACTCCGCTAGTAAAGATGCGATCCCTCATAGCGAAACGGCCAGGCGATGCCTGGCCGTCATATCCCAACGTCCATGCGAGACGGTTGAAATTTTACTTCGCCGCAGTCGGCAGCGGTGCCGGCTTTTCCGACAGCGAGTTCAGATAGGCGATGACGTCCGCGCGCTCGCTGTCCTTGGAGATGCCGGCGAAGCCCATAGCCGTACCCGGAATGAAAGCCTTGGGGTTGGCGAGGAACTTGTTGAGATCGTCAAAGCTCCAGTTGCCGCCCTTGGCCTTCATGGCCGCGGAGAAATTGAAACCGCCATGTCCCGCGCCCTTCGCCTCGTTCACGATGCCGTAGAGGTTGGGACCAACGCGGTTCGGCCCGCCCTTTTCGAACGTATGACAGGCGGCACACTTCTTGGCGGCCGCGGTGCCCTTCTCGACGGAGGCCGTCTGCAACAGCTTCTCGATCGGCTCGGCGGGAGCTGCGGCTTCCTTGGCGCCGCCGTGAGAGGCGTCTTCCTTCACGGCGATTTCGAAGCCCGGCTTTTCCGGCTTCACGGGCGCGAAAATCGCGTGGGCGGCGAAGCTCGTCACCAGGAGAACGAGGCAGGTGCTGAGGACGGCACCGAGAATCTTGTTGAGTTCGAAGGAGTCCATAACGGATCAGGCTCCAGGCCGGAAAGGTCGACTGAAGGCCGGCAAAACGGCCACGGATAGGCGCGAGGAATCAGCTTTTGCGCCGCGCCCTCAGCAGGGTTGAGATATCGGTTTGCCCGGGCTCTGGCAACCCGTATAAACGCGCCGGATTTCATCCCATCCCCACCAAATCCACTATCCGGCCGGGCCCTCAGACGATGACCGATTCCCGCATTTTGGTGTTGATTCCCGCCCGGATGGCGGCGACCCGGCTGCCGGGCAAGCCGCTTTTGGATATCGCCGGCCTGCCCATGATCGTGCACGTGCTGCGGCGCGCCGAGGAGGCCAATATCGGCCGAGTCGCGGTGGCGACCGATACCCCCGAAATCGCTGACGCGGTAAGGGCCGCCGGCGGCGAGGTGGTGATGACCCGCACCTCCCATCCTTCCGGATCCGACCGGATCCACGAGGCCATGCGGACGCTGGATCCGTCGGGTAAGGCCGAGATCGTGGTCAATTTGCAGGGCGATTTCCCGACCATCGCACCGGACACCATCCGCGCCGCGCTGCCGCCACTCGACGATCCCGCCGTCGATATCGCCACCCTCGCCTCGCAGATCCACACCCAGGAAGAGGACCAGGCCCCCAGCGTGGTGAAGGCGGTCGGCTCCCCGATCGGGGCGAACCGGCTGCGCGCACTCTATTTCACCCGCGCCACCGCGCCTCACGGCGACGGCCCCCGCTACCACCATATCGGCCTCTATGCCTACCGTCGCGCCGCGCTGGAGCGGTTCGTCGCCCTGCCCCCCTCGCCGCTGGAGCAGCAGGAAAAGCTCGAACAACTCCGCGCGCTGGAAGCCGGGATGCGGATCGACATCACCCTCGTCGACAGCGTCCCTCGCGGCGTCGACACCCCGGCCGACCTCGAAACCGCCCGCAAGATACTAAAACCTCGTTCCGAGTGACCGAGGCTTTATCCTTTTGTTTTGACGCGTTTTCTTCAACGCGAACCGGTATCCACTTCGCTTGAAAACGCTATGGCCAAAGCCTGACCGGCTGCTAAAAGGCCCGCCAGGAAAGATAGCATGACCAAAAAGCTCAAAATCGCATTCCAGGGCGAGCCTGGCGCCAATTCCCATATCGCCATCGTCGAGGCCTATCCGGACGCCGAACCGATGCCGTGCGCGACCTTCGAGGACGCGCTGTCCGCGATCTCCTCGGGCGAAGCCGATCTCGGCATGATCCCGATCGAGAATTCGGTCGCGGGGCGTGTTGCCGACATCCACCATCTGTTACCGGCGTCCGGCCTCTTCATCGTCGGCGAATGGTTCTTGCCGGTCCGCCATCAATTGATGGCGCCGAAGGGGACAAAACTCTCCGACATCAAGACGGTGGAAAGCCACGTCCATGCGCTCGGCCAGTGCCGGCGCATCATCCGCAAGCTCGGCATCAAGCCGATCGTGGCGGCCGACACCGCCGGCAGCGCTCGCGACGTCTCCGAGCGCAAGGACAAGAGCGTTGCCGCGATCGCCTCCCGCCTGGCGGCGCAGATCTACGGGCTCGATATCCTGGCCGAGGATGTCGAGGACGAAGCCCACAACACCACCCGCTTCGTGGTGCTCGCGCGCGATCAGAAATGGGCCGCCCAGGATTCGGGGCCGCTGGTCACGACTTTTGTTTTCCGGGTACGCAACCTGCCGGCTGCGCTCTACAAGGCACTCGGCGGTTTCGCCACCAACGGCGTCAACATGACGAAATTGGAAAGCTACATGGTCGACGGCGAATTCTCCGCCACGCAATTCTATGCCGACGTCGACGGCCATCCCGAGGACAAGGGCCTCGCCTTTGCGCTGGAGGAGCTGAAGTTCTTCTCGCGCGAATTCCGCATCGTCGGCGTCTACCCCGGCCATCCGTTCCGGGCGACGTTCAGCGAGAAGCAGGATTGAGCTTTCGTGTCCCGGACGCGGCGCAGCGTGCGACGCTGCTCCGCAGAGCCGGGACCCCTGCCGGCGCACACCACCTGGGCCCCGGCTCTGCAGCGCACCGCTACGCGCTGCGCAGCGTCCGGGGAACGGAAAACGGTTACGCCGCCACCTTCTTCCCCAACCCGAACGCATCC
Source organism: Bradyrhizobium jicamae (assembly GCF_001440395.1). Lineage (GTDB taxonomy): Bacteria > Pseudomonadota > Alphaproteobacteria > Rhizobiales > Xanthobacteraceae > Bradyrhizobium > Bradyrhizobium jicamae. Next base: position 28,143 of record NZ_LLXZ01000028.1, on the reverse strand, counting down.
GCCAGCAGACTATACGACTTCTTCCTCGCGTCGTGGTCGTACACCGCGGTGATGATCATCAGCTCATCCGGCTGGCTCGCCGTGATCATCGGCTGCAGCTTCGCCATGATGGTTGCCGGGCTGCCGACGAAGAACCGCGAACGGTTGCGCGCGATCGAAGCGCGTTCGGAGTCAGAATAATTATAGGCCAGCGCCTCCTCGACGCTCGGCAGCGGCAGGTATTGTCCGCGGTCGCGGCGCAGGCGGTTGAGGTCCATCGAGGTCGCGAGCGTTTCGGCTTCCGCATCGGTTTCGGCGGCGACGGCTGCGACGGCGAGGATGCCGTGCGGGCTCTCCCGCCAGCCGGACGGCTTGAAGTGGCTGCGGTAGTTGGTCATCGCCGCGATCGCGTCGTAGGACGCGAAATGATGCGCGAAGGCGAAGCCCATGCCGACCTGCGCCGCCAATTCCGAACTGTAGTCGCTTGAGCCGAGCAGCCAGATCGGCGGCAGCGGCGTGTCGTCGGGCATCGCCACCACATTGTTGTAGGGATGACCGGCCGGGAAGCCGCGGGTTTCCCACAACACCAGTTCACTCAGCCGCTCAAGAAAATCGTCGCCCTCGCGGCGGTCGAGCCGGCTGCGCAGCGCGTGCGCCGTGGCGCCATCGGTGCCGGGCGCGCGGCCCAGGCCGAGATCAATGCGGCCGGGAAACAACGCCTCCAGCATCTTGAAGCGCTCGGCCACGACCAGCGGCGCATGGTTGGGCAGCATCACGCCGCCGGAGCCGACGCGGATATTTTTGGTCACTGCCGCGATCTGACCGATCATCAGGTCGGGCGCGGGGCTCGCCACTGAAGCCAGGTTGTGATGCTCGGCGAGCCAGTACCTGACATAGCCGAGGCCATCAACATGGCGCGCCAGATCGATGCTGTTCTGCAGCGCGTGGGCCGGGCGGGTGCCAGTGGTGACGACGGAGAGGTCGAGAACGGAAAGCGGGATCATGGCGCTAAACTAGTGCGGCAATCGAGGGCGACAAAGGCCCGACCGGCGCAGATCAGGCCCGCACTTGTGGGGAAAGCCCCGGCACCGGCCACCCTCGATGGTGGGATAGAGTACGACAGAATCGACCTAGTTCACCCGGCCCAACGCACAATGCAGGCCCAATCTAAAGCCAAATCTACGCTACTATATTGTTTTTACTAGATAAAGCACCAAACAATCGTAGCCCACCAGCTCTTCCATAACGGCCGCCATTTCAACTTTTTTGCACAAAGTGGGCTACTTCCCATATCCGATGGGCTGTTTGGTCGGCCCCGTTTGGCCTATTTTAGCTGATCGCCGCTAGGCCTGATGTCCGCCCATCCTTCCGGAGCTTTGTGAGTGCCATGACCGAGGTTACGCCCCCCGCATTCGACGGCCATCGCGCGCTGCATTCGCCCCGGATTTCCTTCGAATTTTTTCCGCCCAAGACGGAGGAGATGGAGCGCAGCCTGTGGGACACCATCAACCGGCTGGCGCCGCTGACGCCGAATTTCGTCTCCGTGACCTATGGCGCCGGGGGATCCACGCGTGAGCGCACTCATTCGACCATCGCACGCATCCTGAAAGAGACCCGCCTGGTCCCGGCAGCGCATCTGACCTGCGTCGGCGCGCCGAAGGGCGAGATCGATGACGTGGTGGCGCGCTATCACGAGATCGGCGTCCGCCATATCGTCGCGCTGCGCGGCGATCCCACCACCGGCATCGGCACCGCCTATCACGCCCATCCCGACGGCTATCAAAGCTCGCCCGACCTGATCGAAGGCATCAAGAAGCGCTATCCTGATATCGAAATCTCGGTATCGGCCTATCCGGAGAAACATCCGGAGAGCCCGACCATCGACGCCGATATCGATACGCTGAAGGCCAAGGTCGATGCCGGCGCGGCGCGGGCCATCACGCAAGTCTTCTTCGATAACGATCTCTACTTCCGCTACCTCGATCGCGTCCGCGCCCGCGGCATCGATATTCCGGTCGTGCCCGGCATCATGCCGATGCACAATTTCAAGCAGGCGCGCAGCTTCGTGACCCGCGCCGGCACCACGGTGCCGAATTGGCTCGCCGACAAGTTCGAAGGACTCGACGACGATGCCGACACACGCAAGCTGGTAGCCGCCACCGTGGCGGCTGGCCAGGTGCACAAGCTCGCCAAGCACGGCGTCGACACCTTCCACTTCTACACCATGAACCGCGCGGACCTCGTGTTCGCGATCAGCCATTTGCTGGGCATTCGCCCCAATGGCGCACAGAAAGCCGCCTGATCCGATGACGTCCCCGATTTCGCCAAAGCGTACCGCCCTGCTCGCCGCCGCGCGCGAGCGCATCCTAGTGCTCGACGGCGCCATGGGCACGATGATCCAGGGCCTGCAATATGACGAGGCCGCGTTTCGCGGTGAACGTTTCGCGGATTTCCATCGCGACGTCAGGGGCAATAACGACCTCTTGATCCTGACGCAGCCGAAGGCGATCGAGGATATCCACGCCGCCTATTTGCGCGCCGGCGCCGACATCGTCGCCACCAACACGTTTTCCTCGACCTCGATCGCGCAGGCCGACTACGACATGTCGGATTTGGCCTATGAGCTGAACCGCGACGGCGCTCGGCTGGCGCGTGCTGCCGCCGAGCGTGTTGCGGCCGAGGACGGCAAGCCGCGTTTCGTGGCCGGCGCGCTGGGCCCGACCAACCGCACGGCCTCGATCTCGCCCGACGTTTCCAATCCCGGCTATCGCGCCGTCACCTTCGACGATCTGCGCAAGGCCTACGGCGAACAGGTCAACGGCCTGCTCGACGGCGGCGCCGACCTGCTGCTGGTCGAAACCATCTTCGACACGCTGAACGCCAAGGCCGCGCTCTACGCCATCTCCGAAATCACAGAAGAACGCGGCATCGACGTGCCCGTGATGATCTCGGGCACCATCACCGACAAGTCCGGCCGCCTGCTATCAGGGCAATTGCCCGAAGCGTTCTGGAATTCGATCCGCCACGCCAGGCCGATCACCGTCGGCTTCAACTGCGCGCTCGGCGCGGAAGACCTTCGCGCCCACATCGCCGATATCGGCCGCGTCGCCGATACCCTGGTTTGTGCTTACCCGAACGCCGGCCTGCCCAACGAATTCGGCCAGTATGACGAGACGCCGGAATACATGGCGCGGCTGATCGGCGAGTTCGCCGAGGCCGGCCTCGTCAACATCGTCGGCGGCTGCTGCGGCACCACGCCGGACCATATCGCGGCGATTGCGGCGGCCGTCGCCCCGCACAAGCCGCGCATCGTGCCCACGATCGAGCCGCGCCTGCGGCTGTCGGGGCTGGAGCCGTTCGAACTGACGCCCGCGATCCCGTTCGTGAACGTCGGCGAGCGAACCAACGTCACCGGTTCCGCCAAATTCCGCAAGCTGATCACCGCGGGCGATTACACCGCGGCGTTGCAGGTCGCGCGCGACCAGGTCGAGAACGGCGCCCAGATCATCGACGTCAACATGGACGAGGGACTTCTGGATTCGGAAGCCGCGATGGTGACGTTCCTCAACCTCGTCGCCGCCGAGCCTGACATCGCCCGCGTCCCTGTCATGGTGGACTCCTCGAAGTTCAACGTGATCGAGGCCGGCCTGAAGTGCGTTCAGGGCAAGCCTATCGTGAACTCGATCTCGATGAAGGAAGGCGTGGAAAAATTCATCCACGAGGCCCGGATCGCACACCGCCATGGCGCGGCCGTCGTGGTGATGGCCTTCGACGAGGTCGGCCAGGCCGATACGTTCGCGCGCAAGACCGAGATCTGCAAGCGCGCCTACGACATTCTCGTCAACGAGGTCGGCTTTCCGCCTGAGGACATCATCTTCGATCCGAATATCTTTGCGATCGCGACGGGCCTCGAAGAGCACAATAATTACGGCGTCGACTTCATCGAGGCGACGCGCTGGATCCGCCAGAACCTGCCGGGCGCGCATGTCTCCGGCGGCGTCTCAAATCTCTCGTTCTCGTTCCGCGGCAACGAGCCGGTGCGCGAGGCCATGCATTCGGTGTTCTTGTATCATGCCATCAAGGCCGGCATGGATATGGGCATCGTCAATGCCGGGCAGATGATCGTCTATGACGACATCGACCCCGAACTGCGCCAGGTGTGCGAGGACGTCATCCTCAACCGCGACCCCGGCGCGGCCGAGCGGCTGCTGGCGCTGGCGGAAAAGTTCCGCGGCAAGGAGAAGCAGAGCAAGGAGCAGGATCTCGCCTGGCGCGAATGGTCGGTCGAGAAGCGGCTTAGCCACGCGCTGGTGCACGGCATTACCGAGTTCATCGAAGAGGATACCGAGGCTGCGCGCAAAACGGTCGAGCGTCCGCTCAACGTGATCGAAGGGCCGCTGATGGCCGGCATGAACATCGTCGGCGACCTCTTTGGCGACGGAAAGATGTTCCTGCCCCAGGTGGTGAAGTCCGCCCGCGTGATGAAGCAGGCGGTCGCCTATCTGATGCCGTTCATGGAAGAGGAGAAGGCGCGCAACCTCGCCAATGGCGTGACCGGCGACGGCCGCAACGCCGCCGGCAAGATCGTGCTTGCGACGGTGAAGGGCGACGTCCACGACATCGGCAAGAACATCGTCGGCATCGTGCTGCAATGTAACAATTTCGAGGTGATCGACCTCGGCGTCATGGTGCCCGCCAATAAGATCATCGAGACCGCCAAGGCGGAGGGTGCGGATATCATCGGGCTATCAGGCCTGATCACGCCCTCGCTCGACGAGATGAGCTTTCTCGCCGGCGAAATGGAGCGGCAGGGCATGAAGATGCCGCTGTTGATCGGCGGCGCCACCACGAGCCGCGTCCATACCGCGGTCAAGATCGACCCGAACTACAAGGGTGGGCCGGTGGTTCATGTCAACGATGCCAGCCGCGCCGTCGGCGTCGCATCCTCGCTGCTCTCGGCCGACAAGCGCGAGACCTATGCCGCCGACATCCGCGCCGAATACGCGAAAATCTCCGCGGCGCATTTCCGCGCGCAGGCCGACAAGAAGCGACTGAAGCTTGCGGACGCGCGCGCCAATGCAGTCAAGGCCGACTTCGCCGCAACACCGCCGAAGAAGCCGGCATTTCTCGGCATCAAGAGTTTCGACGCCTACGACCTTGCGGAATTGGCCGAATACATCGACTGGACGCCGTTCTTCCAGACCTGGGAACTGACCGGGCGCTTCCCCGCCATTCTCGACGATCCCAAGGTCGGTGAGGTAGCGCGCTCGCTCTATGACGACGCGCGCAAGATGCTGGACCGCATCATCAAGGAGAAATGGTTCACCGCCCGCGCAACCATCGGCTTCTGGCCGGCCAATGCCGACGGCGACGATATCGCTGTCTATGCCGACGACACACGGAAGAGGAAGATCGCGACCTTCCACACGCTGCGCCAGCAACTGGAGAAGCGCGAAGGCCGTTTCAACGCCGCGCTGTCGGATTTCATCGCGCCCGCGTCGTCGGGCGTGCCGGACTATATCGGCGGCTTCGTCGTCACCGCGGGGATCGGCGAGGACGCGGTGGCCGACCGCTTCAAGAACGCCAATGACGATTACTCCTCGATCCTGTGCAAGGCGCTGGCCGATCGTCTGGCCGAAGCCTTCGCCGAGCGGATGCATCAGCGCGTCCGCAAGGAGTTCTGGGGCTACGCGCCGGACGAGGCGTTGGCCTCCGATCAGCTCATCCTCGAGCAATATGCCGGCATTCGCCCCGCGCCCGGCTATCCCGCGCAGCCCGATCACACCGAGAAGGCGACGCTGTTCCGCCTGCTGGATGCGGAGAACACCGCCGGCGTGAAGCTGACCGAGAGCTTTGCGATGTGGCCGGGCTCGTCGGTATCGGGGCTCTACTTCTCCCATCCCGAAAGCTTCTATTTCGGCGTCGGCAAGATCGAGCGCGACCAGGTCGAGGACTACGCCGCGCGCAAGGGCATGGCGGTGGCGGAGACCGAGCGTTGGCTGGCGCCGGTGCTGAACTACATTCCCTCGCAGGAGCGGGTTGCCGCGAAGGCGCCGGTGGTGGCCGAAGTCGTCCCGGCCAACGACGTCACTTCGCACCCGCCCGGCTGCACCTGCGCCGTACATCTGGCCTGGCGCAAGAAGGCAGTGGGCGCGGGGTAGAGACTTCCTTCCCTTCTCCCCTTGTGGGAGAAGGTGGCGCGGAGCGCCGGATGAGGGGTCTCTATCCGCGGAAAGAACCCCTCACCCGTCTCAATCGTGCTTCGCACGATTGATCCACCCTCTCCCACAAGGGGAGAGGGGAAGAGAAGTGCGGAGTCTCCCATGAAATTCTTCTCGTTCTGGCGATCGCTGGCGAGCTTTCGGGTTCGCATTGCGCTCAATCTGAAAAATGTCCCGGCCGAAGTGACCTTCATCGACCTCGACGCCAACGCGCATCGCGATCCCGAATATCGCCGGATCAATCCGCAGATGGCGCTGCCGGCGCTGGTCGAGGATGACAGCACCACGCTGTTCCAATCGCTTGCCATTCTCGAATATCTTGACGAGAAATATCCCTCCCCGCCGTTGCTGCCCGCCGACGCTATCGGCCGCGCCCGCGTGCGCGCGCTGGCGCTGATGGTGGCCTGCGAGGGCCATCCCCTGCTGACGCCGCGGGTGCGCCGTTATCTCGATCACGAACTCAATCTGCGCGACACCCAGCAGGTGGCATGGCGGCGGCACTGGACCGTGGAGACGCTGGCGGCGCTGGAGGGGCATCTCGCCGATAACAAGGACACCGGAAGATTCTGCCATGGCGATAGCCCGACGATGGCCGACATCTGCATGGTCGGCCACGTCACTGTGGCGGTGACGCAGCAGATCGATTTGAAGATCTATCCGACGGTGAAGCGCATTTTCGAGACTGCAATGGCAGTGCCGGAATTCGCCAAGGCACATCCGCTGGCGCAGCCCGATACGCCCGAGGCAATGCGCCCAAAACAGTAAGGCTGAATCGAGCCTTGCGATTGGAACCGGGAGTTCCCTGGGGCGTTGTGGACCGAGTAATTCTGTGGCCTGACGGCCGCGCAGGCCCAGTAAAAGGAAACCGGATGCCGGAAATTGCAATTCCGACGCCGCATATTGCCGATCGCAGCTGCCTTACCCGCCAGAGCCCCACGCTCCGGAGCATTTTGAGGGACGCTACCGCCGCCGAGCATGCACGCCTCGACGCTCAACTTGGCGCGTTGGACCTCTGCAAGGCAGCGGAATACTGCCGCTTCCTTGAAATCAATGCCGCAGCCTTGTTGCCGCTGGAGCAATCCCTGGTTCGTGCTAGTGTCCGCGACATTCTGCCCGACTGGCACGACCGTGCGCGAAGCAGGGCCATCCTGCGCGACCTGGCGCGGCTCGGCGGCACGCCGCGCCTGCTGAATGCGCCGGCGTTGCCTGACCGCTTCGCCGTTCTCGGCACCCTCTATGTTCTCGAAGGATCGCGCCTTGGAGCAGCCTATCTGCTCAGGAAGATCCGGCAGTGCAGCGACTCCGTCGTGTCCGATAACACAGCGTTCCTCGTTCACGGAGTGGGCCGTCCGCTCTGGCCGAGCTTTCTGGCAATCCTGGAGAGCCATTGCAGCGAGCTTGCGGATGAGAACGACATCATAGAGCCAGCGCGCCGCGCGTTCTCTTTGTTCAGGCAGGCGGCGGCGCTATCATGAAACCGCAGGTCGACCTCAGCAATTGCGACCGTGAGCCGATCCACATCCCCGGCAGCGTGCAGCCGTTCGGTTTTCTGATCGCGCTGCAGTCGGATTTCACCATCTGCATGGCCTCGGACAACGTCGCCGACTATCTCGGCCGCGATGCCGCCGACATCTTTCAGCGGCCGGTCGACACCGTCCTGTCGAAAGCCGCCGTCGACGCCATTCGCGCCCGCGTCGATTATCTCGCCGGCCCCGATGCAACGGAGCGCATTTTCGGCGTGGCCCTGCAGGACGGCGGCAAGCTATTCGACATCGCGATTCATTTTTCCGGCGTCTACCTCGTCATCGAGGCCGAACCGTCGGTGATCGAGACCGACGTCAATTCCGGCGAACTGGTGCGGCTGATGCTCGGCCGCGTCCGCAAGACCAGGGGCATCAGCGAACTCGCGCAGGAGGCGGCGCGCCAGGTCACTATCCTGACAGGCTTCGACCGCGTGATGGTCTACCGCTTCCATCCGGACGGATCCGGCGAGGTGATCGCCGAAGTCGCCAAGGCGGGACTCGAGACGTTTCTCGGTCTGCACTACCCGGCATCCGACATTCCGCAACAGGCACGCACGCTCTATACGCGCAACTGGATCAGGATCATCGCCGACACCAGCGCAAAGCCGGTGCCGCTGCTCTCGACCGCCACCCACAGCGCCGGCCTGCTCGACCTCTCCATGAGCACGCTGCGGTCGGTCTCGCCGATCCATATCGAATATCTGCAGAACATGGGTGTCGCGGCGTCGATGTCGATTTCGATCCTGCGTGACGGCAAGCTGTGGGGGCTGTTTGCCTGCCATCATTACTCGCCTCACCATGTTTCGTTCGAGCGCCGTACCGCCGCCGAGCTATTCGGCCAGATGTTCTCCTGGATCATCGAGACGCGCGAGCGCGAGGCGACGGTCGCCTATGAAGCGCGTGCCCAGCAGATCCAGGATCGGCTGATCGAGGCCGCCGGAAGCCACGAGCACAGCCACCGCGCCATCGTCGATTTCGTCGACGAATACCGCAAGATGATCGAATGCGACGGAATCGCGATCTGGTCGGACGGTGATGTGACCCTGTCCGGCGATACCCCGACTTCTGCCGAAGTGAAAGATCTCGTCGCATTCATCAATCGCACCTCGCCCGGTCGCATCACGGCAAGCGCCGAGATCGGCAAGGTGTATGCCGCGGGCGAATCATTCCGTGACCGCGCCGCAGGCTTCCTCGTAATCCCGATCTCGCGCGTCCCGCGCGACTGCCTGATCTTCTTCCGGCGCGAGGTGCTGCGCTCGGTGAACTGGGCTGGCGCGCCGGAGAAGGTCTACGCCAGTGGTCCACATGGACCGCGCCTCACCCCACGGAAGAGTTTTGAGCTCTGGCAGGAAGTGGTTCATGGCCAGTCCAGACCCTGGACGCAAGCCGATCTGCACATTGCCGAGAGCCTGCGCATCACCCTGCTCGAAGTCATCCTGCAGCTTGCCGAACTTGCTGCGCGCGAACGCAAGGGCGCGCAGGAGCGGCAGGAACTGATGATCGCCGAGCTCAATCACCGTGTCCGCAACATCCTGAGCTTGGTCCGCGGGCTCGTCTCGCAGAGCAAGGATTCGACCGGCAGTGTCGAGGAATTCGCCGGCGTGCTGGGCGGGCGCATCCAGGCACTGGCGCGGGCGCATGACCAGATCACCAGCCTGAATTGGGCCCCGGTAGCGCTGAAGGCGCTGGTGGAATCGGAGGCCGGCGCCTATCTCGGCGCGCGCGCCGGCCGCATCCAGATGAACGGGCCCGAGGTAGCGCTCGACCCCAAAGCATTTGCGACACTTGCGCTTGTGGTCCACGAGATGATGACGAACTCCGCCAAATATGGCGCGCTTGCCGACTCGACCGGAACGGTCGAAATCGCCTGGAAGCTCGACCAGAGCTCGAGCCTCGTGATCGACTGGAAGGAAAGCGGCGGCCCGCCGGTGCAGCCGCCGTCGCGCCGCGGCTTCGGCACGACCATCATCGAGCGATCGATCCCGTTCGACCTCAAGGGCGATGCGGAACTGCGCTTCGACCTGCTCGGCGTGCATGCGCGCTTCGTCATCCCTGGCAACTATGTAGAGATGATGACTTCCATGTCGGGCATCGCGACCAGGCTGGAGGCCGAGAAGCCGGCGCCGCCGCGCCTGTCGGGCACAGCGCTGATCGTCGAGGACAATCTGATCATCGCGATGGCGGCCGAGGTGATCCTGCTCGAACTCGGCGCGCGGCATGTCGAGACGGCAGCGTCCGTCACCCAGGCCATCACTGCGATCGGCCGCAGCAAGCCGGACTTTGCGCTGCTCGACCTCAACCTCGGCAGCGAGAACAGCGTCCCGGTCGCAATCAAGCTCCGCGAACTCGGCGTGCCCTTCATGTTCGCCACCGGCTATGGCGAGCGGGCGCCGATCCCGGATCAGATGGCTGACGCCCCCGTCATTCAGAAGCCCTATACAGGCGAGGTGGTGGAGGCCGCCCTCGGCAAGCTGCGCGAGGCGGCCGCTCAGCGCTAGCCCTTCGGCGGCGCCAGCGCCTGCACGATTTCCTTAAACGGCGGCAGCGCCTCGCACCGCCCGGAATGCGCCTTCAGCGCGGGATAGCGATCGCCGAACAACGTGGGATGCGCCTCGCCGGTGAAGCGCAGCACGCAGGCCACCGCGATATCGGCATGGCCGATCTTCTCGCCGAACCAGTACGGCGTCTTGACCGTGGCCCGCTCCTTTTCCAGCACCTCCAGCACGCCCGCAATCTGCGTTTTGCAGCGCGCGACCCAGAGATCGAGCTGCTTTTCCTTGCGGAGCACGCGCTCGTACAACAGGCTAACCCCCTTGTCGCCGAGCCCCATCGCCAGCGCACAGATGCGCAAATGCCGCCAGCGCGCTTCGCCGCTCCGCGCGATCATCGCTTTCTCAGGTCCGACGCGATCGTCGAGATAATCCAGCATCATCGCGCTCTCGATCAGCGCCTCGCCGCTGTCCAGCACCAGCGTCGGCACCCGCCGCAGCGGATTGTGGGCCGCGAGCTTGTCGGCGTCGCCGAAGGTCGACCACGGTCTGTGCTCAAATTCGACACCATAGAGACGCATGGCGATGGCGACACGGCGAACGAAGGGGGAGTCGAACTGGCCGATCAGGATCATGATTCGTGTACTCTCAGCTTGCTATGGCCGGGCTTGACCCGGCCATCCATTCTTCTTCAGATAGAATCTTAGTTTGATGGATGCCCGGATCAAGTCCGGGCATGACATCCGAGCCAGGAATTGACCATGTTGCGTTCACTGCCACCGGCCGCGCTGTTCTTGCTGACACTTGCTGCCACGTCGCACGCTCAATCAGCCCCAACCGGCTTCCAGTCACCATCCAAGAACGTCGCCTGCCAATATTTCGATTACGACAAGCAGAACGTGCTCCGTTGCGACATCAGCGTCATGGAAAGCAGGCCGCGCCGCCCCGCCGATTGCGAACTCGACTACGGCGGCGCCTTCGAGATGAACGCCAAGGGCGCGGCCGCACGCATCTGCCACGGCGACACCGTGATGGACAAATCGCTGCCGGTGCTAGGCTATGGCGAGGTCTGGCAGCGCGGCGGGTTTACGTGCAAGTCGGAGCAGACGGGGATCACCTGCTTCAACACCGATCGTCGCGGGTTCTCGCTGGCAAGAGCAAAGCGGGAAATATTTTAGGCATGCCTCTCTCAGTCATGGCCGGGCTTGGCCCGGCCATCCACGTGCGTTCCTCTTTGTGCGAAAGTAAGACGTGGATCACCGGGACAAGCCCGGTGATGACGGTTGAGAGTATACTTCACTCAATCACCGGCACATGCCGCGCCACATCGCGCGGCGCGGTACCGTCGAGTCTGGGATCGTCTCTCACCTCGATCTGGCGCCGGCAGGCGCGAAAGCCCGAGCGCTGGTAGAAGGCGAGCGCGGCGGGATGATCGAAGGTGCAGGTGTGCAGCCAGACACGCTCGACCGGCCGCGACCATGCGATTTCCAGCGCGCGGTTCATCAGCCAGCGGCCAGCGCCGGTGCCGACCAGTCTTGCGGTGACGCCGAACATCCCGATCTCGCAGTGGCCGGGTTCGCGGAAATCCAGCTCTAACAGGCCTTCATCGCTGTTGCCATCGACCATCGCGTAGACTTCGAGCTGCGGCGAATGCAGCCGTGCCGTAAGCTCGGCATCGGGCATTCGTATCCGCGAGAACCACAGCCATTCCTCGCCGACGCGGCGATAGAGATCGCGAAACCAGTCGAGCGGCGGCGTCTCGACCCGGCGCAGCGTCCACGCGCCCGCGGGATCGGCGCGCGGTACGGGGCGCGCGGTCATCTCCAGATGTGTGACGATGGCGGCGACCTTGCCGGCGGGGATGTCGGAATAGCCGTCGGGCAGGATCATCCGAGGTTACTCCCCCTCGTCGCTCGCCAGCACGCCCTTCACCGCCCTCGCCCAGCCCGCGAGTTTCCGCTCCCGCGTCGCCTTGCTCATGTTCGGCTTGAAGCGGTGTTCGAGACGCCAGTTGTCGGCGAACTTTGCGGGCTCGGGATAGACGCCGGCATGCAGGCCGGCGAGATAGGCGGCGCCGAGCGCGGTGGTTTCCTGGATCACCGGGCGATCGACCGGCGCGTCGAGGAGATCGGCGAGCCGCTGCATGGTCCAGTCGGAGGCGGTCATGCCGCCATCGACGCGCAGCACGTTCGCGGCCTTCTCGCCCGGCCAGTCGGCGCGCATCGCTTCGCGGAGATCTGATGTCTGGTAGCAGACGCTCTCCAGCGCCGCGTGCGCGAGCTCGGCGGGGCCGGTGTTGCGGGTTAGCCCGAACAGCGCGCCACGCACGCGCGGATTCCAGTAGGGTGCGCCCATGCCGACAAAGGCCGGCACCAGATAGACGCTTTGCATGGAATCGGATTTGTCGGCGAGGGGGCCGGTCTCGGATGCCTGCTTGATGATGCCGAGGCCGTCGCGCAGCCATTGCACGGCGCTGCCAGCAACGAAGATCGAGCCCTCCAGCGCATACGTGCGCTCGCCGTTCAATTGATAGGCGATGGTGGTGAGCAGTTTGTTCTTTGAGGCGACCGGCGTGGTGCCGGTGTTGAGCAGCGCGAAGCAGCCGGTGCCATAGGTCGACTTGATCATGCCGGGCTCGAAGCAGGCCTGGCCGATGGTCGCGGCCTGCTGGTCGCCGGCGATGCCGGAAATGGCGATCGGACCGCCGAACAGGTCAGGCACGCAGTCGCCGAATTTGGCGGAGGAATCCCTGACCTCCGGCAGCATCGAGCGCGGCACGCGCAACAGCTTCAGGAGTTCGTCGTCCCACTCGCCGGTGTGGATGTTGAACAGCAACGTCCGCGAGGCGTTGGTGGCGTCGGTCGCATGCACCTTGCCGCCGGTCAGCCGCCACAGCAGATAGCAATCCACAGTGCCGAACATCAGCTCGCCGCGCGCAGCGCGCTCGCGGGCGCCCGGGACGTGATCGAGGATCCAGGCGACTTTGGTGCCCGAAAAATAGGGATCGATGATCAGGCCGGTCTTGGCCGAAATCGCGGGCTCGTGGCCCTCGTTCTTCAGTTTGGCGCAGATGTCGGCGGTGCGGCGGTCCTGCCAGACGATGGCACGGTGCACCGCCTGCCCGGTGGCGCGGTCCCACACAACCGTGGTCTCGCGCTGGTTGGTGATGCCGATGGCGGCAATGTCCTTGGCCGTCAGCCCGGCCTTTTCCAGCGCCTGGCGGCAGACTGCCACCGTCGATGTCCAGATGTCCTCCGGCTCGTGCTCGACCCAGCCGGAGGCCGGGAAATGCTGCTGGAATTCCTGCTGCGCCGTGGCGGCGATGGAAATGTCGCCGCGGAACACGATGGCGCGCGAGGACGTGGTGCCCTGATCGATGGCCAGCACAAAGGACATGACGTTGCTTCCCCGGGAGGATTGTTGGTTGCCTGAAGCAATCCGATTGGGGGGCGAAGGTCAAGTTGGACAGAGCGGGCCACGATCTTCACCCCTCCCCTGGAGGGGGAGGGTCGGCACGGATCGAGCGAAGCGAGATGCGTGACGGGGTGGGGTGACGGTCTCTCAACTCGGGCACTGTTCGAGTGGAGAGACCGTCACCCCACCCCGACTCATATTTCGCTGCGCTCAATATGAGCCGACCCTCCCCCTCCAGGGGAGGGTAAGAGATCACGTCGCTGCTGTCGTCACGCCGCCGTCGACCACGATGGTCTGGCCGGTCATGAAGGTCGAGGCGTCGGACGCCAGGTAGGCGACCGCACCGGCGATTTCATCGGGCTCGCCGATGCGGCGGAGCGGCGTACCTGATGTGCGGCGCTTCAAGTTTTCCGGATCTTCCCACAACGCCCTTGCGAAATCGGTTTTGACGAGGCCCGGCGCCACGCAGTTGACGCGGACGCCCTTCGGGCCCCATTCGCCGGCGAGGCTGCGGCACAGCGCGAAATCGGCTGCTTTCGAAATGCCGTAGGCACCGATCACGGTGGAACCGCGCATGCCCCCGATGGACGAGATGATCACCACCGAGCCGTTGCCGCGCTCCGCCATTTGCGGGATCGCCAGCGCGCAGAGCCAGATGTTGCTCTTGACGTTACTGCCCATGATCTTGTCGAAGGCTTCGTCCTTGATGTCGAGCAGCGGGCCGTAATACGGATTCACCGCGGCGTTGCAGACGAGGATGTCGACCTTGCCGTAATGCTTGGTGGTGCCCGCAACCAGCGCCTCGACTTCCTCGCGACGGGAGATGTTGCAGGGAATGACATGGGCGTCGCCGCCGGCTTTCTTGATGCCCTCTGCCACTTCGTGGCAGGCGTCGGCCTTGCGGCTGGAGATCACGACTTTGGCGCCGAGCTTGGCCAGCAGTTCAGCGGAAGAGCGGCCGATGCCGCGGCTGGAGCCGGTGATGATGGCGACCTTCCCGGTGAGATCGAACGGGGTGTTTTTCACGAGCGAGTTCCCTTTTGTTTTGTTCGTTGTCGTTCTCGTTCGTCATGCCCGGGCAAAAGCGCGAAGCGCGTCTTCGCGCTAGATGACCCGGGCATCCACGTCTTTCTTTGCCGCCAAGACGTGGATGGCCGGGACGAAGCCCGGCCATGACGAGGATTCTGTATCCCGGATGAGCGAAGCGACATCCGGGGCGGTGCTAGAGTGGTCCCGGATGTCGCTGCGCTCATCCGGGCTACGGGTAACGCGCCTTACACCAACCCGCCCGCATCGGTGACGCGGCGGAGGTGGTAGTCGGTGTCGCCAAACGTATTCTCGATCATGGTCAGCCGCTTGAAGTAGTGGCCGATCTTGGCTTCCTGGGTCATGCCGATGCCGCCGTGAAGCTGGATCGACTGCTGGCCGATGAACTTGCCGGATTTGCCGATCTGCACCTTGGCGGCGGCGACCGCGGTCGCGCGCTCCTTGGCGCTGTCGAAGTCGGCCGCCATGGTCGCGAACATCGACATGCTGCGGGCCTGTTCGAGGGCAACGAACATGTCGGCGGCGCGGTGCTGCAGGGTCTGGAAGCTGCCGATAGCAACGCCGAACTGCTTTCGCGTCTTGAGATATTCGACGGTCGACTTCAGCGATTCATCCATCGCGCCGACGGCTTCCGCGCACATCGCGGTGCGGGCTTCGTCCACCACGCGCTCGATCAGGGCGAGACCGTTCTCGGGATCGCCGATCGCAGCATCTGCGCCCACCTCGACGCCGGTGAAGGTGATATCAGCCGCGTGCAGGCCGTCCTGGGTCGGATAGCCCTTGCGGGTGACGCCCTTGGCGTTCGCCGGCACAAGGAACACACCGATGCCGCTCTTGTCGCGCTGGCCGCCCTTGGTGCGCGCGGTGACAATGAGGGTGTCGGCGTTCTCGCCGTTCAGCACGACGAATTTCTCGCCGTCGATGACCCAGCCTGCGCCCTTCTTCTTGGCGGTGGTTGCGACATCGCCGAGATCGTAGCGCGAGTTCTTTTCGAGCTGCGCGAACGCAAAGGTCTTGCTGCCATCGATAATGCCGGGGATATGCTGGGCTTTCTGCTCGGCCGAGCCGCCATGGCGCAGGAAGCCGCCGCCGATCACCACGGTCGCCAGATACGGCTCCAGCACCAGCGCCTTGCCGAGCGCTTCCATCACGATCATGGTCTCGACCGCGCCGGCGCCGAAGCCGCCATCGGCTTCCGCGAACGGCAGGCCCAGCAAGCCCTGCTCGGCGAGCTTGCCCCAGACGGCCTTGCTCCAGCCGCCCTTTTCCTTCTGGTACTTCTTGCGCGCATCGAAATCGTAGGAGTCGGTCAAGAGACCGTCGATGCTTTCCTTGAGAAGGCGCTGCTCCTCGGACAAATCAAAATCCATGTTCTTTTCCCTGACTACACGTCGTCACTAGAATTTCCACTGACATACGCCGCGGGCATCTCAACCTCTCCCCGCTTGCGGGGAGAGGTCGGCGCGCAGCGCCGGGTGAGGGGGTACAGGTCTCCCGACAATCATTGCTCGGAGAGAGGCCCCTCACCCCGACCCTCTCCCCGCAAGAGCGGGGCGAGGGAGAAGAGATCACAACCCCAGCACCGCCTTGGTGATGATGTTGCGCTGGATCTCGTTGGAGCCGCCGTAGATCGAGACCTTGCGGTTGTTGAAGTAGCTCGGCGCGATCTGGGCGGTCCAGTCCATGGTCTCGTTGGAGCCGTCATCGCCATGCACGTCGTAGGGTGCGGCGAACGGCCCGATCCCTTCCATCAGGAGTTCGGTGGTGGTCTGCTGGATTTCCGAGCCCTTGATCTTCAGCACCGACGACGCCGGATTGGGCTTGCCCTTGCCATGCTTGCCTTCGTCGGCGACGACGCGGAGCTGGGTGAGCTCGAGCGCCTTCAGCTCGATCTCGCAGGCGGCGAGCTTCTCGCGGAAGCCTTGATCCTCGATCACCGGCTTGCCGTTGGATTCGACCTTGGAGGCGAGATCCTTGATGCGACGCAGCCGCTCCTTGGAGACGCCGACGCGGGCGATGCCGGTGCGCTCATTGCCGAGCAGGAATTTGGCGTAATCCCAGCCCTTGTTCTCCTCGCCGATCAAATTCTCGACCGGCACCTCGACATCGTCAAAGAAGACTTCGTTGACCTCATGGCCGCCGTCGATGGTCTCGATCGGACGCACGGTGACGCCCTTCGACTTCATGTCGAACACGATGAAGGAGATGCCCATCTGCTTCTTCGCATTGGTGTCGGTGCGGCAGAGGCAGAAGATCATGTCGGCGTGCTGGGCCAGCGTGGTCCAGGTCTTCTGGCCATTGATGATGTATTTGTCGCCCTTGCGCTCGGCCTTGGTTTTCAGCGAGGCGAGGTCCGATCCCGAGCCGGGCTCGGAGAAACCCTGGCACCACCAGTCGTCGACATTGGCGATGCGCGGCAGGTACTGCTGCTTCTGCTTCTCGTTGCCGAAGGTGTAGATGACCGGGCCGACCATGCTGACGCCGAAGGCGAGCGGCGCCGGCGCCGGATGCATCTGCAGCTCTTCGTTGAAGATGTAGTGCTGCACCGACGTCCAGCCCGTGCCGCCATATTCCTTCGGCCAGTGCGAGACGCCCCAACCCTTCTTGTTCAGGATGCGCCACCAGGCGATCATCTCGTCCTTGGAGAGGTGACGCCCCTCGACCATCTTGCGCCGCGTCTCCGGCGGCACGTTGTCCCGGAAGAAGGCCCTGACCTCCTCACGAAACGCGATTTCTTCCTTGCTGAAAGCGAGATCCATCGGATCCTCCTGTGAGCGAATGAATTACCTTACTAGCTCGATCTCTGTTTCGATGGCGCACCCTGCGCCGGCTTCTGCTGCATGCGCAATTCGTGGCGCGACAATTTTCCGACCGGAGTGCGCGGCAGTTCGGCAGCGAACTCGACCGCGGCGGGAAGTTCGTGCTTGCCGAGCATGCCGGCGAGGAAAGCGCGCAGCTCATCGATGGTGAACGGCTGAGCGCCATCGCGCAGCTTGATGAAGGCTTTGGCGGCCTCGCCGCGGTAATCGTCGGGAATACCGATCACGAGCACTTCCAGCACGGCGGGATGAGTGTAGATCGCCTGCTCGATCATCTGCGGATAGACGTTGAAGCCGCCGGAGATGATCATGTCCTTCTTGCGGTCGACCAGATAGAAATAGCCGTCGGCTTCCATGTAGCCGATATCGCCGGTGAGGAAGCGGTCGCCGACGAAAGCCTCGGCGGTTTCCTTCGGCAGGTTCCAGTATCCCTTGACGACGTTCGGACCGCGGATGCGGATTTCGCCGGTCGCGCCGACGGACAGCACCTTTGTCGGGTCGTCCAGCGACACCACGTCGATCTCGATGCCGGGCAGCATCACCCCGACCGAACCCGGCTTGTCCGGTCCATCCTCTGGATGCGCCGTGCCAGCCGGGGATGTCTCGGTCATGCCCCAGCCGCTCCTCAGCTTCATACCGACCTTGTGCTCAAAAATCCTTGCGACTTCCATCGGCAGCGGCGCGCCGCCCGAGCCGGCGGTGCGTAGCGACGAGAAATCGCGCTTGTCGAGATCGGGCAGCGCGGCGATGGCGATCCACATCGTGGGCACGCCGGGAAAAACGGTAGCGCGCTTGACCTCGATATCGCGCATCACGGCCTCGACGTCGAAGCGCTGGTGCAGCGAGACCAGATTGCCGCGGCGGAGCGAGGAGAGCATCACTACCGTGAGCGCAAAGATGTGGAACAGCGGCAGCACGCATATCACACGCTCGATCGCGTTGCGCTTGAGCCGCGCCGGCCTGCCCCAGACGTCGTAGATCGACACCGCCGAGGTGAGATTGCCGTGGCTGAGCATGGCGCCCTTGGGAAGGCCTGTGGTACCGCCGGTATATTGCAGCAGGGCAACGTCATCCGCGTAGATGGCAGGCCAGGCAGCCGGCTTG
The DNA here is from genome assembly GCF_001440395.1 of Bradyrhizobium jicamae. Classification (GTDB taxonomy): domain Bacteria; phylum Pseudomonadota; class Alphaproteobacteria; order Rhizobiales; family Xanthobacteraceae; genus Bradyrhizobium; species Bradyrhizobium jicamae. The sequence goes on along the minus strand of NZ_LLXZ01000028.1, from coordinate 9,547 downwards.
CTGACTCCATCCACGAACTGCCGGTAGGTGATGATGGCGGGATTATTCGGCAGCGGCGTCTGCGGCGTGCCGGTCTTGCCCCAGTGGTCGTCCTCGCAAACGATCAGCTTGTCGAGCAGCCCCTTGTCGAGGAGCTTCAGCGCGGTCGGCAGCAGCGCCGACAGATTGCTGGTGACGATAATGCGCGCGCCGGAGTCGCTGAGCTTGTGCGACAGCGCGATCTCGCCGTCGAGCGGCGACAGATGAACGACGCGCGCGCCCGCCTTCAACGCGCCAAAGAAATTGACGGGATGATCCGGCGTGTTGCCAAGGAAGAGAGCCACGGATTTGTCGCGGCCGTAGCCGGCGCGCAGGAAGGCGCTGGCTGCTGTCTCCACCAACGCTTCGAGTTCGCTATAGCTGATAGGCCGATCGCGGAATTCGAGCGCGGGCCGCGATCCGAATTCGGCGGCGGCCTCCGACAACAAATCAGGCAGCGTGCCGCGCGCGATCGGATCGTCCCAGCGGACGCCTTCCGGATAGAACTGTTCGCCGGGATGGATCATGAAAGCGCTCAGTACAGCGTGCTAGCCAAGCCGTCATTCCGGGGCGCTCGCGACCAGCGAGCGAACCCTGAATATCGAGGTTCCGGGTTCGCGCTATGCGCGCCCCGGAACAACGTGGAGAGAGCGTACCAGCCCATCAAGCCGCTTTCGACTGCGCCAGCGACGCAAACGTCTTGCCTTCCGCGGCGAGGCGCTTGAGCAGCGGTGCCGGTTCGAGCGAGGGATCGTTGGTCTCCTTGGCGTAATAGGAGAGACGATCGGCAATGTGCTTGAGACCGACCTGGTCGGCATAGAACATCGGGCCGCCGCGGTAGATCGGCCAGCCATAGCCGTACAGCCAGATCACGTCGATGTCGCTCGGGCGCGCCGCGATCTTCTCTTCGAGGATGCGGGCCCCCTCGTTGATCATCGGGTACATCATGCGCTCGAGGATTTCGTCATCGCTGACGACGCGCTTCTTGCGTCCGAGACGCTGCAGCGTCTCGTCGATCAGCTTCTCGACTTCCGGATCCGGCAGCGCCGCGCGCGAGCCGGCTTCATACTTGTAGTAGCCCTTGCCGGTCTTCTGGCCGAAGCGTCCGGCCTCGCACAGCGCGTCGGCGATTTCCGACTTGATGCCGCGGTCTTTGCGCGAACGCCAGCCGATATCGAGGCCGGCGAGATCGCTCATCGCGAACGGGCCCATCGGCATGCCGAACTTCGTCACCACGGCATCGACCTGCTGCGGCAATGCGCCTTCGAACAGGAGCTTCTCGGACTGCTTGCCGCGCTGCGCCAGCATGCGGTTGCCGACAAAGCCGTCGCAGACGCCGACCACGGCCGGCACCTTTGCGATCTTGCGCGCGATCGACACGGCAGTGGTCAGCGCATCCGGCGCGGTCTTGTCGGCGCGGACGATCTCGCACAGCTTCATGACGTTGGCCGGCGAGAAGAAGTGCATGCCGAGCACGTCCTGCGGACGCTTCGTGACCTTCGCGATTTCGTCGATGTTCAGATACGACGTGTTGCTGGCCAGCACCGCGCCCGGCTTGGCGTGCTTGTCGAGCGCCTCGAACACTTCCTTCTTCACCGCCATGGTTTCGAACACGGCTTCGATCACCAGGTCAGCGTCCTTGACGTTCTCGAGGCCGACCTTGCCGTCGATCAGCCCCATGCGCTTGGCCGGGGCATCGGCCGGGATGCCGCCACGCGCCGCGGTCGCCTCGTAGTTCTTCTGCATCACGCCCAGGCCGCGCTTGAGCTGCTCTTCGCCGGTCTCGATCAGCGTCACCGGGATACCGGCATTGGCGAACGACATCGCGATGCCGCCGCCCATGGTGCCGGCGCCGATGATGGCGACGCGCGAAACGTTGCGCGCCTTCGTTCCTTCCGGAACGCCGGCGATCTTGGCCGCCTCGCGTTCCGAGAAGAAGGCGTAGCGCTGCGCCTTGGACTGATCGCTCGACACCAGCTTGAGGAAACCTTCCCGCTCCTTTTTCAGGCCTTCATCGAACGGCAGTTCGATGGCGGCGCGCACGGCGTCCGCTGCCGCAAACGGCGCTTCCAGCCCGCGGGCCTTCTTGGTCAAGGCGGCGACCGCGTTGGTGAAGATCGAAATGTCGGCCTTGGCGGCCGCAAGCTTGCTGTCGTCGTCGCGCAGCTTGCGCAACGGGCGCTTCTCCGCCAGCACCTTGCGCGCGAAGGCTTCGCCGCCCGCTGCCGGACCTTCGACGATTTCCTCGATCAGGCCATTCTTGAGCGCTTCCGCCGCGCTGATCGGATCTCCGCTGACGATCATCTTGACTGCGAGTTCAGGACCGACTGCACGCGGGAGCCGCTGGGTACCGCCGGCGCCCGGCAGCAGGCCGAGCTTCACTTCGGGCAGGCCGAGCCTGGCTTCCTTGGTCGCCACGCGGAAGTGGCATGCCAGCGCGACTTCGAGACCGCCGCCGAGCGCCGTGCCGTGAATGGCGGCGATGATCGGCTTGGGCGACTTCTCCATGAGGTCCAGCACCTCGGCGAGGCCCGGAGGCTTCGGCGGCTTGCCGAATTCGGTGATGTCGGCGCCGGCGATGAAGGTGCGGCCGTCGCAGGTCAGCACGATTGCCTGCACTTCCGCATCCGCGATCGCGCTTTTCATGCATTCGAAAATGCCGCCGCGAACGGCGGCGCTCAGTGCATTGACGGGAGGGCTGTTGACCGTGACGATCGCGATGACGTCTTGACGCTCGAGTTTTACCACTTCGCTCACGGGACTCTCCCTGGATCGCTTGTTCTTGGATGCCACTCGACTTGCGTTGAGTGGCTACGGCCGTTTCATCAATTTCGCACTGCGAAATTTAATTCCACATCTTGACAGGGAGGGTTATTTTGAAGCACGTCCCTTGTCAACGAGCTCATCAGCAGCAGTGGCGGGTAATGAAGCGTCCAGGGAAGAAAGTGGCGACCGATCGCAGCTTCGTCGTCGCACTTTCCCGCGGACTGGATGTGTTGCGCGCATTTCATCCCAACGACGGACTTCTTGGCAATCAAGAGCTTGCCGCCCGTACCAATCTGCCGAAGCCAACCATTTCCCGGCTGACCTACACCCTGACCAAGCTCGGTTATCTTACACCCGTTCCGCGCTTCGAGAAGTATCAGCTCGCACCATCAGCCATGGCGCTGGGGTATGCCGCGCTCGCCAATCTCGGTGTTCGGCATTTGTCCGAACCTTATCGCGAAGCGCTGATGCGCGAGACCGGCGGCGCCGTCGCGGTCGGCGGGCGCGACCGTCACAGCATGATCTATTTCGGGCAGAGCCGCACCGGGCTGCTCGGTGTGCAGCTTGACGTCGGCTCACACGTGCCGATTGCGACCACCGCGATGGGACGCGCCTATATCTGGGCCCTGCCCGACGACGAACGTGCCTCGTTATTGCGCGAACTGCGCGACCATTACGGCAATCGCTGGCCCAAAATGCGCGACGGCATCGAGCGCGCGGGCGAAATGCTCGCGCACCGCGGCTTCACCATCTCCGCCGGCGAATGGCAGGACGATGTGCACGCCGTCGGCGTGCCGCTGAAGCTCAGCGACGGAACCGGACCATATGCCTTCAATTGCGGCGCGCCCGCTTTCCGCTTCACGGAAGATCGCCTGGTCAACGACATTGGACCTCGCCTTGTCACGATGGTAAGGAACATCGAGACGGCGCTGGGCGGCGCAGTACCGCAATCCAAAAAAACACAAAACAAAAAGCCCAAAGCAGGAGGAAGAGTTGCACGTTTGGCCGAGGGGATCAGATAGCGTTCACCATGACCGGCGAAAATATTCGCACGGCCATTCCCGCTCCGTGATCAGGGCGGGCGGGACGCGATGACGCAGGCACAGCTCGCGCAGGGAAATTCACCCCTGCTCGCGGTTCGCGACGTCAGCGTCGTGTTCGGCGGCATCATCGCGCTCAACGGCGTGACCTTTAACATGCACAAGGGAAATATCCTTGGGCTGATCGGACCGAACGGCGCCGGCAAGACGACACTGTTCAACTGTCTCTCCCGGCTCTATCAGCCGTCGTCCGGCGATATCCTGATGGAAGGCGCCAGCATCCTGACGCGCCCGGCGCACAAGATCGCCGAGATCGGCATCGGCCGCACCTTCCAGAACGTCGCGCTGTTTCCCAATCTTTCGGTGCTCGACAATGTCCGCGTCGGCTGCCATTCGCGCACGTCGAGCGACATCGTCTCGGACTCGCTGAAGCTCGCCTGGGTTCGCCGCAGTGAAGCCGACGTCAACAGGAAGGTCCACGAGATCCTCGCCTATCTCGATCTCGAGGAGGTCGGCCACACCGTGGTGTCGGGGCTACCGTTCGGCACCCAGAAGCGTGTCGAGCTGGCGCGCGCGCTCGCCGCCGATCCGAAGATCCTGCTGCTTGACGAGCCCGCCGGCGGCCTCAACCACGAGGAAGTCTACGTCCTCGGCGATCTGATCAAGAAGCTTCGCGACGAGCGCCATCTCACCGTGCTCCTGGTCGAGCATCACATGGGTCTGGTGATGTCGATCGCCGACCACGTCGTCGCGCTCAACTTTGGCCGCAAGCTTGCCGAGGGAACGCCGGCCCAGGTCCAGGCCGACCCGGATGTCATCAAGGCCTATCTGGGGAGCAAGGACCAATGACCGCGATGCTCAACGTCAAGGATCTGCGCGCCTATTACGGTCAGGTCCAGGCGCTTCACGGCCTCACCTTTGCGCTCAACGAGGGTTCGCTGACCACGCTGCTGGGCGCCAACGGCGCCGGCAAGACCACCACCCTGCGGGCGATCTGCAACATGGTGCGCTCGACCGGCGCGATCGAGTTCGAGGGCAAGCCGCTCTCCGGCAAGTCCACCGAAAACGTCGTCCGCCTCGGCATCGCGCATGTGCCGCAGGGCCGCGGCACCTTCACCACCATGACGGTGGAGGAAAACCTGCAGCTCGGCGCCATCACCCGCACCGACAGGAAGAACATCGTCGCCGATATCGAGCGCATGTATGAGCACTTCCCGGTGCTCAAGGAGCGCCACACCCAGCAGGCCGGCACGCTGTCGGGCGGCGAGCAGCAGATGCTCGCGGTCGCGCGCGCGCTGATGCTGCGTCCGCGGCTGATGCTGCTGGACGAGCCGTCGTTCGGTCTGGCGCCGCTGATCGTGCGCGAGCTGTTCAAGATTCTCGGCAAGATCAACCGCGAGGACAAGGTCACCATTCTGGTGGTTGAGCAGAACGCGCAACTGGCGCTGGAACTCGCCGACCAGGCCTATGTGATCGAAACCGGGAAGATCGTGATGTCGGGGAACGCGAAGGAAATCGCGAGCAACGAAGACGTCCGCAAATCCTATCTCGGCTACTGAGGAGCAGGACAATGGAGCTGTTTACCAACCAAGTCCTGGCCGGGATCGCCACGGGCGCGATTTATGCCTGTATGGCGCTCGCGGTGGTCATGATCTACCAGGCGATCGACCATCTGAATTTCGCCCAGGGCGAAATGGCGATGTTCTCGACCTTCATCTCCTGGCAATTGATGCAGTGGGGCGTCCCCTATTGGTGGTCGTTCATACTCACGCTGGCGATCTCGTTCGCCGGCGGCATCCTCATCGAGCGGCTGCTGTTCAAGCCGCTCGCCAAGGCGCCGGTGCTGACCAACGTCGCCGGTTTCATCGCGCTGTTTGCGATCGTCAACTCGGTGGCCGGCCTGATCTGGGATTTCACCATCAAGCAGTATCCGACCCCGTTCGGCTCTGCGCCGTTCCTCGGCAGCCAGTTGATCTCGACCCACCAGGCCGGGATGATCGGCGTCACTCTCCTGATGCTGGTCGGGCTCTATCTCTTCTTCCAGTTCACCCGGATCGGCCTTGCGATGCGCGCAGCAGCGGCATTGCCGGAATCGGCGCGCCTGGTCGGCGTCAACACCTCCTGGATGATTGCGCTCGGCTGGGGCATGGCATCTGCGATCGGCGCCGTCGCCGGCATCCTGATCGCACCGGTCGTGTTCCTCGAACCGAACATGATGGGCGGCGTTCTGGTTTACGGTTTTGCCGCCGCCGTGCTCGGCGGCCTTTCCTCGCCGCTTGGCGCCGTCATCGGCGGCTTCCTGGTCGGCGTCTTCGAGAACCTTGCCGGCACCTACATCCCCGGCGTCGGCAATGAGCTGAAACTTCCGATCGCGCTTGCGCTGATCATCACCGTCCTGGTCTTCAAACCTGCCGGTCTGTTCGGCCGAGCCATCGTCAAGCGAGTCTGATCATGAGCGCCGCTGCAGAAGACACTGTTACAGAAGCCCCGGCCGTCGAGGCCGTTCCGAAGCGCGCCATGACGCTGGGCACCGGCACCTCGCTGGTGATCCTGGCGGCACTGCTCGTCACCCCGGTATTCGTGAAGAACTTCGTCGTCTTCCAGATGACGATGGTCATGATCTACGGGATCGCGGTGCTGGCGCTCAACATCCTGACCGGCGGCAGCGGGCAGTTCTCGCTCGGCCAGAGTGCGTTCTACGCGCTCGGCGCCTATACGTCGGCGGTCCTGATGGAAAACTTCAACGTGAATTACGCGTTGACGCTGCCGATCGCGGGGCTTGTCTCGTTCGGCGCCGGCTACTTGTTCGGCAAACCCGCGTTGCGGCTTTCCGGCATCTACCTGGCGCTGGCCACCTTCGCGCTGGCCGTCGCCATGCCGCAACTCCTGAAGCTGCATTTCCTCGAGCATTGGACCGGCGGCGTACAGGGCCTCACCGTCATGAAACCCGATGCGCCATTCGGCCTGCCGATCGGACAGGACAAGTGGCTCTACTACTTCACGCTGGTGATCGCGCTGGCGATCTATATCGGATCGATCAACCTGCTACGCTCACGCTCGGGCCGCGCCTTCATGTCGATCCGCGACAATGAGATCGCGGCCTCCGCCATGGGCGTCGACGTCGCCCAGTACAAGACGCTCGCCTTCGGCGTATCAGCAGGCATCACCGGTATCGCCGGCGGGCTCAGCGCCATCGTCGTGGCGTTCGTCGCGCCCGACAGCTACACGATCAACCTGGCCATTGCGCTATTCCTCGGCATGGTGGTCGGCGGCGTCGGCTGGCTGCCGGGCTCGTTCGTCGGTGCCGCCTTCATCATCTTCGTGCCGAATATCGCGGAGAGCATTTCCAAGGGCCTCTCCGGCGCGGTGTTCGGCGTGTTGCTGTTCCTCGTCATCTTCCTCGTACCGCACGGTGCAAGGCAGGTCGCGATGCTCGCCCAGCAGATGCTCGGCAATCTCAGGAAGAACTGAGAACAACGAAGAACCAAGAACCAAAACGAACTAACTACCAAAAAGAAGAAACTTAAGGAGCAACTATGCTTGCAACTCTACGGACTGCCGCCATCTCGGCGGCAGTCGGCGCTTTTCTTTGCACTTCCGGCCCCGCATTCGCGCAAAAGAAATACGATACCGGCGCGACCGATACCGAAATCAAGATCGGCCACATCGTCCCCTATAGCGGCCCCGCTTCGGCCTATGGCGTCATCGGCAAGACCGAAGAAGCCTATTTCAGAATGATCAACGAGAACGGCGGCATCAACGGCCGCAAGATCAAGTTCATCTCCTATGACGACGCCTACAGCCCGCCGAAGGCAGTCGAGCAGGTGCGCAGGCTGGTCGAAAGCGACGAGGTGCTGCTGGTGTTCAACGCGCTCGGCACGCCCTCCAACACCGCGATCCAGAAATACCTGAACGCCAAGAAGGTCCCGCAACTGTTCGTCGCCACCGGCGCCACCAAGTGGAACGACCCCAAGCACTTCCCGTGGACCATCGGCTGGCAGCCGAGCTACCAGAGCGAGGGCCGCATCTACGCGAAATTCCTGATGAAGGAAAAGCCGGATGCCAAGGTCGCCGTGCTCTATCAGAACGACGATTTCGGCAAGGATTACCTCAAGGGCCTGAAGGACGGCCTGGAGGGCAAGGCGTCGATGATCGCCGCCGAGGCCAGCTACGAGGTCTCGGAGCCGACGATCGACAGCCACGTCGTCAAGCTCAAGGCCTCCGGCGCCAACGTCCTGATCAGCATCACCACGCCGAAGTTCGCGGCGCAGACGATCAAGAAGGCGGCCGAGATCGACTGGAAGGCGCTGCAGATCGTCGCCAACGTCTCGGCTTCCGTCGGCAGCGTGCTCAACCCCGCCGGCTTCGAGAACGCACAGGGACTGCTGTCGGCGGCCTACGCCAAGGACGCCAGCGATCCGCAATGGCAAAGCGATCCCGGCATGCAAAAGTTCTTTGCCTTCCTCGACAAATATTATCCGGAAGGCGACAGGCTCAACAGCTCCGTTGTCTATGGCTATGGAGCGGCACAGACCTTGGCGAAAATCCTCGAAATGTGCGGCGACGACCTGACACGCGCGAACATCATGAAGCAGGCCGCGAACCTGAAGGACTTCACACCGGACACGCTGTTGCCCGGCGTCAAGATCAACACCTCGGCCACCGACTTTGCCCCGATCGAGCAGCTCCAGATGATGCGCTTTTCGGGCGAGAAGTGGGACCTGTTCGGCGAAGTGATCAGCGGCGAACTCAGCCATTAACCAATATTCCGCGGGACGGTAGTTTCCCGGGGATTAGACGAAATATCGGCCCCCGCGACACCGTCGCGGGGGCTTTTTGTTGCTGGACGCAGCCGAAAGGTATTCAATGCGATCAAGAGCCGCCAAGTGCTCCAATCAAAAACAATGACACAATCATCGATCCCAGGGAGATCAAAAAATGCTCGCCATCAACTTGCGCTTGGGAGCCTTTTCGGCCGCCCTCGCATTGCTTGCTGCGACTAGCAGCGGCGCGCTTGCGCAGAAGAAATACGACACCGGCGCCACCGACACCGAAATCAAGATCGGCAACATCATGCCCTACAGCGGACCCGCTTCCGCCTACGGCGTGATCGGCAAGACCGAGGAAGCCTTTTTCAGGAAGATCAACGCCGAGGGCGGCATCAATGGCCGCAAGATCAACTTCGTCAGTTATGACGATGCCTACTCTCCGCCGAAGACCGTGGAGCAGGCGCGCAAGCTGGTCGAGAGCGATGAGGTGCTGCTGGTCTTCAATCCGCTCGGCACGCCGCCGAACACGGCGATCCAGAAATATCTCAACAGCAAGAAGGTGCCGCAACTGTTCGTCGCGACCGGCGCCACCAAGTGGAACGACCCCAAGGAATTCCCCTGGACGATGGGCTGGCAGCCCAACTACCAGAGCGAGTCGCAGATCTACGCCAAGTACATCCTGAAGAACCACCCGAACGCCAAGATCGGCATCCTCTACCAGAACGACGATTACGGTAAGGACTATTTGAAAGGCTTCAAGGACGGGCTCGGCGCCAAGACATCGATGATCGTCCTGGAGGAGAGTTATGAGGTCTCCCAACCGACGATCGACTCCCACATCGTCAAGCTGAAGTCATCCGGCGCCGACGTCTTCTTCAATATCACCACGCCGAAGTTCGCGGCGCAGGCGATCAAGAAGAACGCCGAGATCGGCTGGAAGCCGCTGCACTTCCT
>NZ_LLXZ01000027.1:109815-147066 GCF_001440395.1 Bradyrhizobium jicamae | reverse complement strand
CGGCGAGCGGCGCCGGCATCAGCGGCGCGGCCTGCGCGCTCGCGGCGAGCGCGACGCCGCCCGCGGCAAATCCAAAGGCGAGTTTCAGAAAGTGGCGGCGCTCCATCACATCTCCTCCTCCGTATTGCTGTGTGCAAGAGAAGAGAGTTTCGATGCGCCGAGATGAACGCGCGGTGAATTGCGCATTCAGCTTCGTCGTAATCGGAGTCGATCCCAGTTTATTTTCGAGCGCTGTTGCGCGCGGCGGAACATTTGTCGTAGCTGCGGCATTTCCGCGTCGAGCACGGGTGCGACGTTCGCGGCAGACGCGTCACCGTCTCACGCCGACAGCTCTTCCGCCAGCACCAGCACTTCGCGCGTCCGCGTCACGTCGGGCCAATCGCGATTGAAATCGGCGACCAGCCGCTTCATCTCCGGCCCCTCGGTCGCGCGCTCGAGCGCGGCCTTATCAGGAAATTGATACATCGCATGGTGTAGCGCCGGCTCGGTCGCGCTCCAGTAGCGCCACGCCCTGACGGCGCCGAACGACTTCATCGCATCCGGCAGATGCTCGCGCGAATACCAGGCGTCGAACGCCTGACGCTTGGCGGGATCGGAGACGGTGGCGCGGACGACGAAAAAGGCTGCGGACATTTTGTTTCTCCCTCATATTGTTCTTGTAGGGTGGGCAGAGCGAAGCGTGCCCACCATCCATCGACAGACAGTTCAAGAAATGGTGGGCACGCTTCGCTTTGCCCACCCTACGCAACTCCTAACATGCAACTGTCATATGCTCCGTGATATCAAGGCTCCGCGCAACGCGTTATCCGAGGTGCCACCCATGCCTGCCCGCCATCGCTCCGCCCTGCTCTCAGCACTCTGGCTCCTGACCGCGGTCCTTCCCGCCGCGGCCGACGACATCATGCTGCCGCGCGAGCCGCAGATCGGGCCGCGGCCGTTCTATCTCGTCGACAAGATGAAGGATGGACCGCTGAAGCAACAACTCAGCCAGTGCACCGGCCCCTTCCGCAAGACCGATTTTTCCATCGGCCACCGCGGCGCGGCGCTGGAATTTCCTGAGCATACCCGCGAGTCCTACATCGCCGCCGCCCGGATGGGCGCCGGCATCATCGAATGCGATGTCACGTTTACAAAGGACCGCGAGCTCGTGTGCCGGCACTCGCAATGCGACCTGCACACCACCACCAACATCCTGACCGTGCCGGCATTGGCCGCCAAATGTACGCAAGCCTTCAGCCCGGCCGATCCCGCGGCCGGCAAGAAAGCCTCCGCCAAGTGCTGCACCAGCGACATCACGCTAGCCGAATTCCGGATGCTGAGCGCGAAGATGGACGGTTTTAACGCGGACGCGAAGACGCCGGAGGAATATCAGAACGGCACGCCGCGCTGGCGCACCGACCTCTACGCCAATTCCGGCACGCTGATGACGCATGACGAGAGCATCGCGCTGATCAAGAGCCTCGGCGCCAAATTCACACCGGAGCTGAAGGCACCGGAAGTGCCGATGCCGTTCGATGGCGACTACACCCAGGAGAAATATGCCAGCCAGATGCTGGACGCCTACAAGAAGGCCGGCATTCCGCCGAGCGACGTGTTCGCGCAAAGCTTCAACCTCGCCGACGTGCTCCATTGGGTGAAGACCGAGCCGGAGTTCGGAAAACAGGCGGTCTATCTCGAAGAGCGCTATGAGAAGCAGGGTCTCGATCCCGGCAAGCCCGAGACCTGGAAGCCCTCGATGGCGGAATTGAAGGCGCAAGGCGTCGCCATCCTCGGCCCGCCGATCTGGACCATGCTGACGCTGAACGACAACAAGGAAATCGTCCCATCAGAATACGCCAAGGCCGCCAAGGCGGCCGGTCTCGACCTGATCGGCTGGTCGCTGGAGCGCGACGGCCCGCTGCACAAGGGCGGCGGCTTCTATCACCGCTCGATCAAATCGGCGATCGACCGCGACGGCGACACGCTGACGGTGCTCGACGTATTGGCCAAGCAGGTCGGCATCCGCGGCATGTTCTCGGACTGGCCGGCGACGACGACGTTTTATGCGAGTTGCACGGGGATCAAGTAAGCTTCGCGAGGTGGGCTAGCCGAAGGCGTAACCCACCGAAGTCTTACCGCGCGGGTGGTTCGGTCGATGCTCTCTTTCCACCCCGTCTGAGGGTCAGTCGTAATTTACCTTGGGAAAAAAGTCTCCACGCCCTTCGGGTGTCATATCGAGGAGACCCCACAAGGGGTCGACCTGATCCCCGGCGCGGTGGTGCTGGTTGGGTTCGGTTGGGGCAAAGCTCATCTCCGAACCCCAGAAGTGACGGATTGCTCCGCCACTTTTCTTGAACACGTTGAATATCGTTTCGTCCCAGTTCTCGCCATCCGGGACGCGATGCTGGGCACGCAAGCCCTTGGGAAACCTTGAGGTGTCACCAAAATAATCCGCGTCGTAGCTGTTGCCCGCCGTTGATACCAGCGAGAGATGGTCCCAGCCGCGCTCGTGAACCCACGCGGTGAGACGAGCGATTGAGGATTTCGCGACGATGTGAAGTGCGGCTCGCTGGCCGATGTGCCTTGCCGCGCCATCGATCCCATCGAGCAGATGCGTGCAGCCGGGACATGGCAGCTCCCGCTCGGGTCCATACATGAAGCTATACAGTATGAGCGTGTCGTGCGGTCCGAACAGCTCGGACATTTTCACCTTCTCGGGCGTTGCGTTCTTGCCTATTCGCTCGAATACATAATCCTCCTTTACCTCGCCACCGAGCGGCAGGGCACGGCGCTTGGCTGCTACAGCTTCAATCTGGGCACGAAGTGCGATCTCGTCGTTCAGGAGCGCGTTTCTGGCAGCGCGATACTCGGCGGTTTCGTTCGGGTAGCGGAGATGCTCCATGGCTTCCTCCGGATCGAAGGTCGTGAACCCCACGAACAAACGCAGCCGTGAGTAGCGAGTTCCCTATTGCACGCGCTTGCCGCATAACCCTTGCCACCAACCCTGCCGGTGCGCCGATCAGCCTTACGGATCGATGAGTACCCCCGGGTTGAGCATGCCTTGCGGATCGAGTTCTCTTTTTGCTGCCCGAAGCGCGGCCGCGAAAAGCTCCGGTCGCTGACGATCATACCAAGGCCGATGATCACGGCCAACAGCGTGATGATGCGTGATGGTACCGCCCGCCTCAATCAGCGCATCGCTGGCCGCATTCTTGATCGCTCGCCACTGTTCCAGAAGGGCACCGTGGCGGCCGAGTGCGTGAAAGGAAAAATACGGTGCGGGCCCGTCCGGATAAACATGGGTGAAGCGGCACGTGACTTCGCCTTTTACGCCAGTCGCCTCAAGGATCGCTTGCTCCGTCGCCGCCTTCACCTTGTCGTGGAAGCTTTCGAACCGATCCCAGGTGATGGCGGTCTCAAAAGTGTCGTTGATGAGGCCGGCCGGCGTCAGAAACTCGCGCGCATAGGGCATACGAATAAATGCGTTGCGCCAGATTCCTGCCGCGCCTTCGAGATGTGCGTCGCCGGTCTTCGCGGCCTCTTGTGTCCCGCCATGGTCGGCGCAGCATTCTAGCGCGCGTGCCATCCAGGCATCCGGCGAATGGTCGCCGGATTCAAAGCCAAGCACCATGATCGCAACGCTCCCGTCGGCCGCGCCGGTGTTGAACGCCTCTTGCGCGTCAAGGATGCGGCAATTCGATGGGTAGAGACCGGCCTGTGCGATGGCGCGCAGCGCGCGGGCCGCACCGAAGAACGAGTCGAAACGAACCGATGCGCCGGCACGGAATTTCGGACGCGGCTGCAATCGCATCCAGGCGCGCGAAATCACGCCGAGCGTTCCTTCGGAGCCTATGAACAAGCGGTCGGGACTCGGTCCGGCGCCCGATCCCGGCAAGCGACGTGTTTCCACTATGCCGCGCGGCGTCACAACGCGCAGGCTTTCAACGAAATCATCTACGTGCGTGTAGAGACTGGCGAAGTGGCCGCCCGACCGCGTCGCAATCCAGCCGCCAAGGGTTGAGTACTCGAAACTCTGCGGAAAATGACGCAACGTGACGCCATGCGGCTTGAGCTGGTTCTCCAGAGATGGACCAAAGGCACCCCCATCGATCAGTGCGGCGCGCGATGTCTGATCCACCTCGACGACGTTGCCGAGATTGCGCAAGTCGAGTGTGACGGCCGCTTTGTAGCGGATACCGTCAACTCGCGGCTCGACACCGCCGCAGACGCTCGACCCGCCCCCGAACGGCGTAAGCGAGGCGCTGACACCACCGGCCCAGTCCGTCACGGCAGAAATCTCTGCTTCGCTCCGTGGATAGGCGACCACGTCGGGTGCGTTGCCGTATTCGCCGAGCATGGCTCGCACGTAGTCCGGATAGGATTTGCCGTAGGCGTGCGCGACGCGATCGTATCGTTCGCTCGTGCAAAAAGCGGCAAGTGAGGTCGGTGGCACCACGCGCGGCGCGCGCAATGCCAGGTCCTCGAGACGCGGGACGGGTCTTGTCTCAAATGCATCGCGCGTAAATTTTGCGCGATAACGGCCGAGCACAAAGGCCTGTTCCTCGACAGTCATGCCTTCGTCTTCGCGGCCCCAGCCGTAATGCTTTAGTCTTGCACCGCTCATGGCCTTCTCCCTGTCTTTTTTCTATCTGAGCCGCCGTACCGGCCCTTAGTTTTTTGAACGCGTGAAGGGCACAAAGCGCACGAGGGCAACGGCGCGCGCCGTCGTCTTGTCGGGAGCGGTTTTCTCGACGACCGTGAGTTGCTGAATCGAGTACGCGGCGCCCACGGGCATGACAAGCCGGCCACCCACCTTGAGCTGCTCGATCAGCGGCGGCGGCACCTCGCCGAGCGCGGCGGTCACGACGATGGCGTCGAAAGGACCGCATTCGGGCCAGCCGGCAAAGCCGTCGCCGAGGCGGACACTGACATTGTCATAGGCGAGGGCCCGGAGTGTTTTCGTGGCGACCTCCGCCAAGGGCGGGACGATCTCGATGGTGCAGACCTTCCGCGCCAGCTGCGCAAGGATGGCGGCCTGGTAGCCCGAACCCGTGCCGATTTCGAGCACGACATGATCGGGCGCGACCTCGGCCAATTCCGTCATCAAGGCCACGATATACGGCTGCGATATGGTCTGGCCGTGGCCGATCGAAACCGGCATGTCAGCATATGCGATGGAGCAGGACCGCCCCGGGATGAACAGATGGCGCTTGGTTTGCCGCATGGCCTCGAGGACTCTCTCCGAGAGGCCCTGCCGTCCCAGACCACGGGCGTCGGAACGGCCGTAGGCACGGACGGTTTCGACCATGTCCGCGCGCTCGCGCGCGCAGTCGGCGTCCTGCCCGGTCGCTTCCCGCGCAAAAGTGACCATGGAAAGCACGAGTGGCAACAGGATCTTCATGATCGTGCGCTCGGGCAGACCGACATGCGCTGCCCGACTTCCAGCCGCCGCTGTGCCTTTCAGCAGAAATCGGACACCGCCTGCGGCGGGCGGTGGCGCCGATGAAAACTACTGTTGTGCGGACGGCAACCGTACCGGCGGCCGCGCCTGCGCTCTCGCTTCCCTTGCCGGAGTCGTCGCCGCCACAGGCTTCGGCTTGCGCGCGGGGCTCACAACCGGCTGCGGCGCAGCAGCCGGCGCAGTCGACGTAGTAGCCGATGTCCTGGGCCGCAGGCTTTGCTCGGAGACGTTGGCGATCGTGCGCGCCATTTCCTCCTGGTTCGCCTTGAGTTGCTCGGCGGTCTTGGCGCTTTCACGGGCCAACTCTGCCTGGCTGGCCTTGAGCTGTTCGATCTCCTGCTGCACGCTTGCGAGATCGCGCGCCATCGTCTGCAGTAACTGTGCCTGCTCGCCAGCGATCGGGGCGGCTGCCGCATCTTGCGCTGCAGCTTGCGGTGTGGCCTGGGCCGGAGCCGGCAATTGCGAAGCCGATGCATCCGCCGCAGCCAGCTTAAAGCCGGGCGGGCTCTGCTGGTCGGCAGGAGCAGGCGTTTCCGGCGGCGAAACCGCGGCCAGTTGCGGCGCCCAGCGGGAGACCATCGGCCTGACCGTCTCGCCATAGGACTGCCAGGCGAAAGCAGCCGAACAGATGCCCACTGTCAGCAACAGGCCGATCAAGCCGCGTAGCGCAGGCCTGCCGCGCGATGGCCGACGAATCTTTTTCGCCTTCTCCAGCCTGGAAATCTGCTCATTGAAGCGCGCAAGCTCTTCATCCGCGCGGGCAATCTGTTGATAGGCATGCGCGAGCCGTTCATCGGCGCGCGCGACCAGGTCATTCTCTTGCGGGGATAGTGCCGGATTGACGTTTGGATCGGTCTGCGTGGTGCTCGCGGGGGAATCCATGGGGCGCCTCCTGCCAGTTTTGCCGTCAACTGAACGGGCGATCGTCGGATTGTAGACACTCCCTACCGCTGTTTTGACCAAAGCATGGCTGGAGGATGGAAAGTCTGGGGCGATTTGGGCAACCGCCTTCAGGCATCGAGAATGCCCTGAAGGAGGATCTTTCCAAATCGCGGCGCATCGATCCTTTGGTTGCTACGACGGCTCAATTCGCCTTGCGGCCCAGGAAGGCCGGAATGTCCATAACCTTTTCCTCGATCGGGTTGTGCACGGGAGCCGCGCGGCCGTATGGATCGAGGCGCTGCGGCGCTGCAGCATGCCGGGCGTGTTCAGCGGCCACCGGACGTGCTTCGCGGCGGAGCGGCGGGGGGCTGGCGAATTGCGGCGGCTGCGGGCCGCGCTGATCGGCGATGCGGCGCCGGTCGTTGGAAAGCCTGCCGGCGAGATCCGTGAGCAGGTTTTCCGCTACCTGGGTCTGGCCCGTCGCCTCGACATTGTCGATGCCTGTCGCCACGACCGAGACGCGGACAATGCCTTCGAGGCTGGCATCGAAGGTGGCGCCGACGATGATGTTGGCGTCCTGATCGGCCTCGTCGCGGATGCGGGTCGCGGCTTCGTCGACCTCGAACAGCGTGAGATCCCGGCCGCCGGTGATGGAGACGATGAGGCCGCTGGCGCGCTTGATCGAGGGGTTCTCGATCAGCGGGTTGGAAATCGCAGCCACCGCCGCGTTGAGCACGCGCTTGGGGCCGGCGGCTTCGCCCCTGCCCATCATCGCCTTGCCCTTCTCGCGCATGACCGACAGCACGTCGGCGAAATCGAGATTGATCAGGCCTTCCTTGACGATGAGGTCGCTGATGCAGGCGACGCCCGAATACAGCACCTGGTCGGCCATCGCAAAGGCGTCCGCAAAGGTGGTCTTCTCGTTGGCGACCCGGAACAGGTTCTGGTTCGGAATGATCAGGAGGGTGTCGACCGCCTTCAAGAGTTCCGCGATGCCGGCCTCGGCGTAGCGCAGGCGGCGCGCGCCTTCGAACTGGAACGGCTTGGTGACGACGCCGATGGTGAGGATGCCGAGTTCCCGCGCGATCCTGGCGATGACGGGCGCGGCGCCCGTGCCGGTGCCGCCGCCCATGCCGGCGGTGATGAACACCATGTGCGCACCGGTGAGATGATCGCGGATCTCGTCGGTGGTTTCTTCCGCCGCGGCACGCCCAACTTCGGGCTGCGCGCCGGCGCCGAGGCCTCCGGTCACCTGCGTGCCCATCTGGATGACGCGCCTGGCCTTCGAACTGGTGAGCGCCTGGGCGTCCGTATTGGCAACGATGAATTCGACGCCCTCGAGACCGGCGTCGATCATGTTGTTGACGGCATTGCCGCCGGCTCCGCCGACCCCGAACACGATAATGCGCGCCCTCAGCTCGCGAATGTCGGTGCCAGTCATTGTTGCCCCACGGTTGCTCCGCCAAGCCGCGGAATGAGAGAAAAGCGATTGCTACCCACGAGACGCCCTGCGGTCTGCTTCCACCAGGCTCGCCGCCACGTGTCCTACCCGACGCGCAGAATGTCCGTGATTCTCGTCCGAGCTGCCAGTTCGGACAGCAGCCCGCAGTGCCGCCACCTCGCCCTCCAGCCGCGCCGTCGCCTCCCTGGCGGCTGTGGTCTCGGCAGTCGCTTGCAAGACCTCCGCGATCAGGCGGTCGGCGCGTTCGCGTTCGTGCTCGAAATCCGCGCGATTGCCGGCCGCCCGGGCCTCGAGTTGCACGATCTCCGCCTGCAGCGTCACGATCATTGCCCTCAACTGAACGGCCTCGCCCGCGCGGTGACCACCCGGTGGGTGTGGCGTATGCCTGACTTCAGCGAGATCGACGCTCACCAGCGCCTTCCCATCCTCGGAAAGCGAGCGCGGCAAATGAAGCCGGCGGGCAAGTGAACGGGCGGCCGCTGCCGAGATGTTCAGGCGGGCGCCAAGGGCTGCGTAGGTCAGAAACTCGACGGACATCGGCTGTTCTCCTCGAACGAACCGCGCTGGAATCGTCTGATGATGGCCGGATAGTGCCCGTGAGGCTAAGGGCAATATGGTTAACGGATGGTTAACCGGCCGGCCGCACCGTAACGATTTAGCCACCCCGCGGCCGCCCTGCCCGACCGCGCCCGGCAGGCCGAGGCCCACCCGGATCGGGAACCCTGTTGCAAGCTGGCGCGGGATCGACAGGTCGCGGTATAATTCGGCCATCGCGGCTGAGGCGCGATAGAGATGGACGACGAAGAACTCGCTGACCTGCACAAATTCCTGGCCGAATACCACCGCCGGCTCGCCAGGGAAGCCGTGCTCGATGTCGTGCAACAATATCACGCCGACCTTGCCCAGCGGCTGGCCGACGAGGCCGCGCTGATCCCGCGACGGACCGCGATCGCGCAGCGGCTACGCGAGGGCGAGCAGCAGAAGCGGAACGAGATGGAGTGAACGTCAGTATTGTAGGGTGGGTTAGCCGAAGGCGTAACCCACCGAAGTCTCGATGCGCGGATGGTTCGGCCGGTGGGTTACGGCTTCGCCTAACCCACCCTACGAACTGCACCACGCGATGGGGCGGATGATCCGAGGGAGGCCGTCGTGAACCAGCCGCAGCCAGTCAAGGACGCCAGTCCTCTCTACGAAGTCGAGCGCCGCGCCGAGCACGCCACGCGCCCCGGCTTTCGCATTGTGGAGTTGCAACTCTCCGCAACCCAGAAGGTGCCATGGCACACCCACAGCAATATCTCCGATACTTTCTACGTGCTGGAAGGCCAGATGCGGCTGTTCCTGCAGGATCCCAAAGAGGAAGTGAATTTGAGGCCCGGCGAAGTCTATGCCGTCAGGCCGACGCGACCGCATCTGGTGACCAACGCCGGCACGACGTCGCTCACCTTCCTGGTTCTGCAAGGGGTCGGCGAATACGATTTTGTTCCGCTTCTGAAGAGCTAGTTTCGCCGGACGGGGAACCTGGCAGCGGTACACATTGACGCGACCAGCGTGCACGGACCGCAGCCGCCACACTATGTTCAAACACCGGGTTGAAAATCGCGGGCAAACCAACAAGCGGGCTGGGCCGTCCTGTATGGATCAAATCCATCAACCCAAGGAGTCAGCCATGGCAACCAAGGTAAAGCCGGTTCCCGAAGGATTTCATACCGTCACGCCTTATCTCGTCGTCGATGGGGCGGACAAGGTCATCAGTTTCATGAAAGAGGCCTTCGGCGCCCAGCCGGTATTCGAGCCGATGATGCGGCCTGACGGCAAGGTCATGCATGCGGAGTACAAGATCGGAAATTCCATCGTGATGATTTCCGACTCCTCCGAGCGCGCGCAAGCGACAACCACCATGCTGTATCTCTATGTGCCCAACGTCGATGCCGTCTATCAGAAGGCGCTCGAGGCCGGCGCGACGTCGGTGATGGAGCCCACGGATCAATTTTACGGCGACCGCAGCGGCGGCGTGAAGGACGCGGCCGGCAACCAATGGCACATCGGCACCCATATCGAGGACGTTTCACCGGCTGACCTCAAGAAGCGCGCGGCCGAGGTCATGAAGCAGCAGCACAAGGCGGCGTAGGCGATCGCAAGCTTCGTGGATTAGCTTCGTAGGGTGGGCAAAGCGAAAGCGTGCCCACCCTCCATCCTTGATCGCGGCCAATGGTGGGCACGCTTCGCTTTGCCCACCCTACGCACCTGTCACAACGGCAAGTTATCGTGCTTCTTCGCCGGCATCTCGACCTTCTTGTCTTTCAGCATCGCCAGCGCGCGGGCGATCCTTCGCCGCGTCGAATGCGGCATGATCACGTCGTCGATGTAGCCGCGCTCGGCCGCAATGAACGGTGACAGGAAGCGGTCTTCGTATTCCTTGGTGCGCTTGGCGATCGCGTCGGGATCGTTCATGTCGGCGCGGAAGATGATCTCGACGGCGCCCTTGGCCCCCATCACGGCGATCTGGGCAGTCGGCCAGGCGTAGTTCATGTCGGCGCCGATTTCCTTTGACGCCATGACGTCGAAGGCGCCGCCATAAGCCTTGCGGGTGATGACGGTGACGAGCGGCACCGTGCATTGCGAATAGGCGAACAGCAGTTTCGCGCCGTGCTTGATCAGGCCGCCATACTCCTGGGCCGTGCCCGGCAGGAAGCCCGGCACGTCGACAAACGTCACGATCGGGATGTTGAAGGCGTCGCAGAAGCGGACGAAGCGCGCGGCCTTCCTTGAAGCATCGGAGTCGAGCACGCCGGCCAGCACCATCGGCTGGTTGGCGACGAAGCCGACGGTGCGGCCGGCGATGCGGCCGAAGCCGGTGACGATGTTCCGGGCAAAGGTCTCCGACAGTTCGAAGAAGTCGCCCTCGTCCACGACCTTCTGGATCAGTTCCTTCATGTCGTAGGGCTTGTTCGGATTGTCAGGAATAAGCGTGTCCAGCGACATGTCGACGCGCTCGATGTCGTCGAAGCTCGGCCACTCCGGCACGCCGTCGGTGTTGTTGGACGGCAGGAAGTCGATCAGCCGGCGCATCTGCAACAGCGTCTCGACGTCGTTTTCGAACGCGCCATCCGCAATCGAGGAGCGCGTGGCGTGCACCGAGGCGCCGCCGAGCTCTTCGGCCGTGACCACCTCGTTGGTGACGGTCTTCACCACGTCGGGGCCGGTGACGAACATGTAGCTGGTGTTTTTCACCATGAAGATGAAGTCGGTCATCGCGGGCGAATAGACGTCGCCGCCGGCGCAGGGGCCCATGATGACGGAGATCTGCGGGATCACGCCCGAGGCGATGACGTTGCGGCGGAACACGTAGGAATAGCCCGCGAGCGCCGCGACGCCCTCCTGGATGCGCGCGCCGCCGGCGTCATAGAGGCCGATGATCGGCGCCCTCGCCTTCATGGCCATGTCCTGAAGCTTCGTGATCTTCAGCGCGTGGGTTTCCGACAGCGAGCCGCCGAACACGGTAAAATCCTTGGCGAAGACGAAGGTCTTGCGGCCGTTCACCGTACCCCAGCCGGTGACGACGCCGTCGCCCGGAATCTTGTTCTTCTCCATGCCGAATTCGATGGAGCGGTGCTCGACGAACATGTCGAATTCCTCGAACGAGCCCTTGTCGAGCAGCAGTTCGATGCGCTCCCGCGCCGTCAATTTTCCGCGGGCGTGCTGCGCCTCGATGCGCTTTTCGCCGCCGCCGAGCTTGGCGCCGGCGCGCCGTTCTTCGAGGGTGTCCAGGATATCCTTCATGCTGCTTCCGCCCGCCTTTTTGGGTAACGATTTGAAGGCCTTCTAACACGGCCTTTTCGGAAGCGGAAACACCCGATCCGGCATCTGGTACCGCCGCCTTGCAGCCCCTATATGCCGGTCCAGACCATGGGGACCGGAATGACCGATATCGCTGGCGCCGACACTTCGGGCGCCGTCACAGGGGGCGTGCGCGCAGTGCTCCGGCTGGAAGGATTAGCGTTATTTATCGGAATGACGCTGCTTTATTACATCTGGGACGGCGACTGGTGGATTTACGCCATCCTGTTCTTCATGCCCGACCTCAGCTTTGCCGCCTATCTGAGCGGACCCCGGTTCGGCGCCATGATCTACAACGCCGCTCACAGCTACCTGGCGCCGATGGCGATCATGACGACCGGCTTTGCCACCGCCTCCCCGCTCATCCTCTCGATCGCGATGATCTGGCTGGCCCATATCGGCTTCGACCGCGCGCTGGGCTATGGGCTGAAATACGAGACCGGTTTCTCGTTCACCCATCTGGGCCGGATCGGGAAGCAGTCGAATTAGGGCGTGAGCCACAACATCCTGCTTTCGCGCATGGTCCTACTCTGGGTACCTCTACAGGCCGCGATTCAATTCGTCGTGTGTTCATGACGGACTAGGTTCCATTGATCTAGATCAAGAGTTAGCCGACTCCCTTGGGAGCCATATACCCCTCCGACGGCGCGGCAGCGACGCGTGTCTCTCTGGTCGCGACCCTGGGTCCACTCCAGCACATTCTGATTGGCGGAGGAACGACCGGATATCAAACCGCAGTCCCAGAACGCACGCACCTCACAACCAAAATGGAGAGAATGCCATGGCCGCGAATCTCGTCTCCGTTGTGATGCAATTCCTGACTCCCGACATGATCGCAAAGATCGCTTCTGCCTTGGGCATTGACCGCAGCCTCGTGCAAAAGGCAATTGGAGGCGCCGTTCCCGCATTGCTTGCGAGTCTGGCGGACGTTGCTGTCACCCCCAACGGGGCACGCCAGCTCAACAACACGCTGGCGCAGCAGCCGGCTGGAGCGGTCGAGAATTTCAAGAACCTGATCGCCGGCTCAAACCAGAACGCGCTCGCGGAAAGCGGATCGGGCATGCTGTCCGGTCTGTTCGGCGGAACCGCGCTGGATACGATGGCACAGTCGGTTGGCAAGTTCGCGGGACTCGACGGAGCAACCAGCAAGTCGCTGCTCGGCATGCTCGGCCCTGTGATCCTCGGCACCCTGGGTCAACAACAGCGCAGCGCGGGCCTGGATGCGAACGGGCTGGCGGCGCTTCTCGGCTCGCAAAAGGATCAGTTCGCCGCAGCGATTCCGTCCGGCCTGGCCGATCAGCTTAGCGCTGCCGGCCTTATCGACCGAGCGACAGGAACAATGCGTAGCGGTGCTGCGGCAGCTTCGGCCGCCGGTAGCCGAATTGCCAGCGCTTCGGAGCAGACGGCCAGCAGGGCAGCTTACGCCACAACAAGTGCAGCATCGTCGCAGTGGCCCTATTGGCTAGCCGCCGTGGCCATATTGGGCGGTCTCGCCTGGTATGCCTTCGGGTCACGGACTGAAACGGTTGCCGAGTTGCCGCGTCCGGCCACTACACAGCCTGCGACCGGAACCGTGGGTTTGGCCCCGCCGGATCTGACGATTGGAGGAGTGAATTTGGCGAACCAGGTCAACTCGTCCGTCGGCACGTTGAGATCCGTGCTGCCAACGATCACGGACACCGCTTCCGCTCAAGCGGCCATCCCCAAGCTTCGGGAAGCGACAACGCAATTGAACGAAGTCAGCAGCCTCGCGACGAAGCTCACCCCCGAAGGAAGAACTGCTCTTGCCAAGTTGATTGCGGCAGCAACCCCGACCATCAACCAGATGTGTGACAAGGTGCTGGCGACCCCCGGGGTTGGAGATATTGCGAAACCGGCAATCGATGAGCTTCGCGTAAAACTCGATACGCTCTCGCGCGCTTGATCTCTGGATGCCGTTTTGCGCGGTCTGCGCGCGGCAGACTGCGCAGCCGGTTCTTGATGCCGAATGTGGAGCCAGTCCCTGGTAGAGCCATCGCGCGATCGTGGAAGCCTGGTGATCGCTTTCCGGAAACCGCCACGGATTTTAAATGCGGACCATTTTTGTGCTGTTTGCAGTTCTCGTGCTGGCGCAGCCGCTGCGCGCCGAAAACCTGCGATTATTCTCGGTAGGATCTGGTGATCTGGATGGAGGCTATTTCGCTGCAGCACGCTCGATGTGCGAAGTCATCAATCGAGCCGAACGGAGGCAACTTCGTTGCTCACCGGAAGCCACACCGGGCTCGCTCTACAATCTAGTTGCGCTTGACAAGGGGCAACTTGACTTCGCCATCGTCCAGTCTGACTGGCAAAAGCATGCCTTCAAGGGAACCTCGGTATTCGCGTCTCGCGGGCCGATGACGCAGCTACGAAGCGTCATGTCCCTTTACCCCGAGCCGTTTAGCCTTCTTGCGCGACGGAAGTCCGGTATCGAGAGCTTCCGCGATCTCATCGGCAAACGCGTGGATATCGGTCAGCCGTCGTCAGGAAGACAGGCGACGATGCGAGCGGTGATGAAAAGTTTCGGAGTTCAGATTTCCGATTTCCAGTTTGTTGC
This sequence comes from Bradyrhizobium jicamae, assembly GCF_001440395.1. Taxonomy (GTDB): domain Bacteria; phylum Pseudomonadota; class Alphaproteobacteria; order Rhizobiales; family Xanthobacteraceae; genus Bradyrhizobium; species Bradyrhizobium jicamae. Next base: position 132,870 of record NZ_LLXZ01000027.1, on the reverse strand, counting down.
CGAGCTCCCAAGCAGCGATGCGATCGTCGAACTATGCGCCGGCCACATTGACGCCACTGCGCTCATCGTGGGCCTTCCCAACGCCGCAATCACCCGCGCGCTCGATGAATGCGATGCAGTGCTCCTGTCGCTTGGCGGCCCCGAGATCGAACGTTTGATTTCTGGAAACGACGAATACACCGTCATCTCGTTACCAGTGCAAGCGAATGCCGCGGCGCCCGGCAAGGTAGTCACCTTTGCCGTCCGGGCCACCGTCCTGACGGTTGCTTCCACCGACGACGAAATTGTTGATGCCTTCGTTCGCAACACGCTCGCGAACCTCTCCACATTGCGACAGAAAGTTCCGGTTCTGGCGGCGATCGAGTCCGGAACTATGCAAACAACAGGCCTTTCTGCCCCGCTGCATCCCGCGGCCGCTCGCGCATTCGACAAGCTTCTTGCTGGAAAGCCGTGAATCCGGAGAGGGCAATGCCCGATTTCGTGTACGATATTCCGCTCAACGAGCTTGCGGTGTATTTCGCACTCATCGCGGTGGGCAGCATCATATTCGGGCTGCTGATCATCAAGCCGATACTGCGCATATTGATGGGTGCTGGACCTGATCTAAACAACGCGATCGGCTACGGAACTTCGGCTTTCAGCCTCTTCTACGGACTATTACTGGGGCTACTGACCGTCGCTGCGTATCAGAACAGCGAACGCGTCAAGGAAGCGATACTGGGCGAGGCAACCGCCATTAGCTCATTCTATTCCGATATGAGCATGTATCCTGAGCCGATCCGATCCGAACTGAAAGCGATGTTGAGAGACTACGTGTTGTTCACACTCCACAAGGAGTGGGCGGCGCATCGCAAGGGACAAATTCTCGACGGAGGAATAAATCGCGCCAACTCATTGCGTCAGCAGCTTGCGGTGTTCGAGCCGGAAACAGAGTCACAGAAGATCATCCACGCCGAAGTTATCAGCAATTTTCAAAATTTTAACCGAGCGCGGCAGCAGCGCTTGATGGGCGTAGTCACCGCGATCCCGAATGTATTGTGGTATGCGGTTCTCATCGGCGCGGCAATCAACATCCTGTTATTGGTCGCGCTGCGGATGCCGCTGCGGCAGCAGTTTGTGCTCGGGACCATAACGGCTGTTTTCCTGGGCGTGATCCTGTTTGTCATCGTGGCTCTCGATAGACCATTGCGAAGCGTATCGGGACTTGATCCCAATCCCATCAAACTGCTCTGGGATCGGCAGATGGTTTGGGACGAGCCGCTGGGTTGAACTCGGAGTGCCGACTCATGGCAATTTTTTCGATCCGCGAAGTTGAAGGGATGAGGCAGATTCAGATCGACATTGCCAATGAGACGGTGCGGGCGCGGCGTGGCGCTCTCTCAAACATGCGGGGCAACATACAGTTGACTCCACACCTGCCGTCCCCGCGCGACCTCATTCGCGGGGTCTTCACCGGTGAGGGCCGCATCAGGCCTTACTATAAAGGTACAGGTTCGATCCTTCTGCAACCATCGCTCGGCGGCTATCACGTCCTCACCGTGGGAAAGAACGAACGATGGATTCTCGAGCCCAGGGTCTATTGGGCATCTGAAGGAAACGTAGACCTCGGGCTCCTTCGCGAGCGGATCGGCCCAAGCCTTTGGGCCGGCGACGGCGTATTGGTCTGGAAAACAACGGTGTCAAACCAGGGTCAGGTCGCCATCAATGCGCCAGGGCCGGTTGAAATGGTTGAGATCAAGAAGGGCGATTTGTCGGTGCAGGGCCGGTTGGTGCTCGGGCGTACTGACGGTCTCGAATTCCATTCGCGCCGCTCCTCGCCCTTTCCACTGGATCTACTTTCGGGACAGCGGCGCCTGCGCGTCTATAGTGGAAGCGGGAAGGCGCTCGTCTGCTGGACTCCTTATTGGAACCAGCACATGTATCAGAAAGTGACCGGTGAGACGATCGAAGGTTCACTCTTCGAATGAATCGCTAAGCCAGTAGTCTGCGGAGATGGTGAGAATCAAAGCGACGATTTCGTTTCAATTCGAGTGTGCCGCGCCAGATCGAAGCGATCGAGGTCCGCATTAAGGCCGCGTAGCGTGATCGCCTACTGTATCTTCTGGGGCGACTGGTTCTGAAACGTGCGCGCCATTTGCGCCTGGAGGCGGTCGACGTTGAAATAGAGCGTTGCGATTTCGTCTGAATCCCGCTTCTTTACCTCCATCCGGTCGAAGGCAGATCCTCCGTGATTGATCAGCGCCTGCCTGACCAGCGTCAGCGACAAGGCCGCCATCACGCTGTACTCCTCGTCGATGCCGATGACGACAAAGGCGGTTTCCGGGCTCTTTCCGTCACCCGATCCGAGCACGGATCTGACCAGCCCGATGAACACCGCATGCGCCCGCCGCGCCTCCTCCTCGTTCCCCGCCTTCTTCAGGCAGCTGGCTGTCACCATGTGGGCGTCGATCTGGACGAAGTTGACCTCAAGCACCTCCTTCGCGTGCGCGATCGCTGCCGGGCAATCGCCGGCGACGTAGGCCTTCTTGATCTGGCCGATCAGGGCGCGGGCGGCGCCGTAAGGCTCGTATTTTGGGCTGGCGGCATAAGCCATGCGAAACGCGGTATAGTCGATGTCGAGCTTGCCGGCCTTCACCTGCGCCACGTAGTCGTCATAGGACGGCTCGGCAGCACGAGCGTTTCCCGACAGCAGGGTCAATCCGACCAGGAGCAAAGTGACGCCTGGCAGCCTTGAAATGATTGCCATATGTCCTCCCGAACCGCATCGCATCTTCCCCGGTTTCCGGGGCTCCCGCAAGGCAGGACGCATCGAGCGACTCACGCGGCAAATTGACAGTTCGCCGCCCGCTTGATCTAGTTCTGCAGATAACAAAAAAGCACTTGGGGGATTCATGCTGACTGATTGGCGCGTCGCCGTTGCGGCTGCGATTCTTTGCACCACTACGCTATTCACCTGCATCGAAACATCGGCGCAATCGATGCCGAAGGATGTCGCCGCGCGCACCGAAATCTACGCCATCCCGTCGCTGACGATTTCTGACCAGCAGTTCCTGAACGGCGATGCCAATGGCAAGCAGGTCACGGTGGCCGGCGAATTCCGTATCGCGCAAGGCACCGGAAAGCTTCCCGTCGTCGTGCTGATGCACGGGTCAAGCGGCGTCGGCGCCGGCATGGACCCGTGGGTACGTCACTTCAATGCGATGGGGATTTCCACCTTCGTGATCGACGGGTTCAGCGGCCGCGGGCTCACTGCGGTCGGCCCCAACCAGGCCCTGCTCGGCCGGCTCAATTTCATCGTCGACATCTACCGTTCGCTCGAAATCCTCGCCAAGCATCCGCGCGTCGATCCTGACAAAATCGTGCTGATGGGATTTTCGCGCGGCGGACAGGCGGCGCTCTACGCCAGCCTCGATCGCTTCCACAAGCTCTGGAACAAGTCCGGCGCGCAGTTCGCGGCCTATATTCCGTTCTATCCGGATTGCTCGACGACCTACGCCACCGACACCGAGGTCGCGGCGCGTCCGATCCGGATCTTTCACGGCACGCCTGACGACTACAACCCCGTCGCCACCTGCAAGGCCTATCTCGGCCGCCTGCAGGAGGCGAAGCGTGACGCTGTGCTGACGGAATATCCGGATTCCGCACACGGCTTCGATGCCGGCCTGCTCGGCCTCAGCACGGTCGTCGTCTCAGTCAATGCGCAGTCCGCCCGCAATTGCCGCCTTAGGGAAGGCGAAGGCGGCGTGCTCATGAACGACGAGACCAAAGAGCCCTTCACCTACAAGGATGCCTGCATCGCGCTCAATCCGCATGTCGGCGGCAACCCGGCGACGGCGAAGGAAGCGCAGAAGGCGGTGAGCGATTTCCTGCACGCGTTGCTGAAGCTGGGCTAAGCAGGCGACGCCATCACGGTATGCGCTTGGCCACCCTGTCCCTGCCGTTCTGATGCAGGACCAGCGACGGGGCTGCGCCGCCTTCCGGCCGCGCGAAGGTGATCTGGGCATTGACCACGCGACTGAAAAAGTCGGTCTCGCTCTCGGCGAAGACCTGGAGTTCGTCCTGGCCTGTCCCCCGCACGAACAGGCGCGCGCCATCGGCCCGCACCGTCAGCGCGAAGGTCGGCGTGAGCTCGTAACGTCCGGTATAGGCGGCCAGCACGGCCGGATCGACCGGTACCTCGCGGTAAAGTTTCGGCATCGGGTATGCCGCGTTGACGAGATGCGTCGCAAGCGCGGTGTTGGGGTCATAGTCGGCCGCATTGGAGAGCAGGATAAAGTTGCGCCGGGTTTTGGTCGAGTAGCCGATGAAGGTCGCATAGCCGCCGGTGCCGCCGCTCTTCCAGACCACCTCATCGCCGAACCGGTTCGCCACGAACCAGCCCAGCGCCACATAGCGCTCGCTCGCCCGTGGACGCCGCTCGGACAGCGTCAGCTTCAGCGCGGCGGCGAGCGGCCCGTCGGCCGGGTCCATGCACATCTGCAAGAATTTCGTCAGGTCGTTCGCCGTCGAGCGCAACGCGCCGGCGCCAGCAAGGACCGAAAAATCCCAGTTCGCGACCGGTGCCAGCGCGGCGTTGTGGCCGCGCGCCAGGCGTTGCTGCATCGAATCCGACAGCGTGATACGCGTGTCGTCCATGCCGAGCGGTGCGCAAATGCGCGAGACGACCAGATCCTCGTAGCTCTTGCCGGCGCGCCGCTCGAGAATGTGGCCGAGCAGGCCGAAGCCGAGATTGGCGTATTCGTAATGCGTGCCGGGCTTGAAGCCGAGCTTGTGGTTCGAGAGATAGTCGTAGAGCCGCTCGGCCCTGTAATCGATGTAGGGATTGCTCCAATCCTTCGGCGCGAAATTCGATGGCATCCGCGGCAGGCCCGACGTGTAGGTCGCAAGGTCCATCAGCGTGATCGGCGCGCCCTCGAAATCGGGCATTTTCACGCTGTCAGGCAGGAATTTCGCTGCAGGGTCATCCGGCGCGAGTTCGCCGCGCAGGACCATGTCGGCAAACAAGAGCGCGGTGAAAACCTTGGTGATCGAGCCGATCTCGAACACCGTGTCGCCGTCGAGCGGGCGATTATTCTCGGAGCCGGATTGCCCGTGGGCGAAAATGCTGCGCCGGTCGCCGTCCAAAACCGCTGCGACAAGCCCGAGGCTTTCGCGCCCGATATCCACCCGATCCCTCAGGACTGCAGAAATGCTCTCTTCGGGAGATGGCTGAGCCCGAGCAGGGGCGGACCCAAGGGAAAGCGCGACCCCTCCCAACAAAACCGAGCGGCGAGACAGCATATAAAGCCCCATTGCGGCGGCCCATGCTAGTCCAGCCCCTCTCCTACCTACCAGTAAAGTCTGCGTGGTCGGCCGAACCTGCCTGTGGCCTGGGCGTTGATCGCCAGACCCGAATTGGAGACGATCACGATGTCTGCACCCAATCTCACTCGATCGGCACTGCTTTTTGCGGTGCTTTGCCTGCCCGTCGGCGCGGCACTCGCGGCACCTGCCTCGCCCTTCGTCACCATGGCCGGCACATGGTCCGGCGGCGGCGTGGTCAGCACCACCGACGGACAGCAGGAGCAATTGCGATGCCGGGCGGCGTATGATGTCGCCGGCAGCGGCGAGCAGCTTCGGCTCAATCTGACCTGCGCCAGCGCGAGCTATAAGTTCGATCTCGCAAGCGAGGTCGAATACCGCGGCGGCGCGATCAGGGGTTCATGGACTGAAGCAAGCCGCAACGCATCCGGCACCCTTTCCGGACGCGCGGCCGGCGATCACGTCGAGGCTGCAGCAAGAGGCGACAGCTTCTCGGCCAACCTGTCGTTGACGACGCGTGGCGGCCGGCAGACGGTGTCGATCCAGCCTCAGGGTACCAACATCACGTCGGTCTCGCTGTCGCTGAACCGGCGTTAGCCGCGAATTAGATCGCGACGATATCGGCGAGGCATTGCTGCACGACCGTCATGCGCGCAGCGATGTGGCTCTGCTCCTTGCAGTCCATGTTCATCGCGAACACGGTCTGCTGGCTGCCCTTCTCGGCCCAGCCGACCATCCAGCCCAGTGAACCCTGATCGGCGCCGAGCAGTCCGCTCTTGGCGCGGATGGTGGCGTCGCCGACCTTGGTCACGGGGAGGATGTCGCGCGTCAATTCCTGGCTGCGCTTGCCGACCGGCAGCACGCCGCGCCGCAGCCGATCGACGAAATCGATCTGCTGGATCGGATCGATGCGCAGTTTCCCGCTCAGCCAGAACTGGTCGATGCCGCCGCCGATGTCGTGGTTGCCGTACTCGAGCAGGTCGAGATATTTCTGCATGCGCTCGGGCCCGATGCGCCGGGCGATCTCCTGATAGACCGGCACCGCGGAGACCGCGATCGCCGAACGCAGCGTGTGGTCCTTGTTCCAGGCCTCGATGCTGCGCGTCACGCCGTCCCACTTGAACACGTCCTTGTCGGGGTCCTCGACCACGTCGGTATCGAGCGCAATCAGCGAATTCGGAATCTTGAAGGTCGAAGCCGGCAGCCTGCCCTCGCCCGAGCGCACCTTGTCGCTGGCGATTATCAGGTAATCATCGACCTTGTAGGCGACGAAGGTGCCGACGGTGCCGAGATCGAAAAAGCGCTTGGAGAGGTCGTCGCGAAACTCGCTGCGCTGATACGAAACATTGGCAAGGGCGCGGGCGGGAAGCAACGTGGTCGCGGCAAGAAGCCCGAGCGCATGGCGGCGATTGATCACGGGAACATCCGAATGATGAAGCGGTGCGGAAACGATGCTGACCGCATCGTGGAGAAACTATGACAATAGCAGGAACCGATCCAGCGCGAGTACTTGCCTGATGTCGGCTCATCGCTCAACAGCAGCACAAAAGCGGACATCGCCGCAGGTCGCCGAGGGGCCAGAAGGCGACATGGTCCATTCAGACCAGAGGTAGATATTTGCGGCGCACCTTACGTCGCCGGAGGTACAGCATCCACGTCCCGAGCCAGCACTACTGGTGCGAAGCTGATGTCCTGGATCGCCCGTGCATGAAGGCTTGCATCTCCTCCAGCGTCACTTGGCCGTCCTTGTTGCTGTCCATCGCTTTGAAAATTCTCTCGTGGGCCGCCTGAAACTCCTGCAATGAGATTTGCCCGTCGCCATCGTCCATCAGAGCGAACATCATGCGGAACATCATCGGAGACCCCATGTGGCCACCCATCATGCTGCCACCCATGCCGCCGCCCATCATTCCACGGCCCATCATGCCGCGACCCATCATGCCTCCACACATCATACCGCCTTGCCCCATACCAGCTTGCCCCGTCGTACCGACTTCTTCCTGTTCCATGCTATGGGATTGAGCCTGTTGGCCTGGCTGGGGCTGTGCCATCGCACCGACGGCGCCATATGCCAGCACGAGAGCAGATATCGTAACTCCCACGACGCGAACGGTTTTCCTCATGGGTGTTTCCTCGTTTGGTGCCAAAGCGGATTGCCTCGGCGACGGTGAATGCAGGTCTTCGAGCTACGTTCCGTCATAGTCCCGTGAGATGGTTCGGCCTCCGCCTCACTGAAAGCGGTTGCGAGGCGGTGGAGCGTCCCAATCAATCCTTCTTGGGCCCTATGTGATGGGGCACTTCGGATTTGGGACCACCATAATAATGGTGGCTCCCGCCCGAGCTGGCTTTCTTTTGACCAACGGTTTTTTTCTCACCGGCGTGATACGGGACCTCCGATTTTGGCCCGCCAGAGTAGTGATAGCTGCCACCCTTCCCCTCACCCGAGACGGCCTGAGCCATCGCAGGGAGAGCAAAGCAAGACATCACACCTACTGTCGCCAAGAAGCTAAGGACGGCCATTTCTCACCTCCTCAAGTTACGGTTGGCTAACGCGCGCAGCTCGCCGCCCGACAATGGCAGAGGTCAACTGCGGCCAGAGATTAAAGAAGAACACGAAAATGATCGCCGCGATCCAGCCGTAGACCATGCTGGCAATAAAGCCGTAGATAAAGCTGCCAACGGTGAGCAGCTTGAAATTTGGAAAGACCGCCAGCAGGAGTGCATGCCCCTTGAGGTCTGGAAAGGCCAGCCAAAGGACTACGCAGAGGGCGTAGATTACCTGAAACAACATACACGTGGCGAACATGGTTCGAAGATAGGGAAGCTTGGTCATGTTCAACCTCCTCCTAATCTATCGCCAGAAGATTCTCTCACAGAAGAGAGGCAGCGCTTTGATTGAGATCAATTTTGATCAAGCGCGGAAAACGTTGATGGTTGCGAAGCAGTTTGATCTGCATCAAGGCGATTTCCGCGGGATCGGCAAGCTTAGCTGGGATCCTCTTGGCACAGTACATACTGGCGGGCCATGACACCGGTTGAGCCCGGTCATGGCCGAGCTGATGGTGAGGCCGATGCGTAGCAAGGATTTCGGCTGGTCTGCTTCCGCACTACTCTTGGCGATTTCGGGAATCTTTCTGATATGTGTGGGCTGCTACTTTCTGTTCATCCGGCCTGCGCTTTTGCCGGAGGACATTCGATACATGGATCTTACGCCTGCCGAGCTCGGGTCGATCGGTCCAAGGTTGGCCGCGTGGCTTAATCACGTGTTTAATGTGATGGGCGGCTATGTAACGGCAACCGGCGTGCTCGCGTTAACTTTGGCCGCGACGGCATTTCGGCAACGATGCCCCTGGGCGGTGGTTGGCTCCATCGTTGCAGGTTTGGTCTCGATAGGATGGATGGCCGCCACCAACTTTATGATCAATTCGGACTTTAAATGGGTGCTGCTCGTATTTGCGCTCACTTGGGCAGCAAGCATCGCAGCCTTTGCCGTGAAAGCGCGCCGCGCCGTCCGCTAAGGATCTCCAGCAGCAGCGCTTTAACCGATCAGGAGGTTTCCGCTCGGCCCTCAGAAGCCAACGTCGCTTTTATGAATGCACGCTCTAGCGAATCCGCCCCGACAGCCGCAGCACGAAGATCAGCACTTCGGCGACGGCCTTGTAGAGCTCCGGCGGAATCTCGTCGCCGATTTCGACGTGGGACAAGGCGCCCGCCAGCACCTCGTTCTCCTCGATCGGGATGTCATGCTCTTTGGCGAGTTCGACGATCCTCGCGCCGATGGTGCCCTTGCCCTTGGCGACGACGCGCGGCGCGCCGGTCTTGTCATAATGCAGCGCGACCGCAAGCTTGTTCCTGGTGTCGACGCTCATAGCGCGCGGTCCAGGAAGTGGCCGGCGCGGGCGGCGGGCGCGGCCTGCGGCGGGGCGCCGTCGCGGATTACGATATCGCCGGGCTGCAGCTCGGCGCGGCTGAGCGCCTCGCTCAGTTGCGGCATTCCGGCGCGCAGTTGCTCTGCGGTCGCCGGTCGTTCCGCCCAGATCCGCACCGAGGTCTTGTCGCCTGTGAGCGATATCAGCGCGTGAACCGGGCCGGCCGGCTCGACGTCGAGCGAAAACCGCGCGCGCCACACCCGCTTGGCCGCCTCGACGCCCTCGTTAGCGCCATCGCGGGAAACCTCGAACTGCGCCATCGCCGTGCCCTGCGGCGTCACGAAGGGAATTTCGAAGTGCCAGCGCGGCAGCGTGGTGTCGATCTTCGGCGCGGCATTGTCGATGCGGTCGGGCAAGGAAGCCACCTGCAGCAGCGTCTGCCGTGCAATGGCGGCATCGGTGTCGTCGAGCAGATGATGCGCGGTTGCCTCGAGCGGCGCATGCGGCGCGATGGTGGGGGACGCAATGGGTTGTGCCGCCGGCGGCGCGCCGCGGATCGGCGGCGGCGGGGTGTTGGTTTGGAACGTGACGTCGCCGCCCCTGCCGTCTTTCGACATGGCTGCAGCCGCGACCCGCGCGGGGACGCCGAGTTGCTGCAGCGCTTCCTGCAGCAGGTTCAGCGTTGCGCCGGCTGAAGGTCCTGCACCAAGCTTCAGTGCCAGTGGAGTTTGGCCGGCCTGGGCGGCCGGCGTGAAACTCTCGGCCACCAATCGCGCCTGCGGCAGCAGGAGTTCCTGCACATCGACATTGGGCAGCGAGACCGGCGCGGGGCTCGCGGTGGAAGCCGCGGCGGGTTGTGGCGCGGCCGATGTCGCCGGCGGCGTGGCGGTCGAATTGATCCCGAGCGCCGCCTGCAGCGTCTGGCGCAGCACAATCAGCGCGGCCTTGAGATCGGGCACGCCGCCTTGCGGGAGCGTGCCCGACGCCAGCGAGGCCTCGAGGAAGATTCCGGACTTCTGGAATGCGGACTTGATGTCGGCGCCGTCGAGATTCTGATCAAGGCTGGTCTGCTGCGCCAGCACCTGCGCGATCGCCTCGCGCAATTTCGGCGGCAGATTGCTGGAGGAAACCGCAGCACCCAGATTGGCAAACAATGGCGCCAGGCTGTCCTGTTCGGTCACCGCCGCCTGCGCCGCCGCGGAGACGGCAGCGCGCTCCACCGGCGTCAGCACGTTCTTCGACACGATGGCCGGCCGACTGACGGCGGCATCGACGAGCGCGTCGGGCGACAAGGTGACGGCGTCGGCGGCGTTACCGCCCTGCCCGACCATGGCCAGGCGGATGCCGCCATCCTTGTTCTGCGTCACCGCAAGCTGCAGGTTCTGCCCTTGCTGCAACGGAATTTCCGTGGCGACGTCGATCGAAAGGCTGTCGATCGCAATCCGCACCAGATCGGCGGAGAGCACTTTCAGGACCTGGGCGTTGACCACACTGCCCGGCTGCAGCACGAGCTCGGGCGCAATGCCGCCAGCCTCTTGGGCTGATAGCACCGGCAGAACGGGATTGATCGAAATCGCCATGGTTGAGGTCTCGGCCGAGGGTGCCAAGGCTACCCCGGCGTCGTAAACCTCTGCTTAACCGATGGCAGACGCTCAGGCCTTCAGGGCGTCCAAAATGGTCACCGCGGCCCGGAAATCGATGAATCTGGCGGCGCGGCGGGCTGCGACCTCTTCGTCGACGCCCCATTTCTCGACGTTCCAGTCATCATCGACATGGGCGGCCGCCCAGACCTCGTCAGAATCCATGGCCCCGCGCTGTAGCGCCAACGCCAGCAGCGCCGAGCCTGTCAACGTCGTCACCACATGCAGCGCCGCCACCGACCATGGATCGCTGGGAAAGACCGCGCGTGCCGCCTGGATCGCCTGCTCCGGCTGGGTCACATGCACGATGCCCTCGGACAGGATGAAATGCGCGCCAAGGCGATTGGCCGCCCAGGCCAGCACCGGGTCCCAATACGCGGCTTCTCGGGCGACCAGCGCCTCGGGGTGGCCGGCGCGGTAGAACAGCAGATCCGTGCCGAGATATTTCGCGACATCGTCGGCCACGGCATCGACTCGGTCGGCGACCTCGCCGACCGAGTTGGCGAAGCGCGTCAGCGGCATGGTCAGCGGGTCGATGGTCTCGCCCTGCGCGTTCCATTCGGCGGCGATCTGTTCGGCGATGGCGCCATTGGGCGCAACGACCTGACGGCCGGAAGGCGTGCGGATCGGCTTGCCGTCCAGCGTGACGGCAAACCCGCCCTCGGTCTCGGCGGTGCCGGCTTCCTTGTAGAACCGCTTGCGCCGGGGCGCGCGCGTGGCGCGGCGCACCGACTCCTGCGGATCAAGTGGCGAATGTCCGGCGACGTCATCGAATAGTTCACGCATGTCGTGATTTCAGCTTGCCGAGGTTGGGTAATAATTCAGCTCTGACAATACGATAACGGTCGATGCAAATAAAGCTGATGAGGCCGTTGCGCCGATCAATTGTGATGTTGGTTTACGAGCAGACGCGACCGTTTTTGGCCTGCCTGGGCCCGGTTCCCTTTACCGGCGCACAAGGTTTGCCACCGAGGGTGCTTCACGGCTTCTGATAGATCACCTTCCCCGCGCGGATCGTGTACGCGACCTTGGCGAGGTTGGTGACATCGGCGATCGGGTCGCCGTCGAGCACCACGAGGTCGGCGTCAAACTCCTTCTCAACCCGGCCCTTCTTCGTGGCCTTGAAGTAGCTCGCCGGATTCGTGGTCAGCGAGGCCAGGATCTGGCGTTCCGACAGCGCGCGGCGCATCAGCTCGTATTCGAGCGTGGTGTCATAGAGCTGGATGTAGCCGACATCGGTTCCGAACAGAACCGTGCTGCCGTTTTCAGAGAAGCTCTTGAGCTGGCCGACAATGTTGTCGACGATGCGCGCGGCGATCTCGGGCGGCACGGGCAACTTCGCAAACAGGGACAATGTCGGAGTCAGCGCAATCCCCTGCTGCTTGAAGCGCGCGAGTTGCTCCGGAGGATAGCCCGGCTGCCTGGCGACCGTGTGCGCCATCACGTCGACGCCTGCGGCGATCACGGCCTCGATGCCCGCTGTATTCTGGGGATGCGCGAACACCGGCCTCCCGTGCGCGTGCGCGATATCGACTGCGGCCCTGGCAACGGCCGCGTCCATGTTCACGACAGGCTTGTCTTCCCCCTTGTAGGAGCCGGTGAACAGCTTGATGCCGTCCAGGCCGATCTGCAGGTAGTACCGCGCCATCTCCGTCGCCCGCTCCGGCGTGGCAGCCTCGGGAATCTGCGCGTCGGGCAGATAAGCAGGACGGCCGTCTTTGGGGAAAATGCTGCCGACGAGGAAAATATTGGGGCCCAGGATTTCATCCGAATTGACGCGGCGGCGCAGCGCCAGCGAGTCGCTGGGATTGGAGCCGAGACTCCACACGGTGGTGAAGCCCCACCGCGTCAGCATCTCCTGCATATGCGCAGTCAAGGGTGCCGCCGGCGCGTTACCGGCGTCCCTCCACACAGCTTCCGTGAAATGGACGTGGCTGTTCCAAAAGCCGGCGACGATGGTCTTGCCTGAGCAATCGATCACGCGCGCATCAGGTGGAATCTGCACCTCCTCGACGCGTCCGACGGCCGTGATGACGCCCGCCGATGTCACGACAACGGAGTTGGAAACCGGCGTTGCATCCGGAGAGGCGTAGACGCGGCCTCCCTTGAGAACGAGCGTCTGAGCCTGCGCGACGGCTCCCAGCAGAACAGCGAGAGCACAGGAGAGAAGCGCGGCGCCGAGCCAATGGCGGGTCATGAGCAAAGCCTTTCCGAACAAAACCACGTCCCGCAGGTTACAGGAACTCTGCGACGCGGCCTTGATGGATATTGCTGCGCGCGAGGCCTGGAAAAGGCCGCCCGGCCCTACTCCTCCGGCGCATTCTCGATCGGATCGAAGCGGTCGGCCTCCAATCCCAGCAGATTCCAGGATTGCAGCATGTGCGGCGGCAGCGGCGCACTGACGTCGATCACGCCGCCGCGCGGATGCGGGATCACGAGCCGCCGCGCCAAGAGATGCAGCCGGTTCTGCAGGCCACCCGGCAGGTCCCAGTTCTCCTTGTTGAAATATTTGGGATCGCCGACGATGGCGTGGTCGATATGCGCCATATGGGCGCGCAGCTGGTGGGTTCGCCCGGTGACCGGCTTCAGCGACACCCACGCGAGTTTCTGCGCCGAGGTCTCGACCACGGCATAATACGTCACGGCGTGGCTCGCGCCCTCGTCGCCGTGCTTGGCGACGCGCATGATGCTGTCCTCCTCGCTCTCCTCCTTGGCGAGATAGGTCGAGATGCGGCCCTGCTTCGGCTTCGGCACGCCCGCCACCAGCGCCCAGTAGATCTTGCGCGCGGAGCGGTGGCGGAACGAGCCGGTCAGGGCGGTGGCGGCGAAGCGGGTTTTTGCAATCAACAGACAGCCGGACGTTTCCCGGTCCAGCCGGTGCACCAGCCGCGGCTTCTGCCCCTTGGCGTCGCGCATCACCTCCAGCATCTGGTCGACGTTGCGCGTGATGCCGGAGCCGCCCTGCACCGCAAGCCCCGCCGGCTTGTTGATCACGAGTACGTCGGCATCCTCGAAGATGGTCATCTCCTTCAGCGCCTGCAGCGTCTTCGCAGCGGCTTCCGAGAGCGGACCAGCCCCCTTCGGCGCGTCGAGCCGCAGCGGCGGAATGCGAACGCTCTGGCCTTCCTCGAGCCGGTCCTTGCTGTCGGCCCGCTTGCCGTTGACGCGCAGCTCGCCCTTCCGGACGATGCGCTGGATGTGCGAGAACGACAGGCCGGGAAAGCGCGCTTCGAGGAAGCGATCGACGCGCATGTTGTTTTCGTCCGCCGTGACGACGACGGTCTGAACTTTCGTGGGCAGCGGCAAATCGACTTTTGTCTTTTCGAGTTCGGCAGCCGCGAAAGCCGGCTTTTCGCCTCGCGGCTCGGAAAAGCGCGCGGGCTTGGCGTGCGGGCGATTGCCGGATGGCCGGTCGCTCTGTACGCGGTCGCCTGGCTTCCTGCTGCGAAACGGGGTCGCTCCCTTGGGGCGGTCGCCTGACTTGCGCGACTTGGCTAGCGGTTTACGGTCGCGGCGGCTCATCTGATCCAAGCTCCAAAGGGGTGCCTTTCGGTAGCGCAATTGCAGCGAATCGTCACGGCGAAATCGGTATAAATCGGCCGCGGGATCGGCCATCTTGAGCCAACAGCGCGGAAACGGGGGGACCGGATGGCCCTGACAAGATCGGCTTTGACTATTGTTGCGGCCCTCCTCGCCAGCGCGGCCTCCGCGCAGCAGAGCCCGATGTCGGAAGATCTGGCCTGGAAGCTTCTGGAACTCGGCCGCGTCATCGACCCACCGAAGACTGTCGAACTCTACGCGCCGCTGCAGGAAAAAGAGCCCTATCAAGGCATCAAGGTCGAGCGGGACGTCAAATACGGTCCGGCCGACCGCAACCTGCTCGATATTTTCCTGCCGGAGACGGCTTCGCCTCCCCGGCCGGTGCTGATGTTCGTCCATGGCGGCGCGTTCGTCGGCGGCAACAAGCGGACCACACCGACCAGCCCGTTCTATGACAACATCATGCTGTGGGCGGCAAAGAACGGCTTTGTCGGCGTCAACGTCACCTACCGCCTCGCGCCCCTGGCGCCCTGGCCGGCCGGCGCCGAGGATATGGCCGCCGCGGTTCAGTGGGTTACAGACAAGATCGGCGAGCGCGGCGGCAATCCCGCGCGCATCTATCTGATGGGCCACTCCGCGGGCGCGGTTCACGTCGCAAACTATGTATCGCATCCCGAATTTCACAAGGTGAAAGGCGGTGGGCTCGCCGGCGCAATCATGGTCTCCGGCATTTACGACCTGACCGCGACGCCGCTCGCCGATACCCAGCGCGCCTACTTTGGCGACGATCCCTCGCGCTACGTCGAACGATCCTCGCTGTCCGGTTTGGCAACCACCGGCATCCCGCTGATGATGGCCGCCGCCGAACTCGACCCCGAAGGCTTCGTGCTACAATTCGACCTCGCGAAGCAAGCGAGTTGCAAACGCGCGAGCGGATGCGCACGCGCGCTCCTGCTGCCGCAGCACAGTCACATGTCGGAAGTGTATTCGATCAACACTGCCGATACGCGGCTGACCGATGAAATCCTTGATTTCGTTAAAGCGGGTAAATAGCCGACCGTTCTCGAACGTGTGAAGACCGGCGACACACGTTGACAGCGTCATAGGCACCGTGCATATTTCTATCCGGTGGATACGACCCGCTGCTTGCACCCTTTGGGTCTGGCGAACGTATCGAGCCGCTCCCGGCCTCCTTTGCCCGGCGAACGAGTCAGTAACGCAAGCATCTGACCCAATTCTCGTTCGCCTGAAGCAGAGGTTATCCCATGCGTGATTTCCGCGATGCCAAGGCCATGGCGCAGACGCTGCGCGAGGCGCTGAAAGTCAAATCGATCTCCGTCAGCCACAGTGAAAGCCTCGAACTCGTCGCGAGGACCCTGGGCTTTCACGATTGGAACGTGCTGTCGGCGGCCATTCAGTCGAGCCAACCCGTTTCCGTTCAAGCCGCAAAATTGCGGGCCCGATCGCGCACTGCCGGAACGGTGATTCCGGTAACGCCGATGCGGGACATCGTGTTCTTTCCGCAACTGATTACGCCGATCTTTGTCGGACGCGTGAAGACGCGACGTGCGATCGAGAGCGCTGCCGCCAATGGCGGACGAATCCTGGTCGTCACCCAGAAGCGGCCGGACGACGATGATCCGGACTTCGACGCGCTTCATTCGGTCGGCGTCCTCGCCGAGATCATCCATCGCGCGGAGATGCCGCACGGCGACCTTCGCGTGAAGGTTTCCTGTTCTGAGCGAACCGCCATCGTGCGACCGGTCGACGGCGACTTTCTGGCGGCCGAAGTTGCACCGATCGAAGAGACGCGCGGCCTGGACGCAGAAGCGTTCATGCTCGCGCGCGAAATCTTTGAGAGGTATCAGGGCTTCACCAATACCGCGCCGCCGCAGTCGCTGTACCGTTACGCCGGCGAACCGGGCGTGCTCGCCGATGTCGTGGTTCAGCTGATGGAAGTCGGAATCGACAAGATGCAGCAGGTCCTGGAAACCGGAGATGTGGTCGCAAGGCTCCAGGCCATCCTCGGCTGGATGCGCGAGGGCTCACCGGCCAAAGTGAACTGATGCCTCAGAGCGGGGCGCCGCCGCGTGGCCCCGCTCGCATCACGAACACTACTTGCATTGCGCGGCGTTTCTCACCGCCATCAGATCATTGCCGGAATTGCTGGTTGGACGCCTCTTGCCGGCTTCCTCCGCCGCCGCGCAGGCCGCTGCCGCGTCGCCGTTCTGAAAGCGCGCCACCGCAAGATTGGTCCAGGCATCGCCGAAATCAGGCGAGTCCTTGACCGCCTGCTCCAGCACGGGCTGCGCGTCGCGCGGGCGCTTGGCGATCAACAGGAGGCGGCCGTAGTCGGCCCGCAGCGCCCTCACCGGATGGGGCTGCTTGAGCGCAATCTTGAACAGTTCGTCCGCGGCATCGAGGTCGTTGAAGCGAAACTGAGCGACCACCGCAAGGCCGTGATAGACGGCGCTCTGCTCGGGTGAAATGAGATACGCCTGGTTAAACCGCAGCGCGGCCTCGCGTATCTTGCCGGTATTGACCGCCCGCCAGCCGCGCATGGTGATTTCCTCGAACGCCTTTTCGCGCGAGCCGGTCGCCCCGATGATGGCGCTGACGAATTTCTCGTCGGAGGCTTTCTCCTCCGAATTCTTGGCCGCGAATCCGAAGAACGGCTGCTCGTTGGTCGGCGCCGTATAGCTTCGCTTGGTCACCTGCACACCCGGCGCCACCTCGACGGTATCGGCCGCAGCGGCAATCGGCGACGCGAGCATCGCCAGGCATGCGACGGCGCGAATGGCCGGCCTGAAATACTTCTCGAACCTGTTCATTCGCGCTTGTCCCGCTCCCTACGCAACTTCGCCCAGTAATCCAGCCGCTTGCGGATCTCGCGCTCGAAACCGCGATCGGGTGGATCGTAAAACGTCTGCCGTCCCAGCGCTTCCGGGAAATAGTCCTGCCCCGAAAACGCGTCCGGCGCGTCATGATCATATTCGTAGCCGGAGCCATAGCCTTCCGACTTCATCAGCTTGGTCGGCGAATTGAGAATGTGTTTTGGCGGCAGCAGCGAGCCGCCCTCCTTCGCCGTGCGCATCGCCGCGCCAAAGGCCTTGTAGGCGGCGTTGGATTTCGGCGCGGTGGCGAGATAGATCACGGCCTGCGCGATCGCAAGCTCGCCCTCGGGATGGCCGAGAAAGTCAAAGGCATCCTTGGCGGCGTTGCAGATCACCAGCGCCTGCGGATCGGCAAGGCCGATATCCTCCACCGCCATGCGCACCACGCGCCGCGCCAAAAACAGCGGGTCCTCGCCGGCGTCAAGCATGCGCGCGAGGTAATACAGCGCGGCGTCCGGATCGGAGCCGCGCACCGATTTATGCAGCGCCGAAATCAGGTTGTAATGGCCGTCGGCAGACTTGTCGTAGATCGGGGCGCGCCGCTGCAAAATTTCCTGCAACTGCGCGGCGTTGAAGATTTCGTCCTTGCGCGCGGCGCGCCAGACCTCTTCGACCAGCGTCAGCGAAGCGCGGCCGTCGCCATCGGCCATCCGCACCAGTACGGCGCGCGCTTCCGCGTCGAGCGGCAATTTCTTGCCCTCGACCTTTTCGGCATGGGCAAAGAGCTTTTCGATCGCGGCGGCATCGAGAGAATGAAACACCAGCACCCGCGCCCGTGACAGCAACGCGGCGTTGAGTTCGAACGAGGGATTTTCGGTAGTGGCGCCGACCAGCACCACGGTGCCGTCTTCCATCACGGGCAGAAACGAATCCTGCTGCGCGCGATTGAAGCGGTGCACCTCGTCGACGAACAGCAGCGTGCCCTTGCCCATCTCGCGGCGGGCACGCGCCGCATCGAACACCTTCTTCAAATCGGCAACGCCGGAGAACACCGCGGAAATCTGCTCGAAATGCAATTCGGTGGCATCGGCCAATAGCCGCGCCACCGTGGTCTTGCCGGTGCCGGGTGGTCCCCAGAACACCAGCGAACCCAGCGTGCGCGTCTCCACCATGCGCGTCAGCGCGCCGTCGGGACCGAGGATATGATCCTGTCCAACGACATCGGCGAGCGCGCGCGGACGCAGCCGGTCGGGAAGCGGACGCGGCGCATCCTCTTCCATCCCTGCCGCGGCAAAGAGATTGGCTGCCTCGCGGGGTTGCTTCGGGCTCATCCGCCCAGCGTCACGTTGATCTGCTGGCCGCCGCGCACCACGACGATGCGCCAGAGCCTGGAGCCGGCCTTCGACGCCTTGTCGAGATCGCTGGTCTTGGCGATCTTCTGGTTGTTGACCGCCAGGATGATGTCGCCCTTCTGGAAACCGACGCTGGCCGCGGTCCCGCCATCGGCGAGTTCGATCACCACCACGCCCTCGGTCTGCGAATCCAGATGCAACTCGTCGGCGACCGCTGGCGAAATATTGGCGACCTTGGCGCCCTGGAACGGCGAGCGCCCGGTGAGCACGATTTCCTCGCGGTTGGTATCGGGCGCGGTCTCCAGCGGCACCGTGACCTTGACGACCTTTCCAGCGCGCTGCACGTCGATCTGCGCCGAGCCGCCGAGCTGCCGCGTGGCGAAGCGGTAGTCGAACGCGTTGGGATCGTCGATGGTCTGCCCTTCGATCGCAACGATCAGGTCGGACGGCTTCAGGCCGGCGCGTGCGGCTGGACTGTTCGGCGCGACATTGGCGACCAGGGCGCCGTTCGGCAGTTTCAGTCCCAGCGTATCGGCGATTTCGGGCGTTACCGCCTGCAGCTTCGCGCCGAGCCACGGCCGCTTGACGGCCTTGCCGCCGCTCTTGGCGGACGCCACCACGACGCGCACCATGTTGGCCGGGATAGCAAAGCCGATGCCCTGCGAGCCGCCGGAGCGCGAGAAGATCGCGGTGTTGATACCAACCAGCTTGCCGGTCATGTCCACCAGCGCGCCGCCGGAATTGCCGGGATTGATCGCCGCATCGGTCTGGATGAAGAACTGGTAGTCGGTGATGCCGACCTTGGTGCGGGCCAAGGCGGAGACGATGCCGTGGGTGACGGTCTGGCCGACGCCGAAGGGGTTGCCGATCGCGAGCACGACGTCGCCGACCAGGAGTTCATCGGAATTGGCAAAGTCCAGCGTCGCGAATTTCTCCTTGCCGTCCTTGACGCGCAGCACGGCGAGATCGGTGCGGCTGTCCTTGAGCACGATCTCGGCTTCGAACTCGCGCTTGTCGGCCAGCGAGATTTTTACCTGATCGGCGCCCTCGATGACGTGGTTGTTGGTGACCACGAGGCCGGAAGCATCGACCATCACGCCCGATCCCAGCGAGCGCTGCATCTGCTCGGGCTGCATGCCCGGAACGCCGAAGAAGCGGCGGAAGACCGGATCGTCCAGCAGCGGGTTGCGGTTCTGCACGGTTTTCGCGGCATAGACGTTCACCACCGCCGGCTGCGCGCGCTGCACGATCGGCGCATAGGACAGCCGCAGCTCGGCGGGCGAGGACGGCACGCGCCTCTCCTGCGCCAGCGCAGGCGTTGCAACGACCACTGAAGCCAGCAGCAGGGCGAAAGAGCGGATCAAATTCATCTCGAAAATCCCGGAATTGAGCGCCACACATATAGATGCGGGGCGGCAACGAGAGAAGATAAAGCGGTACATATAACGGCAGCTACGCGGCGCGATCGGGCGCTTTGACGGGGTCGGAGGCCGGCGCGCAGGACAGCCGTTCCTGATGGCCCTCGCCCCATGCCCGCAGCGTCTCGATGACGAGACGCAGGCTCTCGCCGATCTCGGACAGCGTGTATTCGACCCGCGGCGGCACCTCGGCATAGACCTTACGGATCACGAGCCTGTCCTCCTCGAGCGCGCGGAGCTGCTTGGTCAGCATGCGCTGGGTAATCCCGGGCATCCGCCGCCGCAACTCCCCGAAGCGCTGGGTGCCGGCCAAGAGATGAAACAGGATCACGCCTTTCCACTTGCCGTCGATCAGGTCGAGCGTGGCTTCCACCGCGCAGCCCGGCCGCCGGGCAAAATTTCGCCGTTTCATGAGGTTTTTCCGGGATTTTCCCAATAGTATCCAAACAGGGACTAGTTCCCCGAATTTACAGTACTTGCCAAGTGGATGCCAGCGCGACAGTTAGGCAACCAACCTCAAGCAAGGCAGGAGAACGGACATGAAGGCCGTCGGATACAAAAAATCGCTCCCCATCGAGGACGCACAATCGCTGTTCGATTTCGAAGCCGCCAAGCCGGAACCGAAGGGCCGCGACATCAGGGTCGCCGTCAAGGCGATCTCCGCCAACCCGGTCGATTACAAGGTCCGCAAGCGCGCCGCCCCGCCCGAGGGCGAGACCAAGATCCTGGGCTATGACGCCGCCGGCATCGTCGATGCCGTCGGGCCGGATGTCTCCCTGTTCAAGCCGGGTGACGAAGTGTTTTACGCCGGCTCGATCCTGCGCCAGGGCACCAACGCGGAATTTCATCTGGTCGACGAGCGGATCGTCGGCAAAAAGCCGAAGTCGCTGTCGTTCGCGCAGGCCGCGGCGCTGCCGCTGACCTCGATCACTGCCTGGGAATTGCTGTTCGACCGGCTTGGCGCCGTGCCCGGCAAGAGCCTCGATCCGCGTACGCTGTTGATCACCGGCGGCGCCGGTGGCGTCGGCTCGATCCTGATCCAGCTCGCGCGCCGCCTCACCGGGCTGACGGTCGTCGCTACCGCCACGCGGCCGGAATCGCAGAAATGGTGCCTCGACCTTGGCGCGCACGCCGTGATCGATCATGGCAAGCCGATGAAGGAGCAGATCGAGAAGCTGAAACTGCCACCCGTCGCATTGGTAGCCAGCCTCACCTTCACCGACCAGCACTACAAGGCGATCGCCGATTTCATGGCGCCGCAGGGCAAGTTCGGCCTGATCGACGATCCCCCGGAATTCACCATGAGCGCCTTCAAGGGCAAGGCGATCTCGGTGCACTGGGAATCAATGTTCACGCGCTCCTCGTTCCAGACCCCTGACATGATCGGCCAGCATCATCTGCTCAATGACGTGGCAGACCTGCTCGACAAGGGCGTGCTGCGCACCACGCTCGACCAGACGTTCGGCACCATCAACGCGGCTAACCTGAAGCGCGCGCATGCGCTTTTGGAAAGCGGCAAGTCGCGGGGCAAGATCGTGCTGGAGGGGTGGTAACGGCCTAACAAACAGGGTTGATCGGGCGGTCGATTCAAGGGACGCTGCCCCATCGATCCGGGATGGCTGTCGCCTAAAACCCCGGCGCGAATTGCCGGGGTTAAGGAAGACAGGAGGCCTGTTTCGAATGGTACGGATGTTTCTGGCGGCCGCGATCGCGACGGCCTGTGTGGCGGGTTGCCCGTCGATATCGGCAGCACAAGGCAGCTACCCCGAAAAGCCGCTGCAGTTGATCGTGCCCTTCCCGGCCGGCGGCGCCTCCGACGTCGTCGGACGCATCATTGCCGGCGAACTCGAGACGCGCCTCGGCAAGCCGGTGATCGTGATCAATCGCCCCGGCGGTGGCACCACGATCGCCGCCAAGGAGGTCGCCATCGCGGCGCCCGACGGTTACACCCTGTTCTCCAGCTCGAATTCGACCTTCACCTTGCAGAATGCGGTGAAGGAGAACGTGCCCTACGACAGCGCGAAGGACTTTGAGCCGATCGCCCAGACCGGCACCATCACGATGGTGCTGGTCACCCATCGCGACAATCCGATCAAGGACGTTGCGGCGTTGGTCGCCGCCGCCAAGGCCAATCCCGACAAGCTGTCGCTGGCCTCCTTCGGCGTGGCGACCATTTCGCATTTTGCCGGCGAGCTGTTCAAATCGAGTGCGGGCATCAAGATGGTGCACCTGCCCTACAGGGGCAGCGCGCCGGCGATGAACGACCTGATAGGCAAGCACATCGAGTACCACGTCGACACCGTGATCGCGATCAGGCCGCAGATCGAAGCCGGCACGGTTCGCCCGCTCGCGGTGTTTTCCGCCAAGCGCTCGCAGTTCCTGCCCGACGTTCCGACGCTCGCCGAACTCGGCTATCCCAATATCGACCTCGTCTCCTGGGGTACCGTGGTCGTGCCCAAGGGAGTCCCTCCGGCCATCCGCGAACGCCTGACCTCGGTGCTGGAAGAGGCGGTGGCGAGCCCTTCGGTGATCGAGCGCTTCAAGAAGGTTGGCTACGAACCCGGCTTCAAGCGCTATTCGGACTGGCCGGGATTCATCGCCAAGGAAACGGCGGAGATGAAGGAACTGGCCCTCAAGGGCGGGATCAAGGAAGAGTAATCCTGACATGACCGAGCCGTGCGATCTGCCCGCGGTAACGGCGCGGGCGCTGATCGGCGAGCGCAAGCTTTCGCCGGTCGAACTAATGGACAGTTGTATCCACCGGATCGAGGCAATCGATCCTGCCGTCAACGCGATCGTTGCGCGCTCGTTCGATACGGCGCGCGCCGCGGCGCGGGAGAGCGAGGCCGCCGTGGTGCGCGGCGACGCGCTCGGCCCGCTGCACGGGCTGCCGCTCGGGGTCAAGGACCTGATCGACGCCAAGGGACTGCCGACGAGCTTTGGCAGCGTGCTGTTCGCCGACAACATCGCGGCCGAGGATGAGGCAATCGTCGCGATGCTCAAGCGCGCCGGCGCCATCGTCGTCGGCAAGACCAACGTCCCCGAATGGGGCGCGGGCGGCAACACCCGCAACGCGCTTCATGGCGCCACCGGCAATCCGT
>NZ_LLXZ01000027.1:63318-109673 GCF_001440395.1 Bradyrhizobium jicamae | reverse complement strand
ACACCGGCGGCTCGGTCAGGAATCCCGCCGCCTTTTGCGGCGTCGTCGGATTCCGCCCCTCGCCCGGGCTGATCGCCAGCAACAGCCGCAACATGGCGTGGCTGCAGATCTCGCAGCTCGGGCCGATGGCGAGAAACGTACCGGACGCGTGCCTGATGCTTTCCTGCATGCTGGATCGCGACGCGCGCGATCCGTTGTCGGCGATCCTTCATGCCGGCGGAACGCCCGTGAGCGAGGCCTATCGCAATCCGCCTGACATCGATCTCGCCACCTTGCGTATCGCTGCGACAACCGACTTCGGATTTGCGCCGACGGAGCGCGCCATCGCCGAGACGTTCAAAACAAAACTCGCGACGTTCGGATCGGCATTCCGCAGCCTCGAATGGACGCATCCCGACTGCACCCATGCGGACGAGGTGTTCCGGGTCTTGCGCGCCGTCGCCTTCCTCGGCCGCCACCGCGAACTCGCCGAGAAATATCCCGACAAGGTTGGCCCCAATATCCGCGACAACGTCGCCGAGGGACTTGGATACTCCGCGCTCGACGTCGCGCGTGCGCTGTCGCTGCAGACCGCGCTCTATCGAAGCTGGCAGCAATTCTTCGGCGAGCATGATTTTGTCATTGCCCCTGCGGTCACGATCAGCCCGCGGCCGTGGTCGGAGCTCTACCCGGCCATGATCGACGGCGTTGCGACGAAAAGCTATTTCCACTGGCTGGCGATGGCCTATGCCGTGACCAATGCCGGACATCCGGTGGTGGCGATACCGGCCGGGCGCGATAGCGCCGGATTGCCGTTCGGCATCCAGATCATCGGCCCGCGCGGCGGCGATGCCGCAACCCTTGCGGTTGCCCGCAGCATCGAGGCCCTGCTTGGCGCCAACCCCGAGACGGCCCGCCCCGTCCCCGACCTCGAATGGCTGCGCCGTCAGCCGCCGATCTCCTCCCGGCCGGGATTTCTGGATTTCGACTGAGGTCACACTCTTTCGCGGCGAGGGTAATTCGGCACCCGCAAGAAGCGCGGCCCGCCGCGAAGCGATAGCCGCTTCGCGCGCCTGCCTGCGACAATGGTTCCCGATCGGAGAAATGGCGCCAATGGCCGGCTGCAACCGTCAAAACAGCCTCCTGAACGCCTGTTCATCAAAATTAAATCCGGAGCGGAGCCGTTCGGAAGCTTGATTTAAAGCAACAAACTTCACTCGAAAGTGTTTAGCGAGTCTCCAGTTATGTGGAAAATTTGCCTGGCTGGTTATGTAAGGAGGAGTCGATGAGAAAGGCACCAATGGTTCTGGCTGTCGCGGCAACCCTTGGCCTGACAGCAGTTGCGGCGCCGTCACCTGCGCATGCTTGGCGCGGAGGGGGCTGGGGCTGGGGCGGCGCCTTGGCTGGCGGATTGATTGCAGGCGCGGTGATCGGCGGACTGGCGTCGAACGCCTACGCCTATGGTCCGGGTTACGGATATTACGGCGGGTACCCCGGCTATTACGGCGGCGGATACTATCCCGCCTATTACGGCGGCGGGTACTCACCGGCCTACTACGGCGGGTACTATGGCGGCGGCGGCTACTATGGCGGTCCCTATGTTCGCCGCGTGTATCGTCCGGCATACGCCTACTATGGCGGTCCACGATTCTATGGTCCGCGATATTACCGCGGTGGCTACTGGCGCCGCTGGTGATCCTGCAATGAAAAGGGCCGCCTCATGGGCGGCCCTTTTTGCATGGAGCGACGTGAGCCACCTCAGTCGATCTCATGCACCACGGTACGCGTGCCCGGATCGACCAGCATCACGCGGTTGCCGGAATAGACGTAGCGATACTTCGTCACGGACGGACCCCAATCGGAAGGCACCGCCGTAAGTTCGACGTCGGTCGGCACCCTGGCGCCAACCACGATCCTTTCCCGCGTCTCGACCGGGCGGACCTTGTGCTCGGTGACGTAGCTCTTGATCCGAGTGCGATACTCCGGCTCGATCTGAATCGTGGCGCCGGCAGCACCCGTGGTCGTTCCGGGAGTGACTACGGTGGTTTGCGCGGTGGCCATCGTCGCAATCAGCGACGCTGCCGCCGCAAGTATGAACAGCTTCTTCATCTAGTTCCTCCTCAAACCGCATCAGCGCGGCTGCAGGAAAAACCGTTTCTGAAAGCTGTTGTTCCTTCTGCAAGGCTGCTTTCGCGCCGTTGCCTGCCTAGAGCATGATCCGGAAAAGTGTGTAGCGGTTTTCCGAAAAGATCATGCTCAAACAAAAAGATAAAGTGCGAAGACGATTCGAAGAAACGTCATCCCACTTTAGAACGGCGCAACGCCTTCGACGAAGATCAGCCGCCGATCCAGCGCGTTCTCACGGACCTTCAGCGCTTCGGCGTATTCGGGCGAAGCGTACCATTCGCGCAAACGTTCCATCGTCGGAAACTCGACGATGATGATGGCTTTCGGCAGAGGGCCGCCTTCGACAACACTTGCCGCGCCGCCACGCACCAGATAACGGCCGTCATATTTCGCAATCGTTTCGGCCGCGATGGTGCGATAGGACTCGAAGCCCATCGCGTCACGCACATCGACTTCGGAAATGACATAGGCCGACATTGTCACCTCACGCGATGGTCTGAATCAGTCCGCCTTCTGCCCGCAACGCGGCGCCGTTAGTCGCGGAAGCCTCTTTCGAACTGACGTAGATCACCATATTGGCGATCTCCTCGACGCTGGCAAAGCGCTGGATCAGCGATCCGGGACGATGCTGCTTGATGAACTGCGCGGCTGCATCCTGCTCGGACTGGCCGTTCTGTCTGGCGAGATCGGCGACGAAAGTCTCAACGCCCTCGGACATGGTCGGCCCCGGCATCACTGAATTGACGGTAACAGCGGTACCCCGGGTCAATTCGGCAAGGCCGCGCGAAACGGCGAGCTGCGCCGTTTTGGTCATGCCGTAATGGATCATCTCCTTGGGAATCATCAGCCCCGACTCCGAGGCGATGAAAACGATACGGCCCCAATTGCGTTTCAGCATGCCCGGCATGTAGGCGCGCGACAAACGGATGCCGGACATCACGTTGACGTCGAAAAAACGGCTCCAGTCCTCATCCGGAATATCGAAGAACGGCTTGGGCTCGAAGATGCCGGTGTTGTTGATGAGAATGTCGACATCAGGCATCGCCGCAACCAAGGTCTTGCATCCCGCAGCCGTCGAGACATCAGCGGCAATGCCGCGCACCTTGCCGCCGGCCTTATCGGCAGTCTTGCCGAGCGCGGCGGCGACAGCATCGACCTTGGCTTGCGTTCGGCCATTGATCACCACGTCCGCGCCTGCAGCAAAGAGGCCTTTGGCAATTGCGTGGCCAATACCGGAGGTGGAGCCAGTCACCAGCGCCGTCATGCCCGAAAGATCGATTTTCATCCGCCATCTCCATCGTTGATGACAGCGATATCGGAAGCGGCGGGTACGACCACAATTGCAGCCAGCGCGCGTCAGATGCGCAAATAAAAAGCGGCGCCTGAGGGGCGCCGCTTTCTGAAAATCCAATCCGGAACAGCTTACGCCGCTTCGGCTTCCTTCTCCTGCACCGGGCCGGAGTCCTGGCCCTTGGCATCGACGTCGCGGTCGACGAATTCGATCACGGCCATCGGGGCGTTGTCGCCGTAGCGGAAGCCGGCCTTGATGATGCGGGTGTAGCCGCCCTGGCGGTCCTTGTAGCGGGGCGCCAGCACATCGAACAGCTTCTTGACCTGGTCCTTGTCGCGCATTTCGGAGATCGCCTGGCGACGCAGGGCCAGTCCGCCCTTCTTGCCGAGGGTGACCAGCTTCTCGACGATCGGGCGCAATTCCTTGGCCTTGGGCAGCGTGGTGACGATCTGCTCGTGCTTGATCAGCGCGGCGCACATGTTGGCGAACATCGCGCGGCGATGCTCGGCGGTGCGGTTGAGCTTGCGATGAACCTTGCCGTGACGCATTGAACTATTCCTTGTCTTGTCTTCGTCGCGACGGTTCGTCGGACTTGTTGCTCAGGTGGGCTGCCTGCGTTCGCCCCAGTAACGTAATGGCCGGGACAACCCGGCCACGACGTGATCTTCGATCAGTAATGATCCTCGAAGCGCTTGGCGAGCTCGTCGATGTTCTCCGGCGGCCAGCCCGGCACTTCCATGCCGAGATGCAGGCCCATCTGGGCCAGCACTTCCTTGATCTCGTTCAGCGACTTGCGGCCGAAGTTCGGGGTGCGGAGCATTTCCGCTTCGCTCTTCTGCACGAGGTCGCCGATATAGACGATGTTGTCGTTCTTCAGGCAGTTTGCCGAACGCACCGACAGCTCGAGCTCGTCGACCTTCTTGAGGAAGGCGGGGTTGAAGGCGAGATCGGGGATGATCTCCTGCGCGACTTCCTTGCGCGGCTCTTCGAAGTTCACGAACACGTTGAGCTGGTCCTGCAGGATGCGCGCGGCATAGGCCACCGCGTCCTCCGGCGAGATCGCGCCGTTGGTCTCGATCGTCATGGTCAGCTTGTCGTAGTCGAGGATCTGGCCCTCGCGGGTGTTCTCGACCTTGTAGGAGACCTTGCGCACGGGCGAGAACAGGCTGTCGACCGGGATCAGGCCGATCGGCGCATCCTCGGGCCGGTTGCGCTCGGCGGCAACGTAGCCCTTGCCCGCGGCGACGGTGAACTCCATGCGGATTTCAGCGCCCTCGTCCAGCGTGCAGAGCTGCAGTTCGGGATTGAGCACGACGATATCGCCGACGGTCTGGATGTCACCGGCGGTGACGACGCCCGGACCCGACTTCTTCACGACCATGCGCTTGGGGCCTTCGCCCTGCATCTTGATCGAGATGTCCTTGATGTTGAGCACGATGTCGGTGACGTCCTCGCGAACGCCCGCGATCGAGGAGAACTCGTGCAGCACGCCGTCGATGTGCACCGACTGCACGGCGGCGCCCTGCAGCGACGACAGCAGGATACGGCGCAGCGCGTTACCGAGCGTCTGGCCGAAACCGCGCTCGAGCGGTTCGGCGACGACGGTGGCAAACCGGGTCGCGTCGGAGCCCGGCGTTACCTGCAGCTTGTTCGGTCGAATAAGTTCTTGCCAATTTTTCTGGATCGTCACTTTGTCACCCCTTCGGGTCAATGGACCGGCCAGTCGATCCGCCTTCAGATCACTGGCGCTGGAGATCGCGGATCAGTCCGCGGAAAATTCCAAAAACAATCGCGAGCGGCACAACCGCCCGCGACCAGACATCAAACGCGCCGGCGCTTGCGCGGACGGCAACCATTGTGCGGGATCGTGGTGACGTCGCGGATCGACGTCACGGTGAAGCCCGCCGCCTGCAGCGCGCGAAGCGCCGATTCACGGCCCGAACCGGGGCCGGCAACTTCCACTTCCAGCGTGCGCATGCCGTGCTCCTGCGCCTTCTTGGAAACGTCTTCGGCCGCGACCTGCGCGGCATAGGGGGTCGACTTGCGCGAGCCCTTGAAACCCATCGTGCCGGCCGACGACCAGGCAATGGTGTTGCCCTGCGCGTCGGTGATGGTGATGGTCGTGTTGTTGAACGACGAATTCACGTGCGCGATGCCGGAGGCGATGTTCTTGCGTTCGCGACGGCGTACGCGGGTGGCTTCCTTGCCCATTATCCTAAAACCTTCCTGTGATCTCAAACGCCGCCGTACTGCCAGCGGCTACACCTAAGAAGCGAAAGGTGAGCGGCGAATAGAAGCATTCGCTGCTCACCGTCCGCTATTCGCTGAATTACTTCTTCTTGCCGGCGATCGACTTGGCCGGGCCCTTGCGCGTGCGCGCATTGGTGTGGGTGCGCTGGCCGCGCACCGGCAGGCCGCGGCGATGACGCAGGCCGCGATAGCAGCCGAGGTCCATCAGCCGCTTGATGTTGATGCCGGTATCGCGGCGAAGATCGCCCTCGACGAGATAGTCGCGGTCGATCACTTCGCGGATCTGCAGGACTTCCTGGTCGCTCAACTGGTTGACGCGACGATCGGTCGGGATCTTGACCTTCTCCATGATGTCGGCGGCGTTCTTCTGGCCGATGCCATGGATGTACTGGAGCGCGATCAGAACGCGCTTGTTGGTCGGGATATTCACGCCGGCAATACGGGCCACGGACTTCTCTCCTGTCGCCGATCCCCTATGGACCGGGCTATGTTCTTGCTAACTCGGGCAGGTGTCCGCAAACGCGAACACGACGCCCTCCCCTCAGCTTCTTTCGGGGCCCGGCATCGTCAAAAAACTATCCGACTTGGATGCGGGGCTTATTAAAGGATTCAACTCGGTTTCGTCAACCGCCTCTATCGCTTAGCTCGCTTTTTCGTGACCTTTTTGGCGGCCTTCCGGACGGTCGTCCTGGCTGCCTTTTTGGCCTTCCCGACAGCCCGCCGCTGGCTGGCCGGGGCCGCCTTCCCGGCCTTCCTGGAAGCCGCCTTCCTGCCCTTTGGGGCCGTTCTGGCGGCCTTTTTGGCCGTTTTGGCAGCCTTTTTACCCGCCGGCCTGGCGGTCTTCCGGGAGGCTGCAGCGGCCTTCCTGGCCGGCGCCGTGGCTTTCCTGGCTGGCGCCGCCGCCTTCTTGGCTGGCGCCGCCTTGGGTTCCACCGCCCCGATCGCCGACAGGATGCGGTTGATCTCCCGGGTGACGTGCTCGATGGTCATCATGCCATCGACGGTCAGAAGCTTCCGTCGCTCGGAATAGTAGTGAATCAGGGGCTCGGTCAGGGTGCGGTACTGCGCCAGGCGCTTGGTCAGCACTTCCGGCGTATCGTCGACCCGAACCTCCTCGCCGCGCGCACGGGTTTCCTCGGCGCGCTTCTCGACGCGATCAAGCAGCGCGCTCTCGTTGACGCGAAGTTCGACCACTGCGTCGAGCTTGAGATGCTTCTTCTTCAGGAGTTCATCGAGGGCTTCGGCCTGCGGCACCGTGCGCGGAAAGCCATCGAGGATGAAACCCTTTTTTGCGTCCGGCTGTTCGATTCGGTCGGAGATGATTCCCACCACGACTTCGTCCGGGACGAGGCCGCCATTGGCCATGATGTCCTTGGCCTGCAGGCCGATCGGCGTTTCGGCGGCAACCGCGGCGCGGAGCATCTCGCCGGTCGAGAGCTGCACGATGCCGTGCCTGGAAACCAGCCGCAGGGCCTGAGTCCCCTTGCCCGAGCCCGGCGGCCCCAAAAGGATCAATCTCATGACTATTCGCCCCCCGGCTTGGTGAGCGAAACCCGCACACCCCGTTATTGGATTTCAGACCACCCGCGGATCAGCGGCGGCGGCCCCTCAGCTTGGACTTCCGGATCAGCCCCTCATACTGATGGGCCAACAGATACCCCTGCACCTGCGCCACCGTATCCATGGTCACGCTGACGACGATCAGAAGCGAGGTTCCGCCGAAATAGAACGGCACCGAGGCGTAGGAAATCAGGATCTCGGGAATCAGACAGACGATCGCCAGATAGATCGCGCCCAGCACGGTGATACGCGACAGCACGTAGTCGATATATTCGGCGGTGCGCTCGCCCGGACGGATGCCGGGGATGAAGCCGCCATGCTTCTTCAGATTGTCCGCGGTCTCGGTCGGGTTGAACACGATCGCGGTGTAGAAGAAGGCGAAGAACACGATCAGCGCCAGATAGAGGAACAGGAACAGCGGACGGCCGTGGCTGAGCTGGGTGTTCAGCCACTGGAACCATTCCGGCCCCTTCCCGGCGTTGAAGTTCGCGACAGTCGCCGGCAGCAAGAGCAGCGACGAGGCGAAGATCGGCGGGATCACGCCCGAGGTGTTGAGCTTGAGCGGCAGATGCGAGGACTGGCCCTCGAACATCTTGTTGCCGACCTGGCGCTTCGGATACTGGATCAGCAAACGGCGCTGCGCCCGCTCCATGAACACGATGAAGGCGATCACGGCGACCGCCATCACGATGACGATCAGGATCAGGCCGGTCGACAGCGCGCCCTGCCGTCCCAGTTCCAGCATATTGGCCAGGGCTGAAGGCAGCTCGGCGACGATGCCGGCCAGAATGATCAGCGAAATGCCGTTGCCGATGCCGCGCGAGGTGATCTGCTCGCCGAGCCACATCAGGAACATGGTGCCGCCGGTCAGCGTGATCGTGGTCGAAAGCAGGAAGAACATGCCGGGGTCGCTGACGACATTGCCGGCGCCCTGCAGTCCGATCGCGATGCCGTAGGCCTGGAACGTGGCGAGAATCACCGTCAGGTAGCGGGTATACTGGTTCAGCGTCTTGCGGCCGGCCTCGCCTTCCTTCTTCAAGGCCTCGAGCTTGGGCGATACCGTCGTCAGGAGCTGGATGATGATCGATGCCGAGATGTACGGCATGATGTTCAGCGCGAAGATCGCCATGCGGTTGATGCCGCCGCCGGCGAACATGTTGAACATGCCGAGGATGCCGCCGGCCTGCGACTTGAACACCTGCTCCCAGGCTGCGGGGTCGATGCCGGGCAGCGGAATGTAGGTGCCGAGCCGATAAACAAGCAGCGCACCCAGCGTAAACCAGATGCGCTTCTTCAGTTCGTCGGCCTTCGCCAAAGCGCCGAAATTGAGGTTTGCCGCAAGTTGTTCTGCTGCTGAGACCATGTTCAGGCTTTCTCCCGCCGTCCCCCGAGCCGATGCCCCGTCCCGGGGGCTAACGGCAGACGCCGGACATTATTTGGTGCTCGGCTTCGATAAGTCCATTGGTCTATGCCCGCGATCGGGCGGGCATGACGCAGATGTTACGCCGCCTCGCCTTCTTCCTTCTTGGCCGGGGCCAGAATCTTCACGGTACCGCCGGCCTTCTCGACCGCAGCAATCGCGGATTTCGAAGCGCCGTGCACCTCGATCGCGAGCTTGGCCTTGAGTTCGCCGCGGCCGAGCAGCCGCAGGCCGTCCTTGGCGCGGCGCAGCACGCCGGCCTTGACCAGCGATTCCGCGGTCACCGTCTCCTTGGCGTCGATCCGCTTGGCGTCGATCGCCTCCTGCAGACGGTCGAGGTTGATCTCGGCAAAGTCGAGCCGGAAGATGTTGTTGAAGCCGCGCTTCGGCAGGCGGCGATGCAGCGGCATCTGGCCGCCCTCGAAGCCCTTGATGCGCACGCCCGAACGCGCGGTCTGGCCCTTGCCGCCGCGGCCCGAAGTCTTGCCCTTGCCCGAACCGATGCCACGGCCGACGCGCATGCGCTTCTTGCGCGAGCCGGCGTTGTCGGCGATATCGCTGAGCTTCATCGTTAGCGTCCTTATTCTCTTGCTTACTCGCCGACGACGCGGACGAGATGCTGGACCTTGTTGATCATGCCGCGAACTTCAGGGGTATCCTGAAGCTCGGCAACCCGGCCGATCTTGTTGAGCTTGAGGCCGATCAGCGTCGAGCGCTGCGAGTGGTGGCGGCGGATTGCGCTGCCGATCTGCTCGACCTTGATCGTCTTTGCGGCCTTGGCCATCGTCTTAACTCCAAAAAGCGCTGAAATCGCGCGCCGGTTATTCAGCCACCGCTTCGGCGTCGCCGCCGACGCGGCGCGACTGCAGCGTGGACACCTTGATGTTGCGGCGGGCCGCCACCGAACGCGGCGAATCCTGATGCTTCAGCGCGTCGAAGGTCGCGCGAACCATGTTGTAGGGATTCGACGAGCCGATCGACTTCGCCACCACGTCCTGGATGCCGAGCGTCTCGAACACCGCGCGCATCGGACCGCCGGCGATGATGCCGGTACCGGCCGGAGCGGCACGCAGGTAGACACGGCCCGCGCCGTGACGGCCGGCGATGTCGTGATGCAGCGTGCGGCCTTCGCGCAGCGCGACGCGCGTCAGGTTGCGCTTGGCCGACTCGGTCGCCTTGCGGATCGCCTCGGGCACTTCGCGCGCCTTGCCGTGGCCGAAACCGACCCGGCCCTTCTGGTCGCCGATCACGACCAGCGCTGCAAAGCCGAAGCGCTTGCCGCCCTTGACGACCTTCGCCACGCGATTGATGTGGACGAGCTTGTCGACGAACTCGCTGTCGCGCTCCTCGCGATCCCTGCTCCGTTCGCGTCCGCCGCGTTCGCGTTCACCTGCCATGGTGTTTTCCAATCTTTAGGGGAGATAAGCCCCTGTCCTCGTAAATGTTCAAAACCGGTTGGTTAGAAGCTCAATCCGCTCTCGCGGGCCGCATCCGCGAGCGCCTTGACGCGCCCGTGATAGAGATACTGACCGCGATCGAAAATCACTTCCTTGACGCCCTTCTGCACGGCGCGTTCCGCCAGCAGCTTGCCGACGGCCTTGGCCGCATCGATGTTGGCGCCCGTGTTGCCGGCCTCGCGCATGGTCTTTTCCAGCGACGAGGCGGAAGCGAGCGTCTCGCCCTTCAGGTCGTCGATGACCTGGGCGTAGATGTGCTTCGACGAACGGAACACCGACAGACGCGGGCGTCCATTGGCCGACCGGCGTAGCGCGTTGCGCACGCGCTGCTTGCGCCGGGCATTCGTGACCTTGAGTGACATGACCGGCTCCGTTACTTCTTCTTGCCTTCCTTGCGGAAGATGAATTCGTTGGCGTACTTCACGCCCTTGCCCTTGTAGGGCTCCGGCGGACGGTAGGCGCGAATCTCGGCGGCGACCTGCCCGACACGCTGCGAATCGGTGCCGGTGATCGTGATCTCGGTCGGCTTCGGCACCGCGATGGTGATGCCTTCCGGGATCGCGTAGACGACGTCGTGGCTGTAGCCGAGCGCGAGCTGCAGGTTCTTGCCCTGCATCGCGGCGCGGTAACCAACGCCGGTGATCTCGAGCTTCTTCTCGAAGCCCTTGGTGACGCCCTCGACCAGGTTCGCGACCTGCGCGCGCGCCGTGCCGTACATGGCCTGGGCGCGGTTGGTCTTGAACTTCGGCGCAACCTTGACCGCACCGCTCTCGAACTTCACCTCGACGTCGTCATGGACGACGAACTGAAGCTGGCCCTTCGGCCCCTTCACCTTGACGGTCTGCCCCTCGACGGTCGCCGTCACACCGGACGGGATCGCCACAGGCCGTTTGCCAACACGTGACATGGCTCTAAATCCTTCCTCAGAACACCGTGAAGAGAATTTCGCCGCCCACATTCGCGTCACGCGCGGCGTGGTCAGCCATGATTCCCTTCGGCGTCGACAACACCGAAATGCCGAGACCGTTGTTCACGCGCGGCAGGTTCTTCACCGAAGCGTAAACCCGGCGACCGGGCTTCGAGACCCGCTCGATCTCGCGGATGACGGGCTCGCCGTCGAAATACTTCAACTCGATCTCGAGCTCGCTGCGGCCCGAGGCGTGTTCGACGCTGGCGTAGCCGCGGATGTAGCCCTCGGACTTCAGCACTTCGAGCACGCTGGCACGCATCTTCGAGCCCGGGGTCGATACCTTGGACTTCGAACGCATCTGCGCGTTGCGGATGCGGGTGATGAGATCGCTGATCGGATCGTGCGTAGACATCTTTCCGACCCTCCTTACCAGCTCGACTTCACGAGCCCGGGAACCAGGCCCTTGGAGCCGAGTTCACGCAGCGCGATGCGCGAGAGCTTGTTCTTGCGATAGTTCGAGCGCGGACGGCCGGTCAGTTCGCAGCGGTTGCGGATGCGCGTCGTCGACGAGTTGCGCGGCATCTGGGCGAGCTTCAGCGTCGCCGCAAACCGTTCTTCCATCGGCTTGGTCTTGTCGGCGATGATCGCCTTCAGCTTCGCACGCTGCGGGGCGGCGTTCTTGGCCATCCGCTTGCGCCGGTTGTTCTTCTCGATCGAACTCTTCTTTGCCATGCTTGGCTCCTGGGTTTCCGCGTTTGAGAGGCTAGCTGCGTCTCACTGCCGGAACGGGAAATTGAAAGCGGTCAACAAGGCCCTCGCCTCATCGTCGGTCTTCGCCGTGGTGCAGACGGTGATGTCCATGCCGCGGGCTTCCGAAACCTTGTCGAAATCGATTTCGGGGAAAATGATGTGCTCCTTGATGCCGAGCGAATAGTTGCCGCGGCCGTCGAAGCTCTTCGGGTTCAGACCACGGAAGTCGCGCACGCGCGGCAGCGCCACGTTCACCAGGCGATCGATGAACTCGTACATCCGTGCCTTGCGCAGCGTGACCTTGCAGCCGATCGGCTGGTTCTCGCGCAGCTTGAAGGTCGCGATCGCGATCCGCGAATAGGTCACGATCGCCTTCTGGCCGGCAATCTGGGTCAGCTCGGCAGCCGCGGTCTCGGCCTTCTTGCGGTCGTTGACGGAATCGCCGACACCCATGTTGAGCACGACCTTGTCCAGCCGCGGCACCTGCATGACGTTGGCGTAGCCGAACTTTTCAGTCAGCTGGCTCCGGATGCTCTTGTCATACTCCGCGCGCAGGCGCGGCGTGTAAGCGGTATCAGCCATCGATCTCTGCTCCCGAGCTCTTGGCAACGCGTACCTTGGTGCCATCGGCCTGAATCTTGAACCCAATGCGGGTCGGCTTTCCGTCCTTGCCGACATAGGCGATGTTGGACAGGTGGATCGGCGACTCCTTGGAGATGATGCCGCCTTCCTGGTTCTGGGTCTGCTTCTGGTGACGCTTCACCATGTTGACGCCACGCACCAGCGCCTTGTTCTCGGCGGGGCGGACCTCGAATACTTCGCCGGTGCGGCCCTTGTCGCGGCCGTTCAGCACGATGACCTTGTCACCCTTGCGGATCTTGGCAGCCATCACAGCACCTCCGGCGCAAGCGAGATGATCTTCATGTGGTTCTTGGCGCGCAGCTCGCGCGGCACGGGCCCGAAGATACGGGTGCCGACGGGCTCTGACTGGTTGTTGATCAGGACGGCGGCGTTGCGGTCGAAACGGATGACCGAACCGTCGGCGCGGCGGATGTCCTTGCGGACCCGGACCACGACGGCCTTCATCACGTCGCCCTTCTTCACCTTGCCGCGCGGAATCGCTTCCTTGATCGACACGACGATAACGTCGCCCACGGTGGCATAGCGGCGCTTGGAGCCCCCCAGCACCTTGATGCACATGACACGGCGTGCGCCTGAATTGTCGGCCACGTCGAGGTTGGTCTGCATCTGAATCATTGATGCACCTCGTCCTCTTTCTGCGCTTTAGCGCGCTCAAAATTTCCCTGAATTACTTCGACTAAACCGAAGTTATCAGGCGGTTTTCTTCTGTTCGCCCCGGACCACGGTCCAGCGCTTCAACTTCGAGATCGGCTTGCTTTCCTCGATCCACACCATGTCGCCCGGCTTGAACTCGTTGTTCTCGTCGTGCGCGTGGTAGTTCTTGGAGCGGCGGATCGTCTTCTTGTAGATCGGATGGGTGAAGCGGCGATCGACGCGCACCACCACCGTCTTGGCTTGCTTGTCGCTCACGACCACGCCCTGAAGCGTACGTTTCGGCATGTCCGGCCTCTTACTTCTTCTTCGCGCGGGCTTGCGCGGCGATGGTCTTGATGCGGGCGATATCGCGGCGGGCTTCACGCAGCCGCGAGGTGTTCTCCAGCTGCCCGGTGGCGCGCTGGAAACGCAGGTTGAAACGCTCCTTCTTCAGATTGAGGACGGCGTCCTCCCTC
The DNA here is from genome assembly GCF_001440395.1 of Bradyrhizobium jicamae. Taxonomy (GTDB): domain Bacteria; phylum Pseudomonadota; class Alphaproteobacteria; order Rhizobiales; family Xanthobacteraceae; genus Bradyrhizobium; species Bradyrhizobium jicamae. Next base: position 96,178 of record NZ_LLXZ01000027.1, on the reverse strand, counting down.
TGGTCGTCGCTCATCGCGCGGATGTCTTCAACTTTCATCGGGGCCATGAGTGTTACTCCGCAATGCGCGCGACGAAGCGCGTCTTGATCGGCAGCTTGGCGGCGGCGAGCGACAGCGCTTCCTTCGCGGTCTGCACGGTGACGCCGTCGATCTCGAAAATCACGCGGCCCGGCTTGACCCGCGCCACCCACAATTCCGGCGTACCCTTGCCGGAGCCCATGCGGACTTCGGCGGGCTTCTTCGACACCGGCAGGTCCGGGAACACGCGGATCCAGACGCGGCCGGCGCGCTTCATGTGACGGGTCAGCGCGCGGCGCGCGGCTTCGATCTGGCGGGCAGTGATGCGCTCGGGCGCCATCGCCTTCAGGCCGAACTGGCCGAACGACAACGTCGCACCCGAAGTCGCAACGCCGTGGATACGGCCCTTATGCGCCTTCCGGAACTTCGTTTTCTTTGGTTGCATCATGGCTTTAAGCCCTCAAACCTTCTCTAATGTCTCACGCTGCGGCGGCGTCGCGGCGCGGGCGTGCAGTCTCGCCTTCGGCCATCTTCTTGTCCTGGGCCATCGGATCGTGCTCGAGGATCTCGCCCTTGAAGATCCAGACCTTGACGCCGCAGGTTCCGAACGTCGTGAACGCGGTCGCCACGCCGTAGTCGACGTCGGCGCGCAGCGTGTGCAGCGGCACGCGACCTTCGCGATACCACTCCATGCGCGCGATTTCGGCACCGCCCAGACGACCCGAGCAGTTGATACGAATGCCCTCGGCGCCAAGGCGCATCGCCGACTGCACTGCCCGCTTCATGGCGCGGCGGAACGCGACGCGGCGCTCGAGCTGCTGGGCGATCGATTCGGCGACCAGGGTGGCGTCGAGCTCCGGCTTGCGGATTTCGACGATGTTAATGACGACGTCGGAAGCCGTGATATCGGCAACCCGCTTGCGCAGCTTGTCGATGTCGGCGCCCTTCTTGCCGATCACGACGCCCGGACGCGCCGAGTGGATCGTCACGCGGCACTTCTTGTGCGGACGTTCGATCACGATGCGGGCGACGGCGGCCTGCTTGAGCTCCTTGTGCAGGATCTCGCGGATCTTGACGTCTTCATGCAGCAGCTTGCCGTATTCGCTCTTGCCGGCGAACCAGCGCGAATCCCAGGTGCGGTTGATGCCGAGACGCAGCCCGATTGGATTGATCTTTTGACCCATCGTATTCTCCTGCGCCGCTTTAAGCGCTTGCCTCGGCCTCGACCTGACGAACCACGATGGTCAGGTGCGAGAACGGTTTATAGATACGGCCCGAGCGGCCACGGCCGCGCGGCGCAAAACGCTTCATGACGATGCCGTTGCCGACATGGGCCTCGGCGACGACGAGATCGTCGACTTCGAGGTCATGGTTGTTCTCGGCGTTGGCGATCGCCGATTCCAGGCACTTCTTGACGTCGACCGCGATCCGCTTGCGCGAGAACTGCAGGTCGGCGAGCGCAGCCGAAGCCTTCCGGCCGCGGATCAGCTGAGCGACCAGGTTGAGCTTCTGCGGGCTGACGCGCAGCATCCGGGCAACCGCCTTGGCCTCGTTGTCCGCGAGGCTACGTTCGCGCTTTGGTTTGCTCATCGTCTATTCCTCAAGCCTTCTTGGCTTTCTTGTCGCCCGAGTGGCCATGGAAGGTACGGGTCGGCGAGAACTCGCCGAACTTGTGACCCACCATTTCCTCGTTGACGGAGACCGGCACATGCTTCTGGCCGTTGTAGACGCCGAACGTCAGGCCGACGAACTGCGGCAGGATGGTCGAGCGGCGGCTCCAGATCTTGATGACGTCGTGACGGCCGGACGCACGCGCCGCATCTGCCTTCTTGAGCAGCGACGCCTCGACAAACGGGCCTTTCCAGACTGAACGAACCATGTCCGGCGTTCCTTACTTCTTCCGCTTGTGGCGGCTTAGGAGGATGAATCGGTTGGTCGACTTGTTCGACCGGGTCTTCTTGCCCTTGGTCGGCTTGCCCCACGGGGTAACCGGGTGACGGCCGCCCGAGGTGCGGCCTTCGCCGCCGCCATGCGGGTGATCGATCGGGTTCATGACGACACCGCGGTTATGCGGACGCCAGCCAAGCCAGCGGGTGCGGCCGGCCTTGCCGATCGAGATGTTCATGTGGTCGGGGTTCGACACCGCACCGATGGTGCCGCGGCAACGGCCGTGCACCAGGCGCTGCTCGCCCGAGTTCAGGCGCAGAATGACGTAGTCCTGGTCGCGGCCGACGATCTGGGCGTAGGTGCCGGCCGAACGCGCGATCTGGCCGCCCTTCCCGATCTTCATCTCGATGTTGTGGACGATGGTGCCGACCGGCATGTTGCCGAGCGGCATGACATTGCCCGGCTTCACGTCGACATGGCTGCCGGCGACGACCGTGTCGCCCACGGCCAGACGCTGCGGCGCCAGGATGTAGGCCTGCTCGCCGTCCTGATACTTGATCAGCGCGATGAACGCGGTGCGGTTCGGATCGTATTCCAGCCGCTCGACGACCGCGGGAACGTCAACCTTGTTCCGCTTGAAGTCGACGATGCGGTAGGCCTTCTTGTGGCCACCGCCGCGGAAGCGCACGGTGATGCGGCCGGTGTTGTTGCGGCCGCCATTGCCGAGTTTGCCCTCGGTCAGCGCCTTCACCGGCTTGCCCTTGTAGAGCGCCGAACGGTCGACCATCACCAGCTGGCGCTGGCCCGGCGTCGTCGGATTATATGTTTTCAATGCCATCGCTGTGTCGCCTTATAGTCCGGTAGTGACGTCGATGCGGTGGCCCTCTTCGAGGGTCACAACCGCCCGCTTCACGTCCGACTGCGAGCCGAAATTGCCGCGGAACACCTTGGTCTTGCCCTTGCGGACCAGCGTGTTCACGCTCTTCACCTTGACGTCGAACAGCTTTTCGACGGCTTCCTTGATTTGCGGCTTGGTCGCCTTGTTGGCGACCTTGAACACGACCTTGTTGTGCTCGGATGCAACCGTCGCCTTTTCGGTGACGACCGGTGCTACGATCACGTCGTAATGGCGCGGATCGATATTCTTCATTTGAAGCGCGCCTCCAGCGCATCCACTGCCGCCTTCGTCAGCACGAGCTTCTGACGGCGCAGAATGTCGTAGACGTTGATGCCCTGGATCGGCAGCACGTCGATATTCGGAATGTTGCGCGCAGCGGTGGCGAAACCGGTGTTGAGCTCGGCGCCATCGATGATCAGCGCATTGGTGAGCCCAAGGCCGGAGAAATGACCGACCAGCGCCTTGGTCTTGGCATCCTTGACCTGCGCATTGTCGATCACGATCAGACCGCCGTCCTTGGCCTTCGCCGACAGAGCGTGCTTGAGCGCGAGCGCCCGCACCTTCTTCGGCAGGTCGGTCGCGTGCGAGCGGACCACCGGACCGAACGCACGGCCACCGCCGCGGAACTGCGGCACGCGGGCCGAGCCGTGACGGGCGCCGCCGGTGCCCTTCTGCTTGTACATCTTCTTGCCGGTGCGCCAGACGTCGGCGCGGCCCTGCGTCTTGTGCGTTCCGGCCTGGCGCTTGTTGAGCTGCCATTGCACGCAACGCTGGATGATGTCGACGCGCGGCTCCAGACCGAAGATCGCGTCCGAGAGCTGGACCGATCCGGCTTCCTTACCTTCGAGGGTCGTGACTTTCAGTTCCATCTCACGCGCCCTCCTGCTCGGCCGGAGCAGCCTGCTCGCCGCCGGCGACCTTGAACTTGCCGGGCTTCGGAGCTTCCTTCGGCAACGGCTTCTTCACGGCGTCACGCACCGAGATCCAGCCGCCCTTGGAGCCGGGAACGGCGCCCTCGACGAGGATCAGGCCGCGCTCGACGTCGGTCTGCACCACACGCAGGTTAAGCGTGGTGATGCGATCGACACCCATGTGACCGGGCATCTTCTTGTTCTTGAAGGTCTTGCCGGGATCCTGACGTCCGCCGGTCGAGCCGATCGAACGATGCGACACCGACACGCCGTGGGTGGCGCGCAGACCGCCGAAGTTCCAGCGCTTCATGCCGCCGGCGAATCCCTTACCGACCGAGGTGCCGGTGACGTCGACGAACTGGCCGACCACGAAATGGTCCGCCTGGATCTCGGCGCCGACCGGGATCAGCGCGTCTTCCGACACGCGGAACTCGGTGACCTTCCGCTTCGGCTCGACCTTGGCAACCGCGAACTGGCCGCGCTCTGCCTTCGGCAGATACACGGTCTTGCGGGCGCCGGCGCCGAGCTGCAGCGCGACGTAGCCGTTCTTTTCGGTGGTGCGATGGCCAAGCACCTGGCAGTTGCCCAGCTTGAGCACGGTCACGGGGATATGTTCGCCGGTCTCCGTAAAGACCCGCGTCATCCCGACCTTTTGTGCGATCACTCCGGAGCGCATCGGCGTGCTTCCTGTTCTTTCTGTCCGCTAACGTCGGACGATCCTGAAAATCTTAGAGCTTGATCTCGACGTCGACACCGGCGGCCAGGTCGAGCTTCATCAAAGCATCGACGGTCTGCGGGGTCGGGTCGACAATGTCGAGAAGGCGCTTGTGGGTGCGCATCTCGAATTGCTCGCGGCTCTTCTTGTCGACGTGCGGCGAACGGTTGACGGTGAACTTCTCGATGCGGGTGGGCAGCGGAATGGGTCCGCGAACCTGAGCACCGGTACGTTTCGCCGTGTTCACGATCTCACGGGTCGACGTATCGAGGATTCGATGGTCGAACGCCTTGAGACGGATGCGAATATTTTGGCCGTTCATTGCCGTTGTCTTTCTTTGTCGCTTAATACGAGTAGTGAGCAGCGAATAGCGAATGAAACCATTCGCTATTCGCCTTTCCTGTTCTCTTTACTCGATGATGGCGGCGACGACGCCGGCGCCGACGGTGCGGCCGCCTTCGCGGATCGCGAAGCGCAGCTTTTCTTCCATCGCGATCGGCACGATCAGGTGCACTTCCATCGCGATGTTGTCGCCCGGCATCACCATTTCGGTGCCTTCGGGCAGGTGCACGACGCCGGTCACGTCGGTCGTGCGGAAGTAGAACTGGGGCCGGTAGTTGGTGAAGAACGGGGTGTGACGACCGCCCTCTTCCTTGGTCAGGATGTAAGCCTCAGCCTTGAACTTGGTGTGCGGCTTGACCGAACCGGGCTTGCACAGCACCTGGCCACGCTCGACTTCCTCGCGCTTGGTACCGCGGAGCAGCGCACCGATGTTGTCGCCAGCCTGGCCCTGGTCGAGCAGCTTGCGGAACATTTCGACGCCCGTAACGATGGTCTTCTGGGTGTCGCGCAGACCGACGATTTCGATTTCCTCGCCGACCTTGATGATGCCGCGCTCGACACGGCCGGTGACGACGGTGCCGCGGCCCGAGATCGAGAACACGTCTTCGACCGGCATCAGGAACGGCTGGTCAACCGGACGCTCCGGCTGCGGAATGTACTCGTCGACGTTCTTCATCAGCTCGAGGATCGCCTCGTGACCGAGCTTCTTGTCCTTGTCTTCGAGGGCGGCCAGCGCCGAGCCCTTGATGATCGGGATCTTGTCGCCCGGGAAGTCGTACTTCGAGAGCAGTTCGCGGACTTCGAGCTCGACCAGCTCGAGCAGTTCCGGATCGTCGACCATGTCGCACTTGTTCAGGAACACGACGAGCGCGGGAACGCCGACCTGACGGGCGAGCAGGATGTGCTCACGGGTCTGCGGCATCGGGCCGTCGGCGGCGGACACGACCAGGATCGCGCCGTCCATCTGCGCCGCGCCGGTGATCATGTTCTTCACGTAGTCGGCGTGGCCGGGGCAGTCGACGTGGGCGTAGTGACGGTTGGTCGTCTCGTACTCGACGTGAGCGGTCGAGATCGTGATGCCGCGCGCCTTCTCTTCCGGCGCCTTGTCGATCTGGTCGTACGCCGTGAACGTCGCACCGCCGGTCTCAGCCAGCACCTTGGTGATCGCTGCGGTCAGCGAAGTCTTGCCATGGTCGACGTGACCGATGGTTCCGATGTTGCAGTGCGGTTTATTACGTTCAAACTTTGCTTTGGCCATTTGACTCTCCGTTCAGTCGTTAACTGCCGTCAACGACAATCAGGCAAACTTCTTCTGGACTTCTGCCGACACGTTCGCCGGCGCTTCAGCGTAGTGATCGAATTGCATCGTAAAGGTCGCGCGCCCCTGGCTCATCGAGCGCAGGTTATTCACGTACCCGAACATGTTCATCAGCGGCACCATGGCGTTGATGACGTTGGCGTTGCCGCGCATGTCCTGGCCCTGGATCTGGCCGCGCCGTGAATTCAGGTCGCCGATGACCGAACCGGTATAGTCTTCCGGGGTCACCACCTCGACCTTCATGATCGGCTCGAGCAGAACAGATTTGCCCTTCGTCAGCGCTTCGCGGAACGCAGCGCGCGATGCGATTTCGAAGGCCAGCGCCGACGAGTCGACGTCGTGATACTTGCCGTCGACCAGCTGGACCTTGACGTCGACCACCGGGAAGCCGGCGACCACGCCCGAGCCCATCACGCTGTTGAGGCCCTTTTCGACGCCGGGGATGTATTCCTTCGGCACCGCGCCGCCGACGATCTTGGACTCGAACTCGTAACCCTTGCCGGGCTCGTTCGGCTCCACGATGATCGACACTTCGGCGAACTGACCGGTACCACCGGTCTGCTTCTTGTGCGTGTACTTGACTTCAGCGCGCTTGGTGACCCGCTCGCGGAACGCCACCTGCGGCGCGCCGATGTTGGCGTCGACCTTGTAGGTACGGCGGAGGATGTCGACCTTGATGTCGAGATGGAGTTCGCCCATGCCCTTGAGAATGGTCTGGCCGGACTCCTGGTCGGTCGACACGCGGAACGACGGATCTTCGGCGGCGAGCTTCGCCAGCGCGACACCGAGCTTTTCCTGGTCGGCCTTCGACTTCGGCTCGATCGCGATTTCGATCACCGGCTCCGGGAATTCCATCTTTTCCAAGATGACCTGCTTGTCGGGATCGCACAGCGTGTCACCGGTGCGCGCTTCCTTCAGGCCAGCCAGCGCGACGATGTCGCCGGCATAGGCTTCCTTGATGTCTTCGCGGTTGTTCGCATGCATCAACAGCATGCGGCCGATACGTTCTTTCTTCTCGCGGGTCGAGTTCACCACGCCGGTGCCCGACTGCAGGATGCCCGAATAGATGCGGCAGAAGGTGATGGTGCCGACGAACGGGTCGTCCATGATCTTGAACGCGAGCAGAGCCAGCGGCTCCTTGTCGTCGGCCTTGCGCACCACTTCGTTGCCGTCATCGTCGGTGCCCTTGATCGCGGGCACGTCGATCGGCGACGGCAGATAGTCGACCACGGCGTCGAGCAGCGGCTGCACGCCCTTGTTCTTGAACGCGGAGCCGCACAGCACGGGATAGAACGCGCCGGTCAGCACGGCCTTGCGGATCAGGCGCTTCAGGGTCGCTTCATCCGGCTCCTTGCCGTCGAGATAGGCGGCCATGGCATCGTCGTCGAGCTCGACGGCGGCTTCCACCATCTTCTCGCGGTATTCCTTGGCCTGGTCGACGAGGTCGGCCGGGATGTCGACGTAATCGAACTTCGCGCCGAGCGATTCATCGTTCCAGATGATGCCCTGCATCTTCACGAGGTCGACGAGACCCTTGAAATTGTTCTCGGCGCCGATCGGAAGCTGGATCGCGATCGGCTTGGCGCCGAGGCGGTCAACGATGTCGGCGAGACATTTGAAGAAGTCGGCGCCGGTTTTGTCCATCTTGTTGGCGAAGACGATGCGCGGAACCTTGTACTTGTCGCCCTGGCGCCAGACGGTTTCGGTCTGCGGTTCGACACCTTGGTTGGAGTCGAGCACGCACACGGCGCCGTCGAGCACGCGCAGCGACCGCTCGACTTCGATGGTGAAGTCGACGTGGCCGGGGGTGTCGATGATGTTCAGGCGCTTGCCGTTCCAGAACGCGGTGGTGGCAGCCGAGGTGATCGTGATGCCACGCTCCTGCTCCTGCTCCATCCAGTCCATCGTCGCGGCACCTTCGTGCACTTCGCCGATCTTGTGGCTCTTGCCGGTGTAATAGAGGATGCGCTCGGTGGTCGTGGTCTTGCCGGCGTCGATATGCGCCATGATACCGAAGTTACGGTAGTCCTCGATGGCATGTTGGCGGGGCATGGGCTGTTCCTTAAATCCGTTCTTCGCCGTTACCAGCGATAATGCGAGAAGGCTCGGTTGGCTTCCGCCATCCGGTGCACGTCTTCACGCTTCTTGACAGCGTTCCCCCGGTTGTTCGACGCGTCGAGCAGCTCGGCCGAGAGCCGCTCCGTCATCGTCTTTTCGTTACGCTCGCGCGCCGCGGTGATCAGCCAGCGAATGCCCAGCGCCTGACGGCGAACCGAGCGGACTTCGACCGGCACCTGGTAGGTGGCGCCACCGACGCGGCGCGACCGCACTTCGATGGTCGGCATGACGTTTTCCAGCGCCTGCTCGAACACCGTGAGCGGCCCCTGCTTGGTCTTGGCCTCGATCATGGCAAGCGCGCCGTAGACAATGTTTTCGGCGGCGGACTTCTTGCCGTCGTACATGATCGAATTCATGAACTTCGTAATGATGATGTTCCCGAACTTCGGATCCGGGTTGACTTCACGCTTTTCGGCAGAATGGCGACGAGACATCGTATCTGTTCCCGCTTACTTCGGACGCTTTGCGCCGTACTTCGAACGACGCTGCTTACGGTTCTTGACGCCCTGGGTATCGAGGACGCCGCGGAGGATGTGGTAGCGAACGCCGGGCAAGTCCTTGACGCGGCCGCCGCGGATCATGACCACCGAGTGCTCCTGAAGGTTATGGCCTTCACCCGGGATGTAGCCGATCACCTCGAAGCCGTTGGTCAGGCGTACCTTGGCGACCTTACGAAGCGCCGAGTTCGGCTTCTTCGGGGTCGTGGTGTAGACGCGCGTGCAAACGCCGCGCTTCTGCGGCGACTGCTGCAGCGCCGGCACCTTCTTGCGCGACTTCTGTACCGTACGCGGATTTGCGATCAGCTGGTTGATCGTCGGCATGTAGCCTTCACCCTTTAGTTCACGCGAAACCTTGAATGGCTTTCGCAAATTCTTCTCGGAACTAGCCGTTCCGTTCGGCCCGCTTTGCGCAGAAAGAAACATCCGCGCAAAACGAAATCGCGCCAACCGCTCATCGCTGAGCGGAAAGCGCTTCGACGCCACAGAGGACCGCGATTGAAGGCCGATCAGCGGTCGCTGTCCGGCCTGCTTCCGAGGTCATGCATCCGAGTTCACTCTCAAGAGGACGTGCTCAAGAGAACTAAAATCGTCCTGGCATTGCCTAGCAATATATCGACAGCGTTTGAGCGGCATTCGTCGAGGTTGGTGCCCGTCTCTAGTCCAGAAGGATTTGAAAGGGTGTTCCGTTCCGACGCTGGCGTTGCTCACCGCCTGTCGTTAAGTGGCCGTCTTCTATAAGCGGTGGATAGCTAAGTCAAGCGAAACGAGAACGCTGGAAATGCCTGTGGGGGTAGCGGATTCAGCGCTTCGCCTGAATTCGGGAAGTCCGAAATAGGCGACTTCCCGTCCTGCCCTGCGCCGATCGAGTCGCATATTTTACCCGGATAAATACATCCAGAAACATTATTCTGGCCTCTCTCAGTAGAAAGCCGGAGTTCCGACTAAGCATTTGTTTGCTTTTCGGTGTGCAAAAATGTCGCACCCCGGCCGAGATTCCATATGAAATACACCGACATTGCGATCATCGGGGGCGGCCTCGCCGGCTCGACCGCGACCGCCATGCTCGGACGAGCAGGAATTCCGACCGTCCTGATCGATCCGCATCAGGTCTATCCCTTCGACTTCCGCGTCGAAAAAATCAGCGGCGACGAACAGCTCGACCGCTTCTACCGGACCGGAATCGCCGATTCGGTGCTGCGTTCGGCCACCCATGACGGGGAAAACTGGATCGCGCGATTCGGCTATCTCCTCGACAAGAAGCCGAGCCGCCAATACGGCATCATGTATGACGCGCTGATCGGCGCGGTCCGCGCCGAAATCCAGCCTCCGGCCGAACTCGTCTACGCCAAGGTGACCGATGTCGCGACCAGCGCGGAGCGACAGACGGTGACGCTGTCCGATGGCGAGACCATCTCGGCGCGGCTGGTGGTGCTGGCCAATGGACTGAGCGTAGGGCTGCGTCGAAATCTCGGTATCGAGCGCCAGGTGATCAGCGCCAGCCATTCGATCTCGATCGGATTCGACCTCGTACCGGTCGGCCGCCCGGCCTTCGAATTCCCCGCTTTGACCTATTTTTCGGAACGGACGAAGGAGCGCGTGGCCTATGTGACGCTGTTCCCGATCGGAAATCGGATGCGGGCCAACCTTTTCGTCTACCGCGAGGTCGACGACCCTTGGCTGCGCGAGATGCGGCACAGGCCGGTCGAAACCATGAACGCGGTGCTGCCGCGGCTGCGCCGGATCACCGGCGAATATGCCGTGGCCGGCAACGTCAAGATCCGCCCGGCCGATGTCTATGTCTCGACCGGCTATCGCCAACCCGGCATTGTCCTGGTCGGCGACGCCTTTGCGGCCACCTGCCCGGTTACCGGCACCGGCACCGACAAGGTGTTCACCGACGTGGCGCAGCTCTGCAACGTCCACATCCCCGCCTGGCTTGCCAGCGAAGGCATGAGCGAAGCCAAGATCGCTTCCTTCTACGACGATCCGGTCAAGCAAGCCTGCGACGCCTGGTCGATGGGGAAAGCGATCAGTTTCCGCAAGCTCACGATCGAGAACGGGCCATACTGGCGGGCACAGCGCTGGGCGCGCTTCCTGGCGTGGTTCGGCGAAGGCGCCTTGCGGCGGATGCGCAGCCGGGCCAGTGCGGACTCAAGCCGCCCTGCTCACTCCTCGTCGTCATCGTCATCGTCTTCATTGTCGTCGTCGGCCTGAGACGCGGCGTTGTGCGGCGTGCGGCCCTGGTCGTCCCAGAGCTTGCGATAGACGCCATTGGCTGCGAGCAGTTGCGCATGCGAGCCGCGCTCGATGGCCCGGCCGCCTGAAATCACGATGATCTCGTCCATCTCGACCACCGACGTCAGGCGGTGGGTCGACCAGATCATGGTGCGCCCCTCGGCCACGTTGAGCAGCGTGCGGTTGATCGCCGCTTCCGTGGTCTGGTCGAGCGCCGAGGTCGCTTCATCGAGCAGCAGCAGCGACGGATTGCGGATGATAGCGCGTGCGATCGCGATGCGTTGGCGCTGGCCGCCCGACAGCGTATCGCCGCGCTCGCCGACCGCTGTGTCGTATTTCTGCGGCAGGCTCATGATGTAGCTGTGGATCTCGGCCTTGCGCGCAGCTTCCTCGACCTCCGCGTCGCTGGCGCCTTCCTTGCCGAGCCGGATGTTCTCGCGGATCGTCATGTTGAAGAGCATGTTCTCCTGGAACACGATGGCCATACCGCTGCGCAGGGATTCGCGGGTCACGCGGCGGATATCGACGCCGTCGATCGCCACCCGCCCCTCGTCCGGCGTGTAGAGCCGCAGGATCAGGTTGAGCAACGTGCTCTTGCCCGAGCCGCTGGGGCCGACGATCGCAATGCGCTTGCCGACATCGAGCTTGAGGCTGAAATTGTCGAGCACCGGCGTCTCGCTGCCTTCATAGGCGAAGGTGACACGCTCGAAGCTGATGTCGTTGGTGATGCGCGGCAGATCGGGCGCGCCCGCACGGTCGGCGCCGCGCGTCGGCTCATCCAGCAGTTCCTGGATATGCCGCACCGCCGCCGCCGACTGGATCGACACTGGAATGAAGTGCATCAAATGGGCGATGTTGTAGGACACCTCCCAGAACGCGCTCTCGAAAGTGACGAAGGTGCCGATGGTGATCTGGCCCTTGGTGGCGAGATAGGCGCCGATCGCCAGCACCACGAGATGCAGCAACAGCACCGAAATGGTGACGGTGCGCTCCACCATGGTCGACAGGAACACGGCGGACGCGGTCTTGATGCGCACATCCTGGTTGCGCATGGTGAACCAGCCGAGCGTGCGGCGCTGCAGGCTGAACGCCTTGATCACCGCCTGCGCCGCCACGTTTTCCTGCACCGTTCCGAGCAGCGCCGATTCGTTGAGCTTCTGCTCGTAATTCGCCTGCACCGCCTTTGGCGTCAGGATCCTCGGCCCGATCAGCGTAATCGGGAATATCAGCAAGGCGACCGCCGCAAGCTGCCAATTCAAAAACAGCATCAGGATGATGCCGGCGATCAGTTCCAAAAACGGCAGCGCCGCGCTGTTGGCGAAGGTCTTGACCGAGCTTTCATAGGCCGCGAGGTCAATCGAGAATCGCGAGAGAATCTCGCCGCGCTTGGTCCGGGCGAAATATGACGCCGGCAGGTTCTGGACGTGCTCGAACAGCCGCGTCCGCACGTCGGCGATGACGCCCGCGGCCAGCCGCGCGTCCCATTTCTCGTACCAGACCGCAATGATCGACGTGATGATGCCGGCAACGGCGAGCACGCCGAGGATTTTGTAGAGCGCCTGGAAATCCTCCTCGCCGAGCGCATCGTCGATCAGGAATTTCAGGCTCAACGGCATGATGACGTTGAACAGCGTCTCGACCAGGACGCCGAAGGTCACGAAGGCCAGCAGTTTTCTGTAGTTGCCGAGATACGGCTTGGTGAAGCCGTAGATCGTCGCCATCGCGCCGGCGGCTTCCTTGGCGGTGAAGACGACGAGGTCCTCGTCATCATCATCGTCGTCGAGGTCCAGCTCGTCGTTCTTGTCGGCTTTGTCGCCCTTGTCGGCGTCATCGGCAGGCGCGGCCTTGCCGCCGGTCGGCGGCGCGACAGTCTCCAGCATAAGCTTCTTCGTGAGCTCCGGATCATCAGCCGGAACGGGATTCCGATCATCCGAAGAAGGAGGCTTGGGCGCCATGAAACCAACCGATGCTGCACGGCCGGCCTGACCGCAAATCGAACGCGGCAGCGCAAAAACGCTACCGCGGCGATCCTATGCGAACGGGATCAATTCGGCAAAATATTTGGAACGAGCGGCCCTGATTCATCGGGCCGGCCGGACCTCAATCGTCCGATTCGACCTTGTCGAAGAACGAATAGCGCAGACTGTCGGCGTCGGCGTACCACTGCCCCGGCCCCTTGTTGGCCGCCAGCGTCGCCGCCCACACCGCATCGGTGCAATCGCGGCGGTGCATCGAAAGGTCGAAGCCATTGCCGAAGAACAATTCGGACCATTCCCACCAGGTGCCAAGCTTCTTCACGCCGCGCAACAGATCGTAGCGGTCGATCAGTGCGGGGGCCATGTCAGATGTCACCGACCCGAACACCAGCCCGGTCTTGACGACGCGGTTGAGTTCGCGCACCGCGCGCGGGACCTGCTTTTCGGAGACGTGGCACAGGCTGGTCTCGAACACGAAGTCGAACTCGTCGTCCTTGAACGGCATGTCGACGATGGAGCCCAGCTTGTTGAACTTGCGCAGCGCCTTCGGTGTCCTGGCGTGGATCGCCTTGTTGTTTTCGATGCCCCAGGCATCGATGCCGCGTTCGCGCAGCGCGCCGACCAGTTCGCCGCTGGCGGAGCCCGCAACGAGCAGCTTGTAGCCCTTGGCCCTGTTCCAGACGATCTTGATCAGGTCGGTCAGATAGGCCGGATCGGTAAACCGGCTCCAGACTTCGCTATAGGGGCCGAGCCCACGGTAATTCTCGAAATAGCTGCGGTCGATCTTGTCGGACGACGCATCGCCTTGCTGCGCATGGGCGCGGCGCAATCTTATCATCTCGGTCAGGATGATATCGGTCGCGGCGTCGGAAGAATCGAGCAGACCGTTCAGCGTCGAATCGAACAGGTAGTCGCCGACCACGACGATCCCGGGATGCTCTTTCGGTTCGGGCCGATGGTTGGTCATGACGTCGCGCACCGGCAGGCCGCCCGGCAGCGCGTTCACCGACGACAGCCAGCGGTGAATCTTGCCTTCCATGAAATGGTCGCGGGCGTTGCCGAGCGAGGCCGGCAGCGATTTCAGCGCGGCGTCGATCAGTTCCTGGTCGCTCAGATTGGCAAACGCCAGCGCGTCCGAGCCCGCGATCAGCCAGTTGAGCACGCCGTGCTTGCCGACGTCGTGGCGGGCGCCCTCGTTGTAGACGCAGCAGCCGCCGAACGCTTCCGACATGAACCAGGCACCGGGGATCTTCTCGCCCCAGAACGGTTCGTCGAACAGGATCGACACGCGCAAATAATGCGCGGGCCGGTCGAAATAGGCGACGTGCTTGACCATCGATTTGCGCAGGTCTTCGCCGTCCCAGCGCATGGTGGCGAGCCAGGAATGCGGCAGGCACATCAGCACGAGATCGAAATCCCTCGTCTCCGGCCCCTTCCCGTTCATCATGTTGAGCTGGTAGCGGCCGGCAGCGGTCTTTCCGACCTTCAGCACGCGATGATTGAGCTGGATATCGGCATCGACTTCCGAGCGCAGGCACTCGATCAACTGCTCGTTGCCGTTCTGGATCGAATACAGGCCGATATAGCCGTCGATGTCCATCACGAAGTTCTTTAGCGCGTTCAGGCCGTTGGTATTGTGGCTTTCGGTTGCGATGTCGGAGCGCGCCATCACCTTGAGGAAGCGCTTGGCGGTGGGATCGTCGACTTCCTTGTCGAGCACTTCCTCGCAGGTCATGTAGGCCCAGGGGTGCTCGTTGTCGTGGGCACCGACGCCCTCGTAATACTCGATCGGCGATACCAGGTCGGAGCAGCGCTTGCGGAAGGCTTCGATCGCGGCGGCGGTTTTCGCGCCGTATTTGCGACGCATGCCGGGAACATCTCCGAGCAATTCGCCGTCGAGTTGCACCTGCTCGGCATCCATCGGGATCGTCTGCAGGCCGAAATGCTGGATCAGTTCCCGCAGGGGATCCGGGCCGGTCATCGAGTAGTCATAGATTTCCGCGACGCCCGCTTCATACATCGCCGGCGCGGAATCGAATTTGCGCGAGACGATCTTGCCCCCGACGCGGTCGGACGCCTCGTAGATGGTGACACGGCAGAGATCGCCGAGCTTTTTCTTCAGATACCAGGCGCTCATCAGCCCGCCCGGGCCGCCGCCTACGATTGCAAGATCCAACATGTCGTTTCCGTCGCCCTCCCGGCCCCCCTGCGTATTGGAAAGCAGCCGGTCTAAACCGCAAGCAAAAGCGCTTTTCACCCTGAAGGGAAGATGAACAAAGCAGGTCCTCGCAACGCAGCAATGAAAGAAAGCAGCAAAAAGGCCGGCTTGTGCCGGCCATTTGTCTTAGCACCGTATTCTTGCGGATGCCCTATTCGGCCAGCAGATGGGCCGGCCGGTGTGCTCTAGCTGCCACGGAATGCCTTGCCGGCAAGTAGGCTGACAAGCTCCTGCTGGCGCGAGAGACCGGTCTTCGAGAGCACGGCCTTGAGCTGGCTGCGCACCGTTTCCCGGTTAACGCCGGTCGCGTCGGCCAGTGCCTCGACGGTTTCAGCCTGGCCGATGCCCCGCGCCACGCGCGCTTCCGCCGGCGTCAGGTCGAACAGGCCTTGCAGCACCTCCGAGGTCGGCACCACCGCACGATCGACCGGGGTCACCACCAACAGCGCGGTGGCCTGCGTGAAGATATCGCGCGCATCGCCGCGCACGGGGATGACATGCAGCACCATCGGCACGCGGGTTGCCGTCGCAGCGACCGGGATCGACTTCACGGTCCGGCCATCGGCAAGAGATTTTGGGCCGAGCGCCTCCGCAAGCATCGCGTCCGCCGTGACATCCGTCATCGTGACGCGCTCGATCCGATCCTGGAACAGCGAAGGGACCAGCGCCTCGAACAGGCCGTTGGCGGCGAATACCCGGCCGCGCCCGCGCAGCACCGCGCCCGGCAGACCCAGCACCTGCAAGGCATCAGCCTGCGCGCGGGCGCGCTCGAAGCCAAGGCGATTTGCCGCCAGCGACGCCCGGGCCAGATGCGGCCGCAGCCCATCCAGCAAGGTGACGACTTCTCGCGGCACCGGCCCGTGATCCTGATGCCGCGGCACGACGATTGCAATCGAATCGCCGCTCGGCATCGGGATGATCGTGCCGGCCCGGTAGCCGAGGCCGTGCTTGCGGTAGAAATTGCAATAGACGTCGTTGGTCGCAATCTCCTCCTCGGAGAGGAGATCGAAGTCGGTGACGAAACCTGCGTGATTGAGAGCGATGGCGCGCGGCAGGTTGGGATCGCGCTCGCTCCATCCCTCTCCAAGGAACACCGGCATCAGCTGGTCATATTCGACGGAATTGACCGCGCTTGTGTAGCCGTCCCGCACGCCGAAGAGAAAGCCGCCATTGCCGCCGACCGTGGCACTGAGTTCACCAAGCAGGGCCGGCCACCGGGAAGGAACGAGCCCCGCCTCGTAGATGCGATCGATCAAGGATTCGAGATGAGCCATCTCGCTCATGAGCAACTATTACCGTTGTGGCAGGACGCCCCCCGCCGACTTGATAGCAGGCGTCCCCCATCTGGGTGAAGCGCAAGATCGCTCGCCCTTCGCACAAAGAAAAAGCCGGCTTCGCAGCCGGCTCTCTCGTTGAGTGGAACCTGACGGAACCCTTACTCCGCCGGCGGCAGCGCCAGCGGTTCGGCTTCCGGAGCGGTCGGCACGATCGTCGACTGCTTTTCGCGCTCGTCGAGGATCAGCTTGTCGCGCTTGACCGCGACTTCGCGGATCTTGGCCATCGAGGCGCCGGTGCCCGCCGGGATCAGCCGGCCGACAATGACGTTCTCCTTGAGGCCTTCCAGCGGGTCCACCTTGCCGTTGACGGCGGCTTCGGTGAGCACACGGGTGGTCTCCTGGAACGAGGCCGCCGAGAAGAACGAGCGGGTCTGCAGGCTCGCCTTGGTGATGCCGAGCAGAACCGGCGTTCCCGTGGCGGGCTTCTTGCCCTCTTCCTTGGCCTTCAGGTTGAGCGCATCGAACTCGATCTTGTCGACCTGCTCGCCCGAGATCATGTCGGTGTCGCCCTGGTCGGTGACTTCGACCTTCTGCAGCATCTGACGGACAATCACCTCGATGTGCTTGTCGTTGATGAGCACGCCCTGCAACCGGTAGACTTCCTGGATTTCGTTGACCAGATAGGCAGCGAGTTCCTCGATGCCCTTGATCGCCAGGATGTCGTGCGGCGCCGGATTGCCTTCGACGATGAAATCGCCCTTTTCGACGATGTCGCCGTCCTGCAGATGGATGTGCTTGCCCTTCGGGATCAGGTACTCGCGCGGCTCCTCGGTCTTGTCCATCGGCTCGATCGAGATGCGGCGCTTGTTCTTGTAGTCGCGGCCGAAGCGGATCGTGCCGGCGATTTCCGCGATGATGGCCGCGTCCTTTGGCTTGCGGGCCTCGAACAGTTCGGCCACCCGCGGCAGACCGCCGGTGATGTCGCGGGTCTTGGCGCTTTCGGTCGAGATACGCGCCAGGATGTCGCCGGCCTTGACCTTCGCGCCGGTGTCCACCGACAGAATGGCGTCGACCGACAGCATGTAGCGGGCATCGCCGCCACGCGCGAGCTTGAGCACCTTGCCGTCCTTGCCCTTGACCACAATGGCCGGACGCAGGTCGGCACCGCCACGCGACGCACGCCAGTCGATGACGACGCGCTTGGCGATACCGGTGGATTCGTCGAGCGTTTCCGAGATCGACTGCCCTTCCACCAGATCCTCGAACCCGATGGTGCCTTCGACTTCGGTGAGGACCGGACGGGTGTACGGATCCCATTCCGCAATGCGCTGGCCGCGCTTGACCATGTCGCCTTCGTCGACGTGCATGCGCGCGCCGTACTGAATGCGGTGGGTCGCACGCTCGGTGCCGTCGGCATCGACGATGGCAACGACCATGTTGCGGACCATCGCGATCAAGTGACCTTCGCTGTTACGGGCGATGGACTTGTTCTTGATGATGACCTTGCCCTCGAAGTTCGATTCGACGAACGACTGCTCGTTGATCTGCGCTGCGCCGCCGATGTGGAACGTGCGCATCGTCAGCTGCGTGCCGGGTTCACCGATCGACTGGGCGGCAATGACGCCGACCGCCTCGCCGTGGTTGACCGGCGTGCCGCGGGCCAGATCGCGGCCGTAGCACTTGCCGCAGATGCCGTTGACCAGTTCGCAGGTCAGCGCCGAGCGGATCTTCACTTCCTGGATGCCGGCCTGCTGGATGGCGTCGACATGCGACTCTTCCATCAGCGTGCCGCGCTTGACCACGACCTTGTTGGACGCGGGATCGCGCAGATCCTCGCCCGCAACGCGGCCGAGAATACGCGAGGCCAGCGAAGCGACGACGGTGCCGGCGTCGACGATGGCGCGCATCTTGATGCCTAGCTTGGTGCCGCAATCGTCCTGCGTGATGATGCAGTCCTGCGCCACGTCGACCAGACGGCGGGTCAGGTAACCGGAGTTCGCGGTCTTCAACGCGGTGTCCGCGAGACCCTTGCGGGCGCCGTGGGTCGAGTTGAAGTATTCGAGCACCGACAGACCTTCCTTGAAGTTGGAAATGATCGGCGTCTCGATGATCTCACCCGACGGCTTCGCCATCAGGCCGCGCATGCCGGCGAGCTGACGCATCTGGGCCGGCGAACCGCGCGCGCCCGAATGCGCCATCATGTAGATCGAGTTGATGTCAGCGTCGGCACCCTTCGGCGTCTTCTTGGTCGAGGAGATTTCCTTCATCATCTCCTTGGCGATTTCTTCGGTCGCCTTCGACCAGGCGTCGACCACCTTGTTGTACTTCTCGCCATGGGTGATCAGACCGTCATTGTACTGCTGCTCGAAATCCTTCGCCAGCGTACGGGTGGTGTCGACGATCTTCCACTTCGAGTGCGGAACGACCATGTCGTCCTTGCCGAACGAGATGCCGGCCTTGAACGCGTTGTAGAAGCCGAGCGCCATGATGCGGTCGCAGAAGATCACCGTCTCCTTCTGACCGCAGTGACGGTAGACCTGATCGATCACGCCGGAGATTTCGCGCTTGGTCATCAGCTTGTTGATGATGTCGTACGAAATCTTCGAGTTCTTCGGCAGCACGTTGCCGAGCATGACGCGGCCCGCGGTGGTTTCGATCCAGCGCTTGGCCTGCTTGCCGTTCTCGTCGACGCCTTCCCACCGGTACTTGATCTTGGTGTGGAGGTGGATGACCTTCGAATGCAGGGCGTGCTCAAGCTCGGCCATGTCGCCGAAGATCTTGCCCTCGCCGGGCAGGCCTTCACGCATGATCGAGAGGTAATAGAGGCCGAGCACGATGTCCTGCGACGGCACGATGATCGGCTGGCCGTTCGCGGGGTGCAGGATATTGTTGGTCGACATCATCAGGACGCGCGCTTCCAGCTGCGCTTCCAGCGACAGCGGAACGTGCACGGCCATCTGGTCGCCGTCGAAATCGGCGTTGAAGGCGGCGCAGACCAGCGGGTGAAGCTGGATCGCCTTGCCTTCGATCAGCACCGGTTCGAACGCCTGAATGCCGAGGCGATGCAGCGTCGGCGCGCGGTTGAGCAGCACCGGATGCTCGCGGATCACCTCGTCGAGGATATCCCAGACCTCGGGACGCTCCTTCTCGACCAGCTTCTTCGCCTGCTTGACGGTGGTGGACAGGCCCTTGGCGTCGAGCCGCGAATAGATGAACGGCTTGAACAGTTCGAGCGCCATCTTCTTCGGCAGTCCGCACTGATGCAGGCGCAGCTCGGGACCGACCACGATCACCGAACGGCCCGAATAGTCGACGCGCTTGCCGAGCAGGTTCTGACGGAAGCGGCCCTGCTTGCCCTTGAGCATGTCGGCAAGCGACTTCAGCGGGCGCTTGTTGGCGCCGGTGATGACGCGGCCGCGGCGGCCGTTGTCGAACAGCGCGTCGACGGCCTCCTGCAGCATGCGCTTTTCGTTGCGGATGATGATGTCGGGCGCGCGCAGCTCCATCAGCCGCTTCAAGCGGTTGTTGCGGTTGATGACGCGGCGGTAGAGGTCGTTGAGATCAGAGGTCGCGAAGCGGCCGCCGTCGAGCGGCACCAGCGGACGCAGGTCCGGCGGAATCACCGGCACCACGGTCAGGATCATCCACTCCGGCTTGTTACCGGAATAGCGGAAGGCCTCGACGATCTTCAGGCGCTTGGCGAGCTTCTTGTGCTTGATGTCGGACTCGGTCTCCTGCATCTCGGCGCGCAGCGACTGCTCGAGCTTTTCGAGCTCAAGACCCTTCAACAGCTCGCGGATCGCTTCCGCGCCGATCATGGCGGTGAAGGAATCCTGGCCGTATTCGTCCTGCGCCTTCAGATACTCGTCTTCCGACAGCAGCTGACGATCCTTGAGCGCGGTCAGGCCCGGCTCCAGCACGACGTAGTATTCGAAGTACAGGATCCGCTCGAGATCCTTCAACGTCATGTCGAGCAGAAGGCCGATGCGGGACGGCAGCGACTTCAGGAACCAGATGTGGGCAACGGGCGCGGCCAGTTCGATATGGCCCATGCGCTCGCGACGGACGCGAGACAGCGTCACTTCGACCGAGCACTTTTCGCAGATGATGCCCTTGTACTTCATGCGCTTGTACTTGCCGCACAAGCACTCGTAATCCTTGATCGGCCCGAAGATGCGGGCGCAGAACAGGCCGTCGCGCTCCGGCTTGAAGGTCCGGTAGTTGATGGTCTCCGGCTTCTTGATCTCGCCGTAGGACCAGGACAGAATCTTCTCCGGGGACGCAATCGAGATCCGGATCTGGTCGAAGACCTGGGCCGGAGTCGTCGGATTGAAGAGATTCATAATTTCTTGGTTCATCGTCTTCTCCTCGCGTGCCGATCGTCACCGGCAGCAAATTCGAAACTCTTTTAGTGCGCGCCCCGCTCAACGTCCGAGCCGAGCGCGAATGCCCGGCGAAGCGCCGGGCATGAAATCCTCGTGTTACTCGGCCGCCTCGGACGTCGGCGCCGGTCCCATCTTGGAATTGTGCAGGTCGACGTTGAGGCCGAGCGAGCGCATTTCCTTGACCAGCACGTTGAACGATTCCGGAATACCCGCCTCGAACGTGTCGTCGCCGCGCACGATCGCCTCGTACACCTTGGTACGGCCGGCGACGTCGTCCGACTTCACGGTCAGCATTTCCTGCAGCGTGTAGGCCGCGCCGTAAGCTTCCAGCGCCCACACCTCCATTTCGCCGAAACGCTGTCCGCCGAACTGCGCCTTGCCGCCCAGCGGCTGCTGGGTAACGAGCGAGTACGGACCGATCGAACGCGCATGGATCTTGTCGTCGACCAGATGGTGCAGCTTGAGCATGTAGATGTAGCCCACCGTCACCTTGCGATCGAAGGCATCGCCGGTGCGGCCGTCATAGACGGTCGACTGGCCGGAGGCGTCGAAGCCCGCGAGCTTCAGCATCTCCTCGATGTCGGCTTCCTTGGCGCCGTCGAACACCGGCGTTGCGATCGGCACGCCGTGGCTCAGGTTCTTGCCAAGCTCCATCAGCTCGTTGTCGTTCAGCGTCTTGATGGTTTCATCGTCGCCATAGATCTTCTTCAGGGTCTCGCGCAGCGGCTTGAGGTCCTGCTTCTGATAATAGCCGTCGATGGTCTGGCCGATGCGCTTGCCGAGGCCTGCGCAGGCCCAGCCGAGATGCGTCTCCAGAATCTGGCCGACGTTCATGCGCGAGGGCACACCGAGCGGATTGAGCACGATGTCCGCATGCGTACCGTCCTCGAGGAACGGCATGTCCTCGATCGGAACGATCTTGGACACCACGCCCTTGTTGCCGTGACGGCCGGCCATCTTGTCGCCGGGCTGGATCTTGCGCTTCACCGCGACGAAGACCTTGACCATCTTCATCACGCCGGGCGGCAGTTCGTCGCCACGCTGCAGCTTTTCGACCTTGTCGAGGAAGCGCTGTTCAAGGCCCTTCTTCGATTCGTCGTACTGCTTCCGCATCGCCTCGATTTCGGCCATCAGCTTGTCGTTGGGGGACGCAAACATCCACCACTGCGACTTCGGATACTCGTCGAGCACGGCGCGCGTGATCTTGGTGTCCTTCTTGAAGCCCTTGGGACCCGCGATGCCCTGGCGGTTTTCCAGGAGCTCCGCGAGGCGGCCGTAGACGTTGCGATCGAGGATCGCCTGTTCGTCGTCGCGGTCCTTGGCCAGACGCTCGATCTCTTCCCGCTCGATCGCCAGCGCACGCTCGTCCTTGTCGACGCCGTGGCGGTTGAACACGCGCACCTCCACGATGGTGCCCTGCACGCCCGGAGGCACGCGGAGCGAGGTGTCGCGGACATCGGAAGCCTTTTCGCCGAAGATGGCGCGCAGGAGCTTTTCTTCCGGCGTCATCGGGCTTTCGCCCTTCGGCGTGATCTTGCCGACTAGGATGTCGCCGGCGCGGACTTCGGCGCCGATATAGACGATGCCGGCTTCGTCGAGGTTCTTCAGCGCTTCTTCCGAAACGTTCGGAATGTCGCGGGTGATTTCCTCAGGTCCGAGCTTGGTGTCGCGGGCCATCACCTCGAACTCCTCGATGTGGATCGAGGTGAAGACGTCGTCCTTCACGATCCGCTCGGAGAGCAGGATCGAGTCTTCGAAGTTGTAGCCGTTCCACGGCATGAACGCGACCAGCACGTTGCGGCCGAGCGCGAGCTCGCCGAGATCGGTCGACGGACCGTCGGCGATGATGTCGCCCTTCTTGACGATGTCGCCGACCTTCACCAGCGGACGCTGGTTGATACAGGTCGACTGGTTGGAACGCTGGTACTTCATCAGCCGGTAGATATCGACGCCCGACTTGGTGGGATCGAGATCTTCCGTGGCGCGGATAACCACGCGGGTGGCGTCGATCTGGTCGATCACGCCCGAACGGCGGGCGGCGATCGCAGCGCCGGAGTCACGGGCCACCACGCCTTCCATGCCGGTGCCGACGAACGGCGCCTCGGCGCGAACCAGCGGCACCGCCTGGCGCTGCATGTTCGAGCCCATCAGCGCGCGGTTGGCGTCGTCGTTCTCGAGGAACGGAATCAGCGCCGCGGCCACCGAAACGAGCTGCTTCGGCGACACGTCCATATAGTCGACCTTGTCAGGCGTGATCGGCAGCACTTCGCCGGCGTGACGGCAGACGATCAGGTCTTCGGTGAAGCGGCCCTTGGCGTCGAGCGGCACGTTGGCCTGCGCGACGCGATAGCGGCCCTCCTCCATCGCCGAGAGATACACGACCTCGTCGGTGACGCGGCCGTCCTTCACCTTTCGATAGGGCGTTTCGACGAAGCCATACTTGTTGACGCGCGCGAACGTCGCCAGCGAGTTGATCAGGCCGATGTTCGGACCTTCCGGCGTCTCGATCGGGCAGATACGGCCGTAATGCGTCGGATGCACGTCGCGGACTTCGAAGCCGGCGCGCTCGCGGGTCAGACCGCCCGGGCCAAGCGCCGAGAGACGGCGTTTGTGGGTGATCTCCGAGAGCGGGTTGGTCTGATCCATGAACTGCGAGAGCTGCGAGGAGCCGAAGAACTCGCGCACGGCGGCAGCCGCCGGCTTGGCGTTGATCAGGTCCTGCGGCATCACGGTGTCGATGTCGACGCTCGACATGCGCTCCTTGATCGCGCGCTCCATGCGGAGCAGACCGATGCGGTACTGGTTCTCCATGAGTTCGCCGACCGAACGCACACGGCGGTTGCCGAGATGGTCGATGTCGTCGATCTCGCCCTTGCCATCGCGCAAATCGACCAGCGTCTTGATGACGGCCAGGATGTCTTCCTTGCGCAGGGTGCGATGGGTGTCGGGCGCGTCGAGTTCGAGGCGCATGTTCATCTTGACGCGGCCGACCGCGGACAGGTCGTAACGCTCGGCGTCGAAGAACAGCGACTGGAACATGGTCTGGGCCGAATCGATCGTCGGCGGCTCGCCCGGACGCATCACGCGGTAGATGTCGAACAACGCGTCTTCACGCGTCATGTTCTTGTCGGCATTCAGCGTGTTGCGGATGTAGGCGCCGACATTGACGTGGTCGATGTCGAGCAGCGGCAGTTCCTTGTAGCCCTGCTCGTTCAGCGCCTTCAGCGACTTCTCGGTCAGTTCCTCACCGGCTTCGGCGTAGATTTCACCGGTCTTCGGATTGACGAGATCCTCGGCGAGATAATTGCCGACCAGTTCTTCATCCGACAGGCGAAGCGCCTTCAGGCCCTTCTCCTGCAACTGGCGCGCCGCGCGCACGGTCAGCTTCTTGCCGGCCTCGAGCACGACCTTGCCGGTGTCGGCGTCGATCAGGTCGTTGATGGTCGAGTAGCCGCGGAAACGCGAGGCGTCGAACGGCACGCGCCAGCCTTCCTTGGCGCGCTTGTAATTGATCTTCTTGTAGAAGGTCGACAGGATCGTCTCGCCGTCGAGACCGAGCGCGTACATCAGCGAGGTCACGGGAATCTTGCGGCGGCGGTCGATGCGCGCGAACACGATGTCCTTGGCGTCGAACTCGATGTCGAGCCAGGAACCGCGATACGGAATCACGCGCGCGGCAAACAGAAGCTTGCCGGACGAATGGGTCTTGCCCTTGTCGTGATCGAAGAACACGCCGGGCGAACGGTGCATCTGGGAAACGATGACGCGCTCGGTGCCATTGACGACGAAGGTGCCGTTCATGGTCATGAGCGGGATATCGCCCATGTAGACGTCCTGCTCCTTGATGTCCTTGACCGACTTGGCGCCGGTTTCCTCGTCGATATCGAACACGATCAGGCGCAGCGTCACCTTCAGCGGCGCAGCATAGGTCATGCCGCGCTGGCGGCACTCGTCGACGTCATATTTCGGCGGCTCGAATTCGTAGCGGACGAATTCCAGCATCGAGGTGCCCGAGAAATCCGAGATCGGGAATACCGAGCGGAACACCGCCTGCAGACCTTCGTCCAGCCGGCCGCCCTGAGGCTCCTCGACCATCAGGAATTGGTCATACGACGCCTTCTGAACCTCGATGAGGTTCGGCATCTCGGCGACTTCCTTGATGTGTCCGAAGAACTTGCGAACGCGTTTGCGACCGGTGAATGTCTGCTGCGCCATCGTGGCCTCTCATTTTCGTCGCCCTTGTGGGCGAACCTTCCGAAGCGCGACTGCCATCGCCCCCGGGTTGAATGTCGAATCGCTCGAAAGGAACAAAGCCCACTTTCAGGAATTAAGTCCTGAACCCGCACCTTAGACCTTCAAAACGCAAAACGACGCGCGGGGCGCATGACTGCACCCGCCCGTCACAACTGATCACTTCACGGACTGAGAAAGCCCGAAATCTGACTGTCTCCCAACGGCTTACGCCGGGAACCCTGCTGCCCCCGCCGCCTACCGCCTTTTCCTGCTGCCGCCCCGATATGGGGCGGAAACGTGGAGATTCGAGGAGCTAACCCCGCGAATCCCCACACTTTTTTGTGTACACCGTGTTCCGGGTTACCCCATCGCACGAACTTTGCACAGATCCATCCCGGGCCTCGCTGACGCTCGCCCGGGATTTTGCGAAATAACTCGCGTTACTTCAGCTCGACCTTCGCGCCAGCCTTTTCGAGCTGGGCCTTGATCTTGTCGGCTTCTTCCTTGTTCACGCCTTCCTTTAGCGGCTTCGGAGCGCCTTCGACGAGGTCCTTGGCTTCCTTGAGGCCCAGGCCGGTGATGGCGCGGACTTCCTTGATGACCTCGATCTTCTTGTCGCCGGCAGCGGCGAGAACGACCGTGAAGTCGGTCTTTTCTTCAGCCGGAGCAGCGGCAGCGCCGCCAGCGGCGGGGCCGGCAACCGCGACGGCGGCAGCGGCGGAAACGCCCCACTTTTCTTCGAGGAGCTTGGCGAGTTCGGCGGCTTCGAGCACGGTGAGGCTCGAGAGGTCGTCGACGATTTTCTGCAAGTCAGCCATTGATCTATTTCCTTAAACGTTTGGTTTCGAACCAGGTTTGAGATTAGCGAAGGGTCAGGCCGCTTCGCCCTTTGAGGCATGAGCCTGAATGACGCGCGCGAGCTTGGCCGCGGGCGCAGTCGAGAGCTGAGCGATCTTGGTTGCCGGCGCCACCAGGAGGCCGACAAGCTTTCCGCGCAGTTCATCGAGGGACGGCAGCGAGGCAAGCGCCTTCACGCCGTTCACATCCAGGACGGTTTTACCCATCGAACCGCCGAGAATGACGAACTTTTCGTTCGCCTTGGCGAATTCCATGGCAACCTTCGGCGCCGCTACCGGATCGTTAGAAGTGGCGATCACGGTCGGTCCCTTCAGCAGGGAGCCGATGGCAACGACGTCAGTGCCTTCAAGAGCAATTTTGGCGAGACGGTTTTTCGAGACCTTCACCGACGCGCCCGCCTGCTTCATCTGCATGCGCAGCTTCTGCATCTGGGCCACGGTGAGGCCGGAATAGTGGGCAACGACTGCGACGCTGGTGGTCTTGAAGACCCCGTTCAGCGCCTCAACCGCGTCCTTTTTTGCCGCTCTTTCCACAGCAAGCTCTCTCCGGTTGGCGGCCTTCGCAAGAGCAAGACCGCCGGGTTGCACCCATCGTCTCGCCCAAAACCTGACCTCTAGACACCAGTCTTCAGGACACGCCGGGCAGACGACATTTGAAAAGCCTGCCCTCCCGAACCAGATGGCGCGGGGTGTCGAGGTTCGAACCAAATCAGCCATGGCGCCGCGAGAGGCGGCGTTAAAGCAAAATCCGGTCTTCACCCGTCTATGCAGGCCGTAAGATTAAGCCGTTGAAGAACTTGCGTTTCTTCGCGGGCGCCTGCAGTCTCGGACAGGATCGAGGACATTCGGCAAGCCGAAGGACCCCTGCCGCATTCCACGAAACGATGAGGTTTCCTTCCTTTCGAGCAATCCATGCGGACGTCCTGAAAGGAATGATCTCCTACCGTGTCGGGTTTTCGGAATGCGCGCACGGACGTGCCAGCAATGGCCAGCACGCCCGGAAGCCATTGTTTACCGGGTCTCGCCCTTTTTGCCAAGAGCAAAATTCGCACCAGTTTACCCCGCCAGCCAGAGAAAAATTTCCGGAATTTTTTGACGGGTTCCGTCACACCGGGGTCGCCTGCCTCGTCTTGGCTCCAGGAGGTTCCCGATGCGGCGTCAATTGGCAGCGATTCTGGCAATACCGACCGTTCTGAACGGCCTGATCATGCTCGTGGCCGGCCCGTTTTGGTATGAAACCGTGCCGGGGGTGCGGGATACCGGACCCTTTAACCCACATTTCGTCCAGGACATCGGCGCTGCCTTCCTCGTGGCGGGCCTCGCGCTGGCCGCGCGGGCATGGCGGCCGCGGTACTGGCCGGCGGCCGTTGCGGGCGCCGGCTTCCTCGCCGTTCACGCCCTGCTCCACGTGGCGATCCTGGTCAGCGGCCACAGCCATTACCCCGCCTTCGACCTTCTCGCGATCGTTCTGCCCGCCGCAGTCGCGCTCTATTCCGCCTTCCCCAACCAAGGAGAACAACATGCGTAGTTGGATCGCGCGCCGCAGCTTGCGCGCATTTGCCAAACGGTATGGATACGACGTCAGCTATCTCGAAATGATGCTGAACTTTTCCCCTACTGCCCTCTTCAAGTTCGCGCCGCTGATGAAGGCCGCCGCCCACCGCGAGGTGGTCCCGGCCGATGCCAGCTTCGCCGCCAAGATCGTCGGCGCGCTGGCGGAGGATTGCGGCCCCTGTACGCAACTCGTCGTCGACATGGCGCTGGAAGCCGGCATGCCCAAGGACCAGATCGAAGCGGTGCTTCGCCGCGATCCCCGCGCGATGAATGACGCGACCATGCTCGGGTTCCGCTTCGCCGACGCGGTGGTGCGCCGCTCGGCCGATGACGATGAGTTTCGCGACGCCGTCACGGCCCAATGGGGCCCGAAAGGCGTTATAGACCTGACGATGGCGCTGCAGCTCGGCCGCATGTTCCCGATGGTGAAGGCAGGCCTCGGCTATGCCAAGGAGTGCCGCCGCGTTTCGGTAAGCGGGCACAATGTCGATGTCGTCAAACAGGCCGCATGAGAACGATCCGCTGGCGCCCCATCGCGGGCGCCTGCTCGGGCTCGCCTACCGGATGCTCGGCAGCCGCAGCGACGCCGAAGACGTCGTGCAGGACGCCTATCTGCGGTTTGCCGGCGCGCAGGATGTTCACAACGCAGAAGCCTTTCTCGTCACCGTCGTGACGAGGCTTTGTCTCGATCGCTTGAAGAGCGCGAAGGCACAGCGGGAGATCTATGTCGGGCCGTGGCTTCCCGAGCCCGTGTTCGATGCGGAGGGCCTGTCGGCCGACGCCGCCACCGAATTGGCCGACGACCTGTCGTTCGCATTGCTGCTGGCGCTGGACCGGCTGTCACCGATGGAACGCGCGGCCTTCCTGCTTCACGACGTGTTCGATACACCGTTTCCCAAAATCGCCGCCATGCTCGACCGCACCGAGGCGTCCTGCCGACAACTGGCGTCGCGGGCCCGCCGCGCGGTGCGCGACGACCGCCCGGCGCCTGCGGCAACGCCTGACAGTCACGCACGCCTCCTGCAGGCTTTCAGCGACGCGGTTGCCAGCGGTGACGTCAGGCAGTTGGCCGAATTGCTGCGCGAGGATGCCGTTGCCATCACCGATGGCGGTGGCCGCAAATTCGCGGCGCTCAATCCGATCATCGGCGCCGACAAGGTCGCGCGCTTCTTTGTCGGCCTCGCCGGCAAGATTGCCGGCCAGGATGTCCGTATCGCGCCGGCTGTCATCAATGGTGCCGCGGGAGCCCTGCTCTATCTGGACGGCGAACTCGATCTCACCCTGAGCATGGCGATATCAGGCGAGAAAATCGCTGCGATCTATATCGTCCGCAATCCCGACAAGCTGCGGCACCTGCCGACTGCCGGGATGCACTGAAGCCTCAGCCTGGAGGCACCGTGTAAGGCAGCGGCTTGCCCGCGAAGAACGCGTCGAGATTGGCCAGCACGCAGTCCTGCATCGCCACATGCGACTCCAGCGTATGGCCGCCGATGTGCGGGGACAGCACGACATTGGGCAGCGCCGTCAGCGCATCCGGAGCATGGGGCTCCTTCGCGTAAACATCGAGGCCGGCGCCGGCGATGGTCTGGTCGGACAGCGCCGCAATCAGCGCCGGCTGGTCGATCACCGAGCCGCGCGAGATGTTGACGACGTAACCATCCTTGCCGAGCTTCTTCAGGATATTGGCATCGACCGCGTGATTGGTGTCCGCGCCCGCCCGCACCGCGATCATCAGCACGCTGCACCATTCCGCCAGTGCGTCGAGGCTTGAAAAATACTGATACGGCACGTCGTGCCGGCTGCGGCTGAAATAGCCGACCTCGGTCTCGAACGCGGCGACCCGCGCCGCGATCTTGCGGCCGATCTCGCCCATGCCGTAGACACCGATTTTGCGGCCGAGCATCCCGGCCTGGGGACGCATCATCGGCGACGGTTTTGCCGCCGCCCAGCTCCCGCCGCGCACATAATCATCCGCCACCAGCAATCGCCGCGTCGCTGCCAGCATCAGCGTGACCGCGATGTCGGCAACGGAGGCCGCATTGGCGCCCGGGCTGTGTCCGACCGCGATCTTGCGCTTCGCCGCCGCCGCCAGATCGACACCGTCATAGCCGGTGCCGTAGCAGACGATCGCGCCCAGTTTCGGCATCATGTCCATCGCGTCGCCGCGAAGCGCTGTGCCGCCCGCGGTGATCAACGCGCGAATATCGGCAAGCTGATCGGAAGAAAACACCTCGTTGGGCGCCTTGCCGGCAGCGTTCAGCAATTCATAGCGCTGGCCGAAGCGCTCCATCTGGGCTTTGGGAAAACGCGAATAGATCAGGACTCTCTCGGGCATTGTTGTTCTTTCTTGGCAAGTCCGGCCGGCCGACGATTACGCAAAACCGACAGCAAACGCAAAGGGCGGAATCGGTCGCCCGATTCCGCCCTTTATTATTCACGTCAATGGCAAGGCCTTAGCCGAGCAGCGTGCCCGGCTCGACCTTGACGCCCGGACCCATGGTGGAGGAGACCGCCACGCGCTGGATGTAGGTGCCCTTGGCGCCGGCCGGCTTGGCCTTCGACACCGCGTCCGCGAGTGCCTTCACGTTCTGCACCAGCTTCTCTTCGGAGAACGACGCCTTGCCGACGCCGGCCTGCACGATGCCGGCCTTCTCGACGCGGAACTCGACCGATCCGCCCTTGGCGCCCTTCACGGCGGAGGCGACGTCCATGGTCACCGTGCCGATCTTCGGGTTCGGCATCATGCCGCGCGGACCAAGCACCTTACCGAGGCGGCCGACCAGCGGCATCATGTCGGGGGTGGCGATACAGCGGTCGAAATCGATGTTGCCGCCCTGCACCTTCTCGACCAGGTCTTCGGCGCCGACGACGTCAGCACCGGCGGCCTTGGCTTCTTCCGCCTTGGCGCCGCGGGCGAACACGCCGACGCGCAGCGTGCGGCCGGTGCCGTTCGGCAGGTTGACGACGCCGCGAACCATCTGGTCGGCGTGACGCGGGTCGACGCCGAGGTTGATCGCGATCTCGATCGTCTCGTCGAACTTCGAGGTGGCGCGTTCCTTGACCATCTTGATGGCATCCGCGAGCGGATAGAGCTTCTCGCGGTCGATGCCTTCACGGACCTTCTTCAAACGTTTTCCGATTGCCATGGTCCGTTACCCCGCAACTTCCAGACCCATCGAACGGGCGGAGCCCTCGACCATCTTCATGGCCGATTCGATGGTGTCGCAATTGAGATCCTTCATCTTCTTCTCGGCGATCTCGCGCACCTGCGCCTTCGTCACCTTGCCGGCCTTGTCGCGGCCCGGAGCTTTCGAACCGGACTGGATCTTGGCGGCCTGCTTGAGGAAGTGGGACATCGGCGGCGTCTTCATCTCGAAGGTGAAGGAACGGTCCGCATAGATGGTGATGATCACCGGGATCGGGGTGTTCTTTTCTTCCTTCTGCGTCTGGGCGTTGAACGCCTTGCAGAATTCCATGATGTTGAGACCGCGCTGACCAAGCGCGGGACCGATCGGGGGCGAAGGATTCGCCGCACCGGCCGGGACCTGAAGCTTCAGGTATCCGGTCACTTTCTTTGCCATGTATCACTCCTGTTGCGCCGGCAGGTTGCCGGCTGGTTCAGGTTC
Organism: Bradyrhizobium jicamae; assembly: GCF_001440395.1. Classification (GTDB taxonomy): domain Bacteria; phylum Pseudomonadota; class Alphaproteobacteria; order Rhizobiales; family Xanthobacteraceae; genus Bradyrhizobium; species Bradyrhizobium jicamae. The sequence goes on along the minus strand of NZ_LLXZ01000027.1, from coordinate 65,110 downwards.
CGTGGTTCGGTTCAAGCGCGGTTGGCGACCGCCCTCTCCCTCCCACGGCCTCATTCACACGAGGACCAGGCCTCGCGTGTTACGATCAGACCTTCTCGACCTGACCGAATTCCAGTTCGACGGGCGTGGCGCGGCCGAAGATCGACACCGCGACCTTCACGCGCGAACGCGCCTCGTCAATTTCTTCAACCACACCGGAGAACGACGCGAACGGACCATCGGCCACGCGGACGTTCTCGCCGATTTCGAACGACACCGACGCCTTCGGACGTTCGACGCCTTCCTGCACCTGATGCAGGATCCGCATCGCCTCGGACTCGGAGATCGGCATCGGCTTGTTTTCGGCGCCGAGGAAGCCGGTCACCTTGGGCGTGTTCTTGATGAGATGGAACGCTTCGTCGGTCAGCTTCATCTTCACCAGCACGTAGCCCGGGAAGAACTTGCGCTCGGCGTCGATCTTGCGGCCGCGGCGTACCTCGGTGACCTTTTCGGTCGGCACCAGCACCTGGTCGAACAAGTCCTCGAGTCCGCGCTGCTTGGCCTGCTCGCGGATCGATTCAGAGACCTTCTTTTCGAAATTCGAATAGGCGTGAACGATATACCAGCGCTTGTCCATCGTTTGGGTTCCGGTGCTCATCAGTGAACGCCCAGCAGGAAGGTGACGACGTAGCGGATGATCAAATCCGACAGGAAGAAAAAGATCGAAGCCAATGCAACCATCACGAACACCATGATCGTGGTGATCGTCGTCTCGCGCCGAGTCGGCCAGGTGACCTTGGCGGTCTCCGAGCGCACTTCCTGCAGGAATTTGAACGGGCTGAAAGCCATCGTTGGTTACCGCGTCCTTCGTGAGACGATTGCGATTTAAAGCGATTCCGAACAGCCTTCTTACGCCCAGCCCTCTCTCGAAGGATGAGCCGCCAAGCGGGCTCGATTGTTCGGGGGAATTCAAAGCCGCGCCGGATATCCGCGTCTAGCGGGCCGGCAGCAGGTGGCGGGTATCTACTGCCGGCGGGGCAAAAGGTCAAGGTACGGGGTGCCGCGGGTCCCCGACCGGCGGGAAAACAAGCCGGATGCCCGTGGTTAATCCCGGGTACCCGCCTTGCCTCAAATGCTCATCGTGCCGCGATCCGGATTTTAAAGGCCCTCGGCTAGTCTGGATGCTCCACAGGGGCGAGATGACCATGGCACTGTTAGGCCAAGAACTGGAAGGGCCCGCGGGCGAGACGGCCTGGACCGTTCTCGACGCGGCAAACGACCTCGGCGATACCTTCACGGTGGATGCATGCCGGCGGGTGATCGATGCCGATCTGCGGGGTGAAGCTCCGGCGCGATCGGATCTCGCGGTCCTCACCGCGTTCTTCAGCTAGTTTAGGAGCTGCCGCCGGAGCTTCGGTCAAGTCTTTGATTTGGCTGGATTTAGCTGGCAGGAGTGGCAGGGCTCGAACCTGCGACCCCCGGTTTTGGAGACCGGTGCTCTACCAATTGAGCTACACTCCTGCAGGGAACCGGCGCGTGCGTCGGTTCGCGCTGTTTCAAGCATAGGGCATGCCCCGAATGCAAGGGCGAAGCGGCTTTACGCCCTACCCAAAGCACGTCTTCTGCTCCAGAGTTGGTATCCTATAAGCAACAAGCGCAACGGGAGAGACCATGAACGCGCAGACCGCCACCGCCCGGCAGACCCCCGCCCTCCAGACCCCCTCTCTTCCCGATGCCAAGCCGGAAACGATCGGGCTGTCGACGGCGCGGTTGCAGCGGATGTCGGATGCCTTCAAGCGCGAGGTCGACAAGG
>NZ_LLXZ01000027.1:22023-63234 GCF_001440395.1 Bradyrhizobium jicamae | reverse complement strand
GGCGCGGCGGGGCCAGATCGGCTGGTTCGATGCGATCGGCCGGCAGGGCCCGGCGGCAGCCACGCCGATGGCTCATGACAGCATCTTTCGCATCTTCTCGATGACCAAGCCGATCGTCTCGGTCGGCATCATGATGCTGGTCGAGGACGGCCACTTCATCCTCGGCGACCCCGTCGCCAAGTTCATTCCGGAGTTTGCGGGCCAGAAGGTCGGCGTCGACAACAACGGCAGGCTCGACCTGGTTCCCGTGAAGCGGCAGATGACGGTTCAGGACCTGCTCCGGCACACCTCGGGCCTGACCTACGACCACACCGGCAATGGTCTCGTGCAGCAACTCTACCAGCAGTCGCGGCTGCGCAGCCGCAAGATCACCAATGCCGAGCACGCGACCATGATCGCCGGCATGCCGCTGGTCTGCCAGCCGGGCGCGGAATGGAATTACAGCCGCTCGACCGACGTTCTCGGCCGCATCATCGAGGTCGTCTCCGGCAAGTCGCTCGGCGCGTTCCTGACCGAGCGCATCCTGGCGCCGCTGCAGATGGCCGAGACCGCGTTCCATACGCCGGAAGGCAACGCCGGCCGTCTCGCCGAGCCGTTTGCGATCGATCCCTGGAATGGCGACAAGGTGCAACTCTTCAACATGCTGGAGAAGCCCGCGATGGAATCCGGCGGCGGCGGGCTGGTCTCGACCACGATGGATTATGCGCGGTTCTGCCAGATGCTGCTCAATGGCGGCGCGCTCGACGGCAACAGGATCATCGGCCGCAAGACGCTGGAGCTGATGGCCTCAGATCATCTCACCGCCGGCGTGAAGGTCTGTTCGCCGCTGATGCCGCCCGGCCATGGTTTCGGCCTCGGCTTCGCGGTCCGTACGCACAGGGGCATTGCGCCGTTCCCGGGCTCGCTTGGCCAGTTCTTCTGGAGCGGCATGGCCGGCACGTTCTTCTTCATCGATCCTGCGGAAGACCTGTTCACGGTATTCATGATGCAGGGCCCCGGCCAGCGCGAATACATCCGCAACCTGCTGCGGGATCTGGTTTACGCGGCGGTGGAGTGAGGCACAGCGTCATTCCGGGGCAGCCCGAAAGGGCTGAACTCCGGTGCGCACTTGCGCACCAGAGAATCTCGAGATTCCGGGTTCGATGCTTCGCATCGCCCCGGAATGACGTGCCAACCTCAACTAATCGTAGCGCCGCCGTCGATCACGATGGTCTGGCCGGTCATGAAGTCGCCGGCCTTCGATCCCATCAGCACCGCAGCGCCCGCGATCTCGTCGGGCACGCCGATGCGCAATAGCGGCGAACGCGCGGTGGAGGCCTTCAGCGTCTCCGGATTGTCCCACAGCGCTTTCGCGAAATCGGTCTTGATCAAACCAGGCGCGATGCAGTTCACGCGGATGTTGTGCTTGCCGTATTCGCAGGCGAGATTGCGCGCCAGCTGCATGTCGGCCGCCTTCGATATCGCGTAGGCGCCGAGCACGGTCGAGCCCTTGAGACCGCCGATCGAGGACACGATCACGATCGAGCCGTCCTTGCGCTCGATCATCTGCGGCACCACCATGTTGATCAGCCAATTGTTGGCGACGATGTTATTGTCCAAGATTTTTCGGAACTGGTCGTCGGAAATGCCGCCGAGCGGACCGTAATAGGGATTGGACGCGGCGTTGCAGACCAGCACGTCGATCTTGCCGAAGGCGCGATTGGATTCGTCGACGAGGTTCTGCAAATTTTCCTTGTTCGAGATGTTCGCGGCGATCGCAACCGCCGTCCCCTTGCCGAACTTCTCGTTGACCTCCTTGGTAACCTGATCGCAGACGTCCTGCTTGCGCGAGGAGATCACGACCTTGGCGCCGTGCTCGGCCATGCGCTCGGCGATGGCACGGCCGATGCCGCGTGTGGAGCCGGTGATGACGGCGACTTTCCCGGTCATATCGAACAAGCTCATGTCTCTCTCCCGAAGGTTGATCCGGCGCGATGCCGGCTTCATCTTGAATTCGAACTAAGCAGCGTTTGCAGTTTTCGACAACCGAGCATCAGGCGAGTTTCGGCGGCTCGATCTCGGGCCCGGCCGGCTGATGCATCGCGTTGTGCGAAGCGTCCGCGATCCAGGGCTGCTGGTTGACCATCGGCAGCCGCCAGCCGGTGTAATTGGCGCCTGAGAGATGGTCGAGCCGCGTCACCGAGCAATTGTCGATATCGAAGGCGAGGCCTTTATCCGGCTGACCGCCGAGTGCAAGCGCGACAGCGGCCCTGATCGTGCCGCCATGCGCGACGACGATGACATCCCTGCCCATCTGTTCGGCATTGATGCGTTCGATGGCGGCGCAGACGCGGTTATAGAGGTCCATAAAACTCTCGCCGCCGGGCGCGGGTTCATCGATACCGGTAAGCCAGTGACTGCCGGCCGGCAGACTCGCGTAAAATGCCGCGCGATTCATGCCCTGCAGCTCGCCAAGATGCTGCTCCGCGAACGCGTTCACATGCGGCATATCTGACGGCTTGGGAAAACCGGCGGCCCAGATGGCATCGGCCGTCTGGTGCGTACGCTTCAGATTGCTTGCATACCAGACTGCATTGCGCGGCAGGATCTTTCCGACGGCCTCGAACACGACGCGGTCGCTGGTGTCGCAGTTGAGATCCTTCTGTCCGTAAATGCGGCCCTCATCCTCGCGGACCGGCGCGTGGCGAATCCACCACCATCGCGTGGTGACTATCAACGGTTTGCCTGCATTGGACATCGCCAAGACCCTTCAATACTGTTCGTTGTCGCTGTACGTCAGAGCAGTCACCGTCTCAAGCGAATCTGACGTTTGAAATCTTGTTTGAATTCCGCAAGGCGGCAGACGCCTAAGCGCATAGCTATCAGGGAGAGACTCATGGGCCGCCTCGAAGGCAAATCCGTCGTCATTACAGGTGCTGGCAGCGGCATCGGGCGCGCAGCATCGGTGCTGTTCTCGCGGGAAGGCGCCAAGCTCATCATCGTCGACAAGACCGAGGGTGTGAAGGAGACCGTCAAACTGGTCAGCGATGCCGGCGGCACGGTCGAAGCCGTGATGGCCGATGCCGGTTTGGAAGCCGACGTGAAGGCGTTCATCGACAAGGCGGTCGCCAAATATGGCAGGCTCGATGCCATCTGGGCCAATGCCGGCGTCAGCGGCGGGCTGGTGCCACTGGCCGATCAGACTGTCGAACATTGGCAGGAAGTATTGCGCGTCAATCTGATCGGGCCGTTCCTCGCGATCAAGCATTCGATGCCGCACATGATCAAGCAGAAGTCCGGCTCGATCGTCTGCACGGCCTCGGTGGCGGGCCTGAAGGCCGGCGCCAGCGGTCACCCTTACGGCGCCAGCAAGGCCGGCGTCATCAGCCTGGTGCAGACCACCGCCTACTCGCTGTCCGGCACCGGCGTGCGCATCAACGCGATCTGTCCCGGCCTGATCGAGACCGGCATGACCAAGCCGACGTTCGATCGCGCCAAGGAGCGCGGCACCCAAGACAAGATCGGCCAACTCAATCCGCTGAAGCGCGCCGGTCAGCCGCACGAGCTCGCGGCGATGGGGCTGTTCCTCGCCAGCGACGAGGCGTCCTACGTCAACGGCCAGGCGATCCCGGTCGACGGCGGCCTCACCGCGTCGATGCCGTATACGGGCAGGCCGGTCTAACTCGTCATTGCGAGGAGCGTTAGCGACGAAGCAATCCATGTCTCGGCAAGTGGCGCGATGGATTGCTTCGCTTCGCTCGCAATGACGGATGCCATGGCATCTCACAACCCGTCGGGCGGCAGGCCGGATGATTCCGCCGCCAGCGCGCGGTGGCGGATGCGCTCGCGGTAGAAGGCGTAGAGGCCGGAGGCAACGATGATCGCGGCGCCCGTCACCATCATCGCGTCGGGCACCTCGCCGAATATGAGATAGCCGAGCAGCATCGCCCACAGCAGCGCGGAATAGCGGAACGGCGCCACCGCCGAGATGTCGCCCGAGCGCAGCGCCGAGATGATGCATTGATAGCCGATCAGCAGCAGCACGGCGGCGAGCGCCTGCAGGCCGAGCGCGCCGGCGGATGGCGGCGTCCAGCCACCGAGCGGAACGAGAATGACGCCGCCTGCGGTCGTCACCGTCACGGTGGTCAGCAAGGTAATGAACAGCGACGGAATCTTGGCGGGAATCTTCCGGGTTGCGAGATCGCGCAGCGCGCAGAACGCGACCGACACCAGCGCGAACAGCGAGTACTGGCTGAAGCCGGCCAGCCCCGGCCGCACGATGATGAGCACGCCGATGAAGCCTGCGGCGATTGCCGACCAGCGCCGCCAGCCGACCGGCTCGCGGAAGATCACGGCAGCACCGAGCGTGATCGCAAGCGGCAGCGCCTGGAAGATCGCCGAAGTGTTGGCGAGCGGCAGATGCGCGAGCGCCGCCATGAACGTGATGGTGCCGCCGATCTCGCCGAATACCCTGAGCGCCACCGGCTTTACCATCAGCGTGCGCAGCGGACGCAGTGCGCCCTGCTGCCAGGCGAATGCCGCGACCAGCACGATCGCAAACAGCCCGCGCACCAGGATCACCTGGCCGAAGTTCATCTCGGACGACACCACCTTGGTGATGGAGTCGTTCGTGGTGAACGCCGCCATGGACACCGCCATGAGCAGGCTGCCGCGAATATTCGGGGAGAGTGCCAAGGAAGCTAACGGCTAAACTGGAGCATGATCCGGAAAAGTGTGTAGCGGTTTTCCGAAGAGATCATGCTCAAACAAAAAGATAACGCGGGATGACGCGTCGAAGAAAAGTCATCCCGCTTTGACGGCGCGAATTAGGTCGCGCCGGCCTTCTGAGCGTATTCCCAGGAAGATTTCGACAGCGGCACGGTGCGCGCCGCCGACTCCAGCGCCTTGGCATTGGCCGCGGTGCCGTCGCGGATACGTCCGGCGATACCCTGCGTGATGCCCGCGAGGCGGAACATGTTGTAGGCGAAGTACCAGTTGAGGTCGGGCACTTCCATGCCGGTGACGTCGCAGTAGATCTGCGCCGCCTCCTCCACGCTCGGAATATTCAACGCCTTGAGATCGGCGTTGGCCAGCCCCGGCATGGTCCACTGCATCAATAGATAGGTGAAGTCGGCCATGGGATCGCCGAGCGTCGACAATTCCCAGTCCAGCACCGCCTGCACGCGCGGTTCCGTCGCATGGAAAATCATGTTGTCGAGGCGGTAGTCGCCATGGACGATCGAGACGCGCTTCTGCTCCGGCACGGTTCGCGGCAGCCATTCGGCCACCTTCTCGAATTCCGGAATGTGCTGCGTCTCCGAGGCACGGTATTGCTTGGTCCAGCGGTCGATCTGGCGGGCGAAATAATTGCCCGGCTTGCCGAAATCGCCGAGGCCGATCGTTTCCGGATTGAAGACGTGGAGTTTCGCCAGCGTCTCGATCTTGCTGGTGAAGATTTTTCGGCGCGCATCCGGCGTCTGGCTCGGCAGCGTCGGATCCCAGAACACCCGCCCCTCTTCCATCGACATGATGTAGAAGGCGGCGCCGATCACGGCGTCGTCGGTGCACAGCGCATAGGCCTTTGCGACCGGAAAGCCCTGCTTGCCGAGCGCCGCGATGACGCGGAACTCGCGGTCGACCGCATGCGCCGACGGCAGCAATTTACCGAACGGCTTTCGGCGCATCACATAGGATCGGCCGGGCGTTTCCAGCTTGTAGGTCGGATTGGACTGGCCGCCCTTGAATTGCAGGACGGTCAGCGGCCCCTGAAAACCATCGACATGCTCGCGCATCCACGCATCGAGGCTTGCCTCGTTGATGCGATGACGCTCCTCGACTTCCTTGGTGCCCGAGAACTCTTCGTCTTTCCTGACGCCGTCCGCCACGATGACGCTCCCTTAATTCTTCTTGGACTTGGGGAGCGCCATCTTGACGTTCCCGTTAGTGCGTAGAGTTTGCATACTTCCGAAGTTCAAGTCTGGCAATGGCGCGGTTATGCACCTCGTCCGGACCATCCGCCAGGCGCATGGTGCGCATGGAAGCATAGTCCCGCGCAAGCCCTGCATCGTCGGAAACACCGGCGCCGCCATAGGCCTGAATCGCGTTGTCGATGATCTTCAGCGCCATGTTCGGCGCCGACACCTTGATCATGGCAATTTCAAGCTGCGCGGTCTTGTTGCCGACCTTGTCCATCATGTCGGCGGCCTTGAGGCACAGCAGGCGGTTCATCTCGATATCGGTGCGGGCTTCGGCGATGCGCTGTTCCCAGACCGAATGCTCGATGATCTTCTTGCCGAAGGCGGTGCGCGAGGACAGCCGCTTCACCATCTTCGCCAGCGCCTCCTCGGCCTTGCCGATGGTGCGCATGCAGTGATGGATGCGGCCCGGACCGAGGCGGCCCTGCGCGATTTCAAAGCCGCGGCCCTCGCCGAGCAGGATGTTCGCCTTGGGAACGCGGACGTTCTCCAAAAGCACCTGGGCGTGGCCATGCGGCGCGTCGTCGAAACCGAACACCGGCAGCATTTTCTCGACCTTGATGCCGGGCGTGTCGAGCGGAACCAGGACTTGCGACTGCTGCTGATGCTTGGCCAACGTCGGATCGGTCTTGCCCATCAGGATCGCGATCTTGCAGCGGGGATCGCCGACGCCGGACGACCACCATTTGCGGCCGTTGATGACGTAGTGATCGCCGTCGCTCTCGATGCGCGTTTCGATATTGGTGGCGTCCGAGGATGCAACCGCGGGCTCGGTCATCAGGAAGGCGGAGCGGATTTCGCCGTCCATCAGCGGACGCAGCCATTTGCGCTTCTGCTCCTTGGTACCGTAGCGCATGAACACTTCCATGTTGCCGGTATCGGGTGCGGAGCAGTTGAACACTTCCGAAGCCCAGCCGATGTGGCCCATCTCTTCGGCGAGCAGCGCGTATTCCAGGTTGGTCAATCCCGCACCGCGGAATTCGTCGTCCTCATGCGCGTTCGGCGGCATGAACATGTTCCAGAGACCTTCGGCCCGCGCCTTCTTCTTCAGGTCTTCGAGGATCGGGATCACCTTCCAGCGCGGCCCCTCCTCGTCCTGCTGCCTGTAAATCGGCACCGCCGGACGGACATGCGCGTCCATGAACGCGCGAACGCGGTTCAGCCATTCCTTTTGCTTTTCGGACATATCGAAGTTCATGGGACGCTCCTCGCCTTCAGCTTTTGAAAAGGTTGGGCCGCACTGTCTGCCCGCTACCCATGGCCCGCAAGCCATTTTGCGAATCTGACAGCCCGGCTGACCGGAGATGAGACACGCTCGCAGACGGTTGACATTTCCGGCCCTTCAAACGATAGTTTCATACAAGTGTTTGAATTGCAACTCCGCAAACGGGGACCTGATATGTCGAGCGATCGGACCCGGTCTGCCATTCTCGCCGCCGCTGAACGGCTTTATGCCGATCGCGGCTTCGGCGACGTGACGTTGCGCGACATCGTCGCGGAAGCGAACGTCAATCTCGCCGCGGTGAATTATCATTTCGGCTCCAAGGACGAATTGATCGCAGAATTGTTCGTCACCCGCAGTCTCGCCACCAACCGCGAGCGGCTCAACGAATTGAAGGCGGCCGAGGAAAAGGGCGGCGGCCGCGCCCCGATTGAAGCCATCTTGCACGCGCTGGTCGGCCCTACCCTGCGCGGCTGCCTCGGCCCCGACCGCGAAGGCTCGACCGCGGCACGCTTCATGATCCGCGCCTCGATTGAGTCAGTGCCGCCGATCCGTCGCATCAAGAACCGCGAAGTCGATCACTTGCGGAAATTTATCGCCGCGATGCGCCGTGCGATGCCCGGCCGCGACGACGCCGACCTCTATTGGGGCCTGCATTTTGCGCTCGCGATGTCGCATCACACCATCAGGGAAAAAGAACGGCTTGCGAAATTGTCGGAAGGGCAATGCGACCTCAACGACGTCGATGCCATCGTCGAACGCGTGGTGTCGGTCTCGGTGATGGCGCTGACGGGCGGCGAAGCGCCTACGAAGAAAGCGCCCGGCAAAGTGGCGGCGTCACACGGCAGATTGACCCGGCAAGACCTCTGAGTTGACTTGCGAATAGCCGTAGGGTGGGCAAAGCGAAGCGTGCCCACCATCCACGACAATTATCGCGAATAGAGGGTGGGCACGTCGCTGCGCCTGCTACACACGTCTGAATGCAATCGCGCGGGCCAGCGATCGGGCGCGCGTGCGCACCGCGCCGCCGTCGTTGCCGCTGTGAACGATCCACTGGCCGTCAGGCGTTTGTCCGGTGATGATCCCGACGTGATGCCGCCAAACCACGACGACGCCGATGCCGGGGCCGCCGGCATTCATGCCTTCGCTCGCCCAGGAGCGCGCCAGCGCGAGACGGCGGTCCGGTTTGCCAAGATATTTACTGAGATAGCTGCCGCACCAGGCTCGATGGCCGTGATGCCGGTGTTGAGGGCGCGCATTTGCTTCAATGGAGAAGACGAACAGCAGAACGGAGGCGGCTGCGAGAGGCTTCAGCATCAGTTACTCCACGCTGGGGTTGGAGGTACAAACCCGCCGCCAACAGCGATCAACGTGGATGGTTCCCGCATGACTGCCATTCTTTCCTAGCTGTGAACGAGCAGAACCAAATACGGGATGGCATGACGGTCCCATTCATGACGTCCTTGAAACCAGTTCATATCTACCGAATTAGCCTCCCGATGAGGTGAGAGGCCGCACATGGCGGGAATTCGCGACGCTGCGCATCTGTGCATCGACATGCAAAACATATTCGTCAAGGGCGGCGTGTGGGAAACACCGTGGATGGAGCGGGTATTGCCGGTCATCTCGGAAATTTGCGCGCGCTACCGGGAGCGTACGGTGTTCTCGCGCTTCATCACGCCGGAGCGACCGGAAGACCGGCGCGGCCAGTGGCAGGCCTATTTCACGAGATGGCACCGCGCGACGCGCGGCAATCTCGCACCCGGCGCGCTCGACATCGTGCCCGAGCTGGCGCGCTATTCGCCGCCGGCGCTTGTCGTCGACAAACCGGCTTATTCGGCATTCTTCGGCTCTCGTCTCGGTCATCTCCTGGTCGAGCGGCACGTCAGCACGGTGGTGGTGTCGGGCGCGGAGACCGACGTCTGCGTGCTCGCCACCGTGCTCGGCGCGGTCGATCTCGGCTTCCGCGTCGTCATCGTGCAGGACGCGCTGTGCAGCTCGTCCGATGCCGGCCACGATGCGCTGATGACCATGTACCGGATGCGATTCAACGAGCAGATCGATCTGGTCAGCGCGGCGGAGCTGTTCGACATGTGGCGTCCGGGCTAGGCGCCGCGTCGGAACCTCCGCTCCGCCTCCAACGTTGAGGAATCAGCACATCGTCGCGCGAGGATCGATCCATGGCGGAGCCGGACGTTCGCAAGGGAATGCCGCCCGTAAAATTGCCGCGCGCGGAATTCGAAAAACGCTATCGCCGCCGCTTCGTCGATCCGGTCTTCCAGCCGCTGCAGCACGAGCTCGACGCCATCGTCGCCGCTGCCTGGGACGCCTATAGCGATTCGCGAAAAGCGCCGCGGACACGCAAGGCGGGCGCGGGCTTTGCCGATCCCGAGTATGAAATCTCGGTGGACTGGCTCGCCGCGCGCGAGGTCATTCTTGAGGCGCAGCGACGTCACGACGATGCGGCCGCGCCGCCGCGCATTCTCGTCATCAACGGCTCGGCGCGCAGTGAGCACACCTGCCCCGGCGAGATGTCGAAGACGTGGCGGCTGGTCAAGCTCGCCGAGCCAATGCTGGCCGGGATGGGATTTGCGGTCGACATTCTCGATCTGTCGCGGCTGACATCGGAGTACGGCCGACAGATTCATCCCTGCAAATCCTGCGTCAGTACCGCGATGCCGCTGTGCCACTGGCCCTGCAGTTGCTATCCGAACTACGCGCTCAGCCAGACCGACGACTGGATGAACGAGATTTATCCGTTGTGGGTGGCAGCGCACGGCATCCTGATCGTGACGCCGGTGAACTGGTATCACGCGCCGACGCCGCTGAAGGCGATGATGGACCGGCTGGTCTGCGCCGACGGCGGCAACCCCGATCCGACGTCCACCCATGGCAAGCATGCCGACCAGGCAAAGGCGCTCGAATTGAAGGGCTGGCCCTACCCGCGGCATCTGGCCGGCCGCCATTTCGGGCTCGTCGTGCACGGCGACAGCGCCGGCGCCGAAATGCTGCGCCGCTCGCTGTCGGACTGGCTGACCGACATGTCGCTGATCTCGGCCGGCCGCACGTCGGAAGCCGATGGCTATATCGGCTACATGGAGCCCTACGCCACCTCGCATCAGGCGCTGGATGAGGACCGCGCATTCCAGGACGAGGTGCGCAACGCCGCGCGTGCGCTTGGCAATGCGGTGAAACTGGCGCGCGCGGGGAAGTTCGAGAACCCCGGAAAGGGACTCGTCGATCCCAATCCGAAATGACTTCGTAGGATGGGTAGAGCGCAGCGAAACCCATCACATCTCTGCGCAAAGAACGATGGGTTTCGCTGCGCTCTACCCATCCTGCGCGTTACGCACTGCCGTCTACCCCACACATGGGACATCGACCGTCTGCGGCCGCGCCGAGTTGGCGGGCAAACTCTTTCCTGAGAGCAACTGCCGGCCAATTTGTGCCATCGCTCCTGACGATTTTCCTTGCGCGTTCGAAAGCATGGCTCTCGGCGGCGTCATCGCCGATACGGATGATCACATCCCAGTGGAACGGGCACGCCGCTGTGGCGCGGGTGGTCTCCAGCGCATAGCGCACGACTTCAGCAAGATCGTCGGCATTCACGGACATGGGCGCCTCCTGCCTGCGCGAGCCAGCAAGTAGGCCCCGGATGTCGCTTTCGCTCATCCGGGCTACGCGTTCCCAGCGGCACTTCCTGCCCTAAGCTCACTTCCCGTAGCTGTAAAACCCCTGCCCGGTCTTGCGGCCGAGATGGCCGGCGGCGACCATTTCCTTCAAGAGCGGCGCGGGGCGGTATTTCGGGTCGTTGAAGCCTTCGTAGAACACTTCCATCACCGACAGCATGGTGTCGAGGCCGATCATGTCGGCGAGCGCCAGCGGGCCGATCGGGTGATTGCAGCCGAGTTTCATGCCGGCGTCGAGGTCTTCCGCCGTCGCGATACCTTCCTGAAGCGCAAAGATCGCCTCGTTGATCATCGGGCACAGGATGCGGTTGACCGCGAAGCCTGGGCTGTTCTTCGCGGTGATCGCGACCTTGCCGACTTTCTTGGCAAAGGCTTCCGCCTTGGCGTGGGTATCGTCCGACGTCTGCAGGCCGCGGATCAATTCCAAGAGCGCCATCAGCGGCACCGGATTGAAGAAGTGCATGCCGATGAAGCGGTCCGGACGATCGGTCGCAGCAGCAAGCTTGGTGATCGAGATCGAGGAAGTGTTGGTCGCGAGCAGCGCCTGCGGGCGGATCTTCGTGCAGAGATCCTTCAGGATCTTGACCTTCAGCTCTTCATTCTCGGTCGCCGCCTCGATCACGAGATCGCAGGTGGAAAATTTCGTATTGTCCGTCGTCGTCGTGATCCGGGCCAGCGCGGCCTGCCGGTCGGCGTCGGTCATCTTCTGCTTGTTGACGAGGCGCTCCAGGCTGTTCGAGACGACCGACATGCCGCGGGTGAGCGCGGCGTCGGAGATGTCGGTCATGACGACGGGAAGGCCGGCGGCGGCGCACACCTGGGCGATGCCGTTACCCATGGTGCCCGCGCCTACGATACCGATTTGTTCGATCATGATGGGTAACTCCGTTTTTTGATGCTGGCTTGTACCGTTAGCAGAGGGCCAAGCCAATCGGTAGCTGCCAGCCCCGTAGGATGGGTGGAGCGAAGCGATACCCAGCATTTGCGTTGCGCGACAGTTGATGGGTATCGCTTCGCTCAACCCATCCTACGAAGATACCTACTCCGCCGCCTGCCGCACATGCCGCGCCGTCGGCGTGCGCATCGTCACCAGCTCTTCCGCCGCCGTCGGATGCAGCGCGATCGTGGCGTCGAAATCGGCCTTCGTCGCCTTCATCTTCACGGCAATGGCGACCGCCTGCACGATCTCGGCGGCGGTGTCGCCGACGATGTGACAGCCGAGCACGCGGTCGGTGGTGCCGTCGACCACGAGCTTCATCAGCACGCGGGTGTCGCGGCCGGACATCGTTGCCTTGATGGGACGGAAATCGGCCTTGTAGATATCGACATGGCTGACTTGCGCGCGCGCCTGCGCTTCGGTCAGGCCGACGGTGCCGACCTCGGGCTGCGAGAACACCGCCGTCGGAATGGTGGCGTGATCGACCTGGACCGGGCGCTTGCCGAAGACGGTGTCGGCGAAGGCGTGGCCCTCGCGGATCGCGACCGGCGTCAGGTTGAGGCGATGGGTGACGTCGCCGATCGCATAGATGTTGTCGACCGAGGTCTTCGACCATTCATCGACGGCGATGCCGCCATTGGCCGGATTGATGGCGACGCCGGCCTTTTCGAGCCCGAGATTGGCGACGTTCGGGTGGCGGCCGATCGCAAACATCACCTGGTCAGAGGCGATGCTCGAACCGCTCGACAGATGCGTGGTGAATTCCTTGCCGTGCTTGTCCACCTTGTCGATGGTGCAGCCGGTGATGATGGTGATGCCCTGCTTCTCCATTTCGGCGCGCACGTGCTTGCGGACATCCTCGTCAAATCCGCGCAAAATGTTATCGCCGCGGTAGATGACAGTGACGTCGGAGCCGAAGCCCGCAAAGATGCCGGCGAATTCCAGCGCGATATAGCCGCCGCCCTGGATCACGATGCGCTTCGGCAATTCGGTGAGATGAAATGCCTCGTTGGAGGAAATCACGTGCTCGATGCCGGGGATCTCGCGGCCGTGATTGGGCGCGCCGCCGGTCGCGATCAGGATGTATTTCGCGGTGACCGTTTCGCCGGTCAGCAGCCGCAGCGTATGGGCGTCTTCCAGCACCGCGCGGGTTTTCGCGATACGCGCGCCACTTTTCTCGACATTGGCGGCATAGATGCCTTCGAGCCGGGCGATCTCCTTGTCCTTGTTGGCGACCAGCGTCGACCAGTCGAAGGAGAATTCGGGGATGGTCCAGCCGAAACCAGCGGCGTCAGCGATTTCGTGGCGGACATGCGAGCCGAGCACGAACAGTTTTTTCGGCACGCAGCCCCGGATCACACAGGTGCCACCCATCCGGTATTCTTCGGCAACCATGACCTTGGCGCCGTAGCCGGCGGCGATGCGGGCGGCGCGCACGCCGCCCGAACCACCACCGATGACAAACAGATCGACGTCGAACTCAGCCATCTCAACTCCGCCCGAAGTCGCCTCTGGTTTGGATAGAGGATCAGATATCCTTGCCGCGCTTCTTCATCTCGGCGCGGAACTGGCCGTTGATGGTTTCGGCAAAGGCCTGCGCCCACTGGTTCATGTAGGACATGCTGAACTGGATCGCACGGGGCTCGCTGGCCAGCAGCTTCTGGCCGAGCGGCGACTTGTAGAAGGTGACGAGATCCTTCAGCTCCTGCTCGGTGAACTCGTTGGCGTAGACTTGCGCCATGCCGTCGCCGATTTCCTTTTCGCGGCCGGCGAGATTCTTGGCGACGATTTCGGCGACCTCGTTGAGATCCTTCTGGTAGTTCAGATTGCTCTGCAACAGCACGTTCTTGGTCTGCTGGACCAGGTTGGGAACGGCGTTGGCGTACATCGCGCTCGCGTTCTTCATCGCCAGGATTTCCTTGGCGGCGGCGATCGCACCCGGTGAGCCGGGCTTGAGCTGCGTGGTCGCAGGCGCCGCAGGGGCGTTCTTCTGCTGCGCACCGGCCGGAACGGCGGCCAGCGCGAGCCCCACTGCAAGGCCGGTCGCCGACAAAATCCGTGAAAGGCTCTTCATTCCTATTCTCCTCGATTTCCGGCGTTACCGCCGCTCAACTACGCGAATTCCCTGGGCACCTGCCAGGACGGCGGTGCTGGCCAGGCCAATGAACAACCCATGTTCGACGACACCCGGGATCAGGCTCAACAGGCCCGCCAGACGCGGCGCATCGGCAATGCGCCCGAGATGGGCATCGACAATCCAGTGGCCGCCATCGGTGACAAAAACGTGGCCGTCCTTGCCCTTGCGGAGCCCCATTTGCCCGGAAACGCCGCTTTGGGCAAATGCCGCGGCCATGGCCCGCTGGGTTGCGGCCAGCCCGAACGGGATCACCTCGACAGGTAGAGGGAAACGGCCGAGGACATCGACCCATTTGGTATCGTCGGCAATCACGATCATGCGATCCGAGGCCGCCGCCACGATCTTCTCCCGCAACAGCGCGCCACCGCCGCCCTTGATCAGGTTGAGCGCGGAATCGAGTTCGTCGGCGCCGTCGACGGTGAGATCGAGCCGGTCGACTTCGTCGAGCGTGGTCAGGGGAATTTTGCAGGCTTCGGCCTGGGCGCGGGTCGCTTCCGAGGTCGGCACGCCGACCACGCGCAACCCACCGGCCACGCGCTGACCGAGCAATTCGACAAAATGCTTGGCGGTCGAGCCGGTGCCGAGTCCGAGCTTCATGCCGTCCTGCACCTGCTCCAGCGCCTGCGCCGCCGCCTGCCGCTTAAGTCCGTCCATATCCACGTTGACGATGCTCCCAGGAATCCGCCGATCCGCGGGCGCATGTCTAGCGTCGTTTTACCGGCAGGAACAGCGTCTAAAGTCTTGCGTGAGAAGGATTATGGGGGTGAAACCCGATCCATTGCGGCCAAAATGGCGGCGAAACGCGGCTCGACCTCGGCCCGGCTTTCGGGATGGGTAAAAATGTAGAGGTCATCTTGGCGGATCGCGGCGAGCACACGCGCGGCAACCGCGTCGGGCTCAAGTCCGGCGTCGATATTCCGGGCAAGGTCGGCGACCAGGGCCGCTGCCGGACTGGCGGGATCGAGCGGTTGCGTCGGGCCGTAACGCTCTTGTCGATTGCGTCCACTCTCGCCGATGCGGGTGCGCACATAGCTTGGACATAATACGCTGACGCCGATGCCGTGCGGCTTGAGCTGATGGCTCAGCCCTTCCGACATGCTCACCACGGCAAATTTGCTCGCGCCATAGGGACTGAATCCCAATCCGGTCTGCATCCCCGCCATCGAGGCGGTGTTGACGATATGGCCGCCTTCGCCATGCGCGCGGATGTGCGGCAGAAAGCTCTTGATGCCGTGAACCACGCCCATCAGGTTGACGTCGATCACCCAGCGCCAATTGTCGAGCGAGATATGGTCGATGCCGCCGCCCGCGGCGACGCCGGCATTGTTGCAGACCACGTGCACCTTGCCGAAGGCGTCGAATGCGGCCTGAGCGGCGCGTTCCACACTCGCGGCATCGGCGACATCGCAGATGATGCCGCTGACATCCGGCGAGATTTCCCGCAAGCCTTTGACGGCGGCCTGCAGCGCATCCGCTTCGATATCGGCCAGCATCACCTTCATGCCGGCTCGCGCAAAGGCGCGGCCGAGCGCCAGTCCGATTCCACCGGCCCCACCGGTCACAAAGGCGGTCTTGCCCACAAGCTCGCGCATGTCGTCCTCCCGGATTTCAGGTTCCCTACTTGCATGATGCCTTGCCTGCCGCTAGCGAATTCCCATGACCTTTCCCCGCACCGTTGTCTTCGACCTCGACGGCACCCTTGTCGACACCGCCCCCGACCTGATTGCCGCGCTCAATTTCGTGCTGGCGCGCGAAGGCCTGCCGCCCATCCCCATGAAATCCGCGCGCAACATGATCGGCGCCGGTGCGCGCAAGCTGATCGAGCGCGGGCTCGAGGTGGACGGCCGCGTCGCAAGCGTCGAAGACGTCAACCGGCTGACGAAGGATTTCATCGACTATTACGCCGACCATATCGCCGACGCCTCGCGGCCCTTCGAGGGGCTGGAGACCGCCCTCGACGACCTCGCGGCGCAGGGTTGCCGCTTTGCGGTCTGCACCAACAAGCTGGAATGGCTGTCGAAACGGCTGCTTGACCAACTGGGCCTGAGCGGACGGTTTGCCGCGATCTGCGGCGCCGATACGTTCGGTGTCTCCAAGCCCGACCCCATCATCCTGCAACAGACGGTGGCGCGGGCCGGCGGGGATATCGGCGCGACCATCATGGTCGGCGATGCCGGACCTGACGTCGGCGTCGCCAGGCGGGCCGGCGTTCCCGTAATCGGGGTCGAATTCGGCTACACCGATGTGCCCATCGCCGAGCTCAAGCCTGACCGGCTGATCGGGCATATGCGGGAGCTGCCGGCTGCGGTGGACGGGCTGAGAAAAGCCGTATCGCAGGCCTAGCTGGCTGATTTCATTGCATTTATTGGATCCCTACTTGCCGGCATTTGATCCGCAGTTCCGGCGATTTCGCCTGGCCTGCGACGAACAACATCGAGCCGAGCCCGGTATTCGCGGAACTGAAACCGGCCGCGGCGCCGGCGGCCGGATCGGCCTTCCCAGGCCCGACCCCTACCCAGCGCAGCCCGCGTGCTGATGTGGATTGTAGCCGCCGTACAAGCTGCCTAGATTATGCTAGCGAACCAACAGGCTAGCTCCTTTACAAGGCAGTTTGAATGAACGGCTCCCCGTCAACCGATCAGCTGACACGCCCGATGGTCGATCCCTTCGGCCGGACCATCCGGTATCTGCGCGTGTCGGTGACGGATCGCTGCGATCTGCGCTGCTTCTACTGCATGTCCGAGGACATGACCTTCCTGCCGAAAAAGGACCTGCTGACGCTGGAGGAACTCGACCGGCTGTGTTCCGCCTTCATTGCCAAGGGCGTGCGCAAGATCCGCCTCACCGGCGGCGAGCCGCTGGTCCGGCGCAACGTCATGACGCTGGTGCGCTCGCTGTCGCGCCATCTCGGCACTGGCGCGCTCGATGAACTGACGCTGACCACCAATGGTTCGCAACTGGCGCGCTTCGCCGGCGAATTGCGCGACTGCGGCATCCGCCGCGTTAACGTCTCGCTCGATACGCTCGATGCGCAGAAGTTCCGCGCCATCACCCGCTGGGGCGATCTCGACAAGGTTCTGGCCGGCATCGAGGCCGCACGGGACGCGGGCCTTGCGGTCAAGATCAACGCGGTGGCGCTGAAGAACATGAACGAGGAGGAAATCCCCTCGCTGATGGAATGGGCGCACGGCAAGGGCATGGCGCTGACGCTGATCGAAGTCATGCCGATGGGCGAGATCGGCGAAGGCCGCATCGACCAATATGTGCCGCTGTCGTTGTTGCGCGCGCGGCTGGCGCAGCACTACACGCTCACCGACCTCGACGAAAATACCGGCGGCCCCGCCCGCTATGTCCGCGTCGCCGAGACCGGCGGCAAGCTCGGCTTCATCACGCCGATGACCCATAATTTCTGCGAGTCCTGTAACCGGGTACGGATCACCTGCACCGGCACGCTGCACACCTGCCTCGGCCATGAGGATGCCTCCGATTTGCGCAAACCGTTGCGGGCCTCCGCCGACGACGATCTGCTGTCCGCGGCGATCGATCGCGCCATCGGGCTGAAGCCGAAGGGCCACGACTTCATCATCGACCGCCGGCATAACCGGCCGAGCGTCTCGCGCCACATGAGCGTGACCGGCGGCTAAGTCTGCCGGTTAACTTATCGCCCGTAAAAACGCGGATTTATCAGGCCAACCAACCAATTGGCCGCCGCGTCAATTTGTCCATTTTCCGATTGACGCCGCCGCAGCGCGCTGAAATGGTGCGGCTGCTTTCACGCCAGCACGGCCGGAACAAGGCCGCCGCATCCCAAGGGTTGCAGTCAAGACGGCGGAAGCGCGAGACGGGGGAGGACTTATCGTTGCAATCGCATCTGCGAATGAGCTGCGGGCTCGTGCGTTTTTCGCGCGGGAACGAATCTGCGCGCCGGTGGCGCGGCGGCAGCTCCAGTCGCCCGGCGCGAGATGGCAGCGCAATATCAATGAAGACATCCGGCGCACGTCGATGACGTGTCCGAGGAGAGCGTAATGCGCCCATTGTTGGCACTGAGTAATTCAATCGATTGGCTCAATGAGAAACTAGGCGGCGTCTGCAACTGGCTCGTGCTCGCAGCCTGCGTGGTGAGCGCCGCCAATGCGATGATCCGCTATGCGTTCGGCTACTCTTCCAACGCCTGGCTCGAATTGCAGTGGTACATGTTCGCCGTCTTCGTGATGTTCGGTGCCTCCTATACCTTCAAGAAGAACGAGCATGTCCGGGTTGAAATCATCTACCTGATGCTGTCCGAACGCGGACAGCTCAAGCTCGATCTGATCGGCACGCTGTTCTTCCTGATCCCGTCCTGTCTGCTGCTCGCCTATCTGTCCTGGCCGTTCTTCATGCAGGCCTACGCCGTGGGCGAGACCTCGAGCAATGCCGGCGGCCTGCTGCGCTGGCCGATCAAGCTCGTCGTTCCCGTGGGCTTCGTTTTCCTGGCGCTGCAAGGCGTCTCCGAGGTGATCAAGCGCATAGCGGCCCTGCAGGGTTATGTCGTGATCGATGCGAAGTATGAGAGGCCGACCCAATGATCACGCTGGAGATGATGCCGCCGCTGATGTTCGGCGGCTTGATTCTGGCCATGTTGATCGGCTTCCCGGTGGCCTTCACGCTGGCCGCCCTCGGGCTGTCATTCGGCTTCCTGTCGATCCATCTCGGCTTTTTCGACCTCAACTTCCTGCAGGCAATTCCCGGCCGCATCTTCGGCGGCGTGCTGTCCAACGAATTGCTGCTCGCGATCCCCTTCTTCACCTTCATGGGCTCCGTGCTCGAGCGCTGCGGCCTCGCCGAGGACATGCTTGATTCGATGGGTCAGTTGTTTGGCCCGGTTCGCGGCGGCCTCGGCTATTCCGTCATCATCGTCGGCTTCATCCTGGGCGCGATCACCGGCACGGTGGCGGCGCAGGTCATCGCCATGGCGCTGATCTCGATGCCGGTGATGCTCCGCTACGGCTACAACGTCCGTTACATCACCGGCGTGCTCGCCGCATCCGGCACCATCACCCAGCTCGTGCCGCCCTCGCTGGTCCTGATCGTGATGGCCGACCAGCTCGGCAAATCGGTCGGCGACATGTATCTCGGCGCCTGGGGACCCTCTATCCTGCAGATCGTCCTGTTCGCCGGCTACACGTTCGTTCTGAGCATCTTCCTGCCCCACCACGTTCCGGCCGTCCCCAGGGACGCGCTTACGCTACGGGGCTGGCCGCTCTGGCGCAAATGCCTGATGGGCATCATTCCCTCGGCCGTCCTGATCTTCGTGGTGCTGGGCACCATGATGATGGGCTTGGCGACACCGACGGAAGCCGGCGCGATGGGTGCCATCGGTGCCATCGTGCTCGCCGCGATCCATCACAAGGATCTGAGCAGCAAGGGACACAAGATGCTGCTCGTCGGCGTTGCCGCTACCGGCGTCGCAGTGATCGTCGGAATGCTCGTCGGCGAAGGCAAAGCGCTCAAGCTGACCTTCGCAGTGCTCTATCTCGCCGTCGTCTGGCTCTGCCTGGAAGCCGTCCGCATTCCCGACCTGCGCGATCTGATCAAGCAGGGCTACCAGTCGACCATGCGCCTCTCCTGCATGGTGGTGTTCATCCTGATCGGTTCGACCTGCTTCTCGGTAGTGTTCCTCGGCGTCAATGGCGGCGTATGGCTGGAGCATCACCTGACCTCGATTCCCGGCGGGGTCTGGGGCTTCCTGATTTTCATCAACCTCTTCATCTTCTTCCTGGCGTTCTTCCTCGATTTCTTCGAGATCGCCTTCATCATCCTGCCGATGGTGGCGCCGATTGCGCAGAAGGTGCTGGCGCCGGTCGTCGGCCCCGATGCGGCGCTGATCTGGTTCGGCGTCATGCTCTGCGTCAACATGCAGACCTCGTTCCTGCATCCGCCGTTCGGCTTCGCGCTGTTCTATCTGCGCGGCGTTGCGCCCAAGGAAGTGAAGAGCTCCGACATCTATTGGGGCGCGCTACCCTGGATCGGCCTGCAGGCGATCATGGTGGCGATCGTGATCGCTTTCCCCGTCGTGGTGACGGCGCTGCTCGACAAGCCACTCGACGTCGATCTCAGCAAGGTCAAGATCGAGGTGCCGCAGATCGAACTGCCGCCGCTCGATTTCGGCGGGCCCAAACAGTAGCGGCCATCGCATTCGCAGAAACAAAAAACCCCGGAGCTTTCGCTCCGGGGTTTCGTTTGTTGAAACGATCGCAATCAGCCTTGCGGATTACGCGCCATGAAGCTGTCGTAGCCGAGTTCGGCGACCTGCCACCACTGGTATCCGTTGCTCGTGAACGAGTTCATCGAGTCCAGAACCTTCTTGAAGGTCGGATTGGACGCCGACGTCTCGGCATACAATTCCTTGGTCGCCTTCAGGCAGGCCTGCATGATCGGCGGAGAGAACGCGTGCAGCTTGGTGCCGCCGGCCAGCAGCTTCTTCAGCGCCGGCGGGTTGCCCTGGTCGTACTTGGCCATCATCCAGCTATTGGCGGCCTGGCCCGCCTGCTCAAGGGCGCTCTGATAGTATTTCGGCAGCGAATTCCACTTATCCAGGTTGACGATGCCGAGCAGCATCGGGCCGCCTTCCCACCAGCCGGGATAGTAGTAATGCGGCGCGACCTTGTTGAAGCCGAGCTTCTCGTCGTCATACGGCCCGACCCATTCCGCCGCATCGATCGTACCCTTTTCGAGCGCGGGATAGATGTCGCCGCCGGCAAGCTGCTGCGGCACCACGCCGAGTTTCGCCATCACGCGGCCGGCAAAGCCGCCGATGCGCATCTTCAGGCCCTTCAGATCATCGACGGTGTTGATCTCCTTGCGGAACCAGCCGCCCATCTGGCAGCCGGTGTTGCCGGCCAGAAACGAGGTGACGTTGTAGCTCTTGTAGAACTGGTTGAGCAGGTCCCTGCCGCCGCCCAGCATGTACCAGGCCTGGTTCAGCCGCTGGTTGGGACCGAACGGCACCGCCGTGCCGAAAGCGAACGTCGGGTCCTTGCCGAAATAATAGTAGGACGCCGTATGGCCCATTTCGACGGTGCCGTTCTGCACGGCATCGAGCACCTGCAGGCCGGGAACGATTTCGCCACCGGCGAAGGCCTGGATCTGGAACTTGTTGTCGGTGGCTTCGCCAACGAGCTTCGCCATCAGCTCCACCCCGCCCCAGAGGGTGTCGAGCGATTTCGGCCAGCTCGCGGTCAGGCGCCATTTCAGTTCCGGCATCGATTGCGCGATGGCGGGGGCCGCCAAGGTCGCGGCGCCGGCTGCGCCAATACCGGTCACTTTGAGAAAATCTCTTCTTTTCATTGAATCCATCCCTGCTGGTGAAACGTGTCGTGGCCTTCTTGGGGAGGCCTTGCCGAGCCAGCATGGAACAACCGGTTCCCGATTTCCATCCCGAACTATACGGAAAAACGAAAAAGCCCGGCCTTCCCCTAGGGAAGGCCGGGCCATTTTCTACGACTTAAGACGTAATCAGCCGCGGGTGCGCGAGCGGATCATGAAGCTGTCATAGGTGTACTCAGCGACCTGCCACCACAGGTACTGGTCGGAGCGGTAGGCCTGCATCGCGTCGATCGACTTCTTGAAGTCGGGGTTCTTGCCGGAGATCTCGGCCCACAGCTCGTTGGTCGCCTTCAGGCAGGCTTCCAGCACTTCATTGGTGAAGGGCCGAAGCTGCGTGCCGCCGGCAACCAACCGCTTCAGCGCGGCCGGGTTCTGCATATCGTAACGCGCATTCATCCAGCTGTTGGCGTGGGCGCACGCATTGCTCAGGATCGCCTGGTAGTTCTTCGGCAGCGAATTCCACTTTTCGAGGTTGGCGAAGGCGTGGACCATCGGACCGCCTTCCCAGAAGCCCGGGTAATAGTAGAACTTGGCGACCTTCTGGAAGCCGAGCTTTTCGTCGTCATACGGACCGACCCACTCGGCCGCGTCGATGGTGCCCTTTTCCAGCGCCGGATAGATGTCGCCGCCGGCGAGCTGCTGCGGCACCACGCCGACCTTCTGCAAGACCTGTCCGGCGATGCCGCCGATGCGCATCTTGAGGCCCGAGAGATCAGCAACGGTCTTGATCTCCTTGCGGAACCAGCCGCCCATCTGCGTGCCGGTGTTGCCGGTGGCGAAGCCGACCACGCCGAACTTCTTGAAGAACTCGTTGCCGAGTGCCTCGCCGCCGCCCTGCGACCACCAGGAATTCTGCTGGCGCGCATTGAGGCCGAACGGGACCGAGGCGTAGATCGCAAAGGTCGGGTCCTTGCCGACATAATAATACGAGACGGTATGGCACATCTCGACGGTGTTGTTGGAGGTCGCATCGAGCGCCTGCAGGCCCGGAACGATTTCGCCGGCCGCGAACACCTGGATCTGAAACTTGTTGTCGGTCATCTCGGCGACGTACTTCGCCACCTGCTCGGCACCGCCATAGATGGTATCGAGCGACTTCGGAAAGCTCGACGTCAGGCGCCATTTGATCTCAGGCGATGATTGCGCGATCGCCGGCGAGGCAACGGCTGTCGCGGCAGCACCGGCCGCTGAAACCTTCAAAAAATCACGACGCTTCATTCAAGTCTCCTTAAGACGGGACGTTTCCATATTTCCTGGAGCATGCCCTCCGGTGGGGCCGATTCTGCCTCATCCGGGGCGCTCTGGCGGGGCGGCTTTAACACGGAAGTTGGCTAGCGAAAACGCGACAAAGGCATGACTGCACTGATTAAAACCAAAGTCTTATAGAGGGTTATAAGGGAGGCTTACGCCGCCGCAATGGCGCCCTGAAGCTGGTCGCGAACCCTGGTTCCGATGGCCCGGTAGATTGCGGCATGCGGCCCGTCCGGCTCGCTCACCACCACCGGATTACCTTCGTCCGAGGTGGTACGGATCGACATGTGCAAGGGGATCTCGCCCAGGAACGGGACACCCAGCCGTTCCGCTTCATGCCGCGCGCCGCCATGGCCGAAGATGTCCGAGCGCGTGCCGCACTCCGGGCACTGGAAATAGCTCATGTTCTCGACAATGCCGAGCACCGGCACGTTGACCTTCTTGAACATCGCAAGCCCCCGGCGGGCGTCGATCAGCGAGAGGTCCTGCGGGGTCGAGATGATCACCGCCCCCTTCAGCGGCACGTTCTGCGCCAGCGTCAGTTGCGCATCGCCCGTGCCGGGCGGCATGTCGACGACGAGAATGTCGAGCGTGCCCCACGCCACATCGCGCAGCATCTGGGTGATCGCCGACATCACCATCGGCCCGCGCCAGATCATCGCGGTGTCTTCCTCGACCAGGAAACCGATCGACATGATCGACAGCCCGAAGCGCTTGATCGGAATCATCTTCCTGTTGTCGTCGAGTTGCGGCTTCTCGCTGATGCCGGTCAGCCGCGGCACCGACGGGCCGTAAATGTCAGCGTCGAGCAGGCCGACACGCAGGCCGAGGTCACGCAGGCCGAGCGCCAGATTGAGCGCGGTGGTCGATTTGCCGACACCGCCCTTGCCCGATGCCACCGCGATGACGGCGGCAACGCCGGGGATTTCCGCCTGCTTCGACATCGGCGAAGCCGCTGCGCCCTGCGGCGGGCGGTGGGCTGAAGCCGGTTGCACGCCGTGGGAATGCCGATGCGCCGCGGGCGCGGCCTGCGGCGACCCCGGCTTGCGCTCGGCGGTCAGCGCGATCATCGCTGTCGCCACACCTGGAATTGCGCGCACGGCGGCTTCGGCCTGCGCGCGCACGCTTTCCCAGGCTCTGGCCTCGGCGGCATCGACATTGATGGAGAAGAACACCTTGCCGTCGGTGACCGAAATCGCCGACAGCACGTTGGCATTGGTCAGGGGCACGCCACGGGGAGACGCCACCTGCTTAAGGGAATCGAGAACCTGTTGCTGCGTTACGCTCACTCGCGCATCTCCTGAAGCCCTTGTGGCTCCGATTCAGAACCGGGCCCTACTCGCTTGTATCGACGCGCTTTCCTGACGCGGCCCAATCCGCCCCCGGAGCAAATCCGCGAGCGGGCTGCGTTGCAAAACGCTTTGCCAGTCCGATGCGACCCAATAGAGCGGTTCAGCGCAAAAGGCTACCTCGCTCCCACGTCGTCCCGCCGCTCGGCGGGGGCCGCAGCGGTCCCTTCCTTGGCGGCCTCATAGTTCAGTTCGATCATCACGCCATTGGGGTCGTTGACGAAGATCTGCCAGAGGTCGCCGCCCGGAACCTGCCGGGAATCGTAGGCCATGCCCTTCTGTTCCAGCCGCCGCTTCATGCCGTCAAAGCCGTAGCTCGCGAACGCGACATGGTGGACGACGCCGGAGTCCGGCTTCTGCGGTTCCTCGGTCTTGGAGATATCGACAAGGTGCACCACCGCCTTGCCCTCGCTGTACATCCACGCTCCTGGAAATGCGAAGTTCGGCCGGGCACCCTTTTCCAGGCCCAGAACGTCCTCATAGAACCGGACCGTATCGGCAAGGTTGCGGGTCCGGATATTGAAATGGTCGAGCACGCCGACGCTGATCCCCATGCGATGTCACTCCCTTTTTTGTGAGGTTCTTGAGGGGCCTATCCTAGCACAAATCCGGTCCGGCCGACCAACGAAGGCGTTGCCCTCCCCTGCGCAGTCGGTATGGTGCGGCTCCTCCAAAAACACCGTCCGGCCGGCCCAACGTCGCCGGCGAAAACTCCAAGGTATCACACATGGCTAAAGTCGCTTTTCTCGGTCTCGGCGTAATGGGTTTCCCCATGGCAGGACATCTGGTGAAAAAAGGCAGCCATGAGGTGACCGTGTACAACCGGACCGGAGCCAAGGCGAAGGAGTGGGCGGACAAGTTCGGCGGGCGGGCCGCGCCGACGCCGAAGGCCGCCGCCGAAGGCCAGGACTTCGTGATGTGCTGTGTCGGCAATGACAACGACCTGCGCGCGGTCACGATCGGCACCGACGGCGCGTTTGCCGGCATGAAGAAGGGCGCCATATTCGTCGACCACACCACAGCCTCCGCCGAGGTCGCCCGCGAGCTTGATGCCGCCGCCGTCAAGGCGGGCTTCAAGTTCATCGACGCGCCGGTGTCGGGCGGTCAGGCGGGTGCGGAAAACGGCGTGCTGACGGTGATGTGCGGTGGCAAGGAAGACGCCTATGCCGCTGCCGAGCCGATCATTTCCGGCGCCTACGCCAGGATGTGCAAACTGCTCGGGCCGGCCGGCGCCGGCCAGCTCACCAAGATGGTCAACCAGATCTGCATCGCGGGCCTGGTCCAGGGCCTGTCGGAGGGGATCCATTTCGCCAAGAAGTCAGGGCTGGACGTTCCTTCCGTGATCGAGACCATCTCCAAGGGCGCGGCACAGTCCTGGCAGATGGAGAACCGCTACAAGACCATGAATGACGACAAGTTCGACTTCGGCTTTGCTGTGGAATGGATGCGCAAGGACCTCTCGATCTGCATCGCGGAGGCCCGCCGCAACGGCGCCAACCTGCCGGTGACCGCACTCGTCGACCAGTTCTACGCCGAGGTCGAGAAGATGGGCGGCAAGCGCTGGGATACGTCGAGCCTTTTGGCCCGGCTGGAGCGCTGAGTTAAAGAAACAGGTTAAGGCGACGAGCCAGACCCCCGCTTCTTGTCCTGTCGGAAGCGGGGGTTCCCTCCACTCGACTGGTTAATTTTAACTTCCCGTTAACGAGAATTTTTAGCTCTTTAAGTCATCGCTTAATGATTTCGCGGCACAGATAGACAATGCAAAAGCCCGCGCGGTTCGCGGGCAGGATTTGTGTTGTTCGATGAGTAACGCCGCAGAAAAGCCTGAGGTTGTCCAGCTTCCGGCGGAAGCGCAGGTCGCACCACCGGTGAATACGCGGCGCGTGGCAGCACAACGAGTGCGCGAGGCGCGCGATCGGTTAACGTCGACCAGCGGCACCCGTCCCGCCTTCGATACCGAACTGCTCCGGCAATACGCGCAGACCCGGGTCTCGGCTTCCTTCGTCGTCATGCTGCTGGTGGTTTCGACCGGCGTGCTGTTCGGCCTCTGGAAGTATGTCGTGCCGGCCACGGTCTGGACCGTCGGCATGCTGTGCATCCATGCCGCCATCATCCGCAACTGCAAGCGTTTCCTTCGCGAGCAGCCCACGCTCGCCGAGACGCGCAAATGGCAGACGCGGTTCGTACTGCTCGACCTGCTCTACGGCCTGTGCTGGACCGCGATCCTGCTGCATCCGGCCGGCCTCGATACCGTCTCGAACACGATGATGATGTTCCTGATGCTGCTGGTGATTGCAGTGTCGAGCATGCTGGCGGCGACACTGCCGATCGCGGCGGTGGCGGCAACCGCGCCGGTGACGGCCGCGATCGCGCTCAACTTCGTGATGGGCGGCACTTTCGACAATTACGCCCTCGCGCTGCTGGCGGTCGCCGCCGAATGCTATTTTGCCCTGCTGGCCCATCAGCTTCATTCGACGACGCTGCAGACCCTGGAAGCGCGCGCCGAAAAGGACGCGCTGATCGGTGAGCTCGAACAGGCCAAGGCGATCTCGGACGAGGCGCGGCACCGCGCCGAATCCGCCAACGTGGCCAAATCGCGCTTTCTGGCGCAGATGAGCCACGAACTGCGCACGCCGCTGAACGCGATCCTCGGTTTCTCCGAGGTGATGAAGAGCGAAATCTTCGGCGCGCACGCGGTAACGGTCTACAAGGAATATTCCGCCGACATCCATCATTCCGGCGTCCACCTGCTCAATCTCATCAACGAAATTCTCGATCTGTCGCGGATCGAGGCCGGCCGCTACGAACTCAACGAGGAAGCGGTGGCGCTCGTGCACGTCGTCGCCGACTGCCATCATCTGCTCAAGCTGCGCGCGAGCAGCCGCGGCATCACTATCCACGAGGTGTTCGAGCACGGCATGCCCCGCATCTGGGGCGACGAGCGTGCCACGCGTCAGGTCGTGCTCAATCTCATATCCAACTCGATCAAGTTCACCCCGCAAGGCGGCGATATCTGGCTCAAGGTCGGCTGGACCGCTTCCGGCGGGCAATATCTGAGCGTCAAGGATACCGGCTCGGGCATTGCCGAAGACGAGATCCCGGTCGTGCTGGCGTCATTCGGCCAGGGCTCCAACTCGATCAAGTCGGCCGAACAGGGCGCGGGCCTGGGCCTTCCGATCGCCAAGAGCCTGATCGACATGCATGGCGGCACCTTCACGCTGAAATCGAAACTCAGAATTGGCACCGAAGTCATCGTCACCTTCCCGCCGGAGCGCGTGATGAGCGCGCTGGCGCCGATGGCCGAGGAGGCCCCGCCCCTGCAGCCGGAACCCGCCGTCTCAGCGGCCGACGAAAAGCGGCGGGCGCGTCACAAACCGATCATGAGTGCCGGCACCGGACTGTAGCCACAAGCGCTTGCGCAAGGGATGTAAATCACTTCACTATCAGCGAATGAGCAAAGAAACGCCGTGTATCGCAGTCTGTATGATGGATCCCAAGACCAAACTCTGCTTCGGCTGCGGACGGACGTTGCCGGAGATCGCGCGCTGGCACCGCATGGAGACCGCGGAACGTCTGGCCGTGATGGAAGGGCTTGCGGCGCGCATGGCCGACGCAGGTCTGGCGCCGATACCACCGCGCGCCGAACGCGGCTGATCGCCGGACAAGCCAGCGGAGGCGCCAGGTGATCCGCGTCATGCTCGTTCTGGCGATGCTCGCAGCCACCGCCGGCGCCGTTGTCGCCTATGGCGATCCCGACCAGATCGCGCGCGCCGGCAACTCGGTATCGAAAATGCTGAGGCAACGCAGCCTGGAGCCCGCGCCTGCCGTCGAGATCGCGCGCGGCAGAGCCGGCGAATTCGCGCTCCACGCCAAGATCAATGGCGTCAAGGCGCCGATGGTGATCGACACCGGCGCGACCTCGGTGGTGCTGACCTGGGAGACGGCCAAGGCGATCGGCCTGCCGATCGAGATGCTCGAATATAATGTCGACGTCGAAACCGCCGGTGGCCACACCAAGGCGGCGCGGCTGACGCTCGATCGCCTTGCGGTAGGTCAGCTCGTCGAGAAATCGATCCCGGCACTGGTGGTGCCGCGCGGGCAGATGAAGACCAACCTGCTCGGCATGAGTTTTCTGGACCGGCTGGAAAGCTGGGGCGTGCAGGCCGACAAGGTGATGCTGCACGGCTATCCCGACGTCGCAGGCGGCCGTAGCAAGCGTCGCGCGGCAGCGAATTAGGGCATTTACCGACGCGATGGGCCACTAAGCACATCAGTCCGGAGTGAATGCAGGGCTCTGAGCCGCATTGCCTGCAAGCATCCGGACTGATGCGTAGCCCTAATCGGTCAGGAACGTACTTCGAAGATCATGTTGAACGGCGTCTCGCTCGCGCGGCGGAAGCGCTTGAAACCCGCTTCAGTTGCCACCTGCCGCAATCTGCTTTCGCCCGCCTGCGCACCGAGCCCCAAGCCCACCTCCTGAGAGAGTGATGCCGGCGTACAGATGAATGTCGAGGCGTGATAGTAGACGCATCCGACCGGGTTGAGATTGTCCTTGAGATTGTCATGAGCGAACGGCTCGACGATCATCCACGACCCATCCTTGGCCAACGTTTCCTTGACATGCTTGCCGGCACCCACGGGGTCGCCCATGTCATGCAGGCAATCGAAGAACGCCACCAGGTCATAATCTTTCGCCGGAAAATCCTTGGCACTGGCCTGCGCGAACGTGATGCGGTCGCCAACTCCCGCTTCCTGCGCCAGGACCTTCGCGCGTTCAATGGAAGGCTTGTGGTAATCGAATCCGAAGAACTCTGAATTGGGATAGGCCTGCGCCATCACAATCGTAGAGGCGCCGTGTCCGCATCCGACATCGGCTACCCTGGCGCCAGCTTTCAGTTTCGCCTCAACGCCTTCGAGCGTCGGAATCCAGTTCGACACCAGATTGGCGTTATAGCCCGGCCTGAAGAAGCGTTCGGTGCCGGAGAAAAGACACTTCGAATGCTCGTGCCAGCCAACGCCTTTCCCGGTTCGAAACGCTTCCGCGACCTTCGGTTCATCGAGATAGGTGGCCTGCACGACATCGAATGCACCGGCAAAGAAGGCAGGCGACCCTTCCTCGGCGAACGCCATGGCTTGCTCCGCCGAGAGTGAGAAAGCATTTTTTTCGGGGTGGTAATCGATGTACCCAGAGGCAGCCTGCCCGGACAGCCATTCGCGCACATAACGTTCATGCAGACCGGTCTTCTTGGCAAGCTCGGACGGAGTGACCACCGCACCATCCGCCATCGCCTTGTAGAGCCCGAGGCGATCGCCGAGCAGTATGCTCGCGCCGCCGAGTGAGATGCCGAGGTCGCCGACCAGCTTTCCTACGAGCGCGTTCAACTTTTCAAGGTTTGGTTCACGCATTGCAGCTTCCTCCACTCTTTGAGAACAGCCCCAGCGTTAGTTGGATAAGCCTAGGACGACCGGCGGATTGCAAGTGTGAAGGGGTTCACGTTTAAGCGAATGGCCGTGCGCCGCTCGATGTCAGCTTAGGGTCTTGCTTGTGTACAAACGCAGCGGCAAGCAAATCGCGGAGAAAAGCATTCCTCCACGCGCCCTTTCTGGGAGGGTGAAGGAGCATACTGAGCTGCGGAGCAACACATTCTCCGGCGTTCGCAAGGATTCACGTTTTCACACAGCCAGGGTCCACTTTCGGAAGTTTGGCCTCGTGACCGAGGTGTGCGGTCTGCCCTCGGAAGGGGACACCGTCAGGTGATAATGGCAGGTCCGAACCATTAAGAGAAAATGCCTTGGCAGTCGTATGGCCCAGGGTACACATCTTGCGTGCATGTTAATCCAGCTGGACTTTCGTCCACTCGGAACGCTTGAGCCCTTGCGCGACAGGGACACCAGGCTTGACCCAAACTACCTCATGGCCGCCTCCGTCGGGGTCAGTGAAGCTAAGAAGGAGGAGCGAGCCCATGTCTGTAACGGTTCCATCACTTACGCCCTCGGCGACGAGGCGCCGCCGTACTTCCCGGAACGCCTCCTCGCTTGCGGCATTGAGCGCAAAGTGGTCGAGGCGCCCGCGCTTGAACATGGGCTGGTGGCAAGGAGGTTCAATTCCAGGGACCTGAAATGGGTGCAGGACAGTGTGCGGCCCCACTTCGATGAAGGCGTGGCGCAGCCCCTCCTCCTCGAGATCAACCGTGACGCGCGCTCCGAAGATACGTTCGTAGAAACATATCAATCGGCTCATGTCGGCGGTGATAAACGTCAGGTGATGTATGTCGTTGAGCAACTGCATGCCTACCTCCGGCTTCGCCAACAATAAGCGACGACGCGTCGCCTGCTCATTATTGAAGTGCTATCCAACCAGCGGGATTTAGCTCATGCAATGGATTTGATGTTTCTCGTCCTCCTTGGCGAGGGACAAGCACATTCTCGTGAGCCATCGGAGATGGGCAATGACCATAAGAACCTTTTGCACGCTTGCCGCCGCCATCTTTGCACTGATCGCACTTTTGCAGTTGATCCGGATTGTGATGGGGTGGTCCGTCACCTTGAATGGCGTTGATGTGCCTTTCTGGGCAAGCTGGATTGCCGTCGCCGTGGCGGGCGCGTTGAGCTTCGTCGGCTTCCGCGCCGCCATGCGCAGCTAAAGGCTGGCAGAGCTCGCCCGGCACGATCTGTCGCATTCCATTGGTCGGACACGACTGTGCGATTCAACATTGCACGAGCGGATTCGTCGAACGTCCGCGGAGACGTCAGGCTTTCGTCTTTGCCGCCTTGCGCACCTTGTTTGCTTCCTCGATCTCGGGTTCGAGCGATTTCAGGCTCTCGTAGATCTCGGCCAGAACGGACTTCAGGTCTGAAATGCTCTTCGACGGAAAATCGCGAACCGCAACCTCCTCGAAGTGGATGGCAATCGGGATCAACTCCTCGACCAGTGTCCGCCCCTTCGGCGTGAGGTTGATCGCGACGGTGCGGCCGTTGTCCTTCAGCCGCGCACGCGTGACGAGGCCGCGCCGTTTCATCTCGCCGACGAGGCGCGACAACGTCGATATCTCGATCGTCGTCATCGCAGCGAGATCGCCGAGTCGCTGATCGCCGGTTTCCCACAGCGCGGCCATCACGCGATACATCGGCAGGGTCACGCCGTAGCCGGCAATACGCCTGGAAAACAGTTCGCCCATCTGCACGCCGACGCGGTTGAGCAGATAGGGAAAGGAATTCGTCAGCCTGTACAAGGTCTTGCAATCCGTGCTGTCGCAATTGTTGCGAGCCTTCAATAACTGCACACCGATCGCTTTTCAAGGCAATTGTTGCATTTGAAAGTTTCTGCTTGACCGATATTTGCAAATGCAATTATTGTTCTCGAAAGTTAAGCCGCCGGACAAGAGCGGATCGTTCAGTGGAGGAAACCATGTCGCTGGATTCGGCATCCGACGAATTGCGTGAAACGTTCAAGCGCGCGCTGCGGCGATTTCCCGCCGCCGTGTCGGTCATTACGTCATCAGACCAGAACCGTCGTCACGGCATGACCGCCACCGCGGTAACGTCGCTGTCGCTCGACCCGCCTTCCCTGATCGTCTGCGTCAACCAGCAGACGCTGCTTCACGACATCATGCTCCTGGCGCGCCGGTTCTGCGTCAACGTGCTGCGCCGCGACCAGATCTCCCTGTCATCGGCATTCAGCGGCGCGGTACCGCCCGAAGAGCGGTTCGAGCTCGGCCAGTGGATGACGTCGGCCGAGGGCGTCACCTATCTCGCCGATGCCCAGATCAACATCTTCTGCAAGAAGGCTGCAGCGGTCCCCTACGGCACCCACACGATCTTCATCGGCGAAGCCGAGACCGTGAACGTCCGCGATCCGATCGAGCCCCTGATCTACCAGGATGCGACCTACTGCTTCTCGGTACCCCACGACAGCCAGGCTGCGTGAACGCGCGGGCCCCCTCACCTTTCAGACAATCGAAGATACGGAGCAAGCCAATGGTATCAGTCGCCCAGTTGAAGGACGTGCCGGCACAGCCCGCCCCTCGCCCCGACCTTGCCGAGTTGCGCAGCCGCGTGGCGCAGATCGCGCCGCAGATCAAGGCGCGCGCCCACAATACCGAAAAGGCAGGCCGCGTTCCGGAAGAGAACATCACGGCACTGCGCCACATCGGCTATTTCGACATCGTCAAGCCCGCGATGTTCGGCGGCTACGAGCATGATTTCGACGTGCTGGTCGAACTGAACATCGAACTCGCGAAAAGCTGCGCTTCGACAGCGTGGGTCGGCGGCCTGCTCGCAGCCCATCAATGGCTGATCGCGGGATTTCCGGAAGCCGCGCAGCGCGACGTCTGGGACGCGAATCCCGATGCGGTAGCCTGCGGCTCCTATGCGCCGGCTACCAAGGCCATCGAAGTCGAGGGCGGCTATCGCCTCTCCGGCCGCTGGTCGTTCGCCAGCGGCTGCGACAACGCGCAATGGTCGTTGTGTGCGGCGCTGTTGCCGTCGAAGACGGACAGCGGCCAGTTTGCGCCGGCGTTCCTGCTGGTGCCGGCGTCCGATTACGTCATCGACGATACCTGGAACGTCGTCGGCCTCAGCGGCACCGGCAGCAAGACACTGGTGCTATCGGACGTATTCGTGCCGGCGCACCGCCTGTTGTCGTTCGCCGACACCACATCCGGCACGACACCGGGCGCCGCGCTCCATGCCGCCAATCCCGCCTTCTCGATCCCGATGCTGTCGAACATTCCCTCCTGCCTGGCTTCCGCCGCGGTCGGCGCCGCCGCCGGCGCGCTGGAGGACTATCTCGCCGCCACCGCAAGGCGGATCACCCGCGGCGCGGTCGCCGGGCACAACAACCGCATGGCGGAATTTCCAACCATCCAGCTGCGCGTCGCCGAAGCGACCGCTTCCGTCGATGCCGCGCGCGAAGTGCTGCTGCGCGACCTCAGGGATCGCGCAGCGACGATCCGCGCCGGCAACCCGGTCTCGGTCGAGGACCGCATCGTCAGCCGACGCGGCCAGGCGTTTTCGGTCGCACTCGCCATCCGCGCCAGCGAAGCGCTGAACGCCTCGACCGGCGGACTCGGCCTCGATCTTTCCAATCCGGTGCAGCGCGCCTGGCGCGATGCCAATGCCGTCGGCCGCCATATCAGCATGAACTGGGATGCCGTCGGCACCATGTACGGCCAGCTCGCGCTCGGGCTGACGCCGCAAGGTCAATACTAAGGGACAGTACTAACCAACATCAGACATCAGCGAGGACGACATGCAGGGCAAGATCGCATTGGAGGAACATTTCGCCATTCCGGACACGCTGATGGATTCAGCGGGCTTCGTCCCGGAATCCTATTGGCCTGAACTGAAGGACCGCCTGCTTGACATCCAGGACAAGCGGCTGGCGCAGATGGACCAGCACGGCATCGAGATGATGATCCTGTCCTTGAACGCGCCGGCGGTTCAGGCGATTCCCGATGTCGCCCGCGCCAACGCGATTGCGATCCGCGCCAACGACTTCCTTGCCGAGCAGGTGGCGAAGCGGCCGTCGCGGTTTCAGGCCTTTGCCGCGCTGCCGATGCAGGATCCCGATCTCGCAATCAAGGAGCTCGAGCGCTGCATCAACACGCTCGGCTTCCGCGGCGCGCTGGTCAACGGCTTCTCGCAAATTGGCGACGGCAAGCGTCCCGTCTATTACGACCTGCCGCAATACTGGCCGTTCTGGGCCAAGGTCGAAGAGACCGGCCTGCCCTTCTACCTGCACCCGCGCAATCCCTTGCCGGAAGACTGCGCGATCTATGAAGGACATCCGTGGCTGATGGGCCCGACCTGGGCGTTCGGACAGGAGACCGCGGTGCATGCGCTGCGCCTGATGGGATCGGGCCTGTTCGATGCCTATCCGAAACTGAAAATCATCCTCGGCCACATGGGCGAAGGCCTGCCCTACAGCATGTGGCGCGTCGATCATCGCAACGGCTGGGTCAAGGCGCCGCCGAAGCACAAGGCCAAGAAGAAGATCTGCGACTATTTCAACGCCAACTTCTTCCTGACCACCTCGGGCAATTTCCGCACGCAAACGCTGATCGATTCCATTCTGGAGATCGGCGCGGACCGCATCCTGTTCTCGGTCGACTGGCCGTTCGAAAATGTCGATCATGCTTCCGACTGGTTCAACAGCGCCAGCATCAGCGAGAACGACCGTTTGAAGATCGGCCGACGCAACGCCATCGACCTGTTCAAGCTCAATCTCGGCGAAACCACCGTCGCCGGGAACGGCATCCATCAAGCCGCGGAATAAGCGGTCTCACACGACACAATCACCATCTTGGGAGGGAAAACGGCCATGGCCGCACAGGCAATCGATCTTCATGAAGAGCTCGCCGAAGCAAAGGTCGGAAAATTTCACTGGCGCCTCGGCGCCATCATGGGACTGCTGACGCTGTTCGACGGCTACGACACGTTCAATCCGGCCTACGTCATTCATTACGTCGCAAAACCATGGGGCCTTCAGGCCGGCCAGGCGGGACTTTTGATCTCCAGCGGGCTGGTCGGATTCCTGATCGGGGCTGCGATCCACGGCATCATTGCCGACCGGTTCGGCCGCCGCGGCACCCTGCTAGGGGGTCTGTGGATCACCAGCATCTTCACTTTGCTCACCGCGACCTCGGCGGACTCGTTCCTGTCGTTCTGCATCCTGCGGATCCTGACCGGCATCGGGCTTGGCGTGCTGCTGCCGCTTGCGACCACCTACATCAACGAGCTGGCGCCGCGGCGCGTGGCGAACACGTTTGCGCTGTGGGGCGTAGCCCTCGGCTGGGCGCTGGGCGGGACGCTCGCCGGTGTCGCCGGTGTGTTTGCGACCCCGGTATTCGGCTGGACGTCGCTCTATTGGATCGGCTCGCTGTCGTTCCTGCTCTTGCCCTTCATGCACCTGATGCTGCCGGAATCGCCGAAGTTTCTGGCACTGCAGGGCCGCGTCGACGAAATCCGCGACATGCTGACCAAGCTCCGTCCGGAGCGCGCCAATGCCTACAAATCGGCCGAGATTGCTGTGGGAGAGTCCGAGAAGCCGGTCAATTCGGTCGCGACGCTGCTTCAGACCAAGTATCGCCGGACCACGCTCGCGATCTGGGCGTCGGCGTTCCTCAGCCTGTTCTGCATCTTCGGCCTGTCGGGATGGATTCCGACCGTGATGATGCAACGTGGCGAAACCTTTGCGGCCAGCTTCGGCTTCGGCGCGCTGATGCAGATCATGTCGTTCGTCGGCGGCCTCGTGCTCGGCCACCTCGTCGACCGGTCCGGCTATAGCCGTGGGCTGATCGCAACCTGGTGGGCGTTCGGCGGCCTCGCCGTGCTGTCGCTGGTGGCGATGAACGACCACCTCGTCAACATCACCTCGGTCGCCGCCGCCGGCTTCTTCATTATCGGCGCGCAGTTCGTGCTGAACAACTTTACCGCGGCGTCCTATGAGACCGGCGTGCGTGCCACCGCGGTCGGCATGGAACTCGGGGTTGCGCGCGTCGGCGCCATTCTCGGCCCGTTCGTCGCCGGCGCGCTCCAGCAATACTACCAGAGCCCGACGCCGATGTTCCTGTCGATCGGCATCTCCGCGATCGCCGCCGGCGCGATCATCCTGCTGGCGAAGCGGCCGGCGGCGGTCGCTTCCAACAGCCTTGAAGCGACGGCCGGCTTGCGCAAGGTGGCACAGCCCGCCTCCTGAGATGAGGCGTCGATGCGGAACGTCCGGCTCCGGGACAGTCTGACCCCGGAGCCGGGTTTTAGTTTTGACGCGTTTTCTTCACGCGAACCGAAAACGCTACGTTTACGCCGCGACCAACGCAGCCGCGCGATCCTCGACCAGCGCAACCGCATCGCGCAGCACATCGACACCGGCGCCCGGCTTGACGCCCTTCTCGGCGAGATGGCGGCGGAAGGCGCGCGCACCGGGAACGCCGTGAAATGCGCCGACGAAGTGCCGCGTCATCGCATGCAGCCTTGCGCCTTGGGACAACTGGTCTTCGATGTAGGGCAACATCGCTTCGAAGACGTCCTTCATCGTCGTGCAAGGCGCCGCCTCGCCGAACAATTCCGGATCGACATCGAGCAGGCGCCACGGCTCCTGATAGGCCGCCCGCCCCAGCATTACGCCGTCGACATGGTCCAGATGCCGCTTCGCCTCCGCAATGCTGCCGATGCCACCATTGATGATGACGGGCACATCTGGCATCGCTGCCTTGAGCCGGTAGACCCTGTCGTAATCGAGCGGCGGGATGTCGCGATTTTCCTTCGGGGACAATCCGTTGAGCCAGGCTTTTCGGGCATGCACGACCAGCGCATCCGCGCCGGCCGCGACCACACCGCGCGCCAGCACGTCGAGCGCCACTTCCGGATCCTGATCGTCGATGCCGATCCGGCATTTCACCGTGACGGGAATCCTGACCGCGCGCTTCATCGCGGCAACGCCGTCGGCGACCAGCGCCGGCTCCGCCATCAGGCAGGCGCCGAAGCGGCCGTCCTTCACCCGGTCGGAGGGACAGCCGACATTGAGATTGATTTCATCGTAGCCAAAGTCTTCGCCGATCTTCGCAGCCATGGCGAGATCATCCGGAACCGACCCGCCGAGCTGCAGCGCCAACGGATGCTCGCTGGCATCGAACCCGAGCAGCCGCCTGCGATCGCCATGAATAATGGCGCCGGTCGTCAGCATCTCGGTATAGAGCCGCGCACGCCGGCCCATCAGACGATGGAAGACACGGCAATGCCGGTCGGTCCAATCCATCATGGGTGCCACAGAAAAGCGATAGCCTTGATATTCCAAATACTTACCCTACTATTTCAATGGACTAGATCAGGAACAAGTGCACACGTGTGCACTCCAATCTAGCCAAAATTGCACACGTTTGTACCGCATTTGATCTCCCGGTGCACACGTAGCGCACACGAATTCGGGGTGGAGTGCACACGCAAATGCCGACATTTACGAAGCTGAAATCTGGCAGCTGGCGAGTTCAGGTCAGAAGGAAACGTCAATACGTTGCGAACACTTTCATCCGGCGACGCGATGCCGAAGAGTGGGCCATCGAGGCGGAGCGCTCAATCGACCGTGGCCGCCCTGCCCCACGCTCCCGGCCTCATGAGCAGCCGCGTGTCTTTTCCGACTTGATCGCGCTGCATCTCGACGATCTTGCTCAGGTTGGTAAGCCTGTACGACGATCCAAGTCCATGGTGCTCAAGGCGCTCAAGACTTCTCTCGGACGCGCAAATCTCAAAGACATAACCCGCGAAAGATTGATCGAGTTCGGACGGAAGCGAGCAGCGCAAGGAGCCGGGCCGGCAACCCTTGCGATTGATCTCTCTTTCATTAGAACCATCCTACTGCACGCTGCGTCAGTCCACGGCATCGAAGTTTCTGTAGAGAGTGTTCAGTTAGCGCGAGCTGCACTGAAGCACCTCGATCTCGTGGGAAAATCAAACGAGCGCGATCGCCGTCCCACGCAGGACGAACTGAATCGATTGATTGAATATGTTGAAGGCAATCCCCTACAGTTTATACCGCTCGGAAGAATTATCCGCTTCGCAGTCGCGACTGCAATGCGCCAGGCCGAGATTTGTCGGATAGAATGGACTGATGTCGATATGACGAAGCGAACGGTCACCGTCCGCGATCGCAAGGACCCGCGACGAAAGGACGGAAATCATCAAATAGTTCCTCTCCTCAATTCCACAGGCTACGACGCATGGCAGATCATTCTCGAGCAACGTATTGTCACGCGCGGCCTCGGGCGGGTGTTCCCCCATCACTCGAAATCCGTTGGAGCTGCATTCCATCGGTCATGCAACGCTATCGATCTCGACGATTTGTGTTTTCACGATTTACGACATGAAGGCACAAGCCGCCTCTTTGAAGCCGGTTTCTCAATACAGCAGGTCGCCATGGTGACGGGGCATAAGGATTGGCGGATGCTCCGCCGCTATACGAATCTAAAGCCCGAAGACCTGCACAAAATGCAAACTGCTTCACAACCTTCGATGGAGCAATTCATGGCAACGCTGGCTGCGAATTAGGCCGCATACTTATACTCCGCGGTGTGACACGAACACACTACCTGGACTACAGATGGGTCACGACGGTTGGGTCGTCCCGTCGTAAGAACCGATACGCGGCGGAGACCTTTTGCCGCCGCAAGGATGGCGACGACTGGGCGCTCGATATGGAGCGCAATATCGATCGTAAGGGTTCACCGAAACCACGCCGCCGCCGTGCAGGCTCGAACTTTCGGTGACGTCATCGACCTGCACATCGAAGATACGCATGAGGTCGGCTGCCTTCCCCGCCCTCCAAGGCCGCCGTGTTGGAGGCCCTGAGGGAAGCATTGGGAACAGTGCATTGCCCCGGCTTAAACGCGAGCGACTAATCGAATTTAGTCGGACGCGAGCGAAGCAAGGTGCCGAGCCGGCAACATTGGCTATCGATTTCTCCTTCATTAGAACCGTCGCTACCCTTGCTGCAGCGGTGCACGGCATTGAAGTGTCGGCTGAAGAAGTTCGCTTGGCACGCTTTGCAATGAAGCATTTGGGTCCGGGAATTGCAGGCGGCGATGGAGGCGCTAATCCTTGTTGCAGAGAACGGCGGCCCGACAACATTGGCCCGGATCGGCGTCATGCGGGCATTGAACCGTGGCCACGTCCACGAGTTTACAGTGTCAAGGAAAAGCATCACTGGGGGCGGAGGAAGCTCAAGAGAGATCAATGAAGACTCCGAGGCCGACCGCGACGCGATGTACTTCGCCATGGCCGATGAGGCCGTGCTGCTCGGGCCGGCGCGGGCGCGTGACAGCTATCTCAACATCGAACGCGTCTTCAAAGCAGCGCGCTTTGTTGATCGCGTTGGCTTGCCTGATTGCGTGCGCCATGACGGCCATTATTGTCATGCAAATGAAGCAGCAGATTTCTCCGGATTAGGTTTGGATAGACCTGAGATCGAGAGGGCCGATATGAATGTCTTTATTTACACCAAGACCAGCAAACAGGTCGGCGCTCGCGAGCACGTCAAGGTCTTCGCCACTACTGGAGGGCACGGAAACCTCGTTCGAGGAAAACGGTCCCGAAGGCGAGGCTTTTGAATATGAAGTACTCGATTGAAAGAGGCCGCCAACTGCGGCGCCCTTAATTCACGCGTCGTCAGAGCTTTCTCATGATCTCTAGCTGATCGCCCGCGTAATCCTTGATGATCTGCCGAGCTTCTTCCAACCGCTTTGATCTGGACTTCGGCACACTGGATCGCGAATGAGCGGAGAAACGGGCTGGCTCACGGAGTCAATCGACGCTCATGTGCGCCCGATTCCTCGATCGTTCAAACGATGGTTCTGTCCGGTATGCCACAACACAAGTGAACTGAGAGGTTGACGGCACCCCATCGTTGCAGATAATCGAAACCGTCGAGGTTCTCCGGGTCCCGCTTGATCCGGAGCTAAGAGGGAAGCCGGTGCGCTCCCGGTCCAGTTCGGACTGACGCAATGCCGGCGCTGCCCCCGCAACTGTAAGCGGTGAGTCCGTATCCATCAGTGTCACTGAAGCGAAAGCTTCGGGAAGGCCGGATGCAGGCGACGACCCGCGAGCCAGGAGACCTGCCCCGACAACATAATCGTCCACGGGCGGGGTGTCCCGGTGGTGCGCCAAGCAGCTGCCGCATCCGCGGCGGCCCTGCCAGCGTCCGCCATGGCCTTTGCCCCCACCATAATGGGGTTAAAGCTATGACTTCTCCTTCACTTCCAGTCGCAACACTTGGCACGCCCCGCATCGGGCCGCGCCGCGAACTCAAGCTCGCGCTCGAAGGCTTCTGGGCCGGCAAGATCAGCGAGAAAGAGCTTCTCGAAACTGCAGCCGGGCTCCGTGCTGCCAACTGGGCACGCCAGAAATCGCTCGGCGCCACCATCATTCCGTCGAACGACTTCTCGCTCTATGACCAGGTGCTGGACACCAGCGTCATGGTCGGCGCCATCCCCGACGCATACGGTTGGAAGGGCGGCCCGGTCTCTCTCGAGACCTATTTTGCAATGGCGCGTGGATCACAAGGCGACACACACGACGTCAGCTGCGGTCATGCCCATCATGGTCACGGCGCGACCGCGCAGGAGATGACCAAGTGGTTCGACACCAATTACCACTACATGGTCCCGGAATTTCACAAGGGCCAGACCTTCAAGCTTTCCTCGCACAAGGCGATCGAGGAATATGACGAGGCGAAAGCACTCGGCTATCAGACTCGCCCGGTGCTGGTCGGTCCTGTCACCTTCCTGAAGCTCGGCAAGAGCCACGATGCCGCGTTCGATCCGGTGTCACTGCTAGA
Organism: Bradyrhizobium jicamae; assembly: GCF_001440395.1. Lineage (GTDB taxonomy): Bacteria > Pseudomonadota > Alphaproteobacteria > Rhizobiales > Xanthobacteraceae > Bradyrhizobium > Bradyrhizobium jicamae. The sequence continues at coordinate 23,003 of NZ_LLXZ01000027.1, read as the reverse complement.
TGGCCTACTGCCCGTCTATGTCGAGGTTCTCCAGGAGCTGGCAAAGCGGGGCGCCGACTGGGTCCAGATCGACGAGCCCTGCCTGGTGCTCGATCTCAGCGAGACCGAGCGGAACGCGCTCCAGCGCGCCTATGCGCGCTGCGCCAAGGATGTGCCGGGCATCAAGATCATGCTCGCCACCTATTTCGGCGCGATCAGCGACAACCTCACAACCGCACTGGCGCTTCCGGTGGCTGGATTGCATGTCGATCTGGTCCGCGCGCCGCAACAACTGAGCCAGATCCAAGCCGGCGCCCGCGCCGACCTCGTGATCTCGCTCGGCGTCATCGACGGCCGCAACGTCTGGCGCTCCAACCTGTCGGCGCTGATCGAGGGCTGCAAGCCGGTCATTGCAAAGCTCGGCGCGCGCCGCGTGCAGATCGCCCCCTCCTGCTCGCTCCTGCATACGCCGATCGACCTCGAGCTCGAAACCGGTCTCGATCCGGACGTCAAAAGCTGGCTTGCCTTCTACGTGCAGAAGATCGCCGAGCTGTCGACGCTGGCGAAGGCACTCGCGGGCGAAACAGGCGTCGCGGACGCCCTCGCCGCCTCGGACAAGGCCGCGAAAGCCCGCCAGACCTCCCCGAAAATCCATGACGCTGCGGTTGCCAAGCGCATGGCGGCGATTGACGACGCCATGCGGCGGCGCACCAGCGGTTTTGCTAGCCGCGCGGAAATTCAGCGCAAGCGCTTCGGCTTACCGGCCTTCCCGACGACGACGATCGGCTCGTTCCCGCAAACCGCCGATGTCCGCAACGCCCGCGCCGCGCATGCGAACGGGAAGCTGACCGACGCACAGTACGAGCAGTTCCTCAAGGAGGAAACCGCGCGCACCGTGCGCTGGCAGGAGGAGATCGGGCTCGACGTGCTGGTCCATGGCGAGTTCGAGCGCAACGATATGGTGCAGTATTTCGGCGAGCAGCTCTCCGGTTTCGTCTTCA
>NZ_LLXZ01000027.1:0-21955 GCF_001440395.1 Bradyrhizobium jicamae | reverse complement strand
GCAATCCTACGGCTCGCGCTACGTCCGTCCGCCGATCCTGTTCGGCGACGTCTCGCGGCCGAAGCCGATGACGGTCGAATGGTGGCGCTATTCGCAATCGCTGACCAAGAGGCCAATGAAGGCAATGCTAACCGGACCCGTGACGATCCTGAACTGGTCGTTCGTGCGTGACGACATTCCGCGCAGCGAAGCCTGCCGGCAGATCGCGCTCGCAGTCCGCGACGAGGTCACCGACCTCGAAAGGGCCGGAGCGACCATGATCCAGATCGACGAAGCTGCGCTTCGCGAGGGCCTGCCGCTGCGTCACTCCGAGTGGAAGACCTATCTCGACTGGGCGGTGGAAAGCTTCCGCATCTGCTCGACTGGTGTTGCCGATGCCACGCAGATCCACACCCACATGTGCTATTCGGAATTCAACGCCATCATCGACGCGATTGCGGCGATGGACGCCGACGTCATCTCGATCGAGACGTCGCGCTCGAAGATGGAACTGCTCGATGCGTTCACCGGTTTCAAATATCCGAACGGCATCGGTCCGGGCGTCTACGACATCCACTCACCGCGCGTCCCAGAGATCGACGAGATGAGGGATCTCATCACACTGGCCCGGAAGCGGCTGTCGGACTCCCAGCTCTGGATCAATCCGGATTGCGGCCTGAAGACGCGCAAATGGGAGGAAGTCCGCCCCGCGCTCGTCAACATGGTCGCAGCAGCGCGCGAGCTCCGCAAGGCGTCTTGATGCTGGCCTAGCCTTCCCCCGGTTCCTGCACGGACTGCCGATGCGCTTCTGGATCAAATGCACCCGCTTCGACAGCGGCAAGCCCCATCACATCAATTTCTCGCTGGTCGGCGGGATGTGGCGCGACTGCGACAAAACGATCCTGGAGTTCATCGGCAGCGGTGCGCAAACGATCGAGGTCCGCGAGACTCCCGAGGAGATCCTCGCCATCCACCTCGGTACATCGGGGGTGTCCGCTTCATGAATCCAGTAACGAACCCGACCGGCATCGACGCAAGTCCGGTGCCGGCCAACCTGCGAACGATCGGCTCACACCCCGATCATCGGTATCCCGTGGCCTGGTTGCACGAGGTGAAGCGCGAACGTGCATTCGCCTCCTCGTTTCCAGGCAACCCCATCGTCATCGTTCGCACCGACACCGGCGATCTGTTCGCGCTGGAAGATCGCTGTGCCCATCGTCAGGTCCTACTGTCGAAGGGCGTCGTCAGGGATTGCCATTTGCATTGTTGCTATCACGGCTGGAGCTACCATTCATCTGGCCGGTGCCTCCACGTTCCCTATCTCGGCAAGGACAAGCTCCCCAACGGTGTCCGAGCCTATCCGTGCTGCGAGCTAGACGGCGTCGTGCTGGTATGAGCGACGCCGTAAAAAGCACGTGGGAGCCGTCTCGCTTCGTTTAGTAAGTAATTGATTTTCGTTGAGTTTTGATGGAGCACCGGGGCTTGGACCTGGAACCGCAAATTAAGAGTCGGCGGCTGGGCCGCTTCATCGTCGTCTACGACGAACTAGCTCCTCAGGGTCGACATCTAAAGCGCGAGCTACCCGCTCAAGTACTAAGAGAGAGGGATTTCTCTTGCCCGTTTCAACGCCACTTAGATAGGTCTGATGGATCTTGGACCTATCGGCGAGCTCCTCCTGGCTGAGTTTCTGTGCTCGGCGCAACTCCTGAATATTTAGGCCGACTCGGTCCTGCAAACGCATGCAGGAAAATCGAGACAAACAGCGCTATCAGCCCATAGACTATGAGTCATAAAGCGACTAGTCTGACGATCACGGATGGAAGTTTTAGAGCTATGCCAGCAGAACCCGTTGCTTCCGCCTTTGGCGCCTTTGCCAAATGCGACCAAATCACTGCGAACGTTGGCTATCGTGACGTGTCGACAGGACAAGTGGTAGCCTCGATCGAAATTCCAGCCCAAGTGATCGAACGCGCGGTTCTCGAGAACGCTTCTGTGGAAATCACCTTGTTGAGCGACGGAGAAATTGCCTCCGCCGTCACAGGATCTGCATGCGATTGCTTTTCGGCAAAGACGAGCGTCTCCGTTGACCACTTGGTAGACGCGTTCGTAAGCAACAATAACCTACACAAGGAAGAGGCGACGGAAACGGAGCTCAGGACATTGCTCGGACGCCTTCAGAAATCCGTTCAAGCGGTAGAGCGCACGATCCGCCTCATTGAAGGTACGGCAAAATAGGCTCAGAGTAGTGGATTAAGACGAGACCCCGTCGATTCGTGTCTCTTCTTGCTGCCCTTCCGAAAATCTGCGTCACTGTCAAGAAATGCCTCAAGCATAAATGGTATTAGGTCCGCGACCTCCTCGCGGCTTCCATAAGTCTCGGCATAGAAATCGGCGTATTCACGCAGCCGCTTCGTAAGGTTCGGCGCCAGCACGACATTCATCTTGACCGGCGTTCGATCAGGTAGCTTTGCAAGCTTCATCCGTCACCTGCCCTTCGCCATCGTTTGAACGTCCTCGTATGGCTTCAGCACCAAGTCCTTCGCAACAATCACGCGAACCGGCCATCCCGGTCGCACCGTGATGGTCGGCTGCACGTCGAGCTCGCGCTCTACCAGGCGCTGGCCGGCACGATTGGTCGTTTGCTGCGTGCTTTCCCGCAGAGCCTTCACGAGATCACTCTCGTCATTGCCGATCGATAATTGGGTGCCCACCCCAATCAGAGTCGCAAGAGCCACGCCCTTGAGCATCTGCCAGGTATGGAAATCAACCTCGTCCTCGAGCCCGGCGTAACCTGCGACGTCGGTAGCCGGAAGGTTCTCGATCACGATCGAGTTTCCGTTCGGCAGGATGAGCCTTGTCCAGACGACCAAAGCCCGCTTCTGACCGAACGCCACGACGCTATCGTATTTGCCAACGAGCCGCGTCCCCTGTGGGATCAGCAGATGCTCGCCCGTTACCGTGTCATAAACGTGTTCGGTGACCTGACCGATCGTGGCGCCGGGCAGATCCGAATTCAATCCCGTAACAAGGCTCGCTGGAATGATCGATCCTGCCATCACCGCATATTTGGAAGGTGCCGCCTTCAGCGCGTGAGGATTGGTGGTATCGGTGTCACCTTTCGCGCCCAAAAACGCGAGCTTTCGCGCCTGCGACGAGGGGATGATTTCGTTGGAACGGTCGATCATCATCCGCGCTGCCTGCGCCAGCTCTGCAGCCGGCGGTCCCTGATCGGCCGCCGGCGCTCGGAATGAGAACGGTTGGCTGGCGGCCACCTCGGCAGTCACCGCCTGCTTTCGCTTGTCCTGCTTCTCCGAAAGCCGGAAGAACAAACCGGACTCCTTGGCCTGTTGCGCGATGCGCGCCTGGCGGATGCGTTCGGCTCTTTCGGCGTCCTCTTCCGGATTGGTGCGGAAGCCCGAATCTGCTGCCGCTGTGCCGGCCTTCTTTTCATTCTCGGCGAAGGCTCGGCCAATGTCGCCTGGCGAAGGCGGCCCCAGGCGGGGCGTTGCGGGGGCTAGGTCGTCATAAGACCTTGGAAGCTTGTTCAGACCCTCGGCCGTTTGCTTGCGGTCGGTGTTGTAGAGTTCTGACCGATCGGCTTGCCTGAACGCTAGCGGTCGAAGTGCAATAATCGTTGCACCCGCAATGAACAGTGCCGCGAGGGCGCAGCCGATCATGAGGGCGCGCCTGTTGAGGCGCCGAATTGGCCGCGGCCGTCCCCGCAACTCCAACGGTTCCGGTGAGTCCCGATTTGGTGCACTCGTCATGAGGCGCTCCCGGAGCCAATGGCCTGCGACACCGGCCGCGCATCGACGCGAATGATCCGGACGATACGCTGTGGGTTTTCGCCAAGGCGGAGTTCGGCAGCGCTAAACAGCCGGTCGACGATGTAGTACGAACCGCGGACGCGATAGTTCACGAGATTTGGGCGCCCGTCCGCGCCTGCAACAAACAATGGCGGTGCTTCGCCTTGGGACAGGCCTGACGGCATCTGGATAAAGACCTTGCGGCCATCATCGAAGGCGCGTAGCGGCCGCCATGGCGGGTCGTCGCCTTCGATGCGGTAACGAAAATTCAAGCTGTCGAGCCGCACCCCGCGGTCGGCCACTCGCTCCTCGTTAGCCGCAGCGACGGCATTTTGCCTATGAAGCGCAATCAGCGTATCCGTCGGGTAGGTCCAGGAGATCGAGGCCATGTAGGTCTGCTTGGTCGAGACAAGCTCCAGGTGGTAGGTGCGCCGATCCGTCAAGACCACCAGGTTGGTCTGGATGTCCGGCAGCGTTGGTTTGACCAGGATGTGCACCCGCCGGGAGCTACCCTGCCCGCTTGCGGTATCTCCAACAACCCAACGGACCGTATCTCCCGTCGAGACGTCGATCAGTTCCTCGCCTGCCTGAAGCGCGATGGTTGCGACTTTCTCTGGGCTTGCATAGAGCCGATAGAGGGCTCCCTCCGTCCACGGGTAGACTTGAATCGCATTGATGTAGCCTGCGCGTGTCGGCTCTATCCGCGCCGCCTTGTTGGCCTTCGCGATCGCCTGCTCCGGCGGGAGCTTTTCTTCCTTCGCGCCTTTCGGATAAGGCTTCAATTGGCCGGGCAGCGGCAAAATCTTTGGCGTTTCGACAACCTGGACCGGCTTTGGCGGATCCAATTCGGGAAGTGCCTGTTCAAACGTCATCTCGTCATAGGGCGCTTCGAGATTGAGCTTGGTGGCGCATCCACCGACCAGGAGCGACAGGACGAGTGCGCTGGCCGACGCAAGTTTGGTGGGGGCGGCAGAATTCATTTGGCGTCTCCGATGAGGTCGCGCGACCAGTTGAGGGAATGGACGTAGAGGCCGAGCGGATTCTTGCGCAGCGTCTCGGCATCTCCCGGCGGCTTGAGAACTGTGGTCACAAGCCCAGTGAAACGCTCGGTCTTGGCGACTGACCCGTTCTCGTAGGTGTTTTCCTTCCAGCGGATCTCAAAACTGTCGCTTGACGCACGCACCACCGAGGTCACCTCGGCGGTGACCGTCTTGGAGCCGATCTTCGCGAACGGATCGGCTTCACGTGCATACTCGTTCAAGGCTAACGCACCGCGGTCGGTGACGAAATCGTAGGCGCGCAGCCAGTTGGTTCGAACGACTACCGGATCGATCGACAAGGAGCGGACGTTTTCGATGAACCGCGCCAGAAAATGCGCAATCTGCGCATCTGAAGGCTGATAGGCTTCGAGCGCGGGACCGACGGCGCGCACCTCACCAAGCCGGTCGACTTCGACCACGTAAGGAACGACGCCCGAGCGGCCGATCAGGACGAGGAGCGTCAAACCGAGAATGCCGGACAAAGCGGTCGCAGCCAGCGCCGCAAGCCGCCAGTTGCTCGCCTGAACCCGCGCGGAGCCTAACCGCTCGTCCCAGATTCGGGCTGCCTTCTGATAGGGCGTCACGGGTTCTGGCGTTTCACCGTATCGAACGGACACGCGTTGAAAGGGGTGGCTGGCCATGTTTCAGTCCTCCCCAAGCTTCGGACCCGACGAATGTCCACCCTTGTCACCCTCTTTCAGGGTATGGGCGATAACCCGCGCAGCTTCACTTGCTCGCTGCCGTCCTGCCATTGGTGCGGGCTTGGCGGAGCCCCCCGCTTCTGCTCCATTCGCCGCCCGACCACCGCCTGGACTCGACAGTTGATCGATGGCGGAACCGCGCGTCGTGCCGCCGGACGTTGATGCAGCTCCTGCCAGCGACGCCGCCGAACGAACCGCCGTTCCTGATCCACTTGCTAATGCTCGGAGTCCGCCTATCGCGGCTGTCCCTCCCCCAATTGCAACGGCGGCTGCGCCCGCCACGGTTCCGGCGGCAGCACCAGCGCCCAGCTGAGGCGCCCCCGAAACAAGCCCTGCGGCAATGCCGGGACCGAAGATTCCAAGTCCAAACAGGGAAAGCGCCGCAAGCAGAAGGCTCATGGCCGATGCAATGTCGATTGGCCGCGTCAAGGTGCTCGCCAACTGGCCAAAGATGGTCGAACCGATGCCGATGATGATGGCCAGCACCATTACCTTCACGCCGGAGGCGACGACGTTGCCGAGCGTCTTCTCGGCTAGAAACGCGGTTTTGCCCCAAAGCGCGAACGGCACCAGAATGAAGCTCGCAAGCGTGGTCAGCTTGAACTCGATCAGGGTGACGAAGAGCTGCACCGAGAGCACAAAGAACGCGAGCACGATCAGGATCCAACAAAACAGAAGGATCAGGATCGTCGGCAGATTAGTCAGCACATCGAAGCCGGAGAACTGGCTCGTCTCCTCCAGAAGCGGATGCGCGGCGGTAAATCCCGCGGAAGCGACGAATCCCGGTCGGGTCAGGTCGGCGGCACTAAGGGTGCCGCCCGACGCCTTCAGACCAATGCTCGAGAACGAGCCGAAGATGATATCGGCGAGGCTTTTGAAGTTGCCAATGATGAAGGCGAACGCGCCCACATAGAGCACCTTCTTCGCAAGCGTCACCAGGATCTGATCGTCGGCCCGAACGCTCCAGGCAAGCCCGGCAAGCGTGAGATCGATGACGACGAGTGTCGAACTTAAGAAGGAGACCTCGCCTGACAGAAGGCCAAAGCCCGAGTCAATGTACCTCGAGAAGGTCTCGGTGAAGCGGTCGATGACAGAGAGATCAGCCATGGTGCCCTCTCCTATTTACGGCCGGCGTAGGCGTGGCCATCGCCGATGAAGCGGATGAAGCGCTCCCGGGCGGCCGCAACGGCAGCCTGCTGCTCGGCCGCTCTTAACGTGTCAGCGCGTGCCTGGGTTGCGAGCAGCGCCTGCGTCTGCAGCGATTGCTTGACCTGGAGGGCGAGCAATTCGTTGCCCGACTGCTGGACCTGCAGCGAGCCGACCGCACCCGACGAGTTTGCCATCAAGGTACGAAGCGTTTGGCCGTCCTTGCCCAGGGTGCTGACGATGGCCGACTGGACTGTCAGCGTCTGCTTCAGCCCCTCGTAGCTGTTGTCCCAGCGCGCGGTCGCGTCCTGCACCATTTTGTCGGATGAGGTGGCCGCCCCATACTGGTGACGATAGAACCGCGCGAAATCCTGCTGCGTCCTCTGAACGTCAAATGAGATGCCCTTCGCTTGCGCAATGAGGCTGTTCATCTGACTGATGGTCGACGTGAGCTCGCCGACGACACTGGTGGGGAGGCGTGTTAAGTGCTTGGCCTGATTGAGAAGTGACTGGGCTTGATTTTCGAGGCCTCTGATCTGGTTATTGATTTGTTCAAGCGCTCGGGCAGCCGTCAGCAGGTTCTGGCTGTAGTTTGATGGATCGAACACAATGACCTGCGCGCCAAGCCGTCGCGATCCGTTCACGGCGATTATGAGAGATAGAGCAATGGTTACCCATGCCCCTAAGGTTGTGCGAGAGCATAGGCGGCAGATGTCTTTGAGCACGAGATACTCCGAGGTTGAGGTTGAAGTCAGGCCTTGTGAGCCTGTTCGAAGGAGCTGATCAAGTTCGCGGCCCAGTGCAGATTTCGTTCAGCGAGGTAGCGCTCGGCAAAATGATGAGGGCCTGACCGGGCTAAGACCGCTTCGATGCTGCGCTGGTCTTCGGGCAAGGATGCTCCGACGAGCGCAAGCGCGACCGGCCCGAGGCCGAGCTCGAACAAGCGGTTGCCTGCGCGAGATTGCAGGTAATAGTCACGCTTGGGATAGGCTTCGGCGATCAATCCCACCTGTGTTTCGTTCAAGCCGAAGCGCCGATAGGTTTCGGTCTGCGTCGGCTCAAGGGCACGCGGATTCGGCAGGAATATTCGCGTCGGACAGGACTCGATGATGGCGGGCGCTATCTGGCTATCGGCGATATCGGCAAGCGATTGGGTCGCGAAGATCACCGCGACATTCTTCTTGCGCAGCGTCTTTAGCCATTCGCGAATTCGGCTGGCAAACAACGGGTCGTCCAGGAAGACCCAGGCTTCATCGAGCACGAGCAAGGTCGGGCGGCCATCAAAGCGCGCTTGCAGGGTGTGGAAGAGATAGGTGAGAACGGGCGCGACCAAGCCTGGCAGCGCCATCAGTTCCTCCATCTCGAAGGTCAGAACGTCGGCGTTCGAGAGACGATCGGCGTCCGCATCGAGGAAACGGCCGTAAGGTCCTTCGAGGGTATAAGGCTGGAGCGCCTGGCGCAGCGCATCGCGCGAAAGCAACGCTACGAGCCCGGTCATCGTGCGCTGGGAGATAGGGGCCGTACCGAGGCTCTTGAGCGCCGACCAGACCGCTTCCTTCACTTCGGGCGTCACGGTAACGCGCTCATGAGCAAGCACGCCGCAGAGCCAGTCGAGTGCCCAAAGCCGTGCTCCCTCCTCCGCGACATCCTTGAGCGGCTGAAATGCGATGCCGCCCTTGGCGCCGAGTTCGTACCAGGCCCCGGACAGAGCGAGCGTTGTGGCACGGGCGGAGCGCCCCTTGTCGAACGTAATCAGCTGGGCATTCGGGTAGCGGCGGAACTGCAGCGCGAGCATCGAGAGCAGCACCGACTTGCCGGCGCCCGTTGGCCCCACGACGATGGTATGCCCAACATCTCCGGCATGTAGTGAGAGGCGGAACGGGGTCGCGCCCTTAGTTTTGGCGATCAGAAGCGGCGGACCGTCGAGGTGCTCACAGCGTTCCGGCCCTGCCCACACTGCCGACAGCGGACACATATGGGCCAGATTGAGCGTGTGAACGATGGGCTGGCGAATATTCGCGTAAGCCTGTCCCGGCAGCCCGCCAAGCCATGCCTCGACTGCATTGACGCTTTCCCGGATCGTGGTGAAGCCGCGGCTATTGATCACACGTTCGACGAGCCGGATCTTGTCGTCAGCGGCGCGCGCGTCCTCATCCGCGACTGTGACGGTCGTCGTGACGTAACCGAACGCCACGAGGTCATCGCCAAGTTCGGTCAGTGCGGCGTCCGCGTCGATCGCCTTGTTGCTGGCGTCCGTGTCGATAAGCGCCGCCTGCTCGTTGAACATGACCTCCTTCACGATTGCTGCCAGGGATTTGCGCTTGGCGAACCATTGGCGGCGGTACCGCGACAGGGTCGCATGAGCCTGCGTGCGGTCGAGCGGCAGAAACCGGGTCGCCCAGCGATAGGCAATCCCAAGCCGGTTCAATTCGTCAAGCAAGCCCGGATAGGTAACCGACGGGAAGCCAAGGACGGTCAGCGCACGCAGATGGCTGCGGCCGATTGCGGGCGACAATCCACCGGTCAACGGCTCGTCGCTCAGAAAGCAATCGAGATAGGCCGGAATCTTGGGAACGACGACCGGGTGTCGCTTAGTCGAGACACAGCTGTGGAGATATGTCAGCGTCTCCTCATCGCTGAGTGGCCAGATCTCGGGTAGGACGGAGGAAAAAAGATCGATCGCCCGGTCCGTTTCCTGGCCAAAGCGCTCAAGGTGATCCCAATAGCTGTGCTCGCGCGCCAGCTGAGACCGTTCAACCTCTACAGCAGTCTCAGAAACACCGTCGTTTCGCGTCCCATCCTCTTGCCAGCCTATATCAGCACGTTGCCGAGGCCGTCCCCGTCCCGCTGCCTGCTTCTCCTGCGGACGCTCCAGAAACAACCCCTCTAGCCGCGACACGCGTTCAGCGGGTGGCAGATACATCAAGGTAAGGTGCAGCACACTTTCAAAATGCTGCCCGCGCGGACGTGAGGGGTCGTCCCACGAAGCATCAGAGGTGCTCTCAAAGGCCGCCCGCCGCTCCTCGTCGACTAGCCAGGACACCGCGTCGGGAAATTGTGAGCGCGGATATTCCGAGGCCTCGGTCCGCGTGGCGTCAAAGAACAGCGCCCAGCCCGAGCCAAAGCGCTTCAGAACGTTGTTGACCCGCGACACCACGCTTATCAGCTCGGCCTCGGTCGCGCTGTCGAGATCAGGTCCCCGGTAGCGGATGGTACGCTGAAAACTGCCGTCCTTGTTCAGAACGACGCCCGGGGCGACGAGGCACGCCCAGGGCAACCAATCGGCCAGGCGATAGGCATGGCTGCGGAATTCTCTCAAGTTCAGCATGCAAGCCAGCCCTTATGTTTGGTGTGGCGGACGGCGACCTCGACAAAGGCGGGATCGCGCTTGGCAAGCCAGACCGCTATGCCGTGACCGACGATCCAGAGCACGAGACCTGCGAGCCAAAGCCGCAAGCCGAGCGCCAGCACGGCCGACAAGGTGCCGATCAGAATGGCAGCGGCGCGCGGCGCGCCACCGATCAGGATGGGCTCGGTCAACGAGCGGTGGAGCGCAAGTTCGAAACCATCGGGACGCATCAGATCAGCGCTCCACCGCCGAACGAGAAAAACGAAAGGAAGAAGGAGCTCGCCGCAAACGCAATCGAAAGGCCGAACACGACCTGGACCATCTTGCGAAATCCGCCGGAGGTGTCGCCGAAGGCAAGCGAAATGCCGGTCACCGTGATGATGATGACGGCGACAATCTTGGCGACCGGCCCCTGCACGGATTCCAGGATACGCTGCAGCGGAGCTTCCCACGGCATGCCCGAGCCGGCCGCGTGCGCCGCCGTCGCGGTCAAAAGCACGCAACCGACTGCCGCTCCGACCCCCGTGAGGAGACGTTTGTGATCTCGGAGAATCAAGAAACACGACCTTGAACGCAGCAAAACATGCATGTCGAACTCTCCGTGAGGTCAGGGACGATGGCTGGTATTTGGGAGGCCGGCTGGGGTTTCCAGAAGGTAGTCGCCAGCGGGATCGAGGCCCTTGAGCTCGGCGACCGCCTCGATCCGCCGCGCGGGTCCTCGCCCCTTGATGAAGACGATAAGGTCAATCGCCTCGGCAATGAGCCGGCGCGGCACCGTGGTAACGGCTTCCTGGATCAGTTGCTCAATCCGGTAGAGCGCCGCGCGCGCCGAATTGGCGTGAACCGTGGCGATCCCGCCGGGGTGGCCTGTATTCCAGGCCTTCAGCAGGTCGAGGGCTTCGGCTCCTCTCACCTCGCCGACAATGATGCGGTCAGGACGCAAGCGGAGCGTGGAGCGCACGAGATCGGCAAGGCTTGCCACGCCGGGCTTGGTGCGGAGCATCACGGCATCCTTGGCCTCGCAACGCAGCTCGCGCGTGTCCTCGATGATAACGATGCGCTCATCAAGGCGCGCGATCTCTGCCAGAAGCGCATTGGCAAGCGTCGTCTTGCCCGATCCCGTGCCGCCCGCAACCAGAACGCTACGGCCTTCTGTAACCGCGGCTGTGAGCACCTTGGCCATCACGGGTGAAGCTATCTGCGCCTTGACGTAGTCAGAGAGGCGGAAGGTGGTCGTTGCAGGTTTGCGGATGGCAAAGCACGGCGCGAGCGAGACCGGCGGCAGGACGCCTTCGAACCTCTCGCCGGTTTCGGGGAGCTCGGCCGAGATGATCGGGAATGACCCGCTCGCCTCGGCGCGGACATGGCTTGCGACCAGGCGGATGATCCGCTCAGACTCCTGTGGCGTCAGCACCACGCCGGTGTCCGCGCGACCGGAGCCATGTCGGTCGAGCCAGAGCCTGCCGTCCGGATTGACCATCACCTCGACGACGTCGGCCTCTTCCAGGGCCAGCGCGATCGCCGGTCCCATCGCGGTCCGCAACATTCCGCGGCGCCGATCGCGGGTTTCGGGCGAGAGAAGATCAGACATGGCCGACCTCCTCCCGCCCTGCCGGAGACAGCCCCGGCTGCTCGCCCGTCGCATGCTGCGAGCGGGATCCAGTTGAGGAGCTTTCCTTACCGGCGGCGAGCGGTGCTCCCTCCTCGATATGCCGCATGAAGAGGTCCGGATTTGAGATTGAGACCTGCTCCATAACGTCGGCAACCAGCCGGCCGCCCGACGCGACGCGCTTGCCGACCTGGACCACGAACATCTCGAACCGCTCGCGCCCGAGCGCGCGTGCCGCATCCTGATCGGGCGAAGGCAGAGGTGGCGTGATGGTCAGGTAGTAGCGGACAAACAGAGCAATGGTTTCAGCCATGATCGAGAGATCGCGATCGGACCGATCGAGCTGCCGGCTCATACGGTCGAGCCGGCGGATCAACGCGGCATCGCCACTGGCGTCGCGCTCGGGATTGAGGAAGCGATCGAGCGCCGCTTCGACGATCGCCGATTTGTTGGTTCCGGGTCGCCTGGCGGCTAACTCAAGTCGCTCTGCTACGCTGTCAGAAACATAGGCCGAGAGTTTGGGTTTCATTCGAGAATTCCCGTCAGAACGCAGGAAGGAGATCGTCGTCGTCGCGGGTCACGGCATGGGCGCTGCGGATGGTGCTCGAGGCGTCGGCCGCCCGCTGCATCTGGTTGCGATCCGCGGCTACGTCTGCGTCATCGTCGAGCAGGCGCTCCTCGGTGAACCTCGCCGCCTCTGTAAGAGGACTTGTCTCTTCGAACAGCGGCAGCTGCTGCTTGAGGCCGCCCTCCTCGGCGCCGTTCTGCATGAGGTCGCGGTACGGCAGGGTCGCCAGCCGAAGATCGAGAGTGCGGATCTGGCTGGCCCAGGCGTTTGGACGTGCCGCCGGACGGTCGCGATACTCGTCCGTGGCGAGCTGTGGCGGCGAACGCAGGCGCCCTACAAAATTAGCGTCCTCATAGTGGCGGAGCTTATTGGCCCGAACCGGCGCAAGACCCGAAACCAGCACGATGGCCTGGTCGGGCGGCAACTGCATCACCTCTCCCGGCGTGAGCAACGGCCGCGCGGTCTCCTGGCGACTGACCATGACGTGACCGAGCCAGGGCGCGAGCCGGTGACCGGCGTAGTTCCGCTGGGCTCTCAACTCGGTTGCGGCGCCTAGCGCATCCGAAATTCGCTTTGCGGTGCGCTCATCGTTTGCGGCAAAGGCGATGCGGACATGGCAATTGTCCAAGATCGCGTTGTTCTCGCCGTAGGCCTTGGCGATCTGATTGAGCGACTGGGCGATCAGATAAGCACGGATACCATAGCCGGCCATAAAGGCGAGCGCGCTTTCAAAGAAATCGAGCCGACCGAGCGCCGGAAATTCGTCCAGCATCAACAAAAGCTGGCGCTGCTTGGCCTCGCCTGCTTTCGTGTTCAAGGATTCGGTCAAGCGGCGGCCGATCTGGTTGAGGATCAGCCGGATCAAGGGCTTGGTGCGGCTGATGTCCGAGGGTGGTACGACCAGGTACAGCGTGACCGGCTTTTCGGCACCGACCAGATCGGCAATGCGCCAATCGCAGCCTTCGGTATTCCGACTGACAATCGGATCGCGGTAGAGCCCGAGAAAGCTCACAGCCGTCGACAGGACGCCCGATCGTTCATTTTCGGACTTGTTGAGGAGCTCGCGCGCGGTCGCGGCGACCACGGGATGGACCTTCGGCTCGGCGTCGGTTCCGAGATGGTTTGTGGCCATCATGATCCGCAGCATCTTTTCAAAGGACTGCGCCGGATCGGCCAGGATCTCGGTCACACGTGTGAGCGTCTTCTGCTCTTCCGCATAAAGAACATGAAGGATGACGCCGACCAGCAGGGAATGACTGGTCTTTTCCCAATGGGTGCGGCGTTCCAGCGCTCCTTCAGGGTCGACCAGGATGTCGGCGATGTTCTGGACATCGCGCACTTCGGCTGCGCCCTTTCGGACCTCAAGCAACGGATTGTAGCGGGCACTTCTCGAGTCGGTCGGGTTGAACAACAAGCAATGCGAGAAACTTGCGCGCCAGCCAGAGGTTAGCTCCCAGTTCTCACCTTTGATGTCATGCACCACCGCCGACGAAGTCCAGGACAATAGCGTCGGCAGCACAAGCCCAACGCCCTTGCCGGAGCGTGTCGGGGCAAAGCACATGACGTGCTCCGGTCCATCATGACGCAGGTAGTTGTTTTCAAACCGCCCAAGAAACACGCCTTTTGGCGCGAACAGGCCGGCTTGCTTGATCTCCTTTGGCGTGGCCCAGCGTGCCGAGCCGTAAGTCGTTACGAGCTGATTTTGCCGCGCCCGCCACACCGAATTGAGTACGGCGAACAGTGCGCCCACGATACCGCCGGCCCCCGCAATAACACCGCCGGTTTCAAAGATCTCGGGCGCGTAGGCCTCGTAGGCGTACCACCATTCGAACAATCGCCAGGGCAGATAGACTGGATGATCTGCAATCAAAAACCAGGGTTCGCCAAGCCGCGCCTGAAAGCCGAGAGCCGCCGCGGTCCATTGCGTCGCTCCCCACGTTGACGCGATGACGATGCCGAAGACGACAGTGATCTGACCGACGTAGATTTTTGCCGGAAACATTTTCCGCCCCACTCAGAGTGCGGCGAGATGAAAAGCGGGAGTGCGCCGAGCATTCAACCGGAATAAAAATCGTCGGCGACAACGAGATCCGCCCCTATCAAACTGATCGATGAGAGATCGTCGGTGCGCCAATTTCAACGCAGTTGAGGAAGCGCCTCAATAGAACGTGAACGGCATGATCAAATTGGATCAATCATCCAATCCGGTTTCGATTACTCAGCGCGCAAGCCTGTCCCGAAGTGAGAGAGCGAATCGAACGAACCCGGTTTGAGCATTCGTCTTCGATTGGTCGGATCGACCGATCGTGCGGAAGAGCGCGCGTTCCACTCGTTTTGCGAAACGAGTATAGCTGCGCGCGAACGAACGACCCGCTTAGCCATCCCAGTCGCGGACGCTTGCGGTCTCTCTGCCGTCAAGGCGCCGGCAAATGATCCGCCAAGGGAAGTCAGGCGACAGGGGCCGAATTGGGGAGCGTCAGAGCAAGTCTGGGCCGGTCGAACTACCCCGATACTGCAATTCCGCTGATGCGGGGATAGTCGGGTCTATTCTCCGCATAATATGCGGGAAATAGCCTTGCGAATGTGAAGGAAATCCGCCATATTCTCCGCAAGGAGTGCGGAGAATGCCAGAATATATTCACCACCTACCTGATTGGCCTCACTTTTTCTGGGATACCGATGCTCTCGCGAAACTACTCGCGACCGTCCGCCTGCGCCAAGGACAGCTCATAGGCCGGATGCAGGCGCTGGGCTTCCCGCAGCAGGAGGAGGCCGTCCTGACTACCTTGACCGAGGAAGTTCTCAAGTCGAGCGAAATCGAGGGAGAAAAACTCGACAAGGATGCGGTGCGCTCATCGCTTGCGCGCCGCCTTGGTATGGACGCGGGCGCCTTGCCGTCAGCGGATCGCAACGTCGAAGGCATTGTCGAGATGATGCTCGACGCCACTCAGAAGTTCAAAGCCGAGCTCACGGCAGAGAGACTCTTCGGCTGGCATGCGTCGCTCTTTCCGACGGGCCGCAGCAACATGAAGAAGATCGCTGTGGGAGCCTGGCGCGACGCTTCGGCAGGACCAATGAAGGTCGTCTCTGGCGACTATGGTCGGGAGCGCGTGCACTACGAGGCACCGGCCGCCGAAAAGCTGGATGCTGAAATGACCGCATTTCTCGATTGGTACAACGCCGAAGAGAAGATCGATCCGATCATCCAGGCCGCCATCGCACATCTTTGGTTCGTGACAATCCATCCCTTCGAGGACGGCAATCTACGTATCGCGCGCGCCATCGCCGACATGTCGCTCGCCCGGTCAGAAGGAATTCCGCAACGCTTCTACAGCATGTCGGCCCAGATACGCGCAGAACGAAAGACCTACTACGACATGCTGGGGAGCACCCAGAAGGGCGACCTTAACGTCACACCGTGGCTTGAGTGGTTCTTGGATTGTCTCGACCGCGCCTTCAGTGGAGCTGAAACTATTCTCGCAGCTGTGCTTGAGAAGGCGGAGTTCTGGAAACGGCACGCCTCTGCCAGCATCAATGATCGGCAGCGCGATATGCTGAACCGTCTGCTTGACGGTTTCGAGGGGAAGGTAACCTCGAGCAGGTGGGCAACGATCGAAAAGTGCTCGCCCGATACAGCGCTGCGCGACATCCAGGGCCTTGTTGATCAAGATATCCTGACCAAAGATCAGGGAGGCGGAAGAAGCACGAGCTACTCCCTTGCCTCGGCTTGATGGCGCCCTTACCCGCGATCCACTGCACGCAACAGGCGATCGTCAACGCACCCGACGCTTCAGCGCCACGGGCGGCGGTCGCTGCCGCCGATCAAGGACACCTTCAGCAACGAGGCTGTTGCCGAACGCAGACATACCCACAGGCATTTCTGCATCAAGCGTGCATTAGTATAGCCAAACAACCTGACAGCGTGCAGTATCAGAACATTTAGAATCTGAACGCATCCGCAAGGGCGAGCCAGATTGCGACGCCCGATGCTGCGTTGAGACCAGATCATTTTGATCAGGACGCCGCTTTGAGCCGGGAACGCAATGGCCAAGATCGTTATTCTGTTCGCGCTGACGCTCGCACTTAATCTCGCACTCAAGTTTTTCGTTGCACCGCGATATGGCAAGGACGTCGCGGCGCGCTTTCTCGAGCATCTGAAGTACATTCCCTCGCAGGACGAGGCACTCAGTCAGGCTTCCCTCGCACGCTGGCTCGCCGACAAAACGCAATCGGGAGCGATCAGCGGCTACGTCTTTCCGGTGCTGCTGTTCCCGCTCGACATTCTTTTCCTGATTTGCCTCGGGCTCTTCCTTGGATTTGCGTCGGTCCCGCTGGCGGAGCGATTGGAATTGCTGTCGAGCCTGCCAAGCTGGATCTGGTGGATCCTTCCGATGTGCTACATGGCCTCCGATATTGCAGAAAACACCGTCATTGCAGCCATTTTTAAATCGTTCGTTCCGCTTAGCGCGAAGTCCTTCCGACTGCTAAGTACCTTCACCACAATCAAGATTAGATCCGTGAAGGCGGCGATTTGCCAAGTCGCCGTCCTCGGCGCGCTGAACGTTCTTTCGCTCGTCATCCCCTTTGGAATGCCGATTTGAGCCGATACACCGCGGTCTAGACAATCAATTGCAAACAGTCCGTTTGGAGGACAGCAATGGCAAAAAAGATCATTCTGCTTTCGGACGGCACCGGCAACTCCGCAGGCAAGGTCTGGCGTACAAATGTTTGGCGGGTATTTCAGGCGCTGGAGCTGAAGGGGTCGAACCAGATCGCCATTTACGACGATGGCGTCGGGACGTCATCTTTCAAACCACTCGCCATCCTGGGCGGTGCGTTCGGCTACGGCCTGAAACGCAACGTACTGACGCTCTATAAATTCCTTTGCCGCAATTACCAGCCCGGCGACAAGATCTATGCCTTCGGCTTTAGCCGCGGCGCCTTCACAATTCGTATCGTCGTCGGCCTTGTTCTGAACCAGGGGCTCGTCAAGTTCGCCAATGAATCCGATCTCGACAATAAGGCACGTGCCGCCTATCGCGCCTACCGCCACGACAAGTACCCGGCCTGGAATTTGCAGTACCCATTTCGGCTCGCGCGCTTCTGGCTGGACAAGCTATTCTACACGTCCTGTGAGCGGCCGATCGACAGTATCGAATTTGTCGGCGTGTGGGACACGGTTGCCGCCTATGGCCTGCCGATCGACGAGATGACGCGCGGCGTCAGCGAATGGATCTGGCCGCTGGAACTGCCAAACACGGAGTTCAACAAGAAGATCGTCAAGGCGCGGCACGCGCTGGCGATCGACGATGAGCGCGCGACGTTCCATCCGGTTCTGTGGAACGAGGACGAGACCAACACCGAGCCGAGCGGTGCGAGCCGCTCGACCAACGGCGAGCAGCTACTGCAGGTATGGTTTGCCGGTGTGCATTCGAATGTCGGTGGCGGATACCCCGACGATTCGCTCGCCAACGTCTCGCTTGCCTGGATGATGGCTGAGGCGAAGGAAGCCGGTCTTGTTTTCAAGGACATGCCGGACGATGAGCCCGATGCGTTATTGAGCACGGATTCGGCAAAGGACAAGGATGGACGGCTGTACGATTCCAGAAGCGGACTTGGCGGTTACTATCGATACAGCCCACGAAAAATAGCCGATTTCTATGAGGCGATGCCGATCACGGTTGACAAGGACGGCAAATCCCACCGCGGCGCTTGCCCAAGATCCATGACGCAGTCTTTGGCCGAATAAGGATGGGTGCGCATTTTTATGCGCCGGTCGGATTCCCAAAAGACTACGAGGTTGTCCAATCAACAGACGCCGCCGTCACATACTCGGAAACAGGACCAACAATTTCGAATGTCATCTCTACCATTCAGCCCAACACGAAGGCGATCGCGGAGGGCGAACAGGCGAGCGCCCGGCACGCCGCCCAGGAAGCAATCTGGGACATTGTCTGGCGGAAGCGAGCGATCTATTTCTTGACCGTTTTCGTGACGGGTTACCTTCTGCTCTATCCGCTACTTCGAGACAGCTATGCCTTTCAGGAGCTTCGAACGCCGCTTCGAATTGTTTCTGACACCATTCGTCTGATCGGCGCGATCCTTCCGGGACTCGCCTCTCGCTGGATCGACGCCTATGCCAGGGACCCGGCATGGTTCCTGCTCTGGGCCGGTCTCGTCGCCTTCCTGATCTGGATCGGCGTCCGTCTTGGGCGTTCGATCAATGACCGGATGAGGCTATTGTGGAGTGACTATCTACCGGCGACGAACACGCCGGCCGACCCAAAGGCGCCGTGGGTTGCCTCACCGCTCCAGAGCATCCTGTTTGTGGGTGCCATTGCCTATGTGTTGTTCTACCCGTTGCTCGGCAGCGTGAAGGGGTTCGGATGGCTGATGCTGCCCGGCATATGGAATGATATCCTGCTCGCCTATACGGCGGAGCCCGTCCGCGGCGTTCTGATTGCGTTCCTCACCTTCTACTTCTTGCCGGATATCGCCGTCCGAAAACTTAGACAATCGCCGATCTACCAAACCATCCTGCGAGGATTCAAATACTACTTCGCGCCGGCGGCGTCTGCGCTCGGCATGCTGTACCTGGCGCTCGCGTTCGGCAGCCATTACCTGTTCTCGATCCGCGACTCTTTTGGGAGCTTTTGTCCGGAAACCCAAGGCCTCAATACCAGGCATAATGGTTTCAAGAATGTCGGTGGAAAGCAGCAGGCCGAGCTGGCCTTCGATACGTCTGACGGCGCCGCCAACAAGCCAAACAATCTTTGTGTGTCGACCGGTGTCTTCCTGGAGACCGGGTGTTCGATATCGCGTCGTTTTCAAGCGGCTTCCCGAGGTCGAGACCGATCCGCCTTCGGGTAAATGGACGTTCTTTGGCGAAGAATCCTACATGGGAGGTCAGCCGGTCTCACACCTGTCCGGATGGAAGTCCGTCGCAATGACGCTGTTGTTCCCATTTCGCAGGAGCTTCGACCGCCCGTGGGGCAACATCGTCCTCCGAATCGGCTCGATGGGCAATGAAGAGGACTTTCTCGACCGCGCGCCGCCAAGGCAGAGTGACAGTCTACTTCCAGACGAAAAGGACTTCGCTGTCTCCGATAAGTCCGAGACCCTCGCTGAAGTCCTGACACCCAAGCGGGATGGCGAATTGTTCGTTTACTTGAACAAGCCGGTAGTCGGGCTGTGGGGTTATGAGACCTGGCTCAGTGACCGGATTGGGACGGCGGGGCGCGCGAAGATACTGATCGTAAGATAGAGAAAGGATAGTCAAGATTGTTGTTGTACGAAGCGCGTGGTCAGCGTCCAAGATCGCGCTTGATCCCGATCGACCAGGATATCGCTTCTCCGCCCACGCTCCCGGCAACCAACTGCCCGCGCGCCCGCTCCAGAACCGGACGCCAGGGTACCAGCGCGAAGTCGCGGGACCGCTCGATCACGGCAAAGCGACCGCTGTTCAGCGTCAGCATGCGCCGATAGACGCCCGTGAGACGGTCGCCGGTCTGGACGTCGAGATGTTCAAGCCCGGTTCGCGCAGAAATATCCGCAGCCGTAAGGCTGAGCTCGCGAGCCTCGAGCGTCCGCAACAAGTCCCGCGCATAGCGCACCTTTCCTTCCTGTTCGCGAGCGAGCCCCTGCTCCATCAACCATTGCCGCCTCGCCCGCATCGCCGCCTCGACTTCCGCACCCATTCCGCTCCGCCCAAGCGCCTCGGGCGCCTTGGCGACGAGTTGGCGATCGAGCCAGGTCGCGCCCACCGCCGGTGGTAGGTCCTCGAGCCTTTGCCATGACAGCACCGCAAGCCGCACCGGATTACGGGAGCGCTGGCGGCTTTCATACTCCAGCGCCCGGTCAAGATAGTCTTCGCCCACCGTCCAACGACCGTCGGCGAGCCGGCTCACCATCCCTTCCTGCCGCATCGCTTCCAGCCGCCGCACATGGGACGCGATGAATTCACCCGAAGCCTGCCGGTCGAACTCATGGTGCAGGTGCTCGCTGTAGCGTCCATGATGGGCGGCGGCGATCGTTGCGATGGCCCGATCGATCTCGCGCGGTTCCGCAGTAAGCGATCTCAGCTCCACGATGGTATTCCGGACGGGCGGCTCATCGCGAGCCGAGAGACTGCCGATCTCGGCGTAATGCGTCCGCCCATCGATGCCATCGAGCACGACATAACGCCGCTCCCTCAGCTCATCCGAGAACCCCTCTCCGACGACGCGTCCGACCAGGCGCCGACCGCCCGTGCCGGGGTCGAAGATCGTGTAGACGCCGGGCGCCCGCGAAACTCCCGCTGCGGCGAGCTCGCGGTGCATGGTCTTGATCATGTCGCCGCGCTCGCCCATGCGTCTGAGCTTTGTCTCGAACCTGGCGTCGATCCGCCAATGGCGGGGTCCGGCCTCCTCCGCCAATCCCATCCGCTCCAGCGTTCGCAGCCGTCCCATTCGTGCAGCATGCCAAATGGAACCTTTTGCGGGCTGCGCACCGAGCTCCAGAGCACCATCCGGCGCGTCGCGCAGGATTGCCCGGTCAAGACGCGTAAATCGCTCGGCGGTGATCTCCTGCTGGAGCTTGCGCGTGGCTTCGACCTCGGTTTCTGGGCCAAGCTCCCGGGTGATCAGATCCGCGGCGCGTGCCCGTAAGCCGTGGGCGATATAGTCGCGGGCGATCACGAGGTCATGGCCTTCACCGTCCTTGCCGCGCAAGACGATGTGGCTGTGCGGATGGCCCGTGTTGAAATGGTCCGCCGCGACCCAATCGAGCTTGGTGCCCAGGTCACTTTCCATCTGCCGCATCAGATCGCGGATGTAAGGCTTTAGATCAGAGAGTTCCGCGCTATCCTCAGGTGCTACGATGAAGCGGAATTGGTGGCGATCGTCCGCACTTCGTTCCGTGAAGGCCTTGCCGTCGGCGCGGTCATTGCTTGCGTCATAGAGCTCGCCCGGCTCACCGTCCCGCGTGACGCCGTCGCGTTGCACGTAGCGCAGATGCGCCCGCATGGCGCCGGGATCGCCCGCCTTGATCCGCACGATGCGCGCCTTGATCACCACCCGACGCAGGCCTTTAGCTCTCGCACGTCCGGCCAGCACCGCCCCTTTCGCGTGTCCGCGGCCGATCCGGCCGCCCGAGAAGCTCGACGCACGATGTGAACCGCTGCCGGCTTTCTCAGCAGCCTGTCGGACGCGCCGGAGATAGCTGGTTGCTTTCCTGGCTTTGCGGTTGCCGATCCGGCCAAGCTTCACTTCGAATTCATCGTCGTCGACGCCGTGCATGACGCGAGGTCCCCTTCAGGAAGACCGCGGATATGTGAAGCCGGCGTGCGACTGCCAAGCCGCAGACGCGATCAACGAACGACTGCATTGCCTTAAGCCGCAATTGGCGACATCGCGCCCGGCGATGTCGCCAATTCTTGGATGTGCAGACAAGGACCTAAGCACGGCGAAGCGACAGTGCTTTTATCTTGCTCTCCCGCTTCGTTCGTTTCGCTGGTTCCCAGGGCCCAACTTCCAAGCCAACAGACTCTCGGTACTCGCGGCGATTTGCGACAAATTGCAGTTCGGGTCATTGCGGTGGATCCGCTAATAGCGCTCACCCGAATACGTCGGCTGGCGGCCGATTCATTGCGAAAGTGCCGCCGCGACTTGGCAGATGACTTGCGAAGCCCCGACCGTTTGCGAGCGTTTGCGATAGCGATCGTCACCCGAAGGGCCGAGACACCCGTAGGGTGGCTCGGTGAGGAGCGAAGCGACGAGTA
>NZ_LLXZ01000026.1 GCF_001440395.1 Bradyrhizobium jicamae | reverse complement strand
TCAGCGTGTACGAACATGAAGGCCGCAGGTACAACAGGATCAGTGTCCGCGTAACCCGGGAAATAGCAAATGGTTAGGACTTCGACAGTGAGCGCCACATCGCCGGTGCACTACCATGTATGTATCACTTCGGCACGGAGTCACATTGGCTGCTAAGATCTAAGCGTCCACTATTCTACAGCGGCTTTGATTACCGCACCTCAACCCATTTCGCGGTGAGAGTGTCAGACATTGGCGTACAGATGGTTGATTGGCAGAAGACTTCCTTTCTCACTACACCGTCTGGTGGGCGGCGGGTCGCGCAATCGAAGTGGGAGCCGCGGTGGAAATCACGACATTAGCAATTGGCGCCGTGCTCGTTTATTCCGCAATCGTGATCGCTTGCTTGTGGGCAATTCAATGAGACGGGGCCACGATGGCAAAGTATCTGTACTCGTACGCCTTGGAAGAAGCTTTCGCGGCGCCCCACCCTGTGTTCTTGAAACAGGCCGTTGCGCACGGCTGGCAGGCTTGGGTGCTCGGCAGCAATAACCTATGGTACCGGCTTCCCTATACGACCTGCAAGGCACGTTTGCAGATATAGCAGCTGCGGAGGCTGCATTGGAGGCTACCCGCTCCGCGCTCGAGCGCGAGATGCGAAGTCCAGTAACCGTCAACAAGTGGATCATTGTGGAGATGATTCCGCTCGCTTTAGTTCCGACGAGCAATGAGGGTGTCAAAGAGGCGGGGTGCCTAGAGCGGCGCGGAGCTCGCACGCTAGCTGCGGATGGATGAAATCGTGATAAACAACGCTAGGTTGCCGACGGCCGGCTTGTCATATCGGATTGCGACGCGACTGTGCCGAGCTGCACGACCCTCCAGAGGCCGCAAGGAATTGATCGGCTTCCAGGTGGACGCCCGAGAGATCACGCAGAGCTGGCGTGAGCTCTTGTGGTGTGAAGCAGCGCGGCCTGCGGATCGCTCATGAACTGGCGGTCTACGACGGCGCTTTGGGATACTGGAAGGCCCTCGAGTCGGGCACGCAACACCAACGGTGCTGGTGCGACAAAGTCAGCAACGTGCGCACGGGCGCCAAATCCGCGCAGGGCGCAATAAAGGATGACCTGCAGAACGTCTTCTGGCACCGAGCCGGGGAAAGCCCAAACCGCGATCGACGCCTTCGTCAAAAAACACCGTGCCAAAGACGGACCCGCGGCCCGAGTGCTTGATCAAGGATCGCAAGGCACCGCTCGCGTTCTTTGAGTTCCCTGCCGAGCATTGAGCTCATCTGCGCAGGGTCGAATACGATCGAGAGCGTGTTCGTCAGGGTGCGGCACGGCACGGTGCGGACGAAAGGATTGCTCTCGCCGAAAACCGCGAAACTGATGGTGTTCAAGTTGATCGATGCCGCATCGAAGACATGGCGCCGTCTGAAAGGAACAAATCAGTTGCCGAAGATCGTCGCGGCGGCATCGAGGTCATTCCGACCGCTGAAGCCACACCGCCTGATCAGGCCGCGTCACCCAGAATTAGCCATAGCTCGTCGGAGAGCGGACAAATTGGACACAGAAACTATGCGAATTGCCGAGTATTGCTTGGCATGAAAAATGCTGGCTCGGAGTCTCCGGAGCAGGCAGCGAGGCGCTGGCGCGCCGGTAAGATGTCCGTTCGAGGGTCTCTCATGTCAGATGCAAACCTACCGCTTTCAGGAGCGGTGTCGCAGCTGCGCTCTTGGCAATCAGTTCTTAACACCATAACTGGTCAGCTTGGATTGATTAAGATGAACCTCGAAAAAATAACTAATCCAGCGGAAGAAGAAGTTCTGTCAAACGTGGCTAGCTATGGAAAGCAGCTCGGTCGGCTTCAGCACGGGCTGATTGTCATCTTGAACCACCTCGATCTGCAGCGTCTTGACAATGAGAAAACCCGAGCAATCTACGACCTAGCCCAACTACTGAACGACATCGCGGATCTGAAAGAAAGGTGCATTACAAAGAGACCCGCCATGGCAAGGCTATTCTACGTCCCAAGGTCCAAGTCTCAATTCAACCCTAAGCCGTTCTTTCACAAGTCTTTGGTGAAATCCAGGCACCGACGCTCTCGTTACGTCTACTTCGGTCGGGCTTTCAAGCGTAGGCCGCTGACGAGGGACCCAAACTCAGATAACGCAGATCCGGGGCTCGCGAGTGATACTACCCCGCGGGGAGGAAGAGCGCCTAGCGTTTCCCGAGGGGCGAGGGATCGCAGGCCCGCGATATGAGCATCGGATGGCTGTGCGCGGGAAGCCGCTGGCGAGCACGCACTCGCGCGGAGTAGACGGCAAAATCAACCAGGGGCCCAAGGCTGCCGTAGACGTCTGAGGCGTAGTGCTAAGCGCCGGTGCAAAGAGCAGCAGTGCGGTTGGCAGCGGCCTGCTCTTCGGCCCTAGTGCGGGTCACCCATCACTATCCATCAGCCGCGCTGAGGTCAGAGTAAGCAAAACAAACACAGAGTCGGCGCGTCTTATGGGCGGAAAAAGCCCAATCCCTAGTTTCCATTTCACGACTTCCGAAACCGATGCCCCCTTTGACGCGTGGCAATCGCTTGTCGAGATATTGTTCGAGAGCCACCCGTCAAAAAAGACTTCTGAATCAAGTACGTTCCAAGCGGATCTCCTCGCTTACCATTTTGGCACCTTCCTGCTCTGCCGCAGCATCGCTGACGGCGGTCGCTATCGGCGCACCACAGCACGTTTGGCTTGGGACGATCTCGACCATATCATCATCTCGTGCATCCAGCGCGGGCGTGTCGCGTGGTCGACTCCAGCGTTCCGGCGACTTCGACCGGGCGATGTAGCGGTGCTCGATCTGTCCACACCCGTGGCATTCGCTTTCGAGGCCGTCGAGGCGGTACACCTGATCGTCCCGCGAGCGGCGCTGCCGGCCTCGGTTGCTCCAGTGCAACCGATCCACGGACGCGTTCTACCCGAAAACACCGCAATGGGCGTTTTCGTCGGGAAGGTCGTCGAGGCTCTTTCCGCTGCGGCCCGGCACTTCGGCCCGAGCGAAGTAATCGCGGTCGGGACATCTATCCCTGATCTACTCGCCTCGTGCCTCGGACCTTCAGATGTTTTGACCTCGACGGGACCCAAGGAAAACCGTGGGCGCCGCTTGCGTCGATACATCGAGGAAAACCTGCATCGCAAAGACTTGACCTCCTCACGTTTAACGCGGGAACTTGGCATCTCGCGCAGTCAACTCTTCCGACAGTTCCAGGCGACGGGTGTCGAGGCCTATATCCGCCGCCGCCGCCTAAGGCGCTCCCTGAAGTCTTTGTGCGATCCGCGCTGCGCCGATCGAAGAATCGGCGATATCGCCTACAACATGGGCTTTGCCGACGAGTCTCATTTCAGTCGCACGTTCCGGCAGGCGTTTGGCCTCTCCCCGCGCGCTGCTCGCGCAGCCGCTCGACAAGCGGACAGTTCGGCCGCGGAAGGCACGTTCCGCCCATTCAGCGGCGGCACTTTCTCCGATTGGGTGGTGGAATTGCGGGCGGGCTAAATGACTCTTGTTGGGACGCTCGTCCAACTTTTCGGGATGCGCGTCCAAGGACAACCCGAAAGAACATCAGTAGCGTCATAGGCATGATGAGGACCGCAGAGAGCAGTGCCAAAAGCGTACCCCGATGTCGGCCAGAATGAACGACCATCAGTCCAACATTCCAATGGGCCCTGAAGCAGCAGAGATCAAGGGCAACGCGTCGCGGCTCCTGCGTCCTCAGCTTCTCACTCCGCGTTTCGAATGAGCAATGGTCGGCGCCGTTTAAGCCCGGGAGCGGTGCCGGCCACCAACAATCCCGGGCGCCATCCTCAGAAATGAAGGACACGATCTATGACGTCATACTCTCTGACCTGCGTGAACAATTCACAGCTTCACGGTAGCTTCGCTGTATTCCAAAAAGCGCCGCCCACGACGATCCCTGGCAACGTATTTTCGCTCGCCTGGTTCGCCCGTCCTACCGCTCCAGGTAGCCGTGTGACCTTTGCGTGGAGCCTCGACTACAGCTTCGTCTGGTCGGAGACCGGAGTGCTGCAATCAGGCGTCAACTTCGCGGCAACGCAAGTACAGCCTGCCGATCCGAGTGGCCAAAATCTAATTCAACTTACCCAGGACAGCGCCGGCGCGACGACTTTCATCAATCCCAGCGTCGATGGCGCTGTGGGTTCACTGACCATCCGACAACTGTCGAATGTCGTGCCCAACCGTACATCCGTCGGAGTCGGCATGGCAGGTTCGGGCACCTTCGTGGTCCAGGCCGCTCCGAACATGACCGCCGTCTTTACTCCTCGTCCCAACTATTGGGTGATCTTCGGCAATTACCAGACCGGGGACGTCATCGACATCGAGGATGTAACCGGAGCTGTCGAGGCGACCTACGGAGGAGCCCTGACAGCTCGGACCGCAGCAATCGGTCTCGAAAACCTTATCAAGGTTTCCTAATTCTCCTAGGCGGCGGCTGCCTTCAGCCGCCGCCGTCCGCAGCAATTGGCGTGCCACAGCCTGCGAATCTTGCCGGCGGCTGCAGGACGAAGAAGTTTGTTTTGTCTAGACTTGTTAACGAGGACCAGAAGATGACCACGGTTGTAACATTAGACGTGTTCTCGGGACTGCCGAACCCGAGTTGGCAATTGACGGCCGTCGAAGAGAGGGAGCTGGACGACCGGATCAGAGCCTCATCGACTTTCACACATTCAAGGCCGTCCGGTGTCGTGGGCGGATTGGGCTATCGCGGATTTCACATCGCGCAGCATGTCG
>NZ_LLXZ01000025.1 GCF_001440395.1 Bradyrhizobium jicamae | reverse complement strand
TGGCGAGATCACGACCGAGCCCGGAATGTGTCCGAAACACGCATCAGCCAAGCGTCAGAAGCGGTCTTAAGCGGACCGCTGCCCATGTCCGCTTTGGGTCAAAAGCCGGCGTTGAAGGTCGCGCTGAGCTACGTCCGGTCTACACCCACGAGCCGGCGTGCCCGACGGCCAGTGTGATCTTCGGCCAAGGGCCAAACTGACGTCGCTGCTCACTTCGGTCGCCGCATACGGGACCTTAGAACCCCTTGCCTACCGTTCCCACTTTCGCGCAAAATGTTCGCGAAGGGGCGTGCTTGGCCATGGAGCAGGAGCAGCCAGTTCGGGTCGGCCGCAGGTTGTCGGCAATCGTCGCAGCCGACGTCGCCGGCTACTCGCGGCTCATGGGCCTCGACGAAGTAGGTACCGTCCGCACACTCCGCGAACACCGCGCGGTAATCGATGTCATCGTGGCAAGACACGGCGGTCGCCTCGTCAAAACCATTGGGGACGGCGTGTTGCTGGAATTTCCTTCGGTGGTCGATGCGGTTGAATGCGCGGTCGCGGTTCAGGCCGCGATGGCTCAGAGAAACGAAGGGGTGCCTGTTGATCGCCGGATGCTCTTCAGGATCGGGGTCAATCTCGGGGACATCCTGATTGACGGCGATGATATTCTCGGGGATGGCGTCAACGTAGCGGCACGATTAGAGGGCATAGCCGAACCGGGGGGCATCTGCATCTCGTCATCCGCCTACGAGCAGGTTCGCGGGAAGGTCACGGTCGAGTTCACTTGACATAGGCGAGCAGACGCTCAGGAACATCGCACGTCCGATACGCGCCTATGCAGTTGGCCAAAGCGCGAATGTCTATCAAACCGCCTCGCGGCCCCCTTCCGCCCCGCACTTGTCCCTGGTGGTGTTGCCGTTCGCGAACATTGGCGGCGACCCCGAACAAGAGTACTTCGCGGATGGAGTGACCGAGAGCCTGACAACGGACTTGTCGCGCATCTCGGGCGCGTTTGTGATTGCACGCAACACGGCGTTTACGTTCAAGGGCAAGGCGATCGACGCAAAGAAGCTAGGGCGTGAGCTGAACGTTCGTTATGTACTGGAAGGCTCGGTGCAGCGTAGTGGCAACCGACTCCGGGTGAACGTACAGTTGATTGACGCGGAAACAGGCAATCACCTGTGGGCCGAGCGTTTTGACAAGCCCGTTGCCGACCTCTTCGACATGCAGGACGAAATCGTATCGAGGCTCGCCAACGCCCTGAATGCCGAACTGATTGCGGCTGAGGCACGGCGAGCCGAGCTTTCGGCCAATCCAGACGCGACTGATTTGGTTTTTCAGGGTTGGTCTCTGATCAACCGGGGGATTTCTCCTGAATACATGACGCGAGCGCGCGGCTTTTTCGAGAGAGCTTTGACACTCGCCCCCGAAAACATCGAAGCAATGGTCGGACTGGCGTTGGTCGATGTTACGGAGGGAGCTGCCGTTCTAACAGACGACCCGTTAGCGCGTTTTGCGGCAGCCGAGATGATCTCCAACAAAGCATTGTCTATTGCGCCGAACCACGCAGCAGCGCGCTTGGCACTGGGTACCGCCTTGATGTGCACGAAACGCGCAGCTCAGGGCATCGCAGAGTTCGAACAGGCGTTAGCGCTGGACCGCAATTCAGCCGTCGCCCATAGCTTGATCGGGTATGCCAAGTACCTTCTTGGTCGTGGCGCAGAAACTGAAGCTCACGTTGCTGAGGCGCTTCGTCTCTCTCCCCGTGATCCACATGCTCCACGGTGGCTGGTGTGGGTCGGCGTTTCCAAGGTAGCGCTCAACGCCGATACCGAAGCACTAGCGTGGCTGCGCCGGGGTCTTGAGGCAAACCGAAATTACTCTACCGCGCATTTCAATCTCGGGGCTGTTCTCGCGCGGCTCGGCGAGATAGACGAAGCGCGAGCGGCCGTGAAAGCAGGACTTGCGCTCGATCCCAAGTTTACAATCCGCCGATCGCGTGCCGCCAACGCATTGAGTAGCGATCCGGCTTACCTTGCCGGGCGCGAGCGTCAATTGGAG
Organism: Bradyrhizobium jicamae; assembly: GCF_001440395.1. Lineage (GTDB taxonomy): Bacteria > Pseudomonadota > Alphaproteobacteria > Rhizobiales > Xanthobacteraceae > Bradyrhizobium > Bradyrhizobium jicamae. Next base: position 4,694 of record NZ_LLXZ01000025.1, on the reverse strand, counting down.
TGCATGCGTTTGGCAGGGGTGCCTGAGGGGTGATGTCCGCTCTGGGTCATTTGCGTCGATTTTGGCATGTCCGCAGCATGTCCGATTAGGGGTTAATCTCGGAAATGCGGATTGTCCGGTGCTTGCCGGTTAAAGGTATCGGTTTGGACGTGATTCAAGCGCCAAACTGGGGCTTCGAATCATGCGGTATGAACTCGCGGACTTCGAATGGACTGCCATCCGGTCGTTCCTTCCGAAGAAGCCGCGTGGCATTCCCCGTGTTGACGACCGGCGCGTCCTGAATGGTATCACGCCGGGTGAGGCGCACGACAATCGGCTGTGTTCGGTGCTTCTCGGCGCACTGCTTCCAAAAAAGATGTTACTCGCGGATCGCGGATACGACGCAGCTGGATCAGGGAGTTCGCCCGCGAGCAAGGCGCGTGGGCCAACATCCCGCCGAAGCGCAATCGCAAAGACCCGATCTGCTTCAGCCCGTATTTGTACCGCGCGCGCAACTTGATCGAGCGGTTCTTCAACAAGATCGAGCAATGTCGGCGTGTCGCGACCCGATGCGACAAACTTGCAGCCAACTACCTGGCGTTCGTCAAACTCGCATCCATCCGCATTGCTGCGTGCTAATGAGTCCGCGCCCTAGCCCACCGCGGCGTTATATTCCTCGTCGGTGACATGCTCCATCCAGTTGGAATAGACGCCGTCGAGCGCCTCCTGCATCGCGATGTGAGTCATGCTGTTTTGCGGTGACGCTCCATGCCAGTGCTTCTCATTCGGCGGAATCCAGACGACATCGCCGGGACGGATCTCTCTGATGGGCCCCCCCTTGGCCTGCACCCGGCCGACACCGGAGATGACGTAGAGCGTCTGACCAAGCGGATGGGTGTGCCAGGCGGTGCGTGCGCCGGGCTCGAAGGAGACGCGCGAGCAGTTCAGACGCGCGGGCGCAGGCGCCATGTTGATCGGATCCTGCAGCACCGTTCCGGTGAAATATTCAGCAGGTCCCCGCCGGGTCGGCCGGCTGCCCGCGAGATGAATATCCATGAAGTGATCTCCCTTTCGAACTTACTTCTTCGAAGCGGCGTAGCGCGCCTTGGTGTCTGCGTTCATCGGATAGAGGCCGGGCAAGGCCGCGCCGTTGTTCACCTCGTTGACGATCCAGGCTTCCATCCGCTCCTGCTCCGGGCCTTCGGCCAGCACATGGTCGAGCGACGCCTGCGGGATCAGCACGGCGCCGTCTTGGTCGGCGACGACGATGTCGTTCGGAAATACTGCAACACCGCCGCAGCCGATCGGCTCGCCCCAGCCGACGAAGGTCAGCCCCGCCACCGAAGGCGGCGCTGCAAAGCCATCGCACCAGACCGGCAGGTTGGTGCCGAGCACGCCTTCGACGTCACGGACCACGCCGTCGGTGATCAGCGCCGCAACGCCGCGCTTGACCATGCGCGCGCAGAGAATATCGCCGAAGATGCCGGCATCGGCGACGCCCATGGCGTCGACCACGGCGATGCAGCCTTTCGGCATGGCTTCAATCGCGGTGCGGGTCGAAATCGGCGACGACCAGGATTCCGGCGTGGCCAGATCCTCGCGCGCGGGCACGAAGCGCAGCGTAAAGGCCGGCCCGACCAGCCGCGGCTGTCCCGGCCGCAGCGGCTTGGTGCCGCGCATCCAGACGTTTCGCAGGCCCTTCTTGAGCAGCACGGTGGTGATGGTGGCGGTGGACACGCCGGACAGGGTTGCGATGGCTTCGGGGGACAGGGACATCCGGAATGCAGGCTCCGCAAGAGGTGGGTGAAAACCAGCGCATCTTGCGAAGCGCAGACATCGCGTCAAGGGCCGTCGTAAGTCCGCGCGATCACAACATCTTATCGTTGGCCTGCAGATTAATTTATTGAACTTACTGGCGGATTTCGCGCGATGCGAATTCCACTCGCAGCCAAAACACGCTACAGGTTGAGGCCAGCTCCAGCGCTGCGAGACAAGTTTAGAGGCCATGGCCCCAACGCTATCCCCGCCCCGCCTTTTGCCGAGTGGCGACAGCGCCATCACGGTGGAATTCAGCCGCAACATCGATGATGCCGCCAACCGGCGGGTGCTGGCGCTCGACCGGGAGCTCGCTGCGGAACCGATTGCGGGCATCACCGAGACGGTGCCGACCTATCGTTCGTTGCTGGTCCATTACGATCCAGTGCAAATCGATTTCGACACGCTTGGCGAAAAGATTCTCACCCTTGCGCAGCGGCCGGTGCCGGCGGCGGCCAGGACGCGGCGCTGGCGCATTCCGGTCGTCTATGGCGGCGAGCACGGCATTGACCTCGAGGACGTCGCCAAAACCCTCAACACCACGCCTGACGAGATCGTGGCGCGGCATGTCGCCGGCGACTACCGGGTCGCCATGATCGGCTTTACGCCCGGCTGGTCCTATCTCAGCGGGCTTGCGGATAGCCTGCACATGCCGCGGCGGCAGAACCCCCGCCTGCTGACGCCGGCCGGCACCATCTCGATCGGCGGGGTGCAGACCGGCGTGCAGTGCCTCGCCGGCCCGAGTGGCTGGCACCTGCTGGGACAGACGGCGGTCCGCACCTACCAGCTTCACCGCGATCCGACCTTCCTGCTGGAGCCGGGCGACAACGTCACCTTTACGCCGGTCGATGCCAAGACGTTCGCGGAACAGGACCGCGCCGCCGAAGCCGGCGAATTCATTGCCGAGCAGATCGCCTCATGAGCAAGCTCGTCATTGCCTCGATCGGCCCGGCCAGTTCAGTCCAGGACGGCGGACGCCCCGGCGCCCAGCGCTATGGCCTGGTGCCAAGCGGCGCCATGGATCGGCTGGCGCTGGCGGCCGCAAATACCCTGGTTGGCAACGAACCATTCGCGGCGGCCGTTGAAGTCGGTCCGTTCGGCGCAAAATTCACCGCACACGGCAGCGCCGTGCGCGTCGCGCTGGCGGGAGCCTCGCGCAATGCCGATATCGCCGGCCGCGCCGTGGCGCCGGATACTTCTGCAACGCTAGCCGACGGCGAAACGCTGACGCTCGGCTTTGCCCGCGGTGGCTCGTTCAGCTATCTCGCGATCGAAGGCGGCATTGCCGGCGAGCCGATGTTCGGCAGCCTCGCCGTCAACGCCCGCGCCGGCCTCGGCAGCCCCTATCCGCGCCCGCTGCAGTCCGGCGACAAACTGCAGACGAAGCCGGCAAGCGGCGCGGCCGAACGGCGGATCGAGCTGCCGGCGACGAGCGACGCGCCGATCCGCGTGGTCTTTGGTCCGCAGGACGACGAATTCGCCGATGAGACCAAAAAACTGTTTCTCGACAGCGAATGGAAGATATCGGCGACCAGCGACCGGATGGGCTACCGGCTCGAAGGCCCCGTGCTGAAGCACTTGCACGGCCACAACATCGTCTCCGACGGCACCGTCAACGGCAGCCTGCAGGTGCCCGGCAACGGCCAACCGATCGTGCTGATGCGCGACCGCGGCACCAGTGGCGGCTATCCCAAGATCGCGACCGTGATCTCGGCCGATTTCGGGCGGCTGGCGCAGATCCCCGCCGGGCGCGGCTTTCGTTTTCGGGCCGTCAGCATGGCGGAGGCGCAGGCCGAGGCGCGCAAATTTGCGGAGCTGCTGCGCACCCTGCCCGATCGGCTGCGCGCCATCGAAAGCGTTGATCTCAACATCGACGCGCTGCACGATGCCAATGTCGCGGGCCACGCCGTCAACGCGGTCGATGCCGGAACCTGGCACGCAGTATCGATGGCCGAAATAACGGGGCCAGACTGACCACCAATCCACTCACGAGAAGCGGACGGACAACATGACAACCATCGACCTCAATTGCGATCTCGGCGAAGGTTTTGGCGCGTGGGAAATGGGCAATGATGCCGCGATGATCGAGCTGGCGACGTCGGTGAATGTCGCCTGCGGCTTCCACGCAGGCGATGCCGACATCATGCGCCACACGGTCGAACTGGCGAAAGCGCGCGGCGTCTCGGTTGGTGCGCATCCCGGATATCGCGACCTGCACGGTTTTGGACGGCGGCCGATGCCGGGCCTGAAGTCGTCCGAAATCGAGAATCTGATCGCCTACCAGATCGGTGCGCTGCAGGCGATCGCGACCGCGGCCGGCTACAAGGTCACCCATGTCAAGGCGCACGGCGCCATCTCGAACGTCGCCTGCGAGGACGACATGACGGCGAAGGCGATCGCAGACGGCATCAAGGCCGTCGACCCCAATCTGATTTTTGTCGTGCTCGCCAACTCAAAACTGGTGCGGGCCGGCGAAGCCGCGAATTTGCCGATGGTGCACGAGGTGTTCGCCGACCGCGCCTATGGCGACGATGGCTTGCTGGTGTCGCGCAAGAAACCGGGCGCCGTGCTGCACGATGCGAAGGAGATCGCGGACCGCGTCGTGCGGATGGTGCAGGACGGCGCGGTGGTCTCAGTCACCGGCAAGGTGATCAAGATGCGCACCGACACCGTGTGTATTCACGGCGACACGCCAGGCGCGGTGGAGATCGGGCGCAGCGTGCGTCAGGCGCTGAAGGATGCGGGAATCACGGTCGCGCCGTTCAAGACGGCCGTTTCCTGAAACGTAGCAACCATTAGATTGGGGCTGATCGATCCCGGACAATTGGCAGAATGACGCCGTGTTCGCCGCCGTCAAGGCGTGGTCTGGCAACAGCGGAATGGGTTGCGTCATCGGAGCG
>NZ_LLXZ01000024.1 GCF_001440395.1 Bradyrhizobium jicamae | reverse complement strand
GTATCGTAGTCTGCAAGGATATTTATTAGTTCCCTGACACCAGACGGCAAACCACTGGCGGCTGCGAGCTTCGAATGAGCTTCGGAGATCGTCGTAGGCCGGTTCGCCGAAAGGCACTTCGCTTCCAAGGTCAAAACATCGATGATACGACCATCTGCCGATATTCGAAAGGCAAGGCCATCGTCGCCGGTCCTGCCTGGCCGCTGCTCGCGGGTTTCGTCCGGCGCATGAACCTGTCCGGAGCGAATGCGCTCATTTATTAGCTCTAGATGCTGGAACTCCTGATCGTGAAACCGAAACAAGAATGCTGGGACCAGCCAATCGTTGTGACCGTGAGCGCCGAAATGCTCGACCGCAATGACGGCGAGCGTCTCACCGAAGTAGCCCTGCAGCGTTACGCGGTGCAAAGCGCGTGGGTAATTTGCGGCAGGGTCGAGCTGCGGGTCTAAAAACGGGGAAAGTGGGTCCTCGAAGCCACGACGCAACCGCATCTTCGCGTCGTCGAACGCCTCGGCAAGGTAAGCATCAAGTTCAACTTTCAACGCATCAAGTGCGCCGCGGTTCTCGCGCCAAAGCCTCAAGCGATAGCTTCCAACCGATGACGGTCCTACGACAACCGTCGTAAGCCACGCATTCAAGGTGGCTAGAGTGAGCCGACGAAACCTGATCATAAATCGGCGCGTCTCACATAAAGTTTCGGAAGTCGTACACGTCGTCGACCATGTTGGGGTTTTGCTGAAGAATGTCCGCAAACGCTTTTGAATAAACCAGCGTCACAGGAAGTTTTTTGTAAAGTGTGTTGTTGTTCCAATCCATCTTAGTAAGGCCGAGAATACCTGAACATGTGTCGTGCCATCCACCCGCTCCGGAAAAGCGCCGCAGAAGAATGGGAGACGGTGTTGGTTTGAGGATACCCTCCTTGTAGACGTTCCAGCTTGAATTCTTAACGTGGACTCCTTGGACACTTCCTTGCGTCCAAAGCAATGCTTCGTTTGACTCAATTGGCAGGTATGTGCCGCGCTCGACGGGGTAGTTGTACGGTTCTGGCTTATTCACGTCGTATCGAATGCCGCGCCACGGAACGTCTTTTACGATTTGCACCAACTCGACTTCCGTTCCCTTTCGAAAGCTGTCGATGGCGCCGAGGATTTCTTCTTCCTTGAACTCGGTATTCTTATGAACAGTGACCTTCGAAGGCGAGCGGCCCGCATGCCCTGACTGATAGATTTCAAGGCTCCGGGACAGAACGGATTGCATTTCAAAGTAGGAGAGATAGGGATTTCGCTTGCGATCTTGCGTAAATTCACGGGCGTCATACGCAACGAAGCGAAAGCCGGTGCCGTCCGGATCGAAAATCTGGCTGCAACAGGTGCTGTAGAGATTTCCCGCTTTATCAGACTTCAGCGCATAACTGATTCCTACGAACGCTTCATCCTTTGCGATGTTCGCAAGCTTCCACGGGAAACCGCCAGCCTTGGCGTAGATCGCGACGCTCATGCCCCACATCACGTTCGCGCGGCAGTCGCGCTCAAAACTGCCCTTGCGAACAATCTGGATCGGGATGTTCGAGGGCGCGCAATAGGCTTTCAGGAAGTCATGGAAATCAAAATTCTCGCCCTCAAAGCAATCGGCCCATTCCGGCGGCAGGTAAAGAAGCACGACATCGAAGCTGAGCCTTACGGCCCGCAGCTGGGCGATGCAGTCGAAAAGGCCTCTTGCAAGATCGAGCTTCTTGCCCTGTTTGGCATAGGCATCGAGCTCGTCAGGGAAGGTCAGCGTAAGTAGGTCAGTCGGTGGGCGCAGCGGTGTTCTAAACAGCGCGGAAAACCCCGGATACTCGGGATAATAATTGGTGGCCTCTCGTGGGACCGCCCGTTGTTCGAACTCGGTGACCAGCCTTTGTAGTTTGGGGATGTCTTTCTTCGGCGCCATGATCGCCAGTCGGACGGCGCTAGGCGTACCAAATTTCAGGCCGTAAGGACCGGACTCGATCAACCCCAGTAGCGGATGACGACTTGTGCCTCCGCCGGCGAAGACTAGCGAAGGTTCCGCGATCTTCGAATAGCCGGCAAGTTCGGCGGGCATGTTGGTCATTTCGTCGCCCGCCGCGTGAATGCGCTTCGGGAGCCGATCTCAAAGCGCGGGTTCTCGATCAAAGTCCCCTTGTCGAAGGACATCACGGTCGAGACCGTATTTCGCTCCGCCGTACCAAGGAGCACTTTGATCCAGGCATCGAGCAATGCGTTGTATTTGGCGTTGAGCCGGTCCTTCCGCCGCTCCCCGAGAAAATCGATTGCCAGCCGCCGCGCGCGCGTCGGCCAAATCCAGACATCCGGCTCAACGACGATCCAATGCCTGCCGTTTTTCTGCTCGACGGAGATACGGGCGCACTCAGCCCACGATACGCGTTCGGCTTCTGGATGAAACTCATCCGGAGGCGCGATCAATCCGGCAATCATCCCGGCCGCCCTGCCGGTGATTTTCGTGATCGGCAAAAGCTCGGAGGTGCGGTCGTCCTGCGGCGCGGCGATGACGAAGGACGATGTACGATTGGTTCGCCGCACGAGAGGTTTTCCACGTGCGAGGGCGGCCACAGCGGCCTCCTCGACGAATCCCTTGATGTGAAGATGGGTCGCAAGATTCAAATCCTGGGGAACATCGGCTTCCTTCAACGCGCTAAAATCCGCACCAACGACTGTCTTGACGTCGTTGGACGCCCCCCAGCAGAGAACTTTATCTGCCTTTGTAAACATGACCGCACCGTCCGAACGGGATCGCAACGCCTGAACATCGTCCCATGTCAGGGCGCGCGTGGTCTCCAAGGCATGGCACTTTTTGGGCAAGGCGATGAGGGGAAGGGCGTTCAGCCGGACGATGGGAGCGCCATGCCCGGTGGACGGCAACGGTATGGCTACCGGCGTGAGTGCCGATCCTCTTACCTTGTGGTCGAGGGCAAGATCCTTATTCGGCGTGTTGCGCCACAAGCGAAGCATAAGTGCATCATAGGTCTCGATGAATACAGTGTGGGCGTCGACGCTCTTCTTGCGGGCCGCTGCCACGAAGGCTTCGACACTCGGCGCGGGCGACGAGCCCTTGAGGCACGTCCAATAGATGCCGTGAGGATAGGGGTTGGTCGTATCGAGGACCGAGTGCAGCAATTCCATGACACTTTTGTCGCGCCCGCTGTAGCCGCAGAGAATGAGGCCGAAGCGGTTGCATGCGGTCCGCAGACCGGCAGCGAGGTCGTCGTTCTGAGCTTTCAGATCTTCGGTAAGGTTTTTGATACTCTCGTAACGGAAGTCGCCGTGCAGCTTGCAGTAGATGGGGAATTCTTCGTTTTTGTAGGCGCTGAGGATATTGTGGCTGCCTTCGAGGTGAAACGGCACGAGGGCCTGGCCGCCGACCTCTGCCACCGCGGTCTCGACGACGTCATCAAAGTTCGTCGTGAAGATTGCGGGCGCAAGCTTGGACGCGATTAGCGCGCCGAGCACTCGGTTTCCGACGCTGAGCGACGCCTTGTCCAGCGCGAGGATTCCGCGCAAATAGGCGCGCTGCTTTTCGCGATCGTTCCCGAAGATAAGCTCGAAGTACCGCTCGTATTCGCCGTCTTCCCACATTTTGGGAAAGCCGCGCGATTCCATGAACGACTGAATGCGATGCTGGATGGCATCGCTTTGCAGGTCTTGCCGGTCAATGTCTTGGTTTTCTTCGCGACAATAAAACCGTCGCTTCATATCCCACAAAATATCGGTGGCCGTGGGCAATCCCGCGCTACGCGATGCTCCGGCACCCAAGAACCAAGCAAACGCTTGAGGTCGGGCGACAAACCTTTGCGTGAGTTCACTTTGCTCCATGGAGGCTTGTGCGCTTGGCGTTAGCCGGCAGGAACTGCTGATTTGGTCTGTCAGACCGGACTGCCGTGGCGGGAAGGAGCACTACCGTAGTTAGAATATTTCGCGCTCACAATATGGGCGCGCCGGTAGTGCACAGTCCTAAATGCTCCCGGTGCAAATTCATGTGCCGCCATGTAGAAAATTGTAATGCGCAGTAATCGATCTAACCGACTCAGTCTAACGGACTGATAATAAACGGCTTTTGATGGCAATGGGCGGCAAGGTGGGGAAAGGACTCGGGGGCAATTTCATCAGGTTGAGTGATGTTGCAAACAGGACTCGAAACTGTGGCCCGTCACTACGAATGACTGCTTTTTTAGAACCTGACTGCGTTTCCGTCGCCGTGGTAACTACGTGGTAGCTAACGGTCGTTGGCTCGCGCGTAGACTAGAATAAGCTATTGATTTTGCTGGTACAGTTGGGTGGGCTCGAACCACCGACCTCCTGTTCCACAGATAGACCACTTCTGTGTATGCACACGCCGGGACGTTCGGCGGCGGTGAGCGCTCTCGCACGTGATCTCCGCCACGCGCGCTGTGATCTAGTGAGTTGCGACGCTCCCTAAGCGATCACAATCGAGTCATTAAGCCGCGTGTCCTTCCGCCGATTCTACGCTGCGACTTTCTTCCTGCCGCTTCCACGGCGCTTCCACGAGCAAAATTTCCAGCCAAATTGAGAGCAGCAAAAAGCCCTCGAAAACGATGCGCTCTCAAGGGCTTAAGATTTGGTTGCGGGGGCAAGATTTGAACTTGCGACCTTCAGGTTATGAGCCTGACGCGGCCAGTGCGCCGCAATTCACATAACATCGCGCGCCATAGGATTGAATTGCCGTTCGTCATGTCGAAACCGCCGGCGAAACGCGCAGGTTTTTCTACTACGCAGCGTCAGCCTGATTTACGCTTGTCTACGAGCGAACCCGAGCAAACACGCGGGCACTCGATGTGGGTGATTAGGATGCAACGAGAATATCGTTTTCTTTCGTCGTCGCGAGGGTCACCATCGCAGAGGTGCGCAATTGTGCGCGCAGAGTTGGACATCCCACGAACGTGCTACAATGAGTGCAGCGTCAACACGCCGAAGCGACGTCAACCCCGACGATCCCATTCGACTGTCCACGGCAGCTTCGTTGGCATTCCCCGACGGATCGATGACCAGTTCCGGGCTTCGCAAGGAAGCGTTGCGCGGCCGACTCGTCATCGAGCGCATTGCTGGCAAGGATTTTACGACGCTGGCACATATTGAGCGCATGAGGGAACTATGCCGCGTATCAGCAAGGGTCCAAGGCTCTACAAACGAAAGGCCAAGCGAAAGAACGGACGCGTCATTGCCAACGCCGTCTGGACCATCCGTGACGGAGAACGGGAAATTGCCACAGGAGTCTTTGCGGGCGAAGCTGAAAGAAAGCCGCCAAAGGCCGCAGAGGACGCCCTAGCCGACTACATCGTCTCAAAATATCAACCTTCACGTCGGACCCGCGACATTGAGGATATCGATATCGCGGACGTACTTGCAATCTACCACGCCCATCGCGAGGGCATTTATCTCGAGCGCAAAGCCAAGCAAACCGACATCACAGAATTCGCCGATCGCATTGGTCGCCTGAACGATTTCTTCGGCGGCATGATGCTGGTTGAAGTGAATGCGCATACCTGCTCAAAGTATGTTAGAGCGCGCGGCCGTCCAGGTGGAGCCCGCCGCGACCTTGAAGATCTGCGCGCGGCGATCAACCATCATTCGCGCGAAGGCCTTCACCGCGGCCTGATTCGTGTGGCACTGCCAGCCAAAGGGCGCGGCCGGGACCGGTGGCTGACACGCAGCGAAGCTGCTGCTCTTTTGTGGACCTGCTGGCGATATCGCGAAGTGCAAACGCGTCATCGCGGCGCTTTGAAGAATCAAAAAATAGAGACGGATAAGCGTCCACTGCGTCATATCGCACGCTTCATCCTGATTGGCCTCTACACCGGCACGCGTGCCGGCGCCATCGCATCCGCGTCGCCGTATCGCGATGAAGGTCGATCATATGTCGACCTGGAGCACGGCATCTTTTACAGGCTTGCACAGGGTCAGACAGGCACCAAGAAGCGCCAGCCACCGGCGCCCTTGCCCGATCGCCTGCTCACACATATGCGACGCTGGGTTCGAACGGATGCGATCATATCGCACTTCGTTGAGTTCAATGGCGCGGCTTTGAAATCGGTGAAGACCGGATTCCGGAGTGCTGTCAGGCTTGCGCGCCTATCCACCGAGCAGGGAAAGGTCACGCCCCACACCTTGCGGCACACGGCTGCAACGTGGCTGATGCAACGCGGGGCTGATCCCTGGAAAGCGGCTGGGTTCCTCGGGATGTCCGTCGAGGTTCTGCTCGACACCTACGGCCATCACCATCCGGAGTTCTTACGCGACGCGGCCAGCGCAATCACCTCGAAACCAAAGCAGAACAGCGTATCTGGGGTTATTTCCGGGGTTGACTTGGCTGCCTATCGTGAAAAAAGACGAAAAGCATAAGAATTTCATGGTCGGAGTGGCAGGATTCGAACCTGCGACCCCTGCGTCCCGAACGCAGTGCTCTACCGGGCTGAGCCACACTCCGACTTGGAAGGCGGCTTATAGCCTTGGGTTTCGGCGACCGCAAGCAGCCGAATTAAGGAAATTAATCACAGTGATTGTTGGCCTGAAAACCCAGATTTTACCTGCCGGAGAGGCCGCCGTGGCGGCGGCCGCGCGTGCGCTGGCCGAGGGCGGGCTGGTGGCGTTTCCGACCGAAACCGTCTACGGCCTCGGCGCCGATGCCACCAATCCGGCCGCGATCGCGCGCCTCTACCAGGCCAAGGGCCGGCCGGCCTTCAATCCGCTGATCGCCCATGTCGGCGATATCAGCGCCGCACGGCAGATCGCCCGTTTCGACACCGCGGCGACGGCGCTGGCGGAAGCGTTCTGGCCCGGCCCGCTGACGCTGGTGCTGCCGAAGACGCAAGATTGCGCGGTCGCCGATCTCGCAACCGCGGGCCTCGATACGGTCGCCGTCCGCATTCCGGCCCACAGGATCGCGCGCGACATTCTGCGCGTGTTCGGCGGCCCGGTGGTGGCGCCATCCGCAAACATCTCGGGCCACGTCTCGCCGACCGCGGCCGCCCACGTGCACGCCGATCTCGCAGGGCGGATCGACGTGATCGTCGATGGCGGCGCCGTCGAGGTCGGCGTTGAATCGACCATCATCGGCTGCTTTGAGGAACCGATGCTGCTGCGTCCCGGCGGCCTGCCGCGCGCCGAGATCGAGCGCGTGCTCGGCCGCGCGCTCCTGCAACCGCCGGCGGATGCCGAAAGCGACAACGGACAGCCGCTGGCGCCGGGCATGCTGGCCTCGCACTACGCGCCGCGCGCGCGTGTGCGGCTGAACGCGGTCGGGCTGGAGTACGGCGAAGCATTGCTCGCGTTCGGCCTCGGAGCAATTTCGGGAATTGACGCCGCCTCGCACGTGATGAATCTGTCGGAGCGGGGCGACCTCGACGAGGCCGCCGCCAACCTGTTCGGCCATCTTCGCGCGCTCGACGCCAAGGGCGCGCGCACCATCGCGGTGATGCCCATCCCGGACGAGGGATTGGGCGAAGCCATCAACGACCGGCTGCGGCGCGCAGCTGTGGGGCGGGAATGAAAGAGAAGAAAATGAATGTCGTCCAGAATTCCGTGCCGCCGCTTCCCGCCGAACTCATCGCAAAATTCCGCGCCATCGTCGGCGACAAGTATGCGGTGACCGATGCGGCCGATATTGCGCCCTATGTCACCGAGGAACGCGACCTGTTTCACGGCCGCTCGCCGCTGGTGCTGAGGCCCGGCTCGACGGCGGAAGTGTCCGCGATCTGCAAGCTCGCCAGCGAGCACAGAATCGCGCTGGTGCCGCAGGGCGGCAATACCGGCCTCGTCGGCGGCCAGACCCCGCATCATGGCGAGGTCGTCGTCTCGCTGCGGCGGCTGGACAAGATCCGCGACATCGACCCCGCATCCAACACCATGACGTGTGAGGCCGGCGTTGTGCTGCAGATCGCGCAACAGCGCGCGGCCGAGGTCGACCGCCTGTTCCCGCTGTCGCTCGGCGCGGAAGGAAGCTGCACCATCGGCGGCAATCTCTCCACCAATGCCGGCGGCACCGCCGCGCTGGCCTATGGCGTGGCGCGCGAGATGGCGCTCGGGCTGGAAGTGGTGCTGGCCGACGGGCGGATCCTGAACGGGTTGTCGAAACTGAAGAAGGACAATACCGGCTATGATCTGCGCAATCTCTTCATCGGCGCCGAAGGCACGCTCGGCATCATCACCGCGGCGACGCTAAAACTGTTCCAGAAGCCGCATGCGGTGGAGACCGCCTATGTCGGCCTGCAATCGCCGGCGCAGGCGCTCAAACTGCTGTCGATCGCGCAGAACGAGGCCGCCGGCAGCCTCACGAGCTTCGAATTGCTGGCCGACATCGCCGTCGATTTCAGCCTGCGTCACGGCATCGACATCCGCGATCCCCTCACGACCAAGCACCCCTGGTACGTGCTGATGGAATTGTCGTCCTCCCGCGACGACGCCGGCGCCGCACTGGAATCGATTCTTGCCAAGGGAATGGAGGAAGGCATCGTCGATGATGCCGTGATCGCGGCGAACCTGACGCAGCGCGCCGGGTTCTGGAAACTGCGCGACGAAATGTCGGCGGCGCAGAAGCCGGAAGGCGGCTCGATCAAGCACGACATCTCGGTGCCGGTCGCGGCGGTGCCCGCGTTCATCGAGGAAGCCAACGCAGCGGTGGTGAAGCTGATCCCGGGCTCGCGGCCGGTGCCGTTCGGCCATCTCGGCGACGGCAACATCCACTACAATGTCAGCCAGCCGGTCGGCGGCAACACCGCCGACTTCATGTCGCGCTGGCATGAGGTCAACGAGGTCGTGTTCGCCATCGTGCTGCGGATGGGCGGATCGATTTCGGCCGAGCACGGCATCGGCGTGCTCAAGCGCGATGAATTGCCTGATGTGAAGGACAAGGTCGCGATCGAACTGATGCGCGGCATCAAGGCGATGCTCGATCCGCAGGGCATCATGAATCCCGGCAAGGTGCTGTGACCGCGCCGGTGACAAAAACAGTTCCCGCGCTCGCCATCGCCGACATCACCGATGCCGACGTTGCAACCGTGATCGCGCTGTGGCAGGCCTGCGGCCTGACGCGGCCGTGGAACGATCCCGCCTCCGACATTGCGCTGGCCCGCCGCGGTCCGCATTCGACCGTGCTGATCGGCCGCGACGGTGGCGCGATCGTCGCCACCGCGATGGTCGGCCATGACGGGCATCGCGGCTGGGTCTATTACGTCGCCACCGATCCCGATCGTCGCGCCAAGGGCTATGGCCGCGCCATCATGAACGCAGCCGAAGACTGGCTGCGCGCCGCCGGCGTACCGAAGCTGCAATTGCTGGTGCGCCCCGAAAACTCCGGCGTTGCCGCGTTCTACCAGTCGATCGGATTCGGCGAGCAGAAGATCCTGTTCTTCAGCAAATGGCTCGACGGCCGCGAACCCCCGCGGTGAGCTCCAGGGATTTTCATGAGCATCTCCGATCGTGTCCGCATCAAGAACACCAGCGTGCTCTCCGACCGGCATTACCGGTTGAACGAAGTCGAGTTCGACTATCGCCGCGGCAACGGCGAATGGCAGACGATGAAGCGCGAAGTGTTCGACCGCGGCCATGCCGCGGCGCTGCTGGCGTATCGTGTCACAAGCCGCACCGTCGTGCTGACACGCCAGTTCCGTCTGCCGACCTACCTCGCCGGCTATGACGACCTGATGATCGAGGCCGCTGCGGGCATGCTCGACGACGCATCGCCGGAGCATCGTATTCGCGCGGAGGCCGAGGAAGAAATCGGCTACCGGCTCGGCGAAGTCCGCAAGATCTTCGAAGCCTTCATGAGTCCGGGCGCGGTCACCGAAAAATTGCATTTCTTCGTCGCCGAGTATGACCCTTCGATGCGCGTCGGCGACGGCGGCGGCCTCGTCGAAGAAGGCGAGGACATTGAGGTGCTGGAGCTGCCGATCGACCAGGCGCTCGCGATGATTTCAGACGGCCGCATCGTCGACGCCAAGACCATCATGCTGTTGCAATACGCCGCGCTGAATATTTTTCGGTGAGATGTCGTAGGGTGGGCAAAGCGCAGCGTGCCCACCATTCACGACGGCTGGGTGGATAGATGGTGGGCACGCTGCGCTTTGCCCACCCTACAAGAATCGCGACGCCTCAAAACAACGAGCCCTGCCCGTCATCCTCTTCCGCCGTCGCCTTGCGTGGCGCGGCACGCTTCGCGGGCTTCGGCTCCTCCGCCGCCCGCTGCTCGTCGGTGATCGGCAGCAGCAATTGCGCGTCGTCATTGACGACGCGGTTCACGCGCGTGGAAATCTCGTGCCAGGCGAATTCGCCCTCAGCCGGCCCGCGCAATAGCTGCATCACGTCGCTGGCGTCATTGATCCGGCTGTCGAGCCAGCGCTCGAACTCTTCGGGCGCGATCGTCACGGGCACGCGATGATGCAGGCTAGCGAGATCGCGGCTGGCAGGTGCGGTGACGATGGCGACGCTGTCGGTCTCCTCGCCGTTCGGCCCCATCCAGGTCTCCGCCAGCGCGGCGAAGCCGACGGGGTGGCCATCGCGGCGATGGATGAAGAACGGCCGCTTGCGACCATCAGCATCCTGCCATTCGTAATAACCGTCGGCCGGAATCAGGACGCGCCGCCGTTTGATCGCGTTCTTGAACGCGGGCTTGTCGAGCACCGTCTCGGACCGCGCATTGATCAGGAGCGTAAATTTACGGGGGTCCTTGACCCAGGCCGGGATCAGACCCCAGCGCATTAGCCGAAAATGACGGCCGCCATTTTCCAGAATGACCACCGGAACCGGTTGAGTCGGCGCGATATTATACCGCGGCGGGAAATTGGGCTGCTCGATATAGCCGAAGATCTGCCGAAGCGCCGCCGGCGGCGAGGTAATAACGAAACGTCCGCACATTATCTGATCAACTTAGGCTTCTGTTTAATGCGTGTTAACCCACCATGTTAACAGTGGAATGGATGAATGCTACGGCCGCCACAGAAGTGCGATCCGATCGCCCGATGCCGCCACCGACGACGGTCCCTATCGACGAGGCCCGCGCGGCACAGTTGCGCGCGGCCAACATCAATCCCCGCACCGGGCTTGCTACCGACTACCTGAATCATTTCAACGAAGCCATCATGCTGCTCGAAATGGTTCCGGACATGCCGGAATGCGCGGAGGATTTTCTCACCTGGACGCCGCTGTCCTACGCCGAGCATTTCTGGGCCTCCAACTTCAAGGCCCGCGACCTCGCGATCGAAGCCTATGAATGCGCCGACCCCAAGGTGCGCGCCGATTTCGACAAGCTCACCACCACCATGACTTCGATCCTGACCGCCGTCGGCAAGGCGATGCGCGAGGCCCAGCAGGACAAGACCCGCTCTACGCTGGCCGAGCAGGCCACCGCGTGGGTCAAGCCGCTGGTGGCGCTGGCCGGCGGCGTCATCAACGGCAATTCCGACACCGACATCGAAGCGGTGATGCCGAACTAGTCCGCCTAGCGCCGGCTCCACGCACTGCAATTAGACCTGTGCCGACCGATCGGGCATGATCGTTCCACAGGAACCTGCTTACCGGATCGTCTCTTGACCTCCCCTGTCCAGCCGACCCGCCCCCAGCTCGCCGTCAGCGGCGCGATTTTTCGCGACGGCAAGGTCCTCCTCGTCCGCCGCGCCCGCTCGCCCGGCAAGGGCTTCTACTCGCTCCCCGGCGGCCGCGTCGAATTCGGCGAATCCCTGCACACCGCCCTCCACCGCGAAGTGGACGAGGAAACCGGGCTCAGAATCGAGATTTTGGGCCTCGCTGGCTGGCGCGAGGTGCTGCCTGGAGCCGGCGGCGGCGGCGGCGGCGGGCACTATGTGATCATGTCGTTCGCGGCGCGCTGGACGGCCCGGGAGCCGGTCCTGAACGACGAACACGACGATTTCAAATGGCTGGCGCCCGAGGCGGTCGGCGACCTCAAGGTCACCGGCGGCCTCCTGGAGGTCATCGAGGCCGCCCGGAAGCTGGTCTAGACGCCTTGCTTCGGGCGTCCCGAGGGGGCATATCGGCCCTCAAATGCTCAAGCACGCCCTCGCCGCCCTCATCATGATTTCGGCATGCCATCTGGCCCCGGCGCGGGCCCAGGATGCCGCCGCGCCGTTCGACGGTGACCTGCAGCGGCTGGCCGAGATTCTGGGCACCCTGCACTACCTCCGGGGCATCTGCGGCGCCAACGAAGGGGCGAAATGGCGCAACGAAATGCAGGCCCTGATCGACGCCGAAACCCCCTCCGGCGACCGCCGCGCCCGCATGATCGCCGGCTTCAACCGCGGCTATAACGGATTTCAGCAGACCTACCGGACCTGCACGCCCGCAGCTACGGTCGCGATTCGCAGATATATCGAGGAAGGTTCAAAGATTTCGCGCGACCTCACCGCGCGCTACGCGAACTGAGGGGCCATGGACGCCATCTATTTCGACCTCGACGGAACGCTGACAGACCCCAAGCCGGGCATCACCCGCTCGATCCAGTACGCGCTGCAACGGCTCGATCATCCAACGATCCCGACCGCAGACGAACTGACATGGTGTATCGGACCGCCGCTGCGCGCCAGCTTCGTGAGATTGCTGGGGAGCGATCATTCGGCGGACCACGCCGTATCGTTCTACCGCGAGCGATTTTCCGACGTCGGCCTCTACGAAAATGGCGTCTACGACGGCATCGGCGAGGTGCTGACCTCGCTCTGCGCATCGGGTCACCGGCTGTTCGTCGCGACCAGCAAGCCGCACGTGTTCGCCGAGCGCATCATCGATCATTTCGGCCTGCGCCATCACTTCGAGCGCGTGTTCGGCTCCGAACTCGACGGCACCCGCGTGGACAAATCGCATCTGCTGGAATACGCGCTGAAAGAAGTCGGCGTCGATCCGTCCAAAACCCTGATGATCGGCGACCGCAGCCACGACATGGTCGGCGCAAAAAACAACGGCATGAAGGGCATCGGCGTGCTGTACGGCTACGGCAGCCGCGACGAGTTGCTGGGCGCGGGCGCGCACCATGTCTGCGCGACGCCGGGCGCGATTCTCGGCTGCATATCCTGATGTCGGCGACCTCGCGGAACCGCCGCCGCAAATATCAACAGCGCCGTTAACCTTTCCTAAAGATGTGACCTAGGCGTAGCAGCACCGCATGCTACAGCTTATCGCGTTAGGATGCGTTCCGCCCTGGTTCGCGCGCAGATTTCGTTGAGCTTCATGAGCCGCCCAGCCGCCTTTCCGACCGCCCGCGACCCGCTTCCTGATCACGAACAGAAGCAGACCGCGCTGAGCTACCTGAGCGAGGCCTGGGCGGAAGCGCGGCACGACGGCGTCGATGGCGATTGCCTGGCGCAGGCGAGCCTGTTCGCGGCGCTGGCCGAACTGGTTTCGACCTATGGCGAGGATGCGGTGGCGAAATTCGCGGATGGTCTCTCCGCTCGCGTGCGCAACGGCGAATTTTCGCTGGCATTGGCGAAGCAGTAATTTACTCCGCTGTCATCGCCCGCGAAAGCGGGCGATCCAGTACGCCGCGGCCTATCGATTCAATCGCTAACGTCTGGAATACTGGATCACCCGCATGCGCGGGTGACGACACTTGCGTATGGGGCGATGCTGCGCCCTACGCCTTCAACGTCTCCAGAAACCGCACCGGCTCGCCGGTGGACGGCGTCGCCACCTCGCCCTGCCACATCACGCGCTTGCCGCGGACGAAGGTGCCGACCGGCCAGCCGGTGACGCGAACGCCGTCATAGGGCGTCCAGCCCGCGCGCGAGGCCACCCATTTGTTGGTGATGGTCTCGCTGCGCTTCAGATCGACGATGGTGAAATCGGCGTCATAGCCGGCGGCGATACGGCCTTTGCAGGCGATGTTGAACAGGCGCGCGGGGCCGGCGCTGGTGAGATCGACGAAACGCGCCAGCGACAGCCGCCCGGCATTGACGTGATCGAGCATCAACGGCACCAGCGTCTGCACGCCGGTCATGCCCGAGGGCGAGGCCGGATAGGGCTTGGCCTTCTCCTCCAGCGTATGCGGCGCATGGTCGGAGCCGAGCACGTCGACGATGCCTTGCTCGATGCCGCGCCAGATACCTTCGCGGTGATCGGCCGAGCGCACCGGCGGGTTCATCTGGGCCAGCGTGCCGAGCCGCTCATAGCATTCGGGCGCGGCCATGGTCAGATGATGCGGCGTCGCCTCGCAGGACGCGACGTCCTTGTGATCCCTTAAGTACTCGATCTCCTCCTTGGTGGAGATATGCAGCACGTGGATACGCTTGCCGGTCTCGCGCGCCAGATTGACCAGCCGCTGCGTCGCCATCAGCGCCGCGGTCTCATCGCGCCATATCGGATGCGAGCGCGGATCGCCCTCGACGCGGATCGGCTTGCGATCGTTGAGGCGGTATTCGTCCTCGGCGTGAAAGGCGGCGCGGCGGCGGATCACCTGGAAGATGCGCCGCAGGCTTTCGTCGTCCTCGACCAATAGCGCACCGGTAGAGGAGCCGATGAACACCTTGACGCCGGCGCAACCTGGCGCGCGCTCGAGTTCAGGCAGATGGTTCACATTCTCGCGCGTGCCGCCGATGAAGAAGGCAAAATCGCAATGCATGCGATGGTGGCCGGCCTTGATCTTGGCGGTGAAGGTCTCCTCGGTGACCGTCAGCGGATTGGTGTTCGGCATCTCGAACACCGCAGTGACGCCGCCCATCACGGCGCTGCGCGAGCCGGTCTCGAGGTCTTCCTTGTGCGTCAGCCCGGGCTCGCGGAAATGCACCTGCGTGTCCATCACCCCGGGCAGGATGTGCAGCCCCTTGCAGTCGATGGTCTCGCCGGCGGAAGCCTGTCCCAATCCGCCGATGGCGGCGATCCGGCCATTGGAAATGCCGATGTCGCGGATGCCCTCCCCGTCCTGATTGACCACGGTGCCGGATTTTAGAATGGTATCAAATCGTTGATTCATCGGTCCTCGACGCCTGCTTTAAGGCTCTCGTACAGGGCTTGTTGGCAACACCTTAGCGCCTTAACTTCGCATGGGATATCCGTCACCTGCGTTTTCCCAGGAACTTCAGATAAGCATCAAAAGAGGCCGTTTTAGCTTATGAAAGCAGCGTTTCTTCCAGACCGGGGCGTGGTCAAGGTGAGCGGCGAGGATGCCCGCAACTTCCTCAACGGCCTCATCACCACCGACGTCGCGCTGCTGCAGCCCGGCCTTGGCCGGTTCGGCGCGCTGCTGACGCCGCAGGGCAAGGTCACGGCCGACTTCCTGATCACCGAAGCCCCGGACGGTCATGGCGGCGGCTTCCTGATCGATGCGCCCCGCGCGCTGGCGCAAAACCTCGCCGACAAGCTCGGCTTCTACAAGCTGCGCGCCAAGGTCGCGGTGGAGAATATCTCCAACAGCATGGGTGTGCTGGCGGCGTGGGACGGCGAGCCCGCGATGCAGCCCGATCTCGCCTTTGCCGATCCGCGGCATGAGGCACTCGGCTGGCGTATCCTCGTGTCGGAAGATCTCAAGCAGAAGGTCGCCGACGTGATCGGCGCCGATCTCGTCGACAGCGACGCCTACGAGGTGCATCGCATTGCGCTGGGCGTGCCGCGCGGCGGGCTCGACTTCATGTACAGCGACGCGTTTCCGCACGAGACCAATATGGACCGCCTGCACGGCGTCGATTTCGACAAGGGCTGCTATGTCGGCCAGGAAGTGGTGTCGCGGATGCAGCATCGCGGCACCGCGCGGACTCGGGTCGTGCGTGTCACGCTCGAAGATTTTTCGCCGGAGACGGGCGTCGCCGTTCTCGGCGGCGACAAGCAGGTCGGCACCATGGGATCGACCGCCGGCGGCCACGGCCTCGCGCTGGTGCGGATCGACCGCGTCGCGGATGCGCTCGATGCAGGGCTTTCGCTGACTGCGGGCGGCCTTGCGATCCGGCTGACCGATCCAAACGAGGTTCGCATCCCACCGAAGCAGACCGTCGCATGAGCAAATCTGCGCGACTGCACCCTGACGGAAAGCTGCGGTGCCCGTGGCCCGGCGAAGACCCGTTCTACATGGCCTATCACGACACCGAATGGGGTGTGCCCGAATATGACGACCGTGCGCTGTACGAGAAGCTGATCCTCGACGGCTTCCAGGCCGGGCTGTCGTGGATCACGATTCTGCGCAAGCGCGAAAACTTCCGCAAGGCGTTCGACGATTTCCAACCCGAGAAGATCGCGCGCTACAGCGACAAGAAAATACACGCGCTGATGAACGATGCCGGCATCGTGCGCAACCGCGCCAAGATCGAGGGCGCCGTCAACAGCGCCAAGGGCTATCTGAAGATCATGGAAGAAGGCGCGGGCTTTTCCAGGTTCCTGTGGGACTTCGTCGACGGCAAGCCCGTCGTCAACCAGTTCAAGACCACGGCGAGCGTGCCGGCCTCGACGCCGCTGTCGGTCAAGATTTCAAAGGAGCTCGGCGCGCGCGGCTTCAAGTTCGTCGGCCCGACCATCGTCTACGCCTTCATGCAGGCCACCGGCATGGTCAACGACCATCTCGTCACCTGCTACTGCCACGAGACCTGCAGCGGCAAGCTTCGCAAGCCCCGCCTCAAGGCCAAATGACGGCGCGCAAATCGTCCAGCGTCGACACGCGGGCCTGGCAGCGGATGCTGTCGGGGCGGCGGCTCGACCTGCTCGACCCCTCCCCGCTCGATATCGAGATCGCCGACATCGCCCATGGCTTGGCGCGTGTCGCGCGCTGGAACGGGCAGACCAGCGGCGCGCATATCTTCTCGGTGGCGCAGCACACGCTTCTGGTCGAAGCCGTGATGCGCGAGCAGATGCCGCGCGTCGATATCAGCTTCCGCCTCGCCGCGATGCTGCACGATGCGCCCGAATATGTCATCGGCGACATGATTTCGCCGTTCAAGGCGGTGCTCGGCGGCGACTACAAGGTGGTGGAAAAGCGGCTGCTCGCGGCAATCCATATTCGCTTCGGCCTGCCGCCGACGATTGCCGACGAGATTACAAAAGCCATCAAGGCGGCCGATCGCGGTGCGGCGTATCTCGAAGCCACCCATCTGGCAGGATTTTCGGTCAGCGAAGCGAAGCGCCTGTTCGGCAGGGACCCCGGCCTGCCCGAGGCCACGGTGCGCGACTACCTGACGCCGTGGACCGCAGCCCGGGCTGAGAAGCAGTTTTTGGCGCGATTTAATCTGCTTCTTGGCTGAACGGACCTGTTGCGCCACAGGGTGGGCAAAAGCCAACGGAGCGCGCGAAAGCGCGCCCGATGACAGGCTCCGTGTGCCCACCATTTCCTGCGGAAGTAAGATGGTGGGCACGGCGCAAAAGTGCGCCTTTGCCCACCCTACGGGCAGCGCTATAATCGCGGCAGCCAAGAATATCCAGGGAACGCCATGCTTCACGTCTGCTCGCTTGCCGCACTTCCCGAGACCGTGAGAGCCACCGGCGCCAGCCACATTCTCTCCGTGATGGCCAATGTCGATCAGGTGCTGCGTCCGGCTTCGATACTCGAGGCCAACCATCTGAGGGTGTCGATGGACGACATCACCGAGGACATGGACGGCTTCGTTGCACCGTCGGTCGAGCATATCGAGAGGGTCCTGAATTTCGTTCGGGGCTGGGACCGCAGCGCGCCGATGGTGGTGCATTGCTATGCCGGCATCAGCCGCTCGACGGCGAGCGCCTTTGCCGCCGCCTGTGCGCTCAATCCGCACCGCGACGAGGTCGAGATCGCCCGGCAAATCCGCGCCCGCTCGCCGATCGCTTCCCCAAACCGGCTGATCGTCAGCCTCGCCGACAGGGCGCTGGGGCGCGAGGGGCGGATGCTGCGGGCGCTCGATGAAATGGGCCCGGGCAGCATGACGGTCGAGGGCCGGCCCTTCCAACTCGATCTGGAATAGAGCCTCTCCAAGGGCACGGCACGAAAAAGCCATATGCTTTGTTGCAAAGCGTGCGACACTGCCGGCCGGGCGTGATTTGAACTTTTAGCGGACAAAGACGCACACAGGATTGCAACCGGGCTGTGGACGTGGCCGGTTAATGCTCTGACGCGCCCGCCAGGAGGCCCGATGTTCGACGACCCCTTCTCTTTCTTCGCGCTCGTGATCGCGATCATCGCCCTGATCTTTGCGCGGAAGGCCACGAATCAGGTGGCGGAGTTGCGCCAGCGCCTGGAGGCATTCCAGGCCGCGCCGGCGGCCGGAGCCGCATCCGTGCCGCCGCCGCTCACCGCGTTCGAGGCATTCGAGCAGAGCCTGCCGACGGCTCCAGGCGCGGCCCC
>NZ_LLXZ01000023.1 GCF_001440395.1 Bradyrhizobium jicamae | reverse complement strand
CATTCATCGATCGATGCGCCGAAAGGGCGTTCAGCCGCCTGACGACGCCTTGCGAAATTGCTTTTCGATGGAGGGATCGACCGGCGGGTCTTGCGCGAGCAGCACCTTTGCGGCATCCCGCTTCTGACGTGCCGTGGCTACCGAGAAGGTGCCGTCGTTGCCGTTGCCGTAAGGCCCGATGGAGTAGGTCTTCTGTCGGCCAAGGAAGCGATAGGCCATCTGCCATAGCTTTGAAGCGGACTTGCCCAGCCTGCTCGGGTCCGCCTTGATGAAGAGATAGAGACCGCCACCTGTCAGTCGGAAATCTTGGTGGCCCTCCAAGCGCCGATCTCGAATTTCGGCCTGGCGGCGCGACAGTCGACGTCGGGCCTGATGTGCTTGGGGTGAACTGCACCCCGTTTTGACCGAACACCGGCGTTAGCTGGAGGAGCTAGCCTAGTCCTAGGCATACGCCTATATCCGAGACGTTTTCGAAGGCGGAAGTTATCACCGGCGTTGCCCGCCGGGCGTCGGTTACGGCGGAACAGAAGCTCTTGGTTGTCAACGAGACGCTGCAAACGGGCATGTCGATCAGCTATGTTGCCCGTCGCCATGGGCTCTCGCCGAGCCTGGTCTTTCGATGGAGACGGCTGATGAGCGAAGAGGCACTGAAGGCATTCAAGCGCAATTAAGTTCGTGTGAACCCGCCCCTGACGCGAGCACCGCGAATGATGCGGATCGACAACTGGATGGAGGATTACAACTCAGAACACCCGCATTCCCGGCTGGGCTACCGCTCACCGCGGGAGTACCTTGCATCAATAAAACCGGCCGAGTTCCGGTCTAACGGCAACTCCACGGGGTTGGCGTGCTCACCAGCCTGTTTGCGTGCCATCTGCTCCGATTCTTTCATTTCGGGAGATGGAGTTATGTCGCAAACCTTTGTTCTTCCGATACCAACAGATACCAACAAAAATACCAACAAAGTCGGCGACTGGACGCGAAACGAGAACAAACAAGCGAACAGGAACGTACGGGAAAACCCCATTTTTCAAGGGCCTCTGAGCATGTCGAGAACACCATAGAACGTTTTAGGGCGTGCCCGAACACCCTGCTTTTCCTACGTTCCAAAGATCGCAAACCAGCCTTTGCCGATCGATCCCTCCCCATAGCGCACCCCGTCGCGAATCAGGTGCTCAGCAAGGAATCACAAGTGATTCTTTCGACCCCATACTCCACCGATCAGCGGATCAGCCCGAATCGTCAAAAGTTATGGGTTGAAAGCTTCACTGGACGGATACCCTCTAACCGAGGAAACCTGTGACCGTCAAACATGATGACGATGATCGATCAGAAACTGGCACGCTTGCTCACACATCGTAACGACATCGTGCGCTATCAACGTTTGCTAATAATAGCCAAGCTCACTGATCTTGAGCGCCGATCTATCTTAAGCGTCTGACGAGAGCCACCTCCCCGTCGCCTTATCGATCCCGAAGCCGCCAGAGCGACCTATATCTCACGAAGCAAACCGGGCGCGGTAAGACGAGATCCGCCTCTCTTCGGGGTGCAATCGAAAACCCCGGCTCGACGCTGGGATTTTCTTCTATTCATCGCCGGGCAACATTCACAAATGCCGCGGCGCGGTGTTGCAAGGAACCTCGGAAATCCAGTCGAATTGATATCTTTCGTTCGGTCTAACGCGGCCCCTAAGCCGCAGCTTTCGATTTGCCTGCGCTCCTTGCATCATCACCTGCCGCAGCATTAATGCCTGCAGATCTCGAGTCACATAAAGTCACCATCCTCGTCCGAATCTGCTGAAGGCTCAGTATCACTGTCCTGGACTTTGGAGAGATAAAGCTTAGATTTAGTTGCACGCTGCCATTCACCATCACTGTTTTTTGTCCACTGTTCGGACTGGGTAGGGTCAAGTACCATGTCGTCCTTGTCCACTTCAACGAACCCCATCGTTTTTGCGCGGGCTTTCGCTTCTGGATTAGCAGGACGCCAGTTGAGCAACGGTCGTTCGCCATCTTGCCGAAGTTGATGCTCGAGCAGAATATCGCCGGCGTTCGCGACAAGCGGATGAGCAACCTGAAAATCGATGACTGAGGTGACTTCACTTCGTCCAGGAAACTGTTCTCGCCACGTTTGGCTACTGAACGTATCCATACTGAATCCGGGCTCCGTTCTTTGGAGGCCGACGCTCATATTTCCTAGTTGGTAGCTGTAATATCGGGCGTCTTCCGAATCTGTTGTAATACCGTATTTCTTGGCGACCTCTGCTGTACGCTTAGCTCTTTCGGATACAAATTCCGAGTACTCCTGGGGATTGTCGGCGATGCGGTTGATTGCGTCGCCATGAAAGGCTCCCACTTCTTTCCTGAATGTAGCTCTATCGATTTTGAACACAGGAGGTCTGGGAACGAGGGAGTAACTCGGCTGCGAAGATGAGCTGCCAGTGGAATCCCGCAATCGCATTCTAGCGAATGCATCTGCGAAGCCTTCGGCATCCGCTTGCACCTGGGTTTCATACGGAACATCGGACCAACCATTATTTCGAACGTCCATAACGCTCGCACCCCTTTGTATCATACGATAGCATTGTCTTCAGGCTGTTAGGCCTTACCGCGCTTAATAAACCAGTTTAGCTGTCCATAAGCTGACCTAACACAAAGGAAGACTAAGTTCGGTCGCGTGATAGAATCGGGGCTGGTGACCGCGTGCAGTTCAGTGCGGTCCTCTCCGGAGCGCCTTGATCAACTCCGCCCGATTCAAAGTCAGTCCATACCTAGATTAATGGCAGGCAATTGCGCCGGTGAGGTCTTGGTCGAGTAGCTCGACCATTTGGCTTTGCTTTCACAGATTCAGTCCGGCGGCTGTCCCGGACCCGGCTCTTTCTGAGAGTAAACCCGCATCATATCCCTGGCTGCGCCCAAGCGCGAGTGATGCGTGCAGATGGGAGCGCGCCGTCAGGATCTCGAGCTCCTGCCAGCGCATGCGCCGACTTTTCCGGCTGCGCCGTCTCAGACAAGGCACCAGGTCGACGCACGTCGCGATAAAGGCCGTTGAGGGCCGGATTATTGTGGGCCTGCCTAGTAGCCGCAGAACCTACGCAGAACGGCGGCGAATCGCTCGTGCCGCAAAGCCAGTCGCGTGTGGATGAGCCGGTACGCGTCCTTTGCGCAACGCCGTCAGCTTGCGTGTCAGGCGCGGTGCAATTGCGGCCATCGCGAAGACGTCTCTGCAAAGTGGTCCACCGATTCTTGGCTGCCTGGCTGGTTGAAAGTCGCAAGGCCGAGCCTCTTTCAGATCGAGGTGACAACGAGTTGCCTCGTGAGGCCGCACTGATCGTGCAACTTTAGCCGCAACACTTGCCTAGTCGCATGCACACGTTGGCGCGCAGGCCTTTCAGAGGTCTTGCAGGTTGCCGCGGTTCGTCAGCTTCTCGAAAGCTAGCCTCGGTATTTGTGACCTTCTTGTTGGTCTGTGGACAGGAGGCCAGAGTGGACGCACAGAACCTTAGCTCATTCGATTTGTCGGCTGGGCCAGCGGCGGACCAAGCCCTGTTGGAACCACAGGGAGGGGGGCAGGCCGGACAGGAGAGCTTCGAGCAGCACTTGGCTCAGGCGCGGGGACCCGATGCTCCTCCCGTCGAACCAAGGACTGAGCCCCACCCCCCCGCCTATCCTTATCTGCCTGAGAGTATCCGGAACCTCATCGACCAGGCCGTCCACGCAGAGGCTGCGCGCCGGAATCTGAGCCAAGCCACCGCACGGAACTATGTTGGCGCTCTTCGCAAATTGCAGAAAAATCTTTGGTCTCACGGAGAGACGATCGCTACACTCGACCACAATTCTCTGGTGGCTCGCGCTGAAAAGTTCATGTCGCGTGACTCGGCAATCGGTCCCGCGTTGACGGCGCTTCATAAGTATCGTGATCCCAATGCTCCTGATGGTGCACGTCGAAATTATATTGTTCCGTTTGTGAAAGTTGGGGGCCCCGTCGAGGAGGCCGTCCCTGCGGTCGATAACTATCCTCATCTGTCTGGCAGAGACCGGGATCTTATCGCCGAGGCGACACAGGATTTTGCGTATCGGGGTCTGCAAATGAATACAAGGCACAACTATGCCTGGGCGCTGCGCACGTTGGGAAATGATCTCGGATCTCGGGGCAAGACGATTGATGCGCTCGATCACGATTCTTTGGTCTCGCACGCGAGAATGTTTTTTCCCCGTGAGGAGCGAATGCTTTCCGCGTTGACCGCCCTTCGTAAGTATCGTGAGTCCGGTTCTTCGGCTGACGGCGGCCAACCTCGCGTCCCTACCGAGGAAGATACGAACTTGATCGGCGCAGCAGTCCAGGCTGCTGCTGAGCGTCGGGGATGGGCACCTCGCAGAACCGAGACGTATTTTCAGACTTTTCGTAGGTTAGCGAAATCTCTCGGATCGCAGGGGCAAACAATCGCTGCGCTTGATCACAATTCGCTCGTCGCCCATGTCAAGGCGCTATATGGGGCTGACAAGGCAATGAGCGCCGCGTTGGAGGTGCTTCTCGAGTATCGTCAGCCCGATATTCTAGCTGCGCGAAATCGTGGAAGTCATGTTCCCTCAGTGGAAGACAAGAGTCTTATCGAGGCTGCTGCTCGTGCCAGCAGTCGCCCCGAGAAGGCCGTGGAAACCTCCGTTAAAAGTCTTCTCAGGTTTGCAGGGGCACTCAATGCTGACGGCCAAAGAATGGCCAAGTTAGATCACATCGAGCTAGTCAAGCTTGCTAAAAAGCTGTTTCCCACTAACAAGAGCCTCATCAGCGGGCTGGGCATGATCCGTGATTACCTTAAGGCGGAGCACGCTTCCGGCGCGGGCGGCTCTCGGCACTCGGAGGATGATCTGGCCGTCTCGTCACCGGTGCTAAGTGTCGACCCAGAGGAGCTCCGGCGGCTACTGGATGATGAACGCATCCCCTCGCAACCGGTCTACAATCCGGCGGAACTTCAGAATACCGCCGATCAAGCTGGCCAGCTGCCAACCGAGAGTCTGGACACCGCGAAGATTCTGGAGATGCTCGCTTCACCCGCTCGTTCGCCAGCGGACAGTGTTAATCAGCCAAGCCCAGCCATCCCCTCGCCGGCGCGAGTTATCGATCCGGAGGAGTTTTGGCCGGGAGTGGATCAAGCTGGCCAACTGCCAACCGAAAGTTTGGACACTGCGAAGCTTTTGGAGATGCTCGCTTCACCCGC
>NZ_LLXZ01000022.1 GCF_001440395.1 Bradyrhizobium jicamae | reverse complement strand
ACCCTATGGCACTTCGATGCCGCAGAGTGGGCGCCGTCCACAGCATCAAAAGGCGACGTAGCGAGTTCGCAGGGTACTGTCCGCGACACATAGGAAAGCGGACATGCTGTCGCTGCCCCGCAGCCTTCTGCCGGGCATCCGCGTCTTTGCTTCAACAACGCAAGAAAGACGTGGATCGCCGGGACAAGCCCGGCCATGACGAAAAAACGCGGAAGCGTGCCCACCCTACGATTCTACGACGTCCTTCCAGGCGCCCCCCCCACATACGCGCTGGCGGTCGCCCGCGCGCGGATCTCCGCGATCTTGCGCTTGAGCGCGGACTGCCGCGGGTCGGGCACGGCGGCGGCGCGCGCCTCGGTCACCGCGCCGCCGAGATCCGATAGAGCCAGCACGCCGTCGAAGGTCGGCTTGGCGAGACCGTCGATGATTGCGTTCCAGTCCGCCATGCCCTGGCGATAGACGTCGCCATAACCCTCGATCATGGTCGCGGTCTGGATGATCGCCGGCGCCGCCTGCGGCTGCTTGGTCAGGCTGCGGTCGATCATGTGCAGCCAGCGCTCGACCCAGACCCGCTCCTTGGCATAGCGCACCGAGAACAGCCGCCATCGCCGCAAGCCCGCCTCGATCTTGAGGCGTCGAATGCCGTACCGGCTGGCCGTGCTGAAGCGGATGGAGACGCGCTTTTGCGCCCAGCCCAGCCATTCCAGCGCATCGATGAGGTATTCGGCGATGACAGCGGGAAGCGCGCCGATCAACTCCTCGAGCCGGAACTTCCTGACGTCGACGGAGCCGGCAGAACGTCCCTGCAGTTCGGTGAGCTTGAGCTGCGCGATCCGGATCGGGTCCTCATAACTCATACGCACCGCCATCAGCCGCGCGATCTCGCCAAGCATCGCGTCGTCGACGCCCCGTTTGCCGATGAAGCGCCGCAAGCGATCGACATAGAGCGTCGCGTAGCCCGGGCCCTGATAGTCGATGAGGAGATGGATGGCCTCGCTCGCCACCGCCATCACCGGCTCCGGCAGCCCCTCGGGCAGGAACGGCGCGGTGTCGTCATCATCCTCGCCGATGAAGTCGGCGAACAGATAACGCAGCGACGACAGGAACCCGCGGTCTGCCACTCTCCCTGCTCCGGCCTCTACGCAGGTTTCGGCTCGGCGGTGGAAGCCAGATGCTGGGCCAGCCGCTTTTCCGCCGCGTCCAGATTCTGGAACAGACGCGCACTGGCCAGGCGAAGGAAATAAAAGCCGAACGCGGGGTTCTGCACGTAAAGCTCCTCGACCTTTGTGTAGCTGACGCTCAGGATCAGGCCGCTCTCGATACACTCCAGCGTCTGGGTTCGCGTGTTCGAGGGCGACAGCATGCCGAGCTCGCCGACGATGGCGCCGACCGGCAGCACGATGCCCGATTCGACCAGCTTGAACTTGCCGCTGACGATATAGAGCATGTCCTCGGCTTTCTCGTCCTTGTAAAACAGGATCTCGCCGGCCGCGTAATTGCGCTCGGTCATGAACGGCTTCAGCCATTCCATCGACAGGTCGCTGTTGACGGATTTCTTCACGTCGCGCACCAGCTGCAGCATCTGGTGCAGGCGATAGGAATTGACCAGCAGCATGGCGAACTGCACCACCATGACCAGGTAGTTGTGGGCCGGGATCGCGGTTATGATCAGGATGACGTTGGCGAGAATGCCGAAGACGCGCAACGGGATCATGGTCTTCATCGTGGTGGTGGCGACCACGAAAATTGTCGCGAATAGCGCGCCCGCCGTTCCTGCGTGTTGAGCCAGATGAGACGTATCCATTGGATGCCAACCAATTGCTTCAGGGAGTGAATTTTTGTCGCGATTCTGCTGCGGCGCCGCCATCGTAAACGGCGCGGGACCCTTTTGGTATACGAGGAAAAGGCGACGTTTTGTCGGGATTCTCACTATTCCGGGGTAAAATTCGCTTCTCCCAAGCTCCGGGCTGCGGCCTGAACCGGCCGGCCCTGCGCAGCCGTCGTTGACGGCCTCCTCACAGGCGGGCACTTTGCGACCCATCGGTCACGCTGCGGCCTGACCGTTATCCAGCTTTCATGGCACGCATCAGGTCCTCCGCATCCGATGTCCAAGCGGCTCGTTCTCTCGGCACTGGCTCAGTTCACCGCCAAGACGGCCGGCCGCAACATGACCAAGGCGGCCTATATCGCGGTGGCCGCTGGCATCGCGGCGATGGTGGTGCTCACGACAGCCCCCGCCTACGAGGCGGCGCACCATTGGGTCGACGCGGTGCTGTGGGCGTGCCTCGCCTATTTCGTGTTCGAGTGGGTCGTGCGGCTGTGCCACATGGCGCGGCAAGGGCGGCTGTGGCTCTACGTCTCCTCCAGCAGCGGAGTGGTCGACGCGATCGGCGCGCTTGCCGTGCCGATCGCGCTGGTCGCGGGCGTCGAGCACCAGACGGCGTGGCTGCTCAGCATTCTCTGGGTGCTCAAGGTCGTGCCGGGCATTCCGGGGTTGCGGCAATTACGGCGCGTGCTGGTGCTGGAGTCGGGGCCACTGCTCAGCGTGCTCGTGATCTTCCTGATGGTGGTATTCCTGGCGTCGGTCGCCGAATACTTCCTGGAACGCGACGTGCAGCCGGCGACGTTCGGCAGCGTGCCGGCCGCGCTGTGGTGGGCGGTGGTGACGCTGACCACGACCGGCTATGGCGACGTGGTGCCGATCACCCCGCTCGGCCGCCTGGTCGCAGCGCTGGTGATGATCTCGGGTCTCGGCGTGTTCGGGCTCTGGACCGGTATTCTGGCGACCGGGTTTGCCGCCGAGACCCGCCGCGACAATTTCCTGAAGACGTGGGAGACCGTCAGCAAGGTGCCGTTCTTCGCGACGCTTGGCCCATCCGCGATCGCCGACGTCACCCACATGTTGCGGACGATGGACCTGCCGGCGCGCACGCAGATCATCCGCAAGGGACAGAAAGGCGACTGCATGTATTTCATCGCTGCCGGAGAAGCCGAGGTCGAACTGCCCGGCAAAAAGATCGCGCTCGGCGAAGGCACGTTCTTCGGCGAGATGGCGCTGCTCGGCAACAGCGTGCGCGGCGCTGATGTCACGACCACCAAGGTGACGCGGCTATTGGTGCTCGATCTCGTGGACTTTCGCCTGCTGATGGCGCGGCATCCGGATCTCGCCGAGACCATCGACGCCGAGGCCAAGCGGCGCGCGCAAGAGAACCAGTAGTCAAAACCAACAAGAAGAATGGAGAGAATGATGTCCGACGTAGCCGACGCAGCGAGCGCGCCGATCCTCGAAATCAATGGCGCCCGCGCCACCATACGCCTCAACCGGCCGCAACACATGAACCGGCTGCAGAGCGAGGATCTCGGCGATCTCTTAAAGCTGTTCGACCGGATCGAGGCCGATCCTGCGATCCGCGTGATGGTGCTGACCGGCACCGGCCGCGCTTTCAGCTCCGGCTACGATCTGAATTCGGTGGCGGATCGCGCGACCAGCGAGCACGAACAGCCGAGCGCGGGATCGGCGTTCGAGGTCGTCGTCAACCGGCTGGAGGATCTCGGCGTGCCGACGATCTGCCGGCTCAATGGCGGCGTCTATGGCGGCTCGACCGATCTGGCGCTGGCCTGCGATTTTCGCATCGGCGTCGATACCGCCGAGATGTTCATGCCGGCGGCGCGGTTCGGGCTGCATTATTACAAGAGCGGTATCGAACGCTATGTGTCGCGGCTCGGCGTCGACAATGCAAAGATGCTGTTTCTCACCGCGCAGAAAATCACCGCGCCGGAAATGCTGCGGATCGGCTACCTCACCGCCATGGTGCCGGTGGAAAGGCTGGACGAGGAAGTCGACAAGCTTGCCGCCATCCTGGCCGGCAACGCGCCGCTGGCAATGGCCGGCATGAAGCGCGCCATCAACGAATTCGCGCGCGGCAAGCTTGACGAGGACGCCGCCAATCTGCGCCACCGCGAGAGCATGCGCGGCGACGAGATCAGGGAAGGCGTAAGAGCGTTGGCGGAGAAGCGCCCGCCGAAATTCTGAAAGAATTCAAGCCCGCCTGGTCCGCATCGCCCGGACCTGCTTGACCTTGGGATCGCGCGCCAGCGCCTGGTAGCGCTGGCTGTCGACGGCATAGATCGCAACGCGCCCTTCGGCATCGGCATGCACGCCCCAGCCGAAGCGCTTGCCGAGCCCCGAGGCGCGCAGGCACGCCTGCCCCCTGGAGAAGAATTCGTCGCGGGCGAGGCTTTTCTCCTTCTTCGTCGCCTTTGCGCCGAGCTGCCGGCCGGGAGCGGAGGTCGCGAACACCACGTCATCAGAGGTGTATTTGTAGGGCGCTTCCGCAATCATCTGGTATTGCAGGCCGGCCACGGTCGGATTCCCCGCGCGCGCCGGCGGCGCTTCGCCGGACCGCGCGGGACAATCTTCCGCGACCTGGATGAAGGTGTCGAAACAGTTGGTCGTGTGCACGGTCTTTGTCATCCAGGAATCCAGTCTTCGCGATACCGCCTCTTCTTCACCCGCCGCTGGCTGCAGCGTGCTGTGCCGCCATCTCATCATCGGCCGCGCTGATCCGCTTGAATGCGGGGCGCGAGGTGATGCGCTCGGCATAGGCCTTGAATACGTCGTTTTGCGGCACGAGGCCAAACATCATCGTCCAGCTGAACGCCACGCCCCATAGAATATCGGCGGCCGTCATGCGGTCTCCGAGCAGATAGGGCGCCTTGGAAAGCTGCGCCTCCAATACACCGAGCATGGTGTCGTAATCGGAATAGGGCGAGTGCGACACCGGCGCCGGTTCGCGCTTCATGAACTTGTCGATCAAAGCAGGTTCGAAGGACGAACCATAATAGGCGATCCAGCGCAGATACGGGCCGCGTTGCGAATCGTCGAGCGCGGGCGTCAGCCCGGCCTTCGGAAACAGGTCGGCGAGATACGTGTAGATGGCGACCTGTTCGGTCACCAGCGCCCCGCGATGGCGGACCGCCGGAACCTTGCCCAGCGGGTTGATGGCGAGATAGGCCGGCTGGCGCTGCTCGCCCGCCTTCATGTTCAGGACATGGAGATCGTAAGGCGCGCCCAGTTCCTCCAGCAGCACCCGCGTGCCCGTGGCGCGGCTCTGCGGCGAATAATAAAGCGTGATGCGGTTCTCAGCGGTCATTGGCAGTCTCCTTTTGAAGCCGACGGGCAACGGACCTTCTATGCCCGACCATACCTGACATCCTGTGTCAGGTATGGTTTAAGGGGCCATGCGCGCGAGCCGGCTGCTTTCCATCCTCACCACCTTGCAGGCGCGGGGACAGATCACCGCGCCTGAACTTGCCGAGGCGTGCGAAGTTTCGGTGCGCACCATCTATCGCGACATCGATGCGCTCGCCGCGGCCGGTGTCCCTGTCTATGCCGAGCGCGGCGCCGAAGGCGGCTATCGCCTGCTCGACGGCTATCGCGTGCGGCTGAACGGACTGTCGCAACCGGAGGCCGAGGCGCTGTTCATGACGGGACTGCCCGGCCCTGCGGCCGCGCTCGGCCTGGATGCTGCGATGATGGCGGCGCAGACCAAGCTGATGGCGGCGCTGCCCGAAAATATGCGCCCGAGTGCCGGGCGGATGCAGGAGCGGTTTCATCTCGATGCGCCAAGCTGGTTCGGAGAGACCGAGCAGCCGAAACATCTGCGCGCCATCGCCGCTGCGCTGCTGCGCGAGAGCCTGATCGAAATCCGCTACCAGAGCTGGCGGGCGGAGAAGCGCCGCCGCGTCGCGCCGCTCGGTCTCGTGCTGAAAGGTGGAAGCTGGTATCTGGCCGGCCATGTCGACGGCAGCGTGCGCACCTATCGCGTGGCGCGCGTGCTCGATTGCAATGTTCTGGACAAGCACTTCGACCGGCCCGCCGAATTCGATCTCGCCGCCTATTGGCAGGCTGCAACGCTGCGGCTCGAAGCCGAGATGCATCCGAACGAAGCCACCGTGCGGCTGTCGCCGTTCGGCGTCAAACTGCTCAATGCGTTCAGCCAGCCTTACGTGCGGACGCGCACCCGTATCGAAGAGACCGCGGATGCAGACGGCTGGCGCATCGCTGTCGTGCCGATCGGGAAAACCGTGTGGCATGCCGCCGCCGAACTGCTGCGTCTCGGCGCGGAAGCGGAGGTGCTGGCGCCGGTGGAACTGCGCGACAAGATGGCCGAACTGGCGCATGAGATGGCCGCGCGCTACCGCACGGCGTCGGTCGAATGTCCGGATAGGAAAAATTAACGAAGATCGCGTCCCGCGAAATATTCTTGAAACACGATTCTCCGCTTTGCGCATGAACGCAAGTCGCGTCCGGGCCGACTGATGGGCAGGGACGCAACAACGGCCTCGCGCCAAAGAATTGGAGAAATTGAGTTATGTTTCGCAAGATTACCCTCGGACTGATTGCCGCCGCCTCCCTCACCTTTGCCGCTGCCGCGCCTGCGTCCGCCGGTGGCTTTCATCACCATCACTGGGGCCATCATTGGGGCCATGGCTACGGCTGGGGTCCCGCCGTCAGCGTCGGCTTCGGTGGCGTCTATGTCGATACCGGCCTGAACGGCTGCCTGCGGCAGCGTTGGGTCGAGACCCGCCGTGGCATGCGCCTTCGCACCGTGAACGTCTGCGCCTACTGATCGAACAGCGTAATCAAGAAAGATCCCGGCCGCGAGAGCGAGCCGGGATTTTTCCGCGCGTTTGGTGCGTTGACCCCTGCCCGCGGCGGCCATATGGTAGCGCCCGCGGTGCAAGCCGCTCCCGGGCCCGCGGGAAGGGTTGAACCCACTTGCAGCTTTCGAGCAACATCTAGAGCCTTTGTGCAGCCGGTATTGCGGGCCTTCGGCGATGTCACGCACGGAGGTGTCTGATGGACCGGTCTTTCGAGCGACTGAATCTCGATCATCTGAAGAAACAAGCCAAGCAATTGATCCGCCTCTATCGAAGCCGCGATCCGGCGGCGATGGCGCGGCTGCGCAGCGCGCTGCCGGCGGCGTCCGGCCGCAGCGACGAGGATATGGCTTCCCTCGAACTTCGCCTGCACGACGCGCAATCATGCATCGCACGCGAGCATGGCTTTGTGTCCTGGACCGAACTGAAGCAATATGTCGAGGTGCAGATGGCGGTACGCGACAAGCGCGACGCCCGCATCCTGCACTGGGCACAGCTGATCTATTCCGGCGATGTCAGCGGCACGGTCAACCGCGCCAACCCGCGCGTGGCATTGCGTATCCTCGCTGACGATCCCGGATTGATCGCAGGCGATCCCTGGCTCGCCTGCGCGATCGGCGACGAAGGCGCACTGCGGCGGGCGACGGAGGCCGATCCGGCATGGCTCAACCGTGCTGGCGGCCCGCTGCGATTGCCGCCGCTGCTCGCGGTGGCGCATTCGAGCCTGTTACGCGTGGACGAATTTCGCCAGCGCCTGCACGCCAGCGCGCGGTTGCTGATCGCTGATGGTGCCGATGTCAATCAGCACATTTTCAGCCGTTGGCCGCCGGGATCGCTGGCCGAGCCGGACCAGAGTTGCCCGCTCTCGACGCTCTACGGCGCGGCCGGCAGCAACCATGATCCCGCGCTGACGAAATTGCTGCTCGATGCCGGCGCCAATCCCAATGACGGCGAGTCGCTCTATCACTCGCTGGAGCATCCGGCATGCACGCGCCTGCTGCTGGAGCACGGCGCGCGCATTGCCGGGAGCAATGCGATCTACCGGTCGATCGATCTCGAGGACGACACGGCGCTGAAATTGCTGCTGCAGCATGGCGGCGATCCGAACGAGCCGGCGGGGAATCCACCGTTGACCGAGTGGGGCTCGCCTTTGGCTTGGGCGATCTACCGGCGGCGACCGCGTCACGTGATGGCACTGCTGGAAGCCGGCGCCGACCCGTCGCGACCAACCCGTGACGACATCAGCCCCTACCGGCTGGCGCTGCGGTTTGGCCTCTCCGATGCCGCAGCGCTGCTGCGCGGACCGGCCGGCGAGCCTGACATCTCCGACGAGGAACGCTTCGTCGCCGCATGTGCGCGTGGTGATGCAGCCGAGGCGCGCGCGATACGGGCACAGAGGCCTGACCTGCCTGCTTCGCTGTCGTCCGCACAGTTGCGACTATTGCCCGACATGGCCGCGGCCGGTGCCGATGAGATCGTCAGGGTGATGGTCGAACGTGGCTGGCCGATCGCCGTGCGCGGCGGTGACTGGGATGCATCCGCGCTCAATCACGCGGTGTTCCGCGGCAATGCCGCGTTGACGCGCTTCCTGCTCGAACACGGCGCCGAGTGGACCGAGCGGCATGGCTTCGGCGACAATGCTTGCGGTTCGCTGTCATGGGCATCCCTCAACGAGCCGGTCGAAGGCGGCGACTGGGTCGGTTGTGCGCGCGCCCTGCGCGACCATGGCATGCCCGGCGCGACTGAAATTCCCGATGATCCCAAATGGGTGATGGTCGCGGGAATCAGGAAGCGGTTTTCGGACGAGGTGACCGAGGAACTGCTGGGTCGCGAGGCTTGAGCGCTCTTTCCCTCTCCCCTTGTGGGAGAGGGTGGATGCGATGCGCAGCATCGCAGACGGATGAGGGGTTCTCTCCGCGGGTATACGTCCCTCGTCTGAAACGTCTGCGTCCGCCGATAGAACCCCTCATCCGGCGGGCTGCGTCCGCCACCTTCTCCCACAAGGGGAGAAGGATTTACTCGTCCACGAACGTGACGGTATCCGTCACACTCGCGCGCGAGGTGCGGTAGCTGTTCACCTTGTGCGAATGATCGGCGAAGCCGAACGAAATGCCGCAGACGACCTTGCGATCATCGGCCAGCTTGAAGTGTCGCCGGATCAATCCGGAATGCCGCGCCAGCGCGGCCTGCGGTATCGTGCCGAGGCCGAGCGCCTGCGCCGCCAGCATGAAGTTCGAGACATAGGCGCCGCAATCCACCGCGCCGTAGATACCGAGCGGCTCGTCGGTGTGGATGATGGCGACATGCGGCGCGCCGAAGAAATTGTAGTTCTCCAGCGCCTGCTTGGCGTAGCCCATCTTGTCGCCGCGCGGGATGCCGAGCGTGTTGTAGAGCTGAAAGCCGCTCTCGCGGCGGCGCTCGAGATAGACGCCGAGATATTCGCGAGGCGGCGTGAAGTCATGGTCGTCCCTGGCGCCGGAGGCGGCCTCGGCATAGATCGCCTTGCGAAACGCCTCCTTGGCCTCGCCGCTGGCGATCAATACCTGCCAGGGCTGGCTGTTGCACCAGGACGCCGTGCGCTGGGCGACTTTGAGAATTTGCTCGATGGTCTCGCGCGGCACTTCCCGCGGCAGGAACGCGCGCACGGAGTAGCGCTCGTTCAGGAGCTCTTCGAGCACGCCGATGCGGTCCGCCGTCGCGTAGTATGCCTTCGGCGCCTTTGCGTCCATGATTACCGCCCCTTGGTCGGGATCTTGTTGAACGGCACGTCCTTGTCGACGCGGATGTCGCCCGGCAAACCAAGCACGCGCTCGGCGATGATGTTGCGCAGGATTTCATCGGTGCCGCCGGCGATGCGCATCGACGGCGAGGACAGCAGCATCTGCTGGAACTGACCGTGAACCATTTCCTCATCCGTGCTGGTCAGCGTACCCGCCGCGCCCTGCAGATCCATCGCATAAGCCGCGATGTCCTGCAGCATCATGCCCGACACCAGCTTGCCGATGGAATTTTCCGGGCCCGGCCGCTCGCCCTTCGACAGCGAGGAGATCGCGCGGTAGCTGGTGTATTTCAGCCCGTTCGACTTCAC
Organism: Bradyrhizobium jicamae; assembly: GCF_001440395.1. GTDB lineage: Bacteria > Pseudomonadota > Alphaproteobacteria > Rhizobiales > Xanthobacteraceae > Bradyrhizobium > Bradyrhizobium jicamae. The sequence continues at coordinate 98,514 of NZ_LLXZ01000022.1, read as the reverse complement.
CGCCCAGCTCGCGAGCTTGGAGCGCACCGCGGGATCGTCGATCGCGAGCCCATCCTCCAGCATCAGGTTCGAGCAGAATTCGAACATCTCGGGGACGCCGGTGGCGAGTCGCGAACCAATCGACATGCGCTCGTTCATCAGCGTGGTCAGCGACACGTTCCAGCCGTCGCCGACCGCGCCGAGGCGCTGGCTGTCCGGGATCACCACGTCGGTGAAATAGACCTCGTTGAATTCCTGCATGCCGTTGGCCTGCTTGATCGGCCGCACCTCGACGCCCTTGCTCTTCATGTCGAGGAAGAACATCGTCAGGCCCTTGTGCTTGGGCACGTTGGGATCGGTGCGGGTGATCAGAAGGCCGTAGTCGGAATAATGCGCGCCCGAGGTCCAGATCTTCTGGCCGTTGACGATCCAGTTGTCGCCCTGCTTTTCCGCACGCGTGCGCAAGCCCGCCACGTCGGAACCGCCGGCCGGCTCGGAGAACAACTGACACCAGATATGCTCACCGGAAGCGAGCTTCGGCAGATAATGCCGCTTGTGCTCCTCGCTGCCGAACGCCATCACGGTTGGGCCGCACATGCCCTCGCCAATCTGGAACGGCTGCGTCAGCTTGCCATAGACGCCCTCTTCCTGCTGCCAGATCACCTTCTCGATCGGGGTCGCGCCGCGGCCGCCATATTCCTTCGGCCAGTGCAGGCAGGCCCAACCGCCTTTGGCCTTCTTCTTCTGCCAGGCCTTGCCGACATCGACGATCTCTTCCTTCTCCAGCCGGATGCGGCCGAGCGAGGATTTTGACAGTTCCGCCTCGTATTGCTTCGGCGCGTTGGCCTCGATCCATTTGCGGGCGGTAGCGCGGAATTCGGCTTCCTGCGGCGTATCGTCGAAGTTCATGGCGGACCTCTTTTTTGTTTTCTGTGTAGGGTGGGCTGAGCGAAGCGAGCCCACCATCTGAGTGTGACGCGGTGGGCAACGCACGCGCGTTGCCCACCCTACGAATTTGTTACGCCCGACCTTTCGTCGGGATCTGGTTGAACGGCACGTCCTTGTCGACCCTGATGTCGCCGGGCAGACCGAGCACGCGCTCGGCGATGATGTTGCGCATGATCTCGTCGGTGCCGCCCTCGACGCGGGTGCCGGGCGCGCGCAGCAGCATCGCCTGGAATTTGCCGGCAACTTCCGCATCTTCCGGCCCGCTCAACACGCCGGCGGCGCCCTGCAGGTCCAGCGCGTACATCGCGACTTCCTGCACCATCGAACCCGCCACCAGCTTGCCGATGGAGTTTTCCGGACCCGGGCGCTCGCCCTTCGAAAGCGCCGAGATCGCGCGCATGCTGGTGTATCGCAGCCCGCTCGCCTTCACTGCGTAGTTCGCCAGCCTCGAACGGACGCTGCGGTCCTCGATCGCGGGTCCGTCTTCCAGCATCAGGCTGTTGCAGAAGTCGAACAATTCAGGGAAGCCGGTCGCAACGCCGGCGCCGATCGACATACGCTCGTTCATCAGCGTGGTCAGCGAGACGTTCCAGCCGTCATTGACGGCGCCGAGACGCTGCGAGTCCGGAATCTTGACGTCGGTAAAGTAGACCTCGTTGAAGTCGGACTGGCCGCTGGCCTGCTTGATCGGCCGCACTTCGACGCCGGGGCTCTTCATGTCCAGGAAGAACATGGTGAGACCCTTGTGTTTTGCCACAGTCGGATCGGTGCGCGTCAGCAGGATGCCGTAGTCGGAATAATGCGCGCCCGAGGTCCAGATCTTCTGACCGTTGATGATCCAGTCGTCGCCCTTCTTTTCCGCGCGGGTGCGGAGCCCTGCGACGTCCGAACCGCCGGCGGGTTCGGAGAACAGCTGACACCAGACTTTCTCGCCCGACGCCAGCGGCGGCAGATACTTGCGCTTTTGATCCTCGCCGGCGAACGCCATCATGGTCGGCCCACACATGCCGTGGCCGATGATGAACATGCCGGAGAGCCGGCCGAACGGCCCCTCTTCCTGCTGCCAGATCACGCGCTCGATCGGCGACGAGCCGCGGCCGCCATATTCCTTCGGCCAGTGCAGGCAGGCCCAGCCGGCGTCGGCCTTCTTCTTCTGCCAGGCCTTGGCGACCTCGAGCATGTTGGCATTCTTCAGCCCGGTGCGGCCGAGCGAGACCTTGCGCAACTCGTCCTCGTATTGCTTGGGGGCGTTAGCCTGAATCCATGCGCGGGCCTCGGCGCGGAACGCGGCTTCCTGCGGGGTGTCGTCAAAATTCATTCGCGTTGTCCTTTATCGAATGCTTGCCGCATAATCGGCCGGCAGCCCCAGCCGACCGGCAACAGCACGTAATTTTTCGGCGTATTCCGGATTTGCCACCACCGGCTCGTCCGACGGCGGCAGATTGAAACAGAGCGCGGGAACGCACGATCGATCCCTAAGTTGAGCCATCACAGCCTCCGGACGGTAAGCCGCGACGCTCGGCTCGGAGTAAAGCCGGTCTACGTCCTTGTGGGACAGGCCGATGACATAACCATGGACGCACCTTGCCGGATCAGGAACCAGCGTCGCGCGCTGGCCGATCTGAAGCGTCATTCCGGCAACGCAGGCTTGACGCGGCTCGATCGGACGGAATCCGTTGGCACGGAGCGCCTCGGCGTCCATGAACAGACCGTAAAAAAATACATTGATCGAGCGCGCGTCCATGTTTCTCAAACCGACTTACGCCGCGTTCTTCTTGCGCATGCGGTCGATCAGCTGATCTTCCCAATACGACAGGCTGCCGAGCGTCAGCGCAGTGGCGTTGGCGCGGCGGTAGTACATGTGGCAGTCGAACTCCCAAGTGAAGCCCATGCCGCCGTGAACCTGGATGTTGTTCTTGGAGCAGTGCTGGAACGCCTGCGTCGCGCTGATGCGCGCGGCAGCGGCGGCTTCCGGCAATTCCGACGCGTTGGTCGAGAGCGCCCAGGCGCCGTAATAGCAATTCGAGCGCGCCAGCGTCGCCGAGACATACATGTCGGCGAGGATGTGCTTCACCGCCTGGAACGAGCCGATCGGCCGGCCGAAGGCGATACGGTCGAGCGCGTAGTCGCGGCCCATTTCGAGCGCACGGTCGGAGCCGCCGACCTGCTCGAACGCCAGCAGCACCGCAGCGCGATCGAGCACCTGAGTAAGAATGCTCCAGCCTTCACCGGTAGCTCCAAGCGGTTCGGCCTTGGCGTTCTTGAAGGTGAGTTCGGCCTGACCACGGGTCGGGTCGAGGTTGGTCAGCGCCTTCGCCTCGACGCCGCCGGCCTTCAGATCGACGAGAAACAGCGAGATATCGGAATCGCGCCCCGAAGAGCCGGTGCGCGCGGCGACGACGGCGAAATCGGCAATCGCGCCATCCGGCACCGGCTTCTTCACGCCTGACAGCGTGCCGCCGGAGGCCTGCAGCTTGATCGCGTTCGGCGACGGATTTCCCTTGCCCTCGAACAGCGCCAGCGTGCCGATCGCCCCGCCCGAGGCAATCTTCGGCAGCCATTTCTGCTTCTGCGCGTCGGAGCCTGCCAGCAGCAGCGCTTCGGCAGCGAGGTAGACGGTGGAGGAGAACGGCACCGGTGCATTGGCGCGGCCCATTTCCTCCGCGATCACGCAGAGCTCGAGATGGCCGGCGCCCGCACCGCCGAATTCCTCGGGGATCGCGACGCCGAGGAAGCCCATCTCGGCGAGCCCCTTCCACAGCGCCTTGTCATACACCGCCTTGCCGTCGAGCACCTCGCGCACGGCTTTCGGCGGGCACTGTTCGGTGAGGAACTTCCTCGCCGCATCGCGCATCTGTTTCTGGTCGTCGGAGAAATCGAAATTCATGGCGGCTTACCTCAGTTGCTTTCGTGTTGTTTATTCGCCGTCATTCCGGGGCGATGCGCAGCATCGAACCCGGAATCTCGAGATTCCGGGTTCACGCTTCGCGCGCCCCGGAATGACGGGTGGTGAGAGCATTGTTTCATTGCAGCACAATCACATCTTCGCCGGGCTTGCCGGCGTAGAGCTTCTCCACCAGCGCGGCGCGGCGTTCGAGGCCGGCGCGCTGGTTGATGTAGCCCTTGTCGGTGAGTTCGTTGCCGTCGATCGAGGGCGGCTCGGACATCAGCATCGCGCGGGCGATCCGCATGCTGCTGCCGGTGGTGGAGGCGTTATGCGCTTCCAGCCCGCGCTTGAGGCAGGCGATCACTTCGGGATGCCGGATAACATCGTCGAACGTCGCGTCCGGATTACCGACGATTTGCCGGCAGGCATGCAGATTGGGCCAGGCGAGCAGCCCGATGAATTCGCGGTCCTGACCGGCAACCAGCGCGTCGTGCACGACGGGCGTGGCGGCGGCGATCGCATCCGTCCTCAGCGAGCCGACGTGCACAAAAGTGCCGGTCGTGAGCTTGAAATCCTCGACCACGCGGCCGGCGAAGATGATCCCCTGCAGCGGATCGTTCTCGTCGACGAACACGCCGGCATCGCCGATGCAGTAAAAGCCTTCCTCGTCGAACATCTTCCTGGTCAGATCAGGCTGGCCGAAATAGCCGGGCGTAACGTTGACGCCGCGCAGGCGCAGCTCGTATTTCGAGCCGCACGGTACCAGCTTCAGTTCGACGCCGGGGAACGGCAGGCCGATCAGGCCGACGCGCTCGGTGTCCCAATAGGTGCCGGTCGAGGTGGGCGCGGTCTCGGTCGAGCCCCAGCCCGTATAGAACACGATGCGCTCGCCGGTGGCCTTCACCGCCAGCGCCTGCATGCGGTCGTAGAGATCATCCGGCAGCCGCGCGCCGCCATAGGCCATGATGGAGAGGTTCTTGAAGAAGCTGCGGCACAGCGCGTCGTCCTTCTCCATCGCCGCAGCGAGTGCCGCGTAGCCCGCGGGCACGTTGGCGTAATAGGTCGGCGAAACCTCGCGCAGGTTACGGATGGTCTCTTCGAGTTGGCCGGGCATCGGCCGGCCGTCATCGATATAGAGCGTGCCGCCATCGACCAGGATCGGATGGAACGCGGCGTTGCCGCCCATGGTGTGATTCCACGGCATCCAGTCGAGCACGGTGGCGATTGGCCCGCTGGGATCGCGCGGGCGCACCTGCATCATCATCGCCGCATTGGCGCACATCATCTCCTGCGTGTTGATGACGGCCTTCGGCATCCCGGTCGATCCCGAGGTGAACAGCAACTTGCCGATCGTCTGCGGCGTGATCTTCGCAATCGATTCCTCGACAGCGTTCGTTACCGGCGTGGCCGCAAGGTCGGCAAAGGACACGCTCTTGATCCCGTCGCAGGGCCGCAGGACGTGCACGACGGTGACGCCGGTGAGATCGAGTGCCTTCAAGGCCTTCTCGAAGGTCGGCCCGTCCTGCACCATCACCACCGCAGGCTTGATCAGATTGAAGAGGTATTTGAGCTTGAGATGATCCTGGCTCATCAACGAATAGGCCGGCGACACCGGTGCCGCGGGAGCGCGTGCCTGCATGGCCGCCTGCGTCATCAGCGCATGCTCGATGGAGTTGCCGGAGAGGATCGCGACCGGGCGGCCTTCGCCGAGGCCGAGATTGAGCAGGCCCTGCGTCAGACCGTCGACGACGAGTTTGGCTTCGCCGTAAGAAACCTTTCGCCATTGCCGGTCCGCGCCGCCGCGTTGCGCCAGCCAGATGCGTTCCGGTGCCTCTCTCGCCCATTTCGAAAGCGACGCCGGAATATGCTTCTCGTACGGCTGCAGCGGAATGCGCGACTTCAGGATGACGACGCCATCGGCACGACGCTCGACCGCGATGTCGCGCGGCAGCCACTCGATCTTGCGGAAGGCCGGCTTTGTCAGCACCTTCGCTGCACTCCCACCCATATTGCGTCTCCCGGAATTCGGTCCTTTGCGGATCTTGTCGTCATCGCCTGATATAGACAGGCTTTCGCTTTTCGAGAAAGGCCCTGATGCCTTCGCTGAATTCTTCGGAACGGCTGCACAACACCTGATTACGGTCTTCGATCGCGATCACGGCTTCGATCGAACCCGCATCGACGCTCATGTTGAGGCATTCTTTCGACAGTCTCAAACCGACCGGCGACGCCGTCATCATCGCATCGACATAGGGTTCGGCCGCCGCATCAAGCCTGCCGTCCTCAACGACCTCGGAAACAAGGCCCACCGCAAGCGCACGCTCGGCGCCGATGAAGCGGCCGGTCAGGATCAGTTCAGAAGCCACCGACACGCCGACGAGGCGCGGCAGGAAATAGGAGGTGCCGATGTCGCAGCCGCCGAGGCCGAGCTTGATGAAGGCGCAGTTCATCCGCGCCGATTTCGTCGCAATGCGAATGTCGGCGGCGAGCGCGAGCGCAAAGCCGCCGCCGGCGGCCGCGCCCTGGATCAGCGCAATGATCGGTTGCGGGCAGCGCCGCATCAGCATCACGATATCGGCAATGCGGCGCTGCGAGTCCAAGGACTCGGTCACGCCGGGCGGTTCCTGCTGCCCGGCGCGGCGCTTCATGGCGTGTTTCAGATCGAGCCCGGCGCAGAACGACGCCCCGGCGCCTTTCAGCACCACGACGCGGGTCGAGCGATTGCGCTGCAGACCTTCGAAATAGGTGTTCAACGCGTCGATCAGCGAGGGATCGAGCGCGTTGAGGCTGTCCGGGCGATTGAGCGTGACCCAATCGACTCCGTCATGATGTGCGATCAGCAGCGGTTGAGTCACGAAGCGCTCCCTGCATCCGCGGATTGCGGCGCTCATTGCTGCGCCCTCTCCCCTTGTGGGAGAAGCTACGCCGGCATTAGCCGTGCATTCGATTGGGTGAGGGGTTGGCTCCGCGATAGATCTTTCTTCGTGGATAGAACCCCTCATCCGGCAGCTTCGCTGCCACCTTCTCCCACAAGGGGAGAAGGAAGAAGCGCAACGCTTACCGCGGCGCCATCCGGATGGCGCCGTCGAGGCGGATGGTCTCGCCGTTGAGCATCGGGTTCTCGACGATGTGAACCGCGAGGTTGCCGTATTCCGAGGCATCGCCGAGGCGGGCCGGATGCGGCACCTGGGCGCCGAGGCTCTTGCGGGCCTCTTCGTTCAGGCCCATCAGCAGCGGCGTCAGGAACAGGCCGGGCGCGATGGTGTTGACGCGGATCTTGAGGCTGGCGAGATCGCGCGCGGCCGGCAGCGTGAGGCCGACAACGCCGCCCTTCGACGCCGAATAGGCGATCTGGCCGATCTGGCCTTCATAGGCCGCGACCGAAGCGGTGTTGATGGCGACGCCGCGCTCCTCGCCGATCGGCGGCGCCGTGGCGAGACGCTCGGCAAACAGGCGCAGCACGTTGAAGGTGCCGATCAGGTTGACGTTGATGATGCGGACGAACTTTGCCAGCGGATAGACGCCGTCTTTGCCGACGGTACGCTGCGAACCGCCGATGCCGGCGCAGTTCATCAACACGCGCGCGATGCCGTGCGCGGCTTCGGCCTTGGCAATCGCCGCCTTGATCGCTTCCTCATCGGTGACGTCGGCATGGAGGGCTATGCCCTTCACTTCCGCAGCAACCTTCTCGGCGTTTTCCTTGTTCTGGTCGATGACGCCGATTTTCGCGCCCTTGGCGGCCATGGCGCGGGCGGTCGCGGCGCCGAGGCCGGAGCCACCGCCGGTGATGAGAACGGCTACGTCTTGCAACTGCATTGTAACTACCTTTCCTTGGGAGTTTCTTCTCTGGATTTGCAGGCTACTGAAGTGTCGCTTTCGTCATCCGGCGGCGGCACCCTTTTCCTTCCCGTTCAACATGCCGCCGAAGATCAGCGCTTCCATGTGCTTGATGTAGTCGCGGCAGACGTCGTCGGTGACCGGGCCGACACCGGTCGCCCGCGACATCGCGTGGCGGCCGAAGAACAGGTGATCGCAGGCGCCGACCAGGCTGGTGTAGAACATCACGGGATCAATGTTGCGGAACTCGCCGGCCTTGATGCCCTCGGCGAGCAGCCGCCGCTGGAACTCCAGCAAGGGCGCCACGAAGAACTTCGACACCTCGTCGGCCGCCTCGGTGCTGCTTTCATGCAGCAAATAGTGGATCAGCCGGTTCATGTACGGGAACTGATAATAGGCGCGGATGATGCCGCCGATATGCAGCTTGAGTTTCGCGGTCGGCGAGATCGGCTGGCTGATGAGATATTCGAGTTGCGACATCTCGGTCGCCGCGTCGCGCGCCAGAAGCGCCAGCAACAGGCCGTCCTTGTTGCCGAAATGGTATTTCACCAGTGCAGCGTTGACGCCAGATTTCTGCGCGATGTCAGACAACGACACTTCGATCGAGGCGCGCTCGATCATCAGTTCGCTCGCCGCGACAAGCAGCTTCTCGGCGGTGGCATTTCTGCCGGCCGGAAGTCTTGTCGGTACGCTGGTGTTCAAGGGTGTTCCCATTCCCTACCTGCCGGAAATCCGGGCCGCACATAAGCGCATGCCGCGGCTGCACTCAAGAGTTAATTGATTGATTGACTAAATCCCACGAGGCCCCTTAAATCCGGCCCAACTTCCAACGCCCATCCAAAACAATCAGGGAGAACAGGAATGGCCGAGGCCTATATCGTCGCCGCTGCGCGCACCGCGGGCGGCCGCAAGGGGGGACGTCTCGCGGGCTGGCACCCGGCCGATCTCGCCGCTTCCGTGCTGAATTCGCTGGTCGATCGTTCCGGCGTCGATCCGGCCCAGATCGAAGACGTCATCATGGGCTGCGTGATGCAGGCCGGCGAACAGTCCAACAACATCGCCCGCAACGCGGTGATGGCCTCGAAACTTCCCGAGAGCGTGCCCGCCACCTCGGTCGACCGCCAGTGCGGTTCCTCGCAGCAGGCGCTGCACTTTGCGGCGCAGGCGGTGATGGCAGGCAGCATGGACATCGTGATCGCCGCCGGCGTGGAATCGATGACGCGCGTACCGATGGGCCTCGCCTCGTCGCTGCCCGCCAAGAACGGCTTTGGCCATTACAAGAGCCCGGGCCTCGAGCAGAAATATCCGAACATCGTATTCAGCCAGTTCACCGGCGCGGAGATGATGGCGGAGAAGTACGGGCTCTCCAAGGACCAGCTCGACGAATACTCCTACAACAGCCACCAGCGCGCGATTGCAGCGACGCAGGCCGGCAAGTTCAAGGACGAGATCGTTTCGCTGCAGATCACTCGCGCCGACAATTCGACCGACACCCACCATATCGACGAAGGCATCCGCTTCGACGCCAGCCTCGACGGCATCAAGGGCGTCAAGCTGATCGCCGAGAACGGCAAGCACACCGCCGCCAGCGCCAGCCAGATCTGCGACGGCGCTTCCGGCGTGATGGTCGTCAACGAGAAGGGATTGAAGTCGCTTGGCGTCAAGCCGCTGGCGCGCATCCATCACATGACCATGATGGGCGGCGACCCCGTGATCATGCTGGATGCGCCCCTGCACGCCACCAAGCGCGCGCTGGAAAAGGCCGGCATGTCGATCAACGATATCGACCTGTTCGAAGTCAATGAAGCCTTTGCCGCCGTGCCGGTGGCGTGGCTGAAGACCACTGGCGCCGATCCTTCGAGGCTCAACGTCAACGGCGGCGCGATCGCGCTTGGCCATCCGCTCGGCGGCTCCGGCACCAAGCTGATGACCACGCTGGTGAATGCGCTGAAGCAGAACAACAAGCGCTACGGCCTGCAGACCATGTGCGAAGGCGGCGGCATGGCCAACGTTACGATCGTCGAGCGACTCTAAGAACAACAATGGCGATCGGCGACTGGCGGGCAGGGAGTGCGCTTCCTGCTCGCCATTTTCTTATTGAGGAAACATCCATGACCCATCCGTCTGTCTACGCCCGCACCCAGCCGAACAAGATCGCCTATCAGATGGCGACTACCGGCAAGGCGATTACCTATCGCGAACTCGACGAGCTCTCGAACCAGGGCGCGCATCTGTTCCGTTCACTCGGGCTGAAGGCCGGCGACCACATCGCCTTCCTGATGGAAAACCGGCTGGCGTTCATGGAAATCTGCTGGGCCGCGCAGCGCGCCGGGCTCTATTACACCGCGATCAGCCGCTACCTCACCGAGGAAGAGATCGCCTATATCGTCAGGGATTGCGGCGCAAAAGTCTTCATCACCACGCCGCAATGCGCCGACAAGGTCAAGGGCCTGGTCAAGGGCGAGCCCGGCGAGCCGTTGTTCTTCATGGTGGACGAGCCCGCGCCCGGCCTCCGCTCCTTCGACAAGGAAGCGATTGCAATGCCGGTGACGCCGATCGCGGACGAGGTCGCGGGCTACGACATGCTCTATTCGTCGGGCACCACCGGGCGCCCCAAGGGCATCAAGAAGGAGTTCGAGGGCAAGGCGATCGACGTGCCGAACCCGCTCTTGAAAATTCTCTGCGCCGACATGTGCGGGATGAACTCCGACAGCATCTATCTGTCGCCGGCGCCGCTCTATCATGCAGCTCCCTTGCGCTTCAACATGATGGCGATCACGCTCGGCGGCACCTCCATCATCATGGAGTACTTTGACGCCGAGGAATTTCTGAAGCTGGTCGGGAAGTACAAGGTTACGCAGTCGCAGCTGGTGCCGACCATGTTCGTGCGAATGCTGAAGCTGCCCGATGAAGTGCGCGCGGCATACGACGTCTCGACCTTGAAGGGCGCGATCCACGCAGCCGCGCCCTGCCCGGTCGACGTGAAAGCCAGGATGATCGAGTGGTGGGGACCGATCCTGATCGAATATTACGCGGGCTCCGAAGGCAACGGCGTTACCGTTTCGAATTCGCAGCAATGGCTGACCCATCGCGGCACCGTCGGCCGCGCGGTGGTCGGCAAGGTGAAGATCCTGGACGAGAATGACGACGAGCGCCCGACCGGCGAAATCGGCACGGTCTACTTCGCCGACGCACCGGCCTTCGCCTATCACAACGATCCCGAGAAGACGAAGAAGGCCTACAACGAAAAAGGGTGGTCGACGCTCGGCGACGTCGGCTATCTCGACGAGGAGGGCTATCTCTATCTCACCGACCGCAAGAGCTACATGATCATTTCCGGCGGCGTGAACATCTACCCGCAGGAGACCGAGGACGTCCTGATCACCCATCCCGCCATCTCCGATGTCGCGGTGTTCGGCGTGCCGAACGAGGAAATGGGCGAGGAGGTCAAGGCCGTAGTGCAGCCGCACGACATAGCCAGGGCCGGCAAGGAGCTCGAGGCCGAGTTGATCGCGTTCTGCCGCAAGCATCTGTCGCCGATCAAATGCCCCAGGAGTATCGACTTCGAGGCGGAATTGCCGCGCACGCCGACCGGCAAGCTGGTGAAGCGCCATCTGCGCGACCGCTATTGGCCGAAGCCGGCGAAGGCGTAGAATCGTAGGGTGGGCAAAGGCGCATTTGCGCCGTGCCCACCATTTGATCCGCACAAGAAATGGTGGGCACGCTTCGCTTTGCCCACCCTACGGAATGCCGCGATTATTTTCGTCCTTCCTTCCCTTCTCCCCTTGTGGGAGAAGGTGCCTTCGCGGAACGCGAAGGCGGATGAGGGGTCTCTATCCGCGGAGACAGACCCCTCACCCGTCTGCGATGCTGCGCATCGCGTCCACCCTATCCCACAAGGGGAGAGGGCGAAGAAAGGCGCAAACAATGCCCACCCTCCCCGATATCCCGCTCCCCTCCAGCATCCGCTCCCGCTACGTCGATGGCATCAATGGCCTGCGGATGCATGTGCTGGAAGCCGGCTTCGAAACCCGCGGCCGGCCCTGTGTGTTGCTGCTGCATGGCTTCCCCGAGCTCGCTTTCTCCTGGCGCAAGGTGATGCCCATTCTGGCCGAAGCCGGTTATCACGTGATCGCGCCCGACCAGCGCGGCTATGGCCGCACCACCGGATGGGACGCGGATTATGACGGCGACCTCGCCTCCTTCCGCCTCCCCAATCTGGTGCGCGATGCGCTCGGGCTGGTGGCGGCGTTCGGCTACAGAAGCGTCGACGCCGTCATCGGGCATGATTTCGGCTCGTCGGTCGCTGCCTGGTGCGCACTGATCCGGCCCGACGTATTCCGTTCGGTCGTCATGATGAGCGCGCCGTTCGCCGGCCCGCCGTCGCTACCGTTCAACACGGTGAACGAGCCTGGCAAGCGCATCGACGATCCCATTCATCGCGATCTGGGCGCACTGCCGCGACCGCGAAAGCACTACCAGTGGTACTATTCGACGCGCGAGGCCAACGATGACATGCACCACGCGCCGCAGGGGGTGCATGATTTCCTGCGTGCCTATTACCATCACAAGAGCGCGGACTGGAAAGACAACAAGCCCTATCCGCTCAAATCGTGGACCGCGGACGAAATTGCAAAGCTGCCGACCTACTATGTGATGGACCACGCCAAGGACATGGCCGCGACGGTTGCGGAGGAAATGCCCTCGCCGGAAGAAATCGCAGGGAATAAATGGCTGCCGGACAACGAACTGGCGTTCTACAGCGCCGAGTATGAACGCACCGGATTCCAGGGCGGCCTGCAATGGTATCGCTGCGGCACCTCGGGCGCGTTCACTCCGGAATTGCAGACATGGTCGGGCCGCACCATCGATGTGCGCTCCGCCTTCATCTCGGGCAAGCAGGACTGGGGCACCTATCAACGCCCCGGCGTCTATGAGGCGATGCAGTCGAAGGCCTGCACAAACATGATCGGCTGCCATCTCGTCGACGGCGCCGGCCACTGGGTGCAGCAGGAGCAGGCCAACAAGGTGAGTTGGCTGCTGGTGCAATTCCTGCGAGGGACCAAGGCGAGCCAGGGCACGGCCGACAATTGACCGCGGTAAACGCCAACATGAGAGAATTCCAAAACAAGAAGAGGCAGGCGTCCTGTGAAGAATTTCGCCGATCTGACTGAGCGCGAAGTGCTGGCTGTTGCGATCGCGTCCGAGGAAGAGGACAGCCGCATCTACATGGCCTTCGCCGAAGATCTCGCGGAGCGCTATCCTGATACGGCAAAGGTGTTCGAGGAGATGGCGGAAGAGGAACGCGGCCATCGCCATCGCCTGCTCGAACTCTACGAGACGCGGTTTGGCCCACACCTGCCGCCGATCCGCCGCGAGGACGTCAAGGGCTTTCTGAAGCGCCGTCCGATCTGGCTGACCAAGAACCTGCCGCTCGACACCATCCGGAAGGAAGTCGAGACGATGGAGCTCGAGGCCGAGCGCTTCTACGCCAAGGCCAGCGAAAAGGCGGAAGACGTCGGCGTGCGGCGCTTGCTCGGCGACCTCGCCGAGGAGGAAAGAGGCCACGAGCGATTGGCAGTCAAGCTGACCGGCGAGATCCTCAAGCCCGACGTGCGCGCAGAGGAAGACAAGACGCGGCGCCGCATGTTCGTGCTGCAATATGTGCAGCCGGGCCTCGCCGGACTGATGGACGGTTCGGTCTCGACGCTGGCGCCGCTGTTTGCCGCAGCCTTCGCCACGCATCAGAACTGGCAGACGTTTCTGGTCGGGCTTGCCGCCTCGATCGGCGCCGGCATCAGCATGGGTTTTGCCGAGGCGCTGTCGGATGACGGCTCGCTGACCGGGCGCGGCTCGCCCTGGCTGCGCGGCATTACCTGCGGGCTGATGACGACGCTCGGCGGCATCGGCCATACGCTGCCCTACCTCGTTCCTGACTCCTGGCCTAACGCGTTCTGGATCGCGACCGCGATCGCCGGCATCGTCGTATTCTTCGAATTGTGGGCGATCGCCTTCATCCGCGCGCGCTACATGGACACGCCGTTCCTGCAGGCCGTGTTCCAGATCGTGCTCGGCGGCGCCATCGTGCTGGCAGTGGGGATATTGATCGGCGCGGCTTAAGGGCTCCCGCGTCAGCTCCCGTTCAGATCGCTGATCTCGGGGAAGAACATCTCCTTCCACGAGGCCGGCTCGTTCTTGGTGGTGCCGACGCGGCGCATGAACTTTGCGAATTTCATCGTCGCGGCCGGCGTCATCGTCCATTCGACATTGGAAGCGGTTACTACCTTGGTCACCATCTCCAGCGGCAGCTTGGAATTGCTGTCGTTGATCCAGCTCTGCGCGGTCCCCTTCGGGTCGGCCGCGATGATCGCGGTCGCCTCCTTCACGGCGTCGAGGAAGGCGGCGTAGAGTTCGGGATTCTCTTTCCGGAACCGCGCCGAGGTCCATGCCACCGTGAACGTGTGCGGCCCCAGCACATCGAACGACGACAGCACGGTGCGGATGTTGTTCTGCTCCAGTTGCTGAAACTGGAATGGTGGCACGCTGAAGGCCGCGCTGATGCCGCCCGCGCCGCTCAACAGCGCAATCGTCGCGTCCGGCGGCGACATCGATACCGTAAGGGGATCGAGTTTGGCGTAGTTGTCATCGCCGAAGGCGGCCGCGGACGCCATCTGCAGCAGCACCGCCTGCACCGACACTTTTATGGAGGGCACCGCGATACGGTCGCGTTCGGTGAAATCCTTGATGGATTTAACGTTTGGATTGGCGGTGTTGAGCAGGAACGGCTGCGAACTCAGCGCGCAGATGCCCTTGACCTCGAACGAGGTGCCCCGCGTCTTGTCCCACAGCGTGATCAGGCCGGGCACGCCACCGCTGACGATATCGGTGGAATTGGACAGCAGCGCCTCGTTCATCGCCACCGGGCCGTTGAAGCGCTGCCAGGAAACCTTGAAATCCCTGAGGCCGCGTTGGCTGGCGTATTTCTCGATCAGCCTGTCGCGCTTCATGACGTTGAATTGCAGGTAGCCCATCGAGAACTGTTCGGCCAGCCTGATCTCGGCGGCGCGAGCCGCCATCGTCGCGTTGCCGATCGTGACGGCCGCCACGACGCCTGCGATCCACGCCGATCTCATCAGAGCCTCCCGCGCTGTTTTCATTTTTTGTTGATCGGGAGACTAGCGCGCGAACGGCAGCTTCGCCAAGGCGGCTGGCAGCATGGCTGATAAGCCACTGTACAGCCATTGCTCTTGCCGCGCGTGCCCAAACTGAGCATCATCCGCGGCCTGCATCGAACGAAAGAGCGGGAGCACAGCTTGGCCAAATCGCAATGGAGTTTCAAGACCGCCGTCGAATTATCGGCCGCACTTGCCGCGAAAAAGGTCTCGGCGGTCGAGCTTGCCGAGGACGCAATCGGCCGCATCGAGCGGCACGATGCGAAGATCAACGCGATTTGCGTTCGCGATTTCGAGCGCGGCCTTGCTGCCGCCCGCGCCGCCGACGCTGAACTCGCGCGTGGCGTCAGGAAGCCGCTGCTCGGCATCCCGCTGACCGTGAAGGAATCCTACAATATCGCGGGCCTGCCGACGACCTGGGGCATTCCGGCACAAAAGGATTTCCGGCCTGTGGAGGATGCACTGTCGATCACACGCGTCAAGGACGCCGGCGGCGTCATCATCGGCAAGACCAACGTTCCGTTCGGGCTCGGCGACTGGCAGAGCTATAACGAGATCTACGGCACTACCAACAATCCGTTCGATCTCGGCCGCACGCCGGGCGGCTCCTCCGGCGGCTCGTCAGCAGCGCTCGCCGCCGGCTATGGCCCGCTGTCGCTCGGCTCCGACATCGGCGGCTCCTTGCGCGTGCCTGCGTTTCACTGCGGCGTCTATGCGCACAAGCCGACCTTTGCGCTGGTGCCCGGGCGCGGCCACACGCCGCCGCCGTTTCAGCCGCTGCCGATCGATCGCGACCTTGCCGTAATCGGCCCGATGGCCCGCAGCGCCGCCGACCTCTCGCTGCTGCTCGACACCATCGCCGGCCCCGATCCGCTGGAGGCCGGGAAGGGTTACAGGCTCGCACTGCCGGCTCCACGTCACACCACGCTGAACGATTTTCGCGTGCTGGTGGTCGATACCGATCCTGTCATGCCGACCGACGAGGTGGTGCGCGGCACGATCCACAAGCTCGCCGCCAATCTCGAAAAGGCCGGCGTCAAGATCGACCGCGAGAGCCCATTGTTGCCGAACTTTGCCGATACCTCCCGGCTCTACATGCGGATGCTGATGTCGTTTCTCGGCGCTTCCTTTACGCCTGATGTCTATGAGGGCGCGCAGGCCGCGGTCGCTGTGCTGCCGGCGAGCGAGACAAGCCTTGCCGCGGAACGGCTGCGCGGCATAGCGCAGAGCCACCGCAACTGGCTGATGGACGACGGCGCGCGCGGGCGGTTGCGGGCGCAATGGCGCGAATTATTCAAGACATATGATGCCGTGATCTGCCCGATCATGCCGACGCCGGCCTATCCGCACGATCACTCCGACGACCAGGAACAGCGCCGCATCAGGATCGACGGCAAGGACCACGTCTATCCCGACATGCTCTCCTGGCCCGGCATCGCTACGTTGCCGGGCCTGCCCTCCACTGCGATCCCGACCGGATTCTCGCCGAACGGACTGCCGATCGGCGTGCAGATCGTCGGCCCCTGGCTGGAGGATCGCACACCGCTGAAACTCGCCGAGCTGATCGAGCGCGAATTCGGCGGGTTCAAACCGCCGTCGATGTTTGACGATTGAGGGACGAAACTTACCTGCGGCGTCATTGCGAGAAGCGCAGCGACGAAGCAATCTAATCTTTCCCTGTGCGGGACGATGGATTGCTTCGCTTCGCTCGCAATGACCGGGAGAGATCGGGAGAACACCATGAGCAACGACATCGAAGAACTCACCGCGCTCAACCGCGATTACGTGAATTCAGTCCAGAACTCCGACGTCAAACGCTTCGACGAAATTCTTGCCGCCGATTTCTATTGCTCGAATCCCGACAAGTCGCTGGTCGATCGCGCGGCGTTCCTGAAGCAAACCGCCGTGCCGGTGACGATCAGGAATCTCACCGCGCATGACGTCAAGATCCGCGTGCTCGGCGACTTCGCCATCATCCACGCCGCCACCAGCTATACGACCGCCGACGACCAGCCGGCGCATGGGCGCTATACCGATTGCTGGGCGAGGCAGAACGGCAGGTGGCTGGCGGTGTCGGCGCATGTGTCGCGGTGAAATATGGGCGTCATTCCGGGGCAGCCCGACAGGGCTGAACCCGGAATCTTGTGCCGGACATAATTTCGAGATTCCGGGTTCGATGCTCCGCATCGCCCCGGAATGACGACGTCGTCATCAGCTATCAAACATGATCACGCTGCGCAGCGTCTTGCCGGCTTTCATGTTGGCAAAGCCCTCATTGATTTCTGAGAGTTTCAGCTTGGCCGAAATCCAGTCTTCCAGATGCAGCTTGCCGCGCATGTAGAATTCGACGAGGCGGGGCATGTCGACACGGAAATGGTTGGAGCCCATCGACGAGCCCTGGATGCGGCGCTCCCTGAGGAAGTCGAAGCCGTGCAGCTCGATCTTCTGGCCGAACGGGATCATGCCGACGATGGTCGCGGTGCCGCCCGCCGCCAGCATCGCAAAGGACTGCTCGGCGGTTTCCTTGCGGCCCAGCACCTCGAAGGAGTGATGCACGCCGCCGCCGGTGAGTTCGCGCACCTGCTGCACCACATCACCCCGGGCGGGATCGACGATGTCGGTGGCGCCGAGCTTTGTTGCCAATTGCAGCTTGGCCGGATTGGTGTCGATTGCGATGATGCGGCCGGCGCCGGCGATCGCGGCGCCATTGATCGCGGCCATGCCGACGCCGCCGCAACCGATCACCGCCACGGTCTCGCCGGCCTGCACCTTGGCCGTGTTCACCACCGCACCATAGCCGGTGATGACGCCGCAGCCGATCAGCGCCGCCAGCTCCAGCGGCATGTCCTTGCGGATTTTGACGATGGCGTTTTCGTGCACCAGCATCTGCTCGGCAAAAGACGAGAGATTGAGGAACTGGTTGAGTTTCTCCGACCGTGCCCAGGACAGGCGATTGGACGCGCCGGGCAGCATCTTCACGGTGGTGTCGGTGCAGAGCACGGTGCGGCCGGTGGTGCAGTTGTCGCAGGTGCCGCAGAACACGGACAGGCACGTCACGACGTGATCGCCGGGTTTGACATAGGTGACGTCGGAGCCGACCTTTTCGACCACGCCCGCGGATTCATGTCCGAGCACCGCGGGCAGCGGATGCGGGTAGAGCCCTTCCATGAAATGCAGGTCGGAGTGACAGAGGCCGGCGACGCGGGTGCGGATCAGGACTTCGCGCGGGCCGGGGTTCGGCACGCTGACATCCTCGATCACCAGCGGCTGGTTGACTTCATGCAGAACGGCGGCCTTCATCGGGTGCTCCCTCTATATTTCTGTTATTTTTGAACCAGTACTGAAATCAGCCTACGCTGCGACAAGCAATTCGCCAACCTCGGCCATAGCGACATCGCGTTCGCCGAGCAGACGATCAGTGATCGCGCGCTGGGTGGCATTTTCCGTTAAACGGAACGGATCGCCCGTCGAGATGCGATGGTCGATCACCATCCGCGACAGCAATAGCCGTTTGGCGTCGCCGCGCATCTCGTGGATGCGTCCGCCCTCCCAGGCCAGCGCGACGGCGCTGGCGACCTGATAGAGCAGGCTGGTGGCGCGCCGCGCATCGCCCTCATTGTCGCTGCGGCTGGCGACTTCGCGCGCGAAACCGACCGCACGATCGGTCAATTGGTGCAAACGGTCGCGCCACGCCTGCGGCACGTTGGCGCTGTCGTCGAGGCGGGCGTGCAGATCGGCGGCGAGTGCGGCATCGGCGCCGTGACGGCCGACTGCGCGCGTCAGCGTGTCGATCGCGACGATGTTGCCGGTGCCTTCCCAGATCGAGCCGAGATGGGCGTCGCGCAACAGCCGGGCGGTGGCAAACTCCTCAATATAGCCGATGCCGCCGCGCATCTCGAGCGCGTCGCCGCAGACTTTCCGCGCATCGCGCGTCGCGCGGAATTTCAGCGTGGGGGTGAGAATACGCAGCAGCGCCGCTGCATCCTGACTGCCGGCTTCCGCGCGATCGAGCGCGTCTGCGGTAAGAAAACTCATCGACAGCGCTTGCTCGGTCGGCAGCATGATTTTCATCAATTGCCGCCGCGCCAGCGGCAGGTCGATGATGCGCTGGCCGAAGACGACGCGGCTCTTCGCCACCGTCATCGCGTCATGATGCGCCCGCCGCATCAGCGCGGTGGATTTGACGCCGTTGGAGAGCCGCGACGAATTCACCATCTCGGCCATCTGAACGAAGCCGCGGTCGAGCTTGCCGACGGCGTACGCGATCGCGCCCTCGAACTTGATCTCACCCGAGGCCATCGAGCGGGTGCCGAGCTTGTCCTTCAGGCGCACGATCCGATAATGATTTTGCGAGCCGTCGTCGAGGAAGCGCGGCATCAGGAACAGGCCGACGCCGCGCGTGCCGGGGCCCGCCCCCTCGGGGCGCGCCAGCAGCATCACCACCTTGGCGTCGGCATTGGAGCAGAACCATTTTTCGCCATAGAGCCGCCAGTGGTCGCCTTCCTGCACGGCCCTGGTCGTCAGCGTGCCGACGTCGGAGCCGCCTTCCTTCTCGGTCATGAACTGGCCGCCCTGGGTCAGCTTGCTCATGTCGGTCTGGGTCAGTCCGTCGAGATATTTTGCCTTCAGCGCGTCACTGCCGAAATTGTTGAGCAGTTTGGCGCAGCCGTCGGTGACGTTGATCGGGCAGCCCATGCCGAACTCGGTCTGATTGAACAGGAAGGTGAAGGCGTGCTTGGCGACGACGGGGTATTTGTCCGGCCAGCCCATGATGCCCTTGCGGATCGACAGCGCGTGAATGCCGAACTCACCGAACGCGGCCTTTTCGAGCTCGCGATAGGCCGGGTGGTATTCGATATACTGGGTATCGCGGCCGAACTTGTCGCGCTGGTGCAGCACCGGTGTGTGACGATCCGCAAGCCGCGCGCATTCGTCGAGATAGCCGCCGGCCAATTCGCCCAGGCGATCGAGATGCGGCTCGATATGACGGAACAGCGCATCGGGTAGATGCAGCCGCAGCAGATCCGTCAACGCCGGATCGGCGCGGTAGAAATTCATCCCCGTCGTGTCAGGCGCGAGCAATCCCGGCTGGCTGGCTGACGCCGTTGCGCGATCTTGCATGAGTGGATGCATTTTTAGCCCTTGTTCGTTCCGCCCGATCTTGATCATCTACCGATAACGCAGGCGTTCAAGCCGTCAACACGCATAATTGGAGGGCCGCCCCATGGCGGACGATTGCCAGGCGGAATCGGGTTCCTAAATACCGAGTCCCACCACCCGAGGACCGCCCCATGGAAATTCCAAAATACAAGATTGCCCTGATCGTCGGCGTCGGCGAGGGGTTGAGCGCATCGCTGGCGCGGCTGTTTGCGCGCGAAGGCATCAAGGTCGCGCTCGCCGCGCGCAAGATCGAGAAACTCGGCGCGCTCTGCACCGAAACCGGCGCCCGCGCCTTTGCCTGCGACGCTATCCAGGCCGAGGAAGTCGAGCGTCTGTTTGGCATGGTCGAGCGCGAGGTCGGCACGCCCGACCTCGTCGTCTATAATGCCAGTGGACGGGCACGCGGCGCCTTTACCGATCTGGTTCCGGCCGAGGTTGCAAACGCGATTGCGGTTTCCGCCTTCGGCGGCTTCCTGGTGGCACAGCAGGCGGCGCAGCGCATGCTGCCGAACAGGCACGGCGCGATCCTGTTCACCGGCGCTTCCGCCAGCGTGAAGGGCTATCCGCAGTCGGCACCGTTCGCGATGGGTAAGTTCGCGCTGCGCGGACTTGCCCAGAGCATGGCGCGCGAATTGTCGCCGCAGGGTATCCACGTCGCGCACTTCGTCATCGACGGCGGCATCCGCAGCGCTGTCCGCACCGAGCCCGCCGATAAACCGGACTCGATGCTCGATCCCGACGCGATTGCGTTGAGCTACTGGAACGTGCTGCAGCAGCCGCGCAGCGCCTGGACCTGGGAGGTCGAATTGCGGCCGTGGGTGGAGAAGTTTTGAGACGGCCACCGCGCAGGACGCGTAGGGTGGGCAAAGGCGCGAAGCGCCGTGCCCACCATCTCTCGTCGAATGCGTTTCCTGATGGTGGGCACGCTTCGCTTTGCCCACCCTACGAAACCATCGCTCTTCGCAACGGACAACAACAGGGGGAAACATGACCGCCGAAACCAAAATCGACACCGGCACCGAGGAACTGCTCTGCGTGATCCGCGACCGCGTCGCCATCATCACGCTGAACCGTCCCGAAGCGCGCAACGCGTTCTCGGATACGCTGACGCCGGCGTTGCGCAGCATGATCAAGGCCTGCGGTGAGAACCCCGAGGTCGGCGCGCTGTTGCTCACCGGCGCGGGCACAGCGTTCTGCGCCGGCGGCAACGTCAAGGGCATGGGCGCGCATCGCGACAAGAAGAAGATGGAGATGTCCTACGAGGACAAGGTCGCCGACCTGCAGGAGCGGCAGCGCCTGTTGACCGGCGCGCTGGTCTCGGTGCGCAAGCCGACCATCGCGGCGCTACCCGGCCCCGCGGTCGGCGCCGGACTTGCGCTCGCGCTCGCCTGCGACATCCGGATCGCGGCGCAATCGGCATTCGTCGCCACCGGCTATGTCCGCGTCGGGCTCTCCGGCGACTACGGTATTGCCTGGCTGTTGACGCGGCTGGTCGGCACCTCGCGGGCCCGCGAACTGATGTTCACCGGCGACAAGGTCGATGCCACGCGATGCGAGACGCTCGGCCTCGTCAACCGCGTGGTGCCCGACGACAAGCTGCAGGCCGAAGCCTTCGCGCTCGCCAAATCCATGGCCGAAGGCCCGACGCTGGCGCTGCGCTACATCAAGGACAACCTCGACGAGGCGCTCCAGTTCGACTTCGCCACCGCCCGCGACCACGAGGCCGAGCGCCTGACGCGCCTGACTACCACCGCCGATCACAAGGAAGCGGTGCAGGCGTTCATAGAAAAGCGCAAACCGGTATTTTCGGGAGAGTGAATATCTTGCAGCCCGGATGAGCGGAGCGACATCCGGATGAGTCCGGCCGTAGCGAGAGTTTCCCCGGATGTCGCTTCGCTCATCCGGGCTACGAAGCTACGAGAACCCGAAACTAGATCGGGTTCTCGGCAAACAGCCGCGCCACCATCACCGAATCGAGATAGGCCCGCACGCGCACGATGGTATCGTTTCTGAAATAGCAGACCCAGCAATAGTGATTGTCGAAGCGGAAACCGTTTTTCGCGATTGCTTCGGAATGCAATTCAACAATCGCCACATCATCCTGCACGATCAGGCTGTCGACGTGTAATTGCGCCCCGTTCGGCAGCACCTTGCCGAGCTTGGCAAACGTGCCGGCGATAAAATCGGCCTTCGACAAATAGTGACCGGCGAGCGGATGCGTGCCCATCACGGTCCAGTCTACGTCATCGGCGACGTGGGCAAAGAAGCCGGCGCCATCGCCATGCTCGAGACCGGCAAAGATCTTTCGCACAAATCCTGGATCGACGCCCATGATCGGCCCTCCCCTGCGAAGTCGCGGAAAGAAGGCTAGACCGCGGCGAAGGCATTATCAATCGACCGCCGCCCCGCCCCGGCGCGCAAAATCGACGAATGCGCGCAGCGCGGCGGGCAGTTGTCGCCGGCTCGGATAGTACAGGAAGAAGCCGGGATAGGCCGGACACCAGTCAGCCAGCACGCGCACCAGCTTGCGCCTGGCGATCAGCTCCTCGACCTGCGCTTCGAACACGAAGGCGAGGCCGGCGCCATCCAGCGCCGCATCGACCATCAGGTCCTGGTCGTTCAGTGTCAGCGGCCCCTCGACGTCGATATCGACCTCGATGCCGCCGCGCTCGAACTCCCAGCGATACATCACGCCGCTGGTGAAGCGGTAGCGGATGCACGGCATGCCCTTGAGATCATGCGGCGTGATCGGCGGCTTATGAACTTTGAAATATCGGGGTGAGCCCACGACCGCAAAGCGATGCCGCGGGCCGATCGGGACCGCGATCATGTCGGCGGCGATGGTCTCGCCGAACCGGACGCCGGCATCGAAGCCCGCCGCGACCGTATCGATCAGCGCGTCGTTGATGACGATCTCGACATTGACGTCGGGGAAGTCTTTCAGGAAGCGCGTCACGATCGGCAGCAGCACCAGTTGCGTCGATTGCCGCGCGGCGTTGAACCGCAGCGTGCCGGTCGGCTTGCCGCGGAAATTGTTGAGATCTTCCAGCGCGTCGTCGATGTCGCGGAACGCCGGGCTGATCCGCGAGAACAGCCGCTCGCCGGCTTCGGTCAGCGCGACGCTGCGCGTGGTGCGGTTTATCAGCCGCAGGTCCAGCCGCTCCTCGATGTTGCGCAGCGCGTGGCTCAGCGCCGAGGCCGAAACGCCGAGTTCGGTAGCGGCCGCGCGAAAGCTGCGATGCCTGGCGATGGCGAGGAAGGTCGCGAGGTCGGAAGGGTCGATCCGCATTGATGAGTTTTTCTCAGTAACTCATGGAATATTTAGCGGATTATCTCAGGTATGGCGAGCCGCTATTCCTTGCCCATCAGGTTCGGCGATCCCGCCGGGCCCAACCGAAAGGGCAGGAAAATGCGTGTCTGGTTCATCACAGGAGCTTCCCGGGGTTTTGGCGCGCTGATCGCGGAGGCCGCTCTGAAAGCGGGCAATGCGGTGGTTGCCACCGCGCGCGATCCCAACACCGTCACCGCCCGCCTCGGTCAGCATGAACGGCTGCTGGCCACGCGGCTCGACGTCACCAGCGACGCTGAGGCCCATGAGGCTGCGGGCCAGGCGGTGAAAAAGTTCGGCCGCATCGATATCCTCGTCAACAACGCCGGCTATGGCCTGTTGGGCGCAATCGAGGAAGCCAGCGCCGCGGAAACGGCCAAGCTGTTCAACACCAACGTGTTCGGTCTGCTCGGCGTCACACGCGCGGTGCTGCCGCATATGCGCCGGCAGCGCTCAGGCCATGTCATCAACATCTCCTCGGTCGGCGGCTACACCGGCTATCCCGGCTGGGGCGTCTATGGCGCGACCAAGTTCGCGGTCGAAGGCATCAGCGAGGCGCTGTCAGCCGAAGTCGCGCCGCTCGGCATCAAGGTCACCGTGGTCGAGCCCGGCTTCTTCCGCACCGATTTCCTCGACGAGACATCTCTGGCGCGCACGGCGCAGCATATCGACGACTACCGCGAAAGCGTCGGCAACACCCGGGCGCACGCCGCCGACGCCAACCATGGCCAGCGCGGCGACCCGCGCAAGCTTGCGAGCGCCTTCATCGCGCTGGTGAACGCCAAGAATCCGCCGCTGCGGCTGCCACTCGGCAGCGACACGGTGGAGCGGATCGAAGCGAAAAACGCCTTCGTTGCAAGGGAATTGACCGAATGGCGAACGCTGGCGACCTCCACGGACTTCACTGACGAAGCCGCGTAACGACAGAAAAAAGCCCGGTTCTGGTGCGGCCAGAACCGGGCTCAGTGTATCAAACCGCAAGCGAGGACATTGCGCTGGGAGAGACGGCGGCAAGCCGCCAACTGGCGCATGGGATTTCCTGCGGCTCGATATGGATCTGTTTCTGGAAGCGCGTCAGCCTCCAGTCGCCAGGCGTATTGGTGAAGGCGTAGCCGGCCTTGCGGGCAAGCGCGATCATCACGTCGTTGGAGCGGAGCGTGTCGCCGAAGATGCGTTCAGCGCCGAACGAGGCTGCGCGGCATTCGAGATTCTTCAACAGCGCCTTGCCGATGCCGTGGCCCTGCCAGCGATCGTCGATCGACAGGCCGAACTCGATCGAAGCAGCCTCGCTGTCGAAGGCATAGCGCGCTTCGCCCACAATGGTCTCGCGGCCGTCGACCAGCATGGTCGCGATCACGCTGAACCGATCGGCCTCGCCGACATGGATGAAGCGCTCGAGTTCAGATGCCGGCAGTTCGCTGGCGGCGCCGAGAAAGCGACTGTAACGCGAACGTGTCGAGAGCGAGCGGAAATAATTCTGCAGCGCCTCGGCATCGCGCGGCTCGACGAAGCGTACGGTCACGGCCTGGCCGTGCCGCGAACGCAGCACGTCCGAATACTGCCCGAGATCGTCGAAACGCAGCGTGGTCATGGCGCGCTCCCGCCGGTCCTCAATGAAAATGGCCGGCGCCCCTCTGAAGAGGCGGCGCCAGCCGGCTGCTGCTCAAGCCCGCCAGAACGGTTTATCGGCCTCGTAGGCGACGTCGCTCCAGGAGATACCGATGTCGTGCAGTTCCCGGTCCGACCACCTCGCCAGTTCGCGGCGCGACTGGTAGCGCTGCCGCCAGACATGGAAGGTCTCGGCCAACTGGCTCAAAAACCCCGGTCCATGATGATTTATCATCGATTCATGCGTGTAAGTGGACATTTTCGGCTCCTGTAGTAATCTGTTGTTGCTAATATCTGCCTTGTTCGAGCCTTCCACAAACGACACTTTGTACCGTTTCGGATGATATAAACTCATGTATCTGGGGATCGCGGAATGACCGCCAGGCTGCCATCGCTTAATGGTCTGCGGGCTTTCGAGGCCGCCGCCCGGCATTTGAGCTTTACGCAGGCGGCATCCGAGCTGAACGTCACGCAGACCGCGATCAGCCATCAGATCAAGCGGCTGGAGGAAGAGCTCGGCGTTCGCCTGTTCATCCGCCAGAATCGCTCGCTGGCGCTGACGGCGGAAGCGCAGGACTACCTTCCGGGCATCCGCGCCGCCTTCAACGATCTGCGGCTTGCGACCGACCGCCTGCTGCGCAAGGACGACGACCGCGTGCTGACGGTATCGACGCTGGCCTCGCTGGCGGCCAAATGGCTGCTGCCGCGGCTGACCGCGTTCCAGGAAGCCCATCCCGGCATCGACGTGCGCATCACGACCTCGACCAACCTGGTCGATTTCCAGCGCGACAATGTCGACGCCGCCATCCGCTACGGCCGCGGCCAGTGGCCCGGCGTTCGCGCCGACTGGCTGATGGCGGACGAGCTTTTTCCGGTGTGCAGCCCGGCGCTGCTGAAGGGCAACAAGCCGCTGAGATGTCCCGAAGACCTCAGGGACCACGTGCTGCTCCATACCAGCAGTATGAACAGCGACGATTGGCGACTGTGGCTGACGGCGGCCGGGCTGCCGGCCGATCTGTCGAAGCAACCGGGCGTGACCTTCGACATGATCTTCATGACGGTGCAGGCCGCGATCGACGGCTTCGGCGTCGCGCTGGGACGTACCGCCTATGTGGAGGAAGACATCGCGCGGGGCCGGCTCGTAGTTCCCTTCAAGATCACGCTGCCGGTTGATGCGGGATTCTATCTGGTCTCCCCGATGGGAAGGGCCGATCCGCCGAAGCTGGCGGCGTTCCGGCAATGGCTGCTCGCCTCCGTGCAAAACAAGCCCTGAGCTTGGCAGATATTCCGCATCGCGCCTTGCATGCGACATCGTCGCATGGCCCTGCGCAGCGCACGAGAGACGTGACGCGGCCGTTGCGGCAGGCTAGAAAATCGCCGGGGTGGATGGAGTTGTCTGGCCGAGCGCCGGTTTGATTTTCCAGGCCAACAACGACAACAAGAGCGCATGGCCGACTTGAATCGGAAATTCGATGTACTGGTGATCGGCGGCGGCAACGCCGCGCTCTGCGCGGCCATCAGCGCCCGGCGCGCCGGCGCTTCCGTGCTGGTGCTGGAAGGCGCGCCGAAATTCTATCGCGGCGGCAATACCCGCCATACCCGCAACATGCGCTGCGCGCACGATGCCGCGACCGAGATTCTCACTGGCCCCTACACCGAGGAAGAGTTCTGGGACGATCTGTTGCGCCTGACTGGCGGGCAGACGGATGAAGAACTCGCCAAGTTCATGATCAAGGAGTCGAAAGACATCCTGAACTGGATCGTCGAACAGGGCGTGCGCTGGCAGCCCTCGCTCGGCGGCACGCTGAGCCTTGGCCGCACCAATTCGTTCTTCCTTGGCGGCGGACGCGCGATGCTGAACGCGCTCTATCTCACCGCGGAAAAACTCGGCGTCGAGATCGCCTATGATGCTGAGGTCATCGACCTCGAGATCGAGGACGGCATGTTCCTGTCCGCAAAACTTAAGCAGCCGATCGATGGCGCGAGCGAAATCCGCGCTTCCGCGCTGGTCGCGGCCGCCGGCGGCTTTGAAGCCAACATTGAATGGCTGAAGGAGTATTGGGGCGAGGCCGCCGACAATTTCCTGATCCGCGGCACGCCCTATAATCGGGGCTCGATCCTGAAGATGCTGCTCGCCAAGGGCGTGCAGGACATCGGCGATCCCACCCAGTGCCATGCGGTCGCGATCGACGCCCGCGCGCCGAAATTCGACGGCGGCATTATCACGCGGCACGACTCGGTGGTGTTCGGCATCGTCGTCAACAAGCACGCGGAGCGGTTCTACGACGAGGGCGAGGACATCTGGCCGAAGCGCTACGCGATCTGGGGACGGCTGGTGGCGGCGCAGCCGGACCAGATCGCCTACATCATCTTCGATTCCACCGTGGTCACCAGCTTCATGCCGACGCTGTTTCCGCCGATCGCGGGCGCCAGCATCGCCGAGCTCGCCGGCAAGCTCGAACTCGATCCCGCAGCGCTGGAAAAAACGATCACCGAATTCAACGCCGCCGTGCAGCCCGGCACCTTCGACCACACCATCCTGGACGATTGCCGCACCGCGGGCATCTCCCCGCCGAAGACGCATTGGGCGCGCAAGATCGAGACGCCGCCCTATCTCGCCTATCCGGTGCGGCCCGGCATCACCTTCACTTATCTCGGCACCCGCGTGAACAAGCAGTCGCGCATGGTGATGAAGGACGGCAAGCCATCGGCCAACATGTTTGCGGCCGGCGAGATCATGGCCGGCAACGTGCTAGGCAAGGGCTATGCGGCCGGCATCGGCATGACCATCGGCAGCGTGTTCGGGCGGGTGGCCGGGCGTGAGGCGGCGAAGAATGCGAGGAATTAGAAGTCACCGCGCCCCGCTCTTTGCGGGGAGAGGGAGACAACAACGGGAGGATTTGTGATGCGGCTTGCGATTGCTTCTGCTGCGGCAGTTCTGGTGGGCGCGACGTTGGCGAACGCCGCCGAGCCGATCGCGCTGCGCGATATGGGTTCGTTCCATGTCGGCGGTCGGTTGGTCGAGATTTCCGGCAAGCCGGTGAAGGAGGTGACCTTCACGCCCGGCGGCGTGCCGGCAAAGGTCGATCCGAACGGCACCTATCAGGTCGAGCAGATGTATGTTCAGTATTTTCTGCCCGCCAACGAGAAGGGCGCCTATCCGCTGCTGATGTGGCATGGCGGCGGGCTGACCGGCGTCACCTATGAGACGACGCCGGACGGACGCGAAGGCTGGCTGAACTATTTCCTGCGCAAGGGCTGGGCCGTCTACAATTCCGACGCGGTCGAGCGCGGCCGCGCCGGCTGGGCACAATATCCAGATATCTTCAAGAGCGAGCCGGTGTTCCTCACCACGGCGAACCCGTTCGAGCGCTTCCGCATCGGCGACGGCGCGGGCTCCTACGATCCGGATCCCGCCAAACGCAAGCTGATGCCGGGCAGCCAGTTTCCGAACGAGGGCTATGAGAACTTCGTCAAGCAGAACGTGCCGCGCTGGACCACGACTGACGACGCCATCATCGCCGCCTATCTCGCCGAGATCGACCGCGTCGGTCCGTCCATCATCCTGTTCCACAGCCAGGCCGGCAGCTTCGGTTTCAAGGTGGCGCAGGCACGGCCCGACAAGGTCAAGGCGCTGATCGCGGTCGAGCCTGCCGGCCTCGGCGATCCCGCCAAGGCCGATCTGCTGAAAAACATTCCGACGCTGATCATCTATGGCGACTACATCGAGAAGGATTCGCGCTGGCCGAAGATCCGCGCCAACGGCCTTGCCTTTGCGGACGCCGTCAGGGCGGCGGGCGGCAGCGTCGATGTCGTCGACCTGCCGCAGGCCGGCATCAAGGGCAACTCGCACATGGTAATGATGGACAAGAACAATGCCGAGGTCGCCGCGCTGATCCAGAAGTGGCTCGAAGGCAAGGGCCTGACGAAGTAACCGGGAAGGCCGGCGGGCAGGAAGCAACGGATGCACGGAACGAGAATCCTTGAGGAAGCCGACCGCCTGATGACGGTCTGCAATTCCTGCCGCTATTGCGAGGGGCTGTGCGCGGTCTTTCCGGCGATGGAAATGCGCCGCGCCTTCTCCGACGGCGACCTCAACTATCTCGCCAATCTCTGCCACGCCTGCGGTGCCTGCTACACCGACTGCCAGTTCTCGCCGCCGCATGAGTTCAACGTCAATGTGCCGAAGACGCTGGCGGTGGCGCGCGCCGAATCCTACGCGGCGTATGCATGGCCACGCGTCTTCGCAGGCGCGTTTGCGCGCAACGGGCTCGTCATCAGCCTTGTTGCGGCATTCAGCGTTGCCGCGTTCATTTTCGGCTTTGCTGCCTGGCACGACTGGAAGGTCTTGTTCGGCGTGCATACCGGGCCGGGCGCGTTCTATAAATTGATGCCGCACAACGCGATGGCAGCCCTGTTCGGCGCGGCGTTCCTCTACGCGATCGTCGCACTGGTGATGGGCGTGCGCGCGTTCTGGCGCGATATCGGCGAGCCGGTCGGCATGAAGACCGATGCCGCCGCGCTGTTGCAGGCGATCCGCGACGCCGGCGAGTTGCGCTATCTCGACGGCGGCGGCGTCGGCTGCTTCAACGAGGACGATCGCCCGACCGACCGCCGCCGGCTCTATCACCATTTCACCTTCTACGGCTTCGCGCTGTGCTTCGCCTCGACCTCGGTCGCCACGCTCTATCACTATCTCTGGGCGCGGCAGGCGCCCTACCCGTGGTGGGATCTGCCGGTCGTCCTCGGCACGCTCGGTGGCATCGGCCTGTTGATCGGGCCGATCGGTTTGCTGGCCGAGCGATGGAAGCGCGATTCCGTGCTCGTCGACGAGGCGCGCTACGGCATGGATGTCGCATTCATCGTGATGCTGTTCCTGACCAGCCTCACCGGCATGGCGCTTTTGATCCTGCGCGAGACCGCGGCGATGGGCCCGCTGCTGGCGCTGCATCTCGGCGTGGTGTTTTCGCTATTCGTCACCATGCCCTATGGAAAGTTCGTGCACGGCATCTACCGATTCACCGCGCTGGTGCGTTATGCGATGGAGCGCAAGGCGATGGCGCATGGGGCGGGGGAATAGAGACCTCGCTCTCTCCACGTCATTGCGAGCGCGGCGAAGCAATCCATAGCGCCACAAGCCGAGACATGGATTGCTTCCGCCTTCGCTCTTCGAGCTTCGGCGGACAAGTCGTCGTTTTGCTCCTCGCAATGCAAAATGACCGGCCTCACATTCAGGTTACCCACGTGACCCACATCACATGGTCTTCCGAACCTCATTCCTTCTCGCGCCGTCGAACGTCTGTGCGAGCCATTCCGGCTTCGCCAACCTGGGAATGGAGAGTACAGATGTCGATGAAGTTGATCCTGTCTGCGGCAGCTTTGGTCGTAGCCAGTGCGACAAGCAGCATGGCCGCTCCCGCGTTCGTGCCGTCGCCCTACTGCGATCAGGCAGTATCGCGGCAGGCTTGCGGAGATCACATGAGCTATGTGCAGTCGCTTCGCACCCGCCGCGACACTTCGCTGAGCTACATGAAGAATCTCGACCCGCGCGAAAACCAGTCGCTGCGTGACGGAGGCGGTGGTGGTGGAGGCGGCGGCGGAGGCGGAGGTGGCGGCGGCGGTCGTTAACCACCATAGTGCCGTAGGGCGGGCAAAGCGACAGCGTGCCCATCATCCAGGAAACGCGTTCGGTGATGGATGGTGGGCACGGCGCAAGTGCGCCTTTGCCCACCCTACGGCCTACAATCGTTAATCCCTTCGCAATGTGTCAATGCAGCCATGCGCGCTACCTGGTCTGGCATTGGCGCTCACCGATACCCATCTCCGATTCAGGTAGGAAATTCGCTCCAAGGACAACTCCGATAAAGGAGCCATCCAATGGCGAACGCATTAACCACTGGGGCCTGGCTTTCTGCCCCGATCAAAAAGCCTTCATTTTTCGAACGATTGTTGCGCGTCTTCGTCGAATCCCGTCAGCGGCAGGCTGACCGTGTTGTTGACGAGTACATTGCCAGCCACGGCCTGCAAAAGCTGTCGGACGACGCAGAACGACAGATCAGCCGCTTGCTGATCAAGGCAGGTCAATAGCCATGATCACACTCATCATCATACAGCTCGCAAGCAAGCTCGCGCGATTTGGGAAAGAGGTTCTTGAGACCTGGCGCGAAGCTCAGCAACTTCGCCGCACGCTTGGCGGT
Organism: Bradyrhizobium jicamae; assembly: GCF_001440395.1. Classification (GTDB taxonomy): domain Bacteria; phylum Pseudomonadota; class Alphaproteobacteria; order Rhizobiales; family Xanthobacteraceae; genus Bradyrhizobium; species Bradyrhizobium jicamae. The sequence goes on along the minus strand of NZ_LLXZ01000022.1, from coordinate 67,398 downwards.
CCGATGGAGGAGTAGCACCGCAGGGTGCAGCAAAGCGGCTTGTACGCCGTAGCTCAACGAGCGAACGCGGCAGCGTGCCCCCAAACACGCTGGATATGCCGAAGCAATGGTGGGCACGGCGCAAGTGCGCCTTTGCCCACCCTGCTCGTTTCAGTATCGCTGCACGATCTGATCGAGCTTCCTGCTAAGCAACCAGGACAGGCCGAGGAACGCGACCAGCATCACGATGCCCAGGCCCGAAGAGGCGTTGTTGATGGACGTCTCCGAGAATTGACCAAAGGCATAACCGGCCGAGACAACGACGCCGGACCAAAGTCCCGCCGCGACGAAGTTGAGCGCAAGAAAAGTGGACCAGGGCAGCCGCGATATGCCGTAGGCAAACCCCGCGAGCCCGCGGATGCCATGCGGGAAACGATGGAAAAGGATCATCCAGACATAGTGACGTTCCGTCAGGCGAATGACCGTCTGCACGGTGCGCTCGAACCGCGGAAAACGATCGAGCAAGCGGGCGCCATAGCGTCGCCCGATCCAGAAGCGAATGACGTCGCCGGTGAAACTGCCGAACCAGCAGACCACGATGAGCGTGCCAAAACCCAGCGCCCCCGAATGCGCCGCGTAGCCCGCGAACAGCGCAAGCAGCAGGCTATGCGAGGCCGCATAGGCAAACATGAAGCTGTAGGCCACATCGCCATGCTGGCGTATGAGGTCGAGGAATGAGGTCAGATCCGTCGGAAACAGCAATGTAGGCCCACTCGCTTATGGAAGGTTCCCCCAGACGAGTGGGTTCAGCCTGAACGCTAGCACTCCGCGGAAGGCCACGGAAGCCAATAGAAAGGCTTATGGCTGCTACAAATCGACCACCACGTAGTCGCTCTCGACCGAGACTGCGATCGTCTCTGCGACATAAGGTCCCTTCACTACCGCTGTTCCCGGCTCGACATTGACGGGATAGGCGCGGACGCGGAAGCGTTTGGGGTCGCAATAGGACTGCCCGGTGCGGATGTCGAACTCCCAACCGTGCCAGGGACAGCGGATGATTTCGCCAAGCTTGGTGTATTCGATCTCGCCGGGATCAGACGATTGCGCCAGTCCGATCAGCGGGCCCTCGCACAGCGCCGCCCCCTGATGCGGGCAGCGGTTCAACAGGCCGAAGAACTCGCCCTTGATGTTGAAGATCGCGATCGGCCGCCCGTCGATGTCGAGGAATTTTCGCGTCCCAGGCGGCAGCTCATCCACCGGGGCAATCACATGCCGAACCATCTTAATCTCTGCGCATAATCTGTTCGGAAAACCGGCGCCCACTTTTCCGGATCATGCGACACCGTACAGCTTCTTTGCGTTGCCGAGATAGAACGCTTCACGGTTGGCTTCGCTGACGCCGGGCGGCAGCACGCGTGACGGCTCGTCGAAATCCCAATGCGGGTAGTCGGTGGCGAACAACAACTTGTCCCAGCCGATCCATTCGATGGTCTGGAACAGATGGTCGCGGCGCTCCGGATCCTCCATCGGCTGCGTGGTCCACCAGATATGGTCGCGGATATATTCCGACGGCTTGCGCTTCAGATACGGCACCTCGCTGTGCAGCCGCTCAAAGCTCTTGTCGAGCCGCCAGCCGAGCGACGGCGCCCAGCCGAAGCCGGCCTCGATCATCACCATCTTCAGCTTCGGGAAGCGTTCGAACACGCCTTCGAGCACGAGGCTTGCCAGCACGGTCTGCTGGCACTGGGCATGGCCGACCATCTCCTCGATGTAGAAGCTCGGCCATCCCGAGGGGGTGAGCGGATTGCCGCCGAAGCCGAAGGCATGGATGCCGACCGGCAGGCCGATTTCCTGCGCCGCCTCGTAGACCGGCCAATAGCGGCGCTGGCCGAGCGGCTCGACGTTGCGCGAGAGCAGCAGCACCTGCACGAAGTTCGGATCGCCCGCGCGCTTGCGGATTTCAGCGGCGGCGGTCACGCCATCTTCATTGGCGACGACGATAGAACCTTTCAGACGCTTGTCCTTGCTGGTCCATTTCTCGATCTGCCAGTCGTTGATCGCCGCACAGAGCGCGGCGGCGAAATCCTGGTTGCGCAGGCCCTGCCCGGTGGCGAGCGGATTGAGCACGCCGAGCGCAACGTTGTAGGGATCGAGCAATTGCTTCTGCATGAAGGAGAGCGAGGAGCCCTGCGGCCCGCCTTCCGGCGGCCAGGCATCGCGACGTGAGGCGTTCGGCTGCGCCTTCGGATAGGGCGGGCCCTCCATCATGCCGTGATAGGCCTGGATGCCGTAGGTTTCGAGATGCGAATGCCAGCGCTTTTCCAGGAGCGGATAAAGCTCGTCCTTGGTGGCGCGCGCCGGGTGGATATCGCAATCCGCGATCGCGGTCTTGATGCTGGTGGATACCGACGGCTCTGGGCGAAACTGGACGTTCATGGCGTCGTCTCCTTCGCTAATTCCAATCGGCCGTAAGTCGCGAGCGGATTATCGATCATGATCTTGCGGACCAGATCGCCCGACAGGCCCGGCGGCAACACCTCGTCACCGTCGAATTGCCAGTGCGGATAGTCGGTCGAGAATAGGAGCAATTCGTCCGACTGCATATGGTCAAACAGGCGGTTCAGGGTTGCGGTATCAGGCGGCGCATCGACCGGCTGCAGCGAGAATCGGATGTTGCTGCGCACAATCTCCAGCGGCGCGCGATCGACCCACGGCGTTTCCATCCGGATGCCGCGCCAGAACTTGTGCAGCCGCCACAGATAGGCCGGCAACCAGGTGAAGCCCGATTCCAGCATGACCATTTTCAGCTTCGGATGGCGGGCGAACACGCCTTCGACGATCAGGCTGGTGAGCTGGGTCTGGAACGCGGTCGCCTGCGCGACATAGTCCTCGATGTGATAGGAACCCCAGCCGACCGAAGTCGGCGGGTTGTGATAGGCGCTGCCGGCATGGACGCCGACGGCGAGGCCCAGCCGTTCGGCAGCGGCATAGATCGGCCAGTAGGCGCGTTTTCCCAGCGGCATGTCGCCCATGACCAGCATCAGCACCTGGACGAAGCGCCTGTCCTTGGCGCAGCGCTCGATCTCCGCGACCGATTTCTCCACACTCTGCGTCGGGATCACGATCGAGCCGCGGAGCCGCGCGTCCTTGTCGAGCCATTCTTTGGCCAGCCAATCGTTCAGCGCGCGGCAGAACGCATCCTGCATGTCCTCGGAAAACACCATCTGCACGCCATAGAGCGGATTGCAGATGCCGTAACGCACGCCGAACCGATCGAGCGCCTGCTTCTGCATGTCGGCGAGATCGGCACCCGGCTTGCCCTGCGCGGGCCGCCAGTCCGGCCGCGACGAGATCGGCGAATTGGTCGGATAGGATTGCGAGACCAGGTCGGTCATGCCACGCGTCGTCACCTGGTCGCGCCAGTAGTCGTTCATGTAGGGCAGCAGGCTGGTCAGATGCGGAACGGCGGGATGCAGATCGCAATCCACGCCACCCGGGATCGGCGACGTCATGGTGTTTCCTCGTATGCCCGCACGACGCAGTTGTTTGAGCTATTCAATCAGGGCCGCCCGCGCCCCGCAACTCGGCAAGCGTGAACCTCCTGTGCTAGGAAGACATGACTGGCGGGATTTTTGGGAGGTGAGATGAACGAACTCGTTACCATTGCGGAAAAGATCGCCACCCAACTGATCGCGCGCAAACAGACGATTGCGGTGGCGGAATCTTCAACCGGCGGGCTGATCTCGGCGGCGCTGTTGTCGGTGCCGGGCGCATCGGCCTATTTCCTCGGCGGCGCCGTGGTCTACACGCGCAATGCCCGGCGGCTGTTGATGGATATTCCCGACGAGGCGATGAAGGGTATCCGCTCGGCGTCGCAGCCTTATGCCCAGCTGCTGGCCAGCCAGGTCTGCCAGCGCTTTGCGACCGACTGGGGCCTATCGGAGACCGGGGCGACGGGACCGACCGGCAACCGCTATGGCGACGCCGCCGGACATTGCTGTATCGCGGTCGCTAGTCGGGGTGGGGCGGACCAGGTGATCACGATGGAGACCGGCAGCAGCGATCGTCAGGCGAACATGCAAGCGTTCGCGAAGATGGCGCTGGAGTTGTTGCTGCTACGTCTAACTGACTAGCGAGCGCAGTCTTGTAGGGTGGGCAAAGCGAAGCGTGCCCACCATCTGGATCAAACAAGAAGAACGGTGGGCACGCTGCGCTTTGCCCACCCTACACACGTAGGGGAGTCATCATGCAACAATTCGACCGCGCCGCAGAGGATCTCGGCAACTCGATCCATTTCGAGCACGTCAACGTCACCATCCCCGATCAGCGGCTGGCGACGCTGTTCTATGTCGCGGGCCTCGGACTGACCCGCGATCCCTATCTGATGGTCTCCGACACCAACATGTGGATCAATGTCGGCAGGAGCCAGTTTCATCTGCCGCACGGGAGCGCGCAGGTGTTGCGCGGCCATACCGGCATCGTCATCACGGGCCGCGCGGCGCTGCTGGAGCGGCTGGCGTCGGTCGCGAAGAAGCTCGAGGGCACGGCGTTTGCGTATCGCGAGCACAACGACCATGTCGAAGCGGTCTGTCCGTGGGGCAATCGCGTGCGCTGCTACGAGCCGGATGCGGCGCGCTTCGGGCGCATCACGCTCGGCATTCCCTATGTCGAGTTCGACGTGCCGGTCGGGACGGCAAAGGCAATCTCTGCTTTCTATCCCGCGATCATGGGGATGCAGGCCGAGCTTGCAAACGGCGACGGCACCATGGCGCGCGTCAAGGTCGGAAGGAACCAGTATCTGCAGTTCCGCGAGAGCGACCGCGTACAGCCGGATTACGACGGGCATCACGTGCAGATCTACATCACGGACTTTTCCGGTCCCTATCGCCGCCTCGGCGAGCGCGGCCTGATCTCGCAGGAAGACAACCAGTATCAGTATCGCTTCCGCGACATCGTCGATCTCGACAGCGGCAGGCACCTGTTCACCGTCGAGCACGAGGTGCGCAGCGCCACCCACCCGATGTTCATGCGGCCGCTGGTCAACCGCAACCCGGCCGAGACCAACCGCACCTACGCGCCCGGCCACGAGCAGTGGGCTTGGGCGATGGGGCCGGATGAATACGACAGGAGGTAGATCCGTTCCGCTCCAGGGTTCGCGGTGAGGCGTGTTTGGCAGCGGGCCCACATCCGCCGAGACGCCGCTTTGCGGCTCATCAGCGATGAGGGAGACAGGATTTAAGGTTTTCCGACCGCAGCGCGTGCGATAATCTATCGGCACAGTCTAGGGCAGATCGAGGCCAATATGGCTGATGTCGAGCGCAGGCTTGTGGCGATTTTCGCGGCCGACGTCGAAGGCTATAGCCGCCTGATGGGCTGCGATGAGGTTGGTACGCTACGCAATCTGACCGACCGACGGAAAATCCTGGATGCGCTGATTTCGGCGCACCGTGGCCGGATCGCCAACACGGCTGGTGACAGCGTGCTGGCGGAATTCGCAAGTGCGGTGGATGCCGTGCAGTGCGCCGTCGAGGCACAAACCGCCTGGGTGAACGCAAACGATCAGTTGCCGCCGGACCGTCGCATCAACTTTCGGATCGGCGTGCACATCGGCGACGTGATGGTCAGGGCTGGCGATCTCTTTGGCGATGGCGTCAATATCGCAGCACGCCTGCAGTCGAGCGCCACGACGGATGGTATCTGCATTTCCAGCGCGGCCCATGAACAGGTCAAAAAACTCCTGCCGCTGACCTTCGTCGATCTGGGTATGCAGTACCTGAAGAACATTGAGCCGATCCGCGCCTACGCGGTGAGCGTCGCGGCCGCGCCATCGCAGGCGGCGCGGCTTGCGGACGCGCAGAAGCCGTTGGCGCTGCCCGACAAACCCTCCATCGCGGTACTTCCGTTCCAGAACTTGAGCGGCGATCCGGAACAGGAATACTTTGCCGATGGCATGGTCGAGGAGATCATCACGGCGCTCAGTCGATTTCATTGGCTGTTCGTGATCGCCCGCACCTCAACCTTGGCTTACAGGAGCCGGACGGTGGACGTGAGGCAGGTCAGCCGCGAGCTCGGTGTGCGCTATGTCCTGGAAGGTTCGGTGCGCAAGGCCGGGAACCGCGTGCGCATCACGGGGCAGCTGATCGACGCGACTACGGGCGCGCACCTGTGGGCCGACCGCTTCGAAGGCTCGCTGGAAAACGTCTTCGAGCTTCAGGATCAGGTAGCCAGTGGTGTTGTCGGAGCGATTGATCCGAAATTGCGGGAAGCGGAGACGGCGCGTTCCAAACGGAAACCGCCGGCAAATCTTGACGCCTATGATTGCGTCCTGCGCGCATATGCCCTGCTCCATCAGTGGACAAACGAAAGCAGTGAAGAGGCGCTCCGCTTGCTCTACAAGGCCATCGAGTTGGACCCCGACTATGCACAAGCCTACTCCTTGGCGACCTGGTGTTACTGCAACCGCAAGCTAAACGGACTAGCCACTGAACCGGACAATGAACGTCGCGAAACCGCCAGGCTCGCGCGAGAGGCAGTGAGGCTCGGCAAGGACGACGCTTTTTCGCTATGTTGGGCCGGGCACTCCCTCGTGATGGTCGTTGGCGAGTTGGAAGAGGGCGCGGCGCTGATTGACCGGGCGCTCGCCTCTAATCCAAACCACGCTATGTCATGGGGTTTGAGCGGCTGGACCAGAATCTGGCTCAACCAACCGGAGATCGCAATCGAGCATTTTGCGCGAGCGATGCGGCTAAGCCCGCTCGAATCTTCGTTCCATCAGTTTGAAGCCGGAATTGCGTTCGCGCATATCCGCGCCCATCGCTACGGCGAAGCGTTGCTTTGGGCTGAAAAGGCGCTACGCGACCAGCCGAACGCCCCTGACGCAGCGATGGCGGTCGCGGTAGGTAGCGCATTGGTTGGCGACCTCGAAAAAGCGAAACGCGCGATGAAGCGTGTGCTTGAGATCACACCAGGCCGACGCGTCTCCACCGTCGTGGGTCCGGGACGTCATGGTCGATTTACGGATGCATTGCGAAAAGCGGGGATGCCCGAATGAACTCCCGGCCGCCTCGCGGCGATCTTCGCCGCTGACGTCGGGGCTCTCGATGGAACACGACGAAGAAGCGACGTTCGCCGGATGTCGTGCCATCGGCGATTTCTTCCATTCGATTGGTAGATCCAGGATATCCTCACTACCGAAAATCAATCTTCGCCCCTCAGCCGCAGTCCATGAGTCCGTTCCTGGCACGTTTGAGACATGCCGACGAACGCTGAGAATGTCTGTTTATCGGGGTAGCCCGGAAGTGATCGGCACACCCTCAGAATGACGCGAATGACCCAAGGCCGACATGGCAGACTTACGCTGCCATTGTCACAAAGGCGCGCTCATTCTTGCCCCCGCCAATTTAGTGGGCCATGATCCGAACCTATACTGAATGCAAATTTGAGGGGCGGCCAATGGCAAAGGAGCTCGCGTACCACGACGAGGCCGCAGTTGGGTATGATCGCGCGTTTGCACATGTATCACGCCACTTTTTGCCGTTCCTCCTGAGTGCCGCGCGTGTTGCGTCTGGCATGAATGTACTCGACATCGCAACGGGCACGGGACTGGCAGCGGCAGAATCCTTGCTCGTAGTCGGCCCAACAGGGCACGTCGTCGCGGCCGACGTATCGGAAGCCATGGTTGGACAGGCGCGGCAGCGCCTGAGCGCAGCGGCAAATGTCACCTTCGCGGTGGAGGACGGCCAATCTCTCTCGTTTGCCGATTGCAGCTTCGATGCTTTGACTTGCAGTCTCGGGCTAATGTTCTTCCCTGATCCCTCGCGCGGATTGTCGGAGTTCTTGCGTGTCCTTCGGCCGGGCGGACGCGCAGCAGCTTCCGTTGCCACGGTGCCGGAACGAACCTACAACGGCAGGATCAACACCGCTATGGCCAAGCACTTGCCAGCGATCAGCGAGGCAACGGCAAGGACGTTTTCATTGGGTGACTCGGCTCGTCTGCGACAATTGCTCGAGCAGGCCGGATTCCAAAATATCGAAATAACGAGCCAGGCGCACCAATTCAAAATGCCTTCTTTCGATGCCTACTTTGGTCCGTTTGAACGTGGCGGCGGCTCGACTGGACAAGCCTATCTGACACTCCCTCAATCGGTGCGCGATATTGTTCGCGAGGAAGTGCAACGCAATCTCGGAGATACAGGCGGGCCCGTAGAAATCGAAGTTGAATATCAGTTTGCAAGCGGCCAACGCTGCTAATGAAGGTGGTCTGCCGCTACTGCCGCACCTGACTCCGCGTGATGTCTGCTCTTGGCCTTTTCGGACCTCACGCGATGTCCGACTTGAGTCCGGAATGCGCGCCAAAGCGGACGTCCGCCATTTATGGGTTCACACCCTGACCCGCGGGGACGCAACACTCCTCATGGTGAGGAGCCGCCAACGGGTCGCGCGAATGTGCGCCGATGACAGGCTCCGCGGCGTCTCGAAGGATGGTCGCGGTCACGCGTGCCCACCACCTCACCGCTCCCTGAACGAGCGCATCAGCTGGTCGCTGAATGGCTTCATCAGATACGAGAACATGGTGCGGTCGCCGGTTTGCACGAAGGCTTCGACCGGCATGCCCGGGATGATCTTGACGTTGTCGCCGAGGCGGGCGACCTCGGTCGGCGGCATCGAGACTCGGATGGTGTAGTAGCTCTGGCCGGTGCGCTGGTCGGTGGTGACGTCGGCGGAGACGCGGGTGACGACGCCGTTCAGTTCCGGCGTGGTGCGCTGGTTGAAGGCCGATAACCTCAGCAGCGTCTTCTGGCCGATCTGCAGCTTGTCGATGTCCTGCGGGTTGACCTTGGCTTCCACGGAGAGATCGTCGGCCTTCGGCACGATCATCATGATGGCATCGCCCGCGGTGATGACGCCGCCGATCGTGTGCACGGTCGACTGCAGCACGACGCCGTCCTGCGGCGCGCGGATGTCGATGCGGCGCAATTGATCTTCCGCAGTGACCTTGCGCTCGACGAACTCGCCGATCTTGTCGTTGGTCTCGCGCAGATCCTTGGAGACCTCGCTGACGACATCCTTGTCGATCTGGATGATCTGCAGTTCGGTTTCGGTGATCTTGCCTTTGGCCTGGGCCCGCGCGGCGATGTATTGGGCGCGTTCACCCGACAGGCGGGCGAGATCGCGCTCCAGCACCGTCAGGCGGGAGATCTGGATCAGGCGCTGCTCATAGAGCTGGCGGACGCCGACCAGCTCCTTCTCGACCAGCGCGATTTCCTTATCCTTGGCCTGCTCCTGTGCGGTGAGGCCGGCGATTTCCTCGTTGAGCTGGGCCACGCGCTCGCGCAACTGCGATTTCTGCCCGGCGCGCCCGAACACGCGGACCTCGAACAGCTTGGTCTCGCTCGCGATGACGTCGTGGACGTCAGGATCGTCGGCGCGATCGGCGAGTTGCGGCGGAAACTTGATCTTGTCGAGGCCGCGCTGCTCCGCCTCCAGCCGCGCGGCGCGCGCCCAAAGGCCGTTCAGCGTCTTGACCACGATGGCAAGGCTCGCCTTCACCACGGTCTCGTCGAGCCGCACCACGACGTCACCGGCCTTGACGATATCGCCATCGCGCACCCGGACCTCGCCGACCACGCCGCCGGTCGGATGCTGCACCTTCTTGACGTTGGAATCGACCACCACCGAACCCGGCGCGATCAGCGCGCCGGAAATCTGCACCGTCGAGGCCCAGCCGCCGAACCCGCCGACGATCACCAGCATCAGCGCCAGCCCCAGGATGAGGTGCGAGCGGATCGAGCGGCGCGCGCCTTTCAGCTCCGCGGTCATGATTTCTTCACGGCTCCCGCTTCGGACACGATCTTGATCGGCGGCGGCGCCGGCACCCGCTGGAGCACCTGGCCAAGCACGGTCTCCTTCGGACCGAACGCCTGCATGCGGCCGTCCTTCAAGACCAGCAATTGATCGACCGCCTCGATGCCGATCGGCCGGTGCGCCACCACGACCACGATGGCGCCGCGCTCGCGCGCGGCACGCACAGCGCGGGTCAGCGCCTCGTCGCCCTCGCTGTCGAGGTTGGAGTTCGGCTCGTCGAGCACGATCAGGAACGGATGGCCATACAGCGCGCGCGCCAGCGCCACCCGCTGCGCCTGCCCGGCCGAGAGCGAAGCGCCCTGCTCGCCGATCTGGGTATCGTAACCCTCGCGCATCTTGATGATCATGTCATGCACGCCGGCTTCCTTGGCGGCGGCGATGATGTCCTCCGATTTCGCCTCAGGGTCGAAGCGGCAGATGTTCTGCGCCACGGTGCCGGCGAACAATTCGACATCCTGCGGTAGATAGCCGATGTGGCGGCCCAGCACGTCCGACGACCATTGGTCGAGCGCCGCACCGTCGAGCCGCACCTTGCCACGGGCGGGCGTCCAGACGCCGACCAGCGCGCGCACCAGCGACGATTTTCCGGAGCCGCTCGGCCCGATGACGCCGACGCCGGTGCCGGCCTCGACGGCGAAATTGACGTCCTGGACGATGACGCGCTGCTCGCCCGGCGGCACGATGCTGACGGCCTCGACCGACAGTCGCCTGGTCGGCGCCTGCAACAGCGTCTGCGCGTTCGACGCCGGCATCTGCTCCAGGAGCTTGGAAAGCCGATGCCAGCTCTGCCGCGCGGCGACAAAGCCTTTCCAGTGCGCGATGGCGAGATCGACCGGCGCCAGCGCGCGGGCGCTCAGGATCGAGCCGGCGATGATGATACCGGCGGTGGCCTCCTGATGGATCACGAGGTAGGCGCCGACCGCGAGCACCGCCGATTGCAGCATCATGCGCAGCACCTTGGCGACGGCCCCCAATCCGCCGGCGATGTCGCTGGCGCGCTGGTTGCCGGCCAGATAGGTCTCGTTGGCCTCGCCCCAGCGCTTCATCAGCCGCCCCGACATGCCCATCGCGACCAGCACTTCGGCGTTGCGCCGGCTGGTTGCGGCGAGATCGTTGCGCCGCGCCGCCAGCGTCATCGCCTCCTTGGCCGGCGTGCGCGACAGGAACTCGGTGATCAGCGTCAGCGTCACCAGGATGATGGCGCCGGCCAGCGCGGTGACGCCGAGCAGCCAGTGAAACGCAAAGCAGATCGCGAGATAGAACGGCAGCCACGGCAGATCGAAGAACGCACCCGGTCCCATGCTGCCGAGGAAAGACCTGACATTGTCGAGGTCGCGCAGCGGCTGCAGCCCCTCGTTCCGGCTGCCGACCATCAGCGGCAGGCGCACCACGGTTTCGAACACGCGCGCATTGATGGCCTCATCGAGCGCGGTGCCGATGCGGCCGAGGATGCGGCCACGAATCAGATCGAGGCCACCTTGTGCGATGTAGAGGCCGGCGGCGAGAATCACGAGGCCGACCAGGGTCGGCACGCTGCGGCTCGGCAGCACGCGGTCGTAGACCTCCAGCATGAAGATCGAGCCGGTGAGATACAGCAGATTGATCATGCAGCTCATGACGCCGACGCCGATAAAAGCGTTGCGGCAGGCGCGCAGCGCCTCACCGAGCTCGGACTTCCGGACGCCGGGAGCGGCTGCCATTTATGCGTATCTCTTCAAACGGATAAGGTACGTGCTGATTTTATCGGTGTTTTCGTACACCGTCCATTTTAAGTCACGTTAACCTACATCCAGTTCACCGCCATAAAGGGGGTGAAGCGCGGTTTTCGGCAGCTATTTTGACGCCGGCGCCAGTCCCGCCGCGGGTTCGGGCCGGGGGCTGGGGAAAAGGCAATCCCTGTCGAGACCCAGCCGATTCGCCGCATACGTCGGGCTGGACGCCGCTATCGCCCCCAGCCCGTCAACCTCCACCTGGCTTGTGCGAGGACGCCGCGGCGCGGCGCTGGGTTGTCGACGCAGTGGCGCACGGGAAATTGCGGCGCGCTACCACCGACCGCCCGTTCGGAGCAGCCGCACGATCACCAGCAGGATGATGGCGCCGATGGTGGAATAGACGATCTCGGACACCAGGCCGGTGCCGAGACGAATGCCGAGCTTGGGAAACAGCAGGCTCGCCAGCAGCGCGCCGGCGATGCCGACGAGAATATCGCCGATGATGCCAAAGCCGGTGCCGCGCACGATCTTGCCGGCGAGCCAGCCGGCCACCAGGCCGACAAAGAGAATGACGAGAATGCCTTCGTTGGAAATCACCATTTAAAGCCCCCAAGGTTTGCTGCGCAAGCCGACGGCCGCCTGTCCATCATGGTCTGATGTGACGAGCCGTCCGCGCGCTTTGCCAATGCGGCCAGCGAAGTGAAACTTTTTTATGTCACGCGCGTTATGTCGGCATGAAACAGAACGATATTTGGTACGTCACTTTTGGTCCGGACAAGACGGATGAGACCGCGGAGAGCATGGCCCGTTCGACCCGCACCTTCAAATCCGAGATCGACGCCAAATTGTTTGCGATGCAAATCCTCGCCAAGGGCTGGTCCGCCAGCGCCGGCACGCTCAATCCGCATCAGCCGAAGCAGGTGGTCGGGCCGGCGCAGATCGAGCAATGGGCCGATCCGGGATTGGGTGGGTAAGGCAAGCGCAATCGGAGAGCCGATTCCTTTGTCATGGCCGGGCTTGTCCCGGCCATCCACGTCTTTGTCACAACGAGCCGCTAAGACGTGGATGCCCAGGACATCTAGAGCGAGACGCGCTTCTGCCCGGGCATGACGAATTCAATTGCACCATCACTTGTCAGGTAACAGCAGCGTCAGCCGACTCCGCCAGCACGCAACGCGCCGTGCGATCCGCCGACACCTGCACGTTGGGCGGCAGGCGCTCGCTGCAGCGGGGCTGCGCGACGCTGCAACGCGGCGCGAACGAGCAACTGGCGGGCGCCTTGTCCAGCGAGGGCGGCGTGCCCGGGATGGTTTCGAGGCGCTGGCCGCGCTTGGCGCCGTGGACGGTCGAGGCCAGCAGGCCCTTGACGTAGGGATGCACGGGCGTGCGGACGATATCGCGCAAACGGCCCTGCTCCACGATCTGGCCGGCATACATCACCGCAACGCGGTCGCAGATTTCAATGGCGACGCCGATATCGTGGGTCACGAAGATCACGGACATGCCGAACTCGCGCTGCAATTCGCGGAGCAGCAGCAGGATCTGGATCTGCACGGTGGCGTCCAGCGCCGTGGTCGGCTCGTCGGCCAGCAGGATCTTCGGCTTGCAGGCCAAGGCAAGCGCGATCATCGCGCGCTGGCGCATGCCGCCGCTCATTTCATGCGGATAGGCTTCGAGGCGGCGCTTGGCGGAGGGAATGCGGACCACCTCCAGCATTTCCAGCGCGCGGGCCGTCGCCTCCTTTTCGCTCTTGCCTTCGTGACGGATCACGCTTTCGGCGATCTGGCGGCCGATCGTGTAGACGGGATCGAGCGCCAGCGCCGGCTCCTGAAAGATCATCGAGACGGTCTGGCCCCGAAACGCCGATAGCTCCTCGTCGTTCATCGCCAGCACGTCGCGGCCCAGGACTTTCACCGTGCCCGAAATCTGCGTCCGCTTCCTCGGCAATAGCCGCATCAGCGCGCGGAGCGTCACGCTCTTGCCCGAGCCGGATTCACCGAGCAGGCCAAGCACCTCGCCCTGGCCCAGCGAAAGCGAGATGTCGTTGACGGCATGAACCGTGCGCTCGCCGGTGAAGCGGATGTTGAGGTCGCGGATGTCGACGAGGTTGCTCATGCCAGCTTGGGGACCTTTTGGTGATGGTCGGTGGCGCGCTGGAAGGCGGCGCCGATCCGCACCAGTCCGGCTTCATCGAAGGGACGACCGATCAACTGCATGCCGACCGGCAGGCCCTTTCCGGTGAAGCCCGTGGGAATCGAGAGCGACGGCAGGCCAAGATAGTTGATCGGACGGGTGAACTTCGTGATGCGCTGGATCACGGCCTCCGCATCGAGGCTGTTGCCGACATCGCTTTCGGCAATGGTCACTGCGGGCATCGGCGCCACCGGCGCGATCACGGCATCGGTGCCTTCCACCGCCGCGACGTAGGCGGCCAGCGCCGGGCCACGCCAGCGCATCGCTTCGAGATAGGTCACGGCCGGAATCGCGAGCCCGTTCTGCAGCCGCATCAACACTTGCGCGCCGTAATCCTGCGGACGCTCGATCATCCAGCGCTTGTGGAAGGCGGCAGCCTCGGTGGCGAGCACGATCTGGCAGGCGGCGGTGAGCTGGCGCTGGTCAGGGAGTTCGACCTTGACGATTTCGGCCCCCTCTTGTCTGAGGGTAGCGATCGTCTCATCGAGTACGCGCGCGACTTCGGAATCGAGATCGTCGACATAGAAGGCGGTCGGCACGCCGATCTTCAGGCCCTTCATCGAGCCTGTGGTCGCGGCCATATAGTTCGGCACCGGCCGCGACGACGTGGTCGGATCCAGGGGATCGGCGCCCGCCATCAAGCCCACCAGCAGCGCGCAGTCCTCGACCGTCTGTGCGAGCGGGCCTACGGTATCGAGCGATTGCGACAGCGGCATTGCGCCGGCGCGGCTGATCAGGCCGACCGTGGTCTTGAAGCCGCTGACGCCGCAGAAATGCGCGGGCATCCGGATCGAGCCGCCGGTATCGGAACCGAGCGCTGCAAACGTCAGCCGCGCCCCGACCGCCGAGCCGGAGCCGGATGACGAGCCGCCGGTGATGTAATCGACGTTCCAAGGATTGCGCACCGCGCCATAGTGCGGGTTGTGGCCGGTGGGACCGTAGGCGAACTCGACCATCTGCAGCGAGCCGAGCCGAACGGAGCCGGCGTCCTTCAGGCGCTGCAGCGCGGTCGAGGTCGTCGTCGGCACGAAATCGCGGCGGATCTTCGAGCCGCAGGTCACGACCTTACCGGCGTCGTAATACATGTCCTTGTGCGCCAGCGGCACGCCGTGCAGCACGCCGGCAATATTGCCCTTGGCAAGCGCCGCATCCGCGGCGTCCGCAGCGGCCAGCGCCGCATCAGCCTCGATCGCCATGAAGGCGTTGACGCGCGGCTGCCACTGCGCGATCCGGTCGAGGCAGGACTGCGTCGCCTCGCGCGAGGAGATTTTCCTGGCTCCGATCACCTTGGCGACCGCAACCAGCGACATCAGGGCCGGTTCGCCGCTCATGTCGACACCTTCGCATTCTGCACCAGCAGGAAGCTTGCGGGCTCGAGATCCATCGGCAGCGTGCCGGCGACCGGCGCAAAGCCGTCAAAAGCCGGGCCGATGGAATTGGCGATGCGGGCGGCTACTTCCGCATCCTGCGGCACGCCGGCGATTTCAGTCATTACCTTGACCTGTTTGGGATCGGGTCTTGTCATGCGGCGCTTGCTCCCATGTTGTTCTTGTTGGCCGATGCGCGGCTGTGCCCGGAGCCCGGGATGGCCATGTAGCACGCCGCCTGATGGCCCATTGTATCGACATCGCTGAGGTCTGGTGTCGCATTTGCGCAGAGCGGCTCCGCAAACGGACAGCGGGTGTGAAACCGGCAGCCGGATGGCGGGTCGATCGGGTTGGGCGGATCGCCTGAAATCGGCGGCGTCTTGGTGCGATTGTCAGGGTCGGACGACGGCATGGCGGCGAGCAGCGCCCGCGTATAGGGATGCGCCGGCGCGTCCCAGACCTTGTCGACCGGGCCGAGTTCGACCACCTCGCCGAGATACATCACGAGCACGCGGTCCGAGATGTAGCGCACGACGTTGAGATCGTGGCTGATGAACAGATAGGTCAGGCCGAATTCGCGCTTGAGATCGGCAAGCAGATTGAGCACCTGCGCCTCGACCGATTTGTCCAGCGCCGAGACCGCTTCATCCAGGATCACCAGCCGCGGCGACAGCGCCAGCGCACGCGCGATGTTGACGCGCTGGCGCTGGCCGCCGGAAATCTCGTGCGGGTAGCGGTTGGCGAAAGTTTCCGGCCGCAGGCCCACCTTGCCGAGCAGTTCGCGCGCCAGCGTGCGCGCGGCGGCATCGGCCATGCCGTGCACCTTTGGGCCGAACGCGATCGATTCCTCGATGGTGAGGCGCGGATTCAGCGAGGCGTAGCTGTCCTGAAACACCATCTGCATGCCGCGGCGCAGTTCGCGCAGGGAAAGCTCGCGGCCGACTTTCATGCCGTCATAGACGATGTCGCCGGCGTCGTGTTTCATCAGGTGCATCAGAAGCCGCGCGGTGGTCGACTTGCCGCAGCCGGACTCGCCGACGATGCCCACGGTCTCGCCCTTGGCGATCGAGAACGAGACATTATCGACCGCGCGCACGGTCTTGCGCGGGCTGAACAGGTCGCCCCGCACCGGGAAATGCTTGGTGAGGCCCATGACCTGCAGCAGCGGCTGCGCCGCGCCGCCGACGTCCTCGACCTGCTCCAGATGATCGACTGACTGATACGTCTCACTCATCACGTCAGTTCCTGATATCCATGGCGCTGCGCATGCCGTCGCTGAGCAGATTGAAACAGATCGACACCGCAAAGATCATCACGCCCGGCAGCGCCGCCACCCATGGGTTGACATAGATCGCCGTGCGCAGCGTGTTGAGCATGAGACCCCATTCCGGCTCCGGCGGCTTGGTGCCGAGGCCGAGGAACGAGAGGCCGGCGGCGAGGATCATCGACACCGAGATCAATCCCGTCGCGTAGACGAAGATCGGCCCCAGAACGTTGCCGAGCATGTGCACGCGCATGATCGTGAAGGGACCGGCACCGGAGGCACGTGCGGCCTCGACGAAATCCATGTTGCGCACGCCGGTGGTGACGCTTTCGGCGACGCGGGTGATCTGCGGCACGAACACGATGGTCAGCGACACGATCGAGTTGACGATGCCCGCGCCGAGCGCGCCCGAGATCGCGATTGCCAGCAGCACCGAGGGGAAGGCGTAGAACACGTCGATCGTGCGCATGATCGCGGTGTTGAGCCGGCCGCCGACATAGCCGGCGACAAGGCCGAGCGAGGTGCCGATCACGAAGGCGAAGATCACCGGAAGAATGCCGATGATCAGCGACAGCCGCCCGCCGTAAATCAGCCGGGCCAGCATGTCGCGGCCGAGCTCGTCGGTGCCGAGCGGATAGTTCGGCGTGCCGATGTGGCGAAGCCTTCGGATCATCGAGCCCTGGTAGGGATCGGCGAGACCGAGCCATGGCGCCAGCAGCGCAGAAGCAAAGATCAGCACCAGCACAAATGCGCAGACCATGCTGACCTTGTCGCGCACGATACGGCGGCCGACGGTCGCCCAATAGCCGCGCGCCTTGGTGATGGGTGCGGCCTGTAGTGCGGTATCCGACATCACGCTCATGATCAGCCCCGCTTGATGCGCGGATCGATCGCGGCCTGCGCGATATCGACCAGGAGATTGAGGGTGACGAAGAACAGCGCCAGCACCAGGATGGTGCCCTGCAACAGCGGCAGATCGCGCTGGAAGATCGCCGAATTGAGCAGCAGGCCCGAACCAGGCCAGGAGAACACGGTCTCGATCAGGATCGAGCCGCCGAGCATGTAGCCGAGCTGCAGGCCCATCACCGCCAGCGCAGTCGGCGCGGCGTTTTTGATGACGTGCTTGAACACATCCCATTCGCGCAGGCCTTTGGCGCGCAATGCCTCGACGAAATCCTGCGAGAGGATGTCGCCGGTGAGCGCGCGCACCGTGCGGGTGACGATACCCATCGGGATGACCGAGGTCGTGATCGCCGGCAGGATCAGATATTTCATGTGCTCCCAATCCCAGCCCCACGAACCGGAGCCGCCGGGACCGGCGCCGACCGCGGGGAGCCAGTTGAGCTGCACCGAGAAGATGATGACCATCACCATGCCGAGCCAGTAATGCGGCACCGACACGCCGGCGATGGCGACGGAGGTCGCGACCTTGTCGACCCAGGTGTCGCGGAAATAGCCGGCGATCAGGCCGAACAACAGCCCGAGCGTGAAGCCGATCAGCGCCGCGGCAATCGCAAGCGTCACGGTGTTGCCGACAGCGCGCAACACTTCCGACAGCACCGGGCGGCCGGTGGCGATCGAGGCGCCGAGATCGCCGTGGAGCGCGCGCCAGATCCACAGCCCGAACTGCACCGGCAGTGGCCGGTCGAAGCCGTACGCGGTGCGCATCTGTGCGGCGAGTTCCTGCGACGCATCCGCCGGCAGCACCGCCACCAGCGGATCGCCGGGCGTGATATGCACGAGCAGAAAACACACCAGCGCGACGCTGAGCACGATCGGGATGACGTAGACGATACGTCGGGCGATATAAGCAAACACGAGCGACTCTTTATCTTCCCTTCTCCCCTTGTGGGAGAAGGTGGCGCGGACAACGTCCGCGCCGGATGAGGGGTTCTATCCGCGGATGCAGACATTGCAGACGAGAGAGGGATGTCCGCGGAGAGAACCCCTCACCCGTCTTGAATGAGCTTCGCTCATTCGATCCACCCTCTCCCACAAGGGGAGAGGGGAAACGAGCGAGCGGAAGCGTCCCTTCCTTACGGCGCCATCGTTACCGGCGAGAAGTCGACGAACCAGCTCTTCGGCTGCACGAAGCCCTTGACCTTCTGGCTCATCGCGCGCGGCGAGACGTCGTGGGCGACATAGAGGAACGCCGCATCATCGACCGATGCCGCATGCAGTTCGGCCAGCGCCGCGTCACGCGCCGCGGGATCGAAGGTCTGGCGGGCCTTGGTCACCAGCTCGTCGAACTTGGGGTTGTTGATGAAACCCCAATTGTTCGACACCGGTGGCGCCATCGACGACTGCAGGAAGCGCACCAGCGCGAAGAACGGGTCCATCGCCGCATAGGTGACGTTGGTGGCGTTGGCGCCGTTGGCGGTCGGATCCTTGGCGCCACGGCGCCAGTTGGTGAACAGCGTGTTCCACTCGATGACGTCGAGCTGGACGTCGAAGTAGCACTCGGCCAGCGCCTGCTGCAGATATTCGTTCATCGGCAAGGGCTGCATCTGGCCCGATCCCGACGCCGAGGTCTGCGTCTTCACCGTCAGCTTCTTGCTCGGGCCGTAGCCGGCTTCCTGCATCAGCTTCTGGGCGGCCTTCAGATCATACTTGATCTCGAAGGTCGGCTTGCCGCGCCAGGGATGGCCGGCCTCGAAGGTGCCGGTGGCCGGCACCATCAGGCCGGCAAGCAGGCCCTCCTTGAGACCTTCGCGGTCGATGCAGAGATTGGCGGCCTTGCGGACGCGGATGTCGTTCCAGGGCGAACCTTCGATGCGCGAGAACTGCCAGGGCCAGACGTGCGGCGATTCATTGGCCTTGAGCTGGAAGCCGCGCTGCTTGATTTCCTTGACGGCATCCGGCGCCGGCGCCTCGACCCAGTCGACCTGGCCGGACAGCAGCGCCGCGGTGCGGGCATTGGCCTCCGGCATCGGCAGCAGCACCATCTTGTCGACCTTGGGCACGCGCGCCTTGTCCCAATAGCCGTCGTTCTTGACGAGTTCGAGCCGTTCGCGCGGCGTGAACTTCGACATCTTCCATGGGCCGGTGCCCGACGCGTCCCTGGCGAAGGCCGCCCACGCGGCCTGCGACTTGGCCTTGGCGTCGGCGCCCTCAGCCTTGTCATAGAACGCCTGCCACTTGGCGGGGCTCGCCATGAACAGGTTGGTCAGGTTGATGGGCAGGAAACTGTCCGGCTCCTTGGTGGTCAATTCCACCGTCAGGTCGTCGATCTTGCGCGCGGAAGCGAGCGTCGGCATGCGCGAGGCGGTGACGCCGACCTGGCTCGCGTCGAAATGCGGCGCATCCTGCTTCAGCACCTTCTCGACGTTCCAGACCACGGCATCGGCATTGAAGTCGCTGCCATCGTGGAATTTGACGCCGGGACGAAGCTTGAAGGTCCATTTCTTCTTGTCGGCCTCATCGACCTTCCACTCGGTCGCGAGCCCGGGAATCATCACGCTCGCCTTGTCCGCCGAGGAGAGGTCCCACATCGTCAGACCGTCATACATGGTCAGGCCGGTGAAGCGGTTGCCCTCGAACCCCTGATCGGGCTGGCCGAGCGTGCGCGGAATATCGGCCGCCGTCATGCCGATCCGCAGCACGGTCTCGGCGCTTGCGAGCTGCGGCAGACCCACCACCAGGGCGGTCGCCAGCAGCCACGCGGTGGCCGTCTTCTTTGATGTCTCGTTACGCATATGCAGCAATTCCTTCTCGACTTGGGTGACTAATTCTTATGCAAAGGTATGCAACGCCTGTGCCAAAGACGGCGCCTTGCGGGAGGCCATTAGCCGCACAACTCCCGTGAGTGCGCGCATGCAAGTGCGCCTTCCATGCTCCATTTGGCACCAAGTTTGCATTTTTTAGCTCCAACCCCTGCCCGATGGAGCTTAAATCATGCGCACCCGATATTCGATGCTTCTTGCTGCCGCGGCAATAGCCCTCGGATTCCCTCTTGGCTTGCCCACGATTTCGGCGCAGGCGGAAACCGTTGTGCGCTACGGCATATCGATGGCGGACATTCCGCTGACCACCGGCCAGCCCGACCGCGGCGCCGGCGCCTACCAGTTTTCGGCCTATACGATCTATGACCCGCTGGTGGCCTGGGAGATGGACGTATCCGACCGGCCGGGCAAGCTGGTGCCGGGGCTGGCGACCGAATGGAAGGTCGACGAGGCGGACAAGAAGAAGTGGCGCTTCACCTTGCGCAAGGGCGTCAAATTTCATGACGGCAGCGAATTCAATGCCGATGCAGTGATCTGGAATCTGGACAAGGTGCTCAACGACAAGGCACCGCAGTTCGACAAGCGGCAGAGCGCACAGGTAAGGACCCGCCTGCCCTCGGTCGCCAGCTATGCCAAGGTCGACGACGGCACGATCGAGATCACGACCAAGACGGTGGATTCGTTCTTCCCGTATCAGATGCTCTGGTTTCTGGTCTCCAGCCCCGCGCAATATGAAAAGCTCGGCAAGGACTGGGACAAGTTCGCCAGCCAGCCCTCCGGCACCGGGCCGTTCAAGCTGACAAAGCTCGTCCCGCGCGAACTCGCGGAGCTGACGAAGAATGCCGACTATTGGGACAAGAAGCGGCTTCCGAAGGCCGACAAGATCGTGCTGATCCCGATGCCGGAAGCTCTGACGCGCACCAATGCGTTGTTGGCCGGCCAGGTCGACCTGATCGAAACGCCGGCGCCGGATGCGGTGCCGCAGCTCAAATCCGCCGGCATGAAGATCGTCGACAACGTCACCCCGCATGTCTGGAATTATCATTTGAGCGTGCTGCCGGGATCACCCTGGACCGACATTCGCCTGCGCAAGGCGCTCAATCTCGCGATCGACCGCGATGCGGTGGTCGGCCTGATGAACGGATTGGCAAAGCCCGCCAAGGGCCAGGTCGACCCGTCGAGCCCGTGGTTTGGCAAGCCGTCGTTCGAGCTCAAATACGATGTCGCGGCGGCGAAGAAGCTGGTGCAGGAGGCAGGCTATTCGAAGGAAAAGCCGCTGAAGACGACCTTCGTCATCGCGCAGGGCGGCACCGGGCAGATGCTGTCGCTGCCGATGAACGAATTCCTGCAACAGAGTTTCAAGGAAATCGGCATCGACATCGACTTCAAGGTGGTGGAACTCGAGACGTTATATACGGCGTGGCGCAAGGGCGCGGCTGACGAGATGAACGCAGGCATCACCTCCAACAACATCGCTTATGTGACGTCAGACCCGCTCTACGCCATCGTGCGTTTCTTCCACTCCGGCCAGATCGCGCCTGTCGGCGTCAACTGGGGCGGCTACAAGAACCCGAAGGTCGATGCGCTGATCGATGAGGCGAAGCAGACCTTCGATGTCGCCAAGCAGGACGAACTCCTGGCACAAGCGCATGCGCTGATCGTCGATGACGCCACGCTCGTATGGGTGGTGCACGACACCAACCCGCACGCGCTGTCGCCAAAGGTGAAGAAGTTCGTGCAGGCCCAGCACTGGTTTCAGGATCTGACGCAGATTGGGCTGGAGTAGGAATCGTAGGGTGGGCAAAGGCGCATAGCGCCGTGCCCACCATTCCATACCGCGCTCGTGATGTGGGCACGCTTCGCTTTGCCTACCCTATGATTCTGCGATTTGCGACTCCCGTAGGATGGGTAGAGCGCAGCGAAACCCATCATGCTTCCGCGCAAGGATTTGATGGGTATCGCTTCGCTCCACCCATCCTACGGCCCTCACTTCGTCAGCAGCGCGAAGGCGCCGTTCCAGTCTTCCGGCGGCGGGTTTTCGAGATAGTTGCGAATCCGGGCTTCGTACAAATTGTAGAGCAGCTCCAGAGAACGCGCCTCGTCGGTCTTGCGGCCGCGTTCGATCGCGGCCAGCGTGCCGTTCCAGTCGCGGTTGCGATAGCAGGAGAGCATCTCGATGGTCAGGTTGCGCAGGCGCTGGAAGCGGCCGGACTGCGCGGTGTCCGCGCGGCCGGCGATGGCGTAGATCACCTCCGGCTCCTTCTTGCCCTTCACCATGATGAAGTCGAGCTCGAGGATGGCGAACTTGTCCTTGACCGCCAGCGCGGTCCTGGAGCCGACGATGATCGGGAAGCCGTATTCCTTGGATTGCCCTTCGAGGCGCGAGGCCAGATTGACACTGTCGCCGAACACCGAATAATTGAACTTGAGGTCGGAGCCCATGTTTCCGACCACGCAAATGCCGGTATTGAGCCCGATGCCGGCATTGAGCGGAATGAACGGACGCCCCTCTTCCTTCGCCTCTTGCTCGCGCGCCTCGTTGAGCTCATCGACGCGCTCCAGCATGTCGACCGCCGCCTCGCAGGCATTGAGCTCATGGTTCTTGTCGTCAAGCGGCGCGTTCCAGAACGCCATGATGGCGTCGCCCATATATTTGTCGATGTAGCCCTTGCGCGCGAGGATCGCGTTGGTCAGCGGCGTCAGGAAACGGTTCATCAGCGCGGTGAGGCCCTGCGGATCGTTTTTGTAGGTCTCCGAGATCGAGGTGAAGCCGCGCATGTCGGAGAACATGATGGTCAACTCACGCTCCTCGCCGCCGAGCACGAGCTTTTCCGGCGACTGCGCGAGCTGTTCGACCAGCACGGGCGACATGTATTGCGCGAAGGCGCCACGGATCTGCTTACGCTGTTGCTGCTCGCGCACGAAGCTGGAAAAGATCAGCGTAAGATAGATCGCGGTAGTCGACATCAGGGGATAGGTGAAATCGATCAGCAAGCGGTGCTGCGCGTAGAAATACGCCGAAGTTCCGACCAGCACGGTTGCAAACGCGCCGCCGACGATGACCAGCGTGACCGGCCCGAACAGCGGCGCGAACGCAATCACCAGTAGCCCGAACAACATCGCTGCCGTGAATTCGAGGACGATACCGTAGATCGGCTGCGAGATTACTTCGCCGGTCAGCGCGCTCTCCAGCACCTGGGCATGGATCTCGACCCCGGGCATGGCGCGCGACACCGGCGTGGTCTTGATGTCGTTGAGGCCGACCGCCGACGTGCCGATCAGAACCAGCTTGCCGGCGATCATGTCGGGCGCGACGCTCTTCTCCAGCACGTTGAAGGCAGGAACGTAGATCGAGGCGTCGTTGCGGGCATAGTGAACCCAGAGCTGGCCGTTGTGGTCGGTCGGAATCTGGACGCCCTTGATGCCGAGGCTCTTGATGCCGGCCTTCTCGGCCTTGATCAGGATGGTGCCGGAGCCGGTGGCGACGCGGAGCATCTCGAAGGTCAGCGAGGGCATGGTCTGGCCCTGCGCCTGCATGATCATCGGCACCCGCCGCACGATGCCGTCGCGCTCGGGCTTGATGGTAAACAGGCCGCGCCCGGCGGCGGCATGCTCCAGCACTGGCACGTTGCGCAACAAGCCTGGAAATTCGAACATGAAGCGCTGCGGCTCCTCGCCGAGCATCGCGAGGCCCGTGACCGGCAGCGTCTTGTCGAGGGCCGTGATTTCCTCCGGCAGGCCGGACTCGCCGAGCACGACGCGCGATTTCCGGATCGCATCGGCGAAGATCTGATCGTTGCTCGGCAACGAACGCAGCTTGGCGCGTGTTTCCTCGTCGAGCTGCGGGATCGCATCGGCCGCGACGGCGGGATTGAGCCGGTCGGGCTCCGAAAACACCGCGTCGAAGGCGATCACTACGGCGCCCAGCCCGGTCAGCTCGTTGACGAGCGCTGCGATCCGCGTCCGCGGCCATGGCCACTGCCCGAGCTTCTCGAGGCTCTTGTCGTCGATATCGACGATGGTAACCGGCCTTGCGGTCTTCTTGCGGGGATCGATACGCTGGAAAGCGTCAAAGGTCCTGACGCGAATTTCCTCGACCGGCGCCGGATCGGCGATGCGCAGCGCCGCGAACCCGATCAGCAGCACAAGGCACAGCAGCCTCGCATAGCCGATGCGCCGCTTGAACCACCTCGGTAAGGCCCGTAGTCGCTTCATGCTCTCGATTGTTCGCTAACTGGCGGCGCCAGACAAGCGGGAAGATGGCACCGATATCCCTAAGTTAGCGAGTGGCGAAGCGCCATATTAGTGATGCGGCGACACGATGAAGTCGCTCGCATGCAGACTGGCGGTGGCGAGCCCCTTAAGGGTGATGGTGTCGCCAGTATCGAGCATGATCAGCTTGTCACCGCCACTGACTGTCACATGGTCTGGATTTGCAAGCCACGTAGCGATGTTTTCGGCGTTCACGAACTGGGCGAACGCACGGAGATCGATATGGTCCTCGCCCTGCGTGAAGTCGGTGATCACGTCGGCGCTCGGGTCGTATTGGGGTTCCGACGCAAACACGAACTGGTCAGCTTTGGCGTTGCCGGTCAGCGTATCATTGCCTTCCGTTGCAAAGATGACGTCCTTTTCGTCCGTACCCTCGAGCGCGGCGCCATTCCATCCGGATTGCTGGAACACGAAGTTCAGGGTGTCGCTGTGGCCATTGGCGTCCGTTGCGGTCACCGTGACGATGTCGTTCAGGTGGCTATCGCCGTTGTAGTCCGTCGGTGTGTAAATGATGCCGTTGGCAAACTGGGTATTGATTTCCGAAACGTTGCCGACCTCCACCGGGGAGAGCGTGCCGTGCAAGGCGCTCGCCGTGATCGTGACGTCCGAGTTCTCATCGTCATCGGACAATTTGATATCGAACATGGTGCTGGTAACGGCGGTATCGTCGTTCTCCACCACGCTGATGCTTTCGGCGCTCAGGACCGGGGCCTGATTGGTATCGGCCTCGACGTCGACCTTCGCGGTGAAATAGGCCGAATCCTGCGCGCCATTGGCAGTGCCGCCGCCGTCCTGAAGCGTGAAGGTCACGGTGCGCTCGCCGGCGACAGGGTCGGGCGTGGAATTCGAGAATTGGATCGCCTGCGCCAGCGCGGCGACGGCGGCATCGTTGGCGATTCCGTTCAACGTCACCGTCAGGCTGTTGGTATCATAATCCGAAAGCGTTCCGACGATCTGGGCGCTGGCGGGGCCGGCCACCCCGTCGGCGTCGTACAGGATATCGGTGCCGCTGAGCGAAATGAGGTCGCCATTCGCGATGGTGAGCGTGTCGCCCTGGTGTCCGCCATCCGCCACGGTCGCGGTGAACGATCCGCCGGCGTAGTTGCTGCTGTCGACGTCGCTGGCCGAGACGCTGCCGGCCAGAGCCACCGCCGCCTCGCCTGCCTGATAGGTCGGCGCGAGATCGATGCCGGTGAACACCGGGGCGTCGTTGGTGCCGGTAACGGTGATCGTGAAAGTCTTGGACGCGGTTCCGCCGTCGCCGTCGTCGATCGCAACCGTGTAGGTCAGTGCGACCGACTGGTTCGCCGCGAGATAATCGAAAAGCGTCGAATTCGCCGAGAAGTCGAGGTTGACCGATCCGACCGACGAGCCCGCGGCTTTGACGACTGTTCCCGGCGTCACGAGCTGAATCAGATCGGCCTCACTCAGGCCGGCCAGGCCGTCCGTATCGCCTGCAAGCGTCACGCCGGTAATATCAGCGGCATGGTCGACATCGGCCAGGTCGACATCCGTGAAAGTTACCGGAATCGTCGCCGTGAGCGGCGCGGCATCTGCCTGTTCGGTGAGATCGACCTGCGCCACCGCTGCAATGACCGGCGCGTCGTTGGTGCCGGTGATGGTAACGTCAAACGTCTTCGACGTAGTTCCGCCGTCGCCGTCGTCGATCGCAACCGTGTAGGTCAGCGTCAGGACCTCGCCCTTGGCCAGATAGTCGAACGCCGTCGAGGCCGCGGAGAACGACAGCCCGACCGAGCCGGACGAGGAGCCCGCGGCCTTGGTCACCGCACCCGGCGTCACCAGCGCAATCAGCGACGCCTCGTCAAGCGCAAGGCCAGACGTGGTGCCGGACGCCACCGCGTCGATGATGGTGGCGGTGTGGCCGACGTCAGACAAATCGCGGTCGGTGAAGGCGACCGACATCGTCGTCGTCAGCGCCGCGGTATTGGTCGGCTCCGTCAGGTCCTGCGGCGCGATATCGGCGATTTCAGGCGCGTCGTTGCTGCCGTTGATGGTAACGACGACATCCTGCGACGTGACACCGCCATGATGGTCGTCGACCTGCACCGTATAGGTCAGCGTGACCGCCTCACCATCGGCGAGATAGTCGAAATATTTGTCCGGCGCCGAGAACGACCAGATATTCGAGCCCTGCACGCCATTCGTGGAATCGGTCAGCGGCCCCAGCGACAGCCAGCTCAGTTGAACCGCGCCATTGGTGAGGCCCGTCATCACGCCGGAAGCGCTGACGCCGGTGATCTTGACCTCATGCGTATCGGTCAGGTCGGCATCGGTGAACGTGATCGCGCCGCTGGCGGTATCCAGCGCCGACGAATTGTGGCTGTCGGCCTTCTCCGCAATCGTCGCGACCTGCGGATCGCTGATGATCCCGGCCGTATCGTTACTGCCGGTGACCGCAACGGTAAACGGCTTGGTCACCACGCCGCCATGCCCATCATCGACGGTTGCCGTGTAGGTCAGGTTGAGGATTTCGCCATCGGCGAGAAAGTCGAACGCGCCGTCGGCCACGCTGTAACTCCAGCTCGCCGAACCGTTGTTGGTATTGCCGCCTGCCTGCACCACCGTCAGCGGCACATCCACATTCGCGATCACGGCGAGCTGGGCTGCGGTGAGCGATGAGGTGACGTCGGTGTGGGCGGCGTTGGCATAGGAGAAAGACGTGAACGCCGCGCTCGCCACTGGACGGTCGGTCAGGTCGACATCGGTGAAGCCGATGGTGCCCGATACGGTATGAAGCGCTGGTGATCCGGTCGGATTCGGCTGGCTGGGATTCGACAGCTCGGGAAACGCAGCGCTCGTCGCCTCAACAGTCGGAAGGTCATTGGTGCCGGAGACGGCAACGTCCGCGCCGTC
Source organism: Bradyrhizobium jicamae (assembly GCF_001440395.1). Lineage (GTDB taxonomy): Bacteria > Pseudomonadota > Alphaproteobacteria > Rhizobiales > Xanthobacteraceae > Bradyrhizobium > Bradyrhizobium jicamae. The sequence goes on along the minus strand of NZ_LLXZ01000022.1, from coordinate 40,151 downwards.
GATGGAGACCGTGATCGACGTGGTGATGACGCCGCCATGGCCGTCATCGACCTCAGCGACATAGTTGAGCACCAGCGTCTCGCCCTTGGCGAGGAAGTCGAACTTGCTGTCCTCGATGCTGTAGGTCCAGCTCGCCGAGCCGTTGTTGGTGTTTCCGTCCCCCTGCACCACGCTGAGCGGCACCTTGACGGCCTGGATCGCCGCCAGCTGCTCCGGCGTCAGCGTCGCCGTGACGTCGTTGCCCTCGGCGTCGTAATAGCGGAACGGATCGGTCGTGGAGATCGCCACGCTGACGACGGGACGGTCGGTCAGGTCGACGTCGCCGAAGGTGACGGTGCCGGATACGACGTCGATCGCGGTGTTGCCGGTGCCGATCCGCTCCGTGATCACGCCGCCGGTCGCCGAGATCGTCGGCTTGTCGTTGGTGCCGGTGATGACGATCGTAAACGGCACGAATGTCGTTTCGTTGAACGGCGCGTAGTTGTTGTCGACCCGCGCCAGGTAGGTGAGCTCCAGCTTCTCGCCGGCGGCGAGGAAGTCGAACGCGCCGTCGGCGATATCGTAGGTCCAGGTCGCCGTCCCGAAATTCTTGCTGTTGGGATCCTGCGCCACGGACAGCGGCACTTCGACCCCCTTGATCGCAGCGAGCTGCTCCGCCGTCAGCGTGGCGGTAACGTCGGCGCCCTGCGCATTCTGATAGATGAAGGAAGAAAACTGCGCACTGACGCTCGGTATGTCGCCGCGGTTGAGGTCGAGATAGCTGACGCTGCCGGAGATGCTGTTGAGCGCGGCGCTCGCGGTCACATCGATGCGTTCGGTAACGGCGCCGTCGGATGCATCGGCCTGCGGCGGGCCCGGAATGTGCTCGAGCCTGGGCGGCGGGCCCGAATCCGAGGTGGAGGTGACCCTGTTCGGGATGTTGACCAGCGCAACAGTCACGGGAATGAACTCCCCGCCGGTCAGCTTGACGAACAACGTTTCCGGAATGATCGAGTCGGTAAAATTGGTGGTGAGCTTGGTGTTCGGGTTATTCAGGTCGGTGAACTTCAGCGAGAACACGTCGCTGATGATCTTCTGTGCGTCGGGCGATAGCTGCACCGACGATTGGAAGCTGACACCGCCCTGGCCATTGATGATCGTCTGCGTGCCGGCCCGGTTGACGGTCGCAATCGGCGTCAGCGTGGTCTTGTCGAACAGGATGTAGGAGCCGGTGGTGCCGTCGGGCTCGACCAGCACCTGGAATTTCGCCGGCGGCGCGACGCCGGAGCCAGGCACCTCGAAGTCGATCTCGACCAGCACCGCGGTGCCGCGGATGCCCATGGTCGCAACCGGCGTGTCGACCTTCATGTCGCCCTTCTTGGCGGTGGCGCCGGCGACGAAGGAGATCGTGCCCTGCACCAGGCTGAGCAGCGATTTGTTGTCCGACCCGTTGGGGTCGTAGACCATCTCGTTCAGCACCATCCTGGCGTTCGACGCGAGGCCGAACACGGTGCCGTCGATGAAGGTGATGCCAAGCGTCGAGTCGGAGCCGGACTGAACGACGTCGCCTTTGTGGACGGTGTCGCCCTGGTTCAGGATGATCGACACGCCGTTGCGGATCGCGGTCGCATTGCCGACCAGCTTCGTCACATGGCCGATCATTTGCGGCGCGACGCTGGCGGTGCCGCCGGCCTGCGCGAACTGGGTGTGCCCGGCCAGCGCATTGACGATGTCGCCGGTGAGGTGGGCGCCATCGGGCGAGGCGAGCGCGGCGCGCTTCTCGCCCTTGAAGTAGTCGGGCAGCACGAGCTCGCGCTCGCCGCTCGAGAGGATCAGGTCGACGCCTGACCGCTTGAAGTCGCCGCTGAACAGCAGATGCGCATCAGGAACAACAATGGCGTCGGACGGCGCATGTGTCGAAACTTTGTCGACCTGGACCTTGCCGGGAGATGAAAGATGGCCGTGCGGTGACAGCGATGACCCAAGACCGATATCCGCGCCGGAAAAAGGGCCGAGTTCGCCCGATCCGAATTTGCCGGCGTAGTTCAATGGACCACCGATCTAAATGGTTAAGAAGTATGAAATTTCCCCACGTGGTTTTCATACCACGCAGGTAAGGAACACAAAAGTACGCCCGCAGAGAACACCCTCTATATGGGGTAAGTCTGCAACAGGACCGAAAAGGTCCGGAAAAAGTGTCGGGCGAGAGTGTGGCAGGGAAAAGGCGGGGCCTGCCCCGCGCCGATCGAAAAATGGGCGCGGCCTTCCCAGGCCATAAAGATAAGCAGCCATAGTACTTTATCGTTGCCGAACCGCAGCGGTGCTGCTTCCTGAGGGAGGCGACAGCCGCCTGACGGCCGATCACTTCCCCCAGTCCGATCAATGCCGCCATCCCTTCGAGGCGTCGGGACAGGTTGCAATCGCCCCACAGAGCGACCCAGCGGACACGGTTAATTCGGTGACGCTGTGACCCTTTCGCAACCGTAAACTTTGCGCCGTATCCCGCCGGCCCATCCCGGTAACCGAGCGGCTTTGACGAGCGCCAATCCGAGTGGATCGATAAAATTAGCCGTAACTGGCAAGGCCACGTTCAGGCTGTTTCGCCCTTTGGGGCTGGGAGTACCCCGTTTTAAGCAGATCAAAAGCCCCCTCGCCCATCCTTTCCCCCTGCGAAATGATCCGGTCGCGAGCAGGCAGAACAAGCCAGCCGATGCCCGGACAAGGGGCGTCAGATGGGGTTGTCAGTGTTTTCGCGCGCATGGCGCGCGGGCATCATTGCGTGCGGCATGGCCTGTTTCGGCCCGGGTGATCTGCGCGCCGAAATGCAGCCGCTGCCCAATTCTGCGGAATCGATGACACGATCGACCGAGCCGTTCGGACTTCCGGTCTCCGCGCTCACCAGTGGCGGACTGCGCGACAAATGGCTCGGCGTTCAGCACCGGCTCGACGACGAAATGGTGCAGCTTGCGCTCTGCGAGGGCGACCGTGACGGCTGCGCCTCTCCGGCCGCGCTGACATTCCTCGACATCGTCGACGCCGCGCGCTTGCGCGAAGGCCGCGCCCGACTTGGCGAAATCAACCGCGCCATCAATCTCGCGATCCGGCCGGCCGGCGATCTCGCCCAGCACGGCCAGATCGACGTCTGGATGCCGCCGCTCGCAACGCTCGCCCGCGGCGGCGGTGACTGCGAGGATTATGCGATTGCGAAATTCGTGGCCTTGCGCCGCGCCGGCCTAGCGCCCGACGATCTCAGGATCGTGGTGCTGCGCGATACCATCCGCGGCGAGGATCATGCGGTGGCTGCCGCGCGGCTGGATGGACGCTGGCTGATGCTCGATAACCGCCGCATGGCGATGGTTGCGGACGCCGATGTCAGAAACTTCCGGCCGACATTCGTGATCGGCCAGCACGGCGTGATGCGATATGCCGATGCTCCCGCGCTCGCCGACGCCTCGGGCAATAATTCTGTGGCTTCGCTCGTCGTGACGTCTCTGGCCGACTCCGCTTCCCGACCATTCGAACGCGCCGATTGACGAATAGCGGCGCGCAACTATTGCGCGGCGACGGTCGACAACAATCTGCTTTTCTTGCCTGATCTTCCTTCCGATCGTCCTTGCCCTCGCGACCATGCTGCGCTGCAGCCAGTATACCAGCTTGCACTCGTCCGCTCAAAACACGACGAGACGAATCTTCTCTTTTACATTTCGCGCATCGCTTTGATTGACGCGATCCTTCTCACCGGCATAGCATTCCACCAGATCCGCTAGAGATCACTTGGGAGGAATGAGATGATACGTTCGCGCGTTGATTCCGCTCGCCGTTTTTTTCCTGACACTGCCGCTACTTCCCGCCGGTCGGCGCGCCTTGCGCAGGCCGCGACCGCCATCGCTCTCGGCCTGACGCTGTCCTGCAGCACAGCCCTTGCGCAGACACCCGCCAAGGGATCGCCCGAGCACATCAAGGCCGTCACCTCGGCGGTCGACGGCGCTTCGATCAAGGCCAACACCGCGACCTCGAACGACTGGCCGACCATCGGCCTCGACTATGCCGAGACGCGCTTTTCCAAGCTCAACAAGATCAACGCCGATAACGTCAAGCAACTCGGGCTGGTGTGGAGCTATCCGCTCGAATCCTCCCGCGGCGTCGAGGCGACGCCGGTCGTGGTCGACGGCATCATGTACCAGACCGCGTCATGGAGCGTGGTGCACGCCATCGACGCCCGCACCGGCAAGCGGATCTGGACGTTCGATCCGAAGATCGACCGCGAGAAGGGCTATCGGGGCTGCTGCGACGTGGTCAACCGCGGCGTCGCGCTCTGGAAGGGCAAGGTTTATTTCGGCGCCTATGACGGCCGGCTGTTCGCGCTCGATGCTGCGACTGGCAAGGTGGTCTGGGAAAAAGATACCATCGTCAGCAAGGAGCACTCCTACACCATCACTGGCGCGCCGCGCGTATTCAACGGCAAGGTGGTGATCGGCAATGGCGGCGCGGAATTCGGCGTGCGCGGCTATGTCACCGCCTACGACGCGGAGACTGGTAACCAGGCGTGGCGCTGGTTCACAGTACCAGGCGATCCGTCCAAGCCGTTCGAGGATGAATCGATGGCGGCGGCGGCCAAGACCTGGGATCCGGCCGGCAAGTACTGGATCAACGGCGGCGGCGGCACGGCCTGGGACACCATCACCTTCGACCCTGATCTAAACCTCGTCTATATCGGCACCGGCAACGGCGCGCCCTGGAACCAGAAGGTTCGCAGCCCCGCCGGCGGCGACAACCTCTATCTGTCCTCGATCGTCGCGCTGAACGCCGATACCGGTAAGTACGCCTGGCACTATCAGGAAACACCCGGCGATCACTGGGACTACACCGCGACCCAGCCGATGATCCTGGCCGACATCACGCTCGATGGCGCGCCGCGCAAGGTGATCCTGCACGCGCCAAAGAATGGCTTCTTCTTCGTCATCGACCGCACCAACGGCAAGTTCATCTCGGCGAAGAACTTCGTCGATGTGAACTGGGCGACCGGTTACGACGCCAACGGCCGCCCGATCGAGGTGAAAGAGGCGCGCGGCGAAGAAGCGTATGACAGCATTCCCGGCCCCGCCGGCGCCCACAACTGGCATCCGATGTCGTTCAATCCGCAGACCGGTCTGGTCTACTTGCCGGCGCAGGGCATACCGATCAACCTCACACCGGAGAAGGCCTTCAAGCACAATGCCGTTGAGCCCGGCAAATTCGCCAGCGCGACGGGCTGGAATCTCGGCTTCCTGATGAATGCCACGCCACCGAAGAACCCGGCGTTCGGACGGCTGCTGGCCTGGGATCCCGTCAAGCAGAAGGAGGCCTGGCGCGTCGAGCATGTGGCGCCGTGGAATGGCGGCACCCTCACCACCGCGGGCAATTTGGTGTTCCAGGGCACGGCCGACGGGCGCTTCGTCGCCTACAACGCCACGACGGGCGAAAAGCTTTGGGAAAGCCCGACCGGCACCGGCGTGGTGGCGGCGGCCTCGACCTACATGATCGACGACCAGCAATATGTGTCGATCGCGGTCGGTTGGGGCGGTGTGCTCGGCCAGTGGATCCGGGTCACCGAGTTGAGCAGCCCCGGCACGGTCTACACCTTTGCGCTCGGCGGCAAGACGCCGCTGCCCGCCTTCACGAAGTACCAGACCGAAGGCCTGTTGAAGGGCGTGAAGTATGACCCGAAGGATATCCCTGAAGGCACCGCTATCTATGTCGCCGCCTGCGCTGCCTGCCACAGCGTGCCCGGCGTCGACAACGGCGGCAACATCAGGAACCTCGGTTATGTTGCGCCCGAAACCATCACCAACCTGAAGGACATCGTGTTCAACGGCCCGTTCCGCGACCGCGGCATGCCCGACTTCACCGGCAAGCTGAAGGAAGAGGATATCCCGAAGCTGCAGGCCTTCATCCAGGGCACCGCCGACGCGATCCGGCCGAAGTAGCAAAGCACGCTCGCCCCGGGCAAAAGCGCGAAGCCCGTCTTCGCGCAGATGTCCGGGGCATCACGTCCCGAGCCAGATGGGACTTTCAGCCGCGAACGCTGCGATCCAGTTCGCGTCTTGTCCGAGTTCAGCAAATAACATCGACCCGGCTTTAGATTGGCCAGCGGCAACGCGCCGGTTGCATGCGCTCGCCCGTTGTCCGTTCAAGGCGAACGGAATGAAGCAGCACATGCCAGCTAGCCCCTCTGCGCAGTTTTGATCTGGCGCAAAGCGCCAGACATCTCCCGCGCGCATTCTGTTCGGGCTCATCTCCTTGAGATGGGCTCGACCCGGATGACGCCAGTATGAAATATCTGCGCATCATCGTTCGCCGTCTTGGCGGGCCCGAGGTCCTGGAGACGGTTGAGGAAGAGGCACCGGAACCGGCGCGCGGCGAGGTACGGGTGCGCGTATTCGCTGCTGGCGTCTCCTTTGCAGACCTGCTGATGCGGGAGGGTATCCATCCAGAGAAAACGCTGCTCCCCTTCACGCCGGGATGGGACATCGTGGGAGCCGTGGACAAGGTCGGAGAAGACGCGCTGCAAGCCATGCTCGGTCAGATGGTTGCTGCAATGCCAATCCATGGTGGCTACGCCCAATACATCTGCCTGCCATTGAGTGAACTCACCCTTGTTCCGGCCGGCCTTGACCCCGATGAGGCCGTGAGCCTCGTGCTCAATTACATCACGGCCTACCAAATGATCCATCGCGTTGCCCATGTCCTGCCCGGCCAGCGCGTGCTCATTCATGGTGCGGCCGGAGGACTGGGCACTGCTTTGCTGCAGCTTGGCCGCCTGGCCGGCCTCGAAATGTATGGCACCGCATCACTCGCAACCCATCGGATCGTATCCGATCTGGGCGCCACCCCGATCGACTACCAGAAAGTCGACTTTGTCGAAGAGATTCATCGCCTGACAGGCGACGGCGTGGATGTCGTTTTCGACGGGGTTGGCGAGGCAAACGTCTGGCGCTCATTCCAAACGTTGAGACAGGGCGGCCGTGTCATCGTCTATGGCTTCACTTCATTTCTGCGAAAGGGCCAGCTGACGGGTGGCTTGCGGTACCGTTTTCGAGGCATTGTGCGGCCTGCGTGGTACGCGCTCCGTGCACTCCTTTCACCTGGCAGGAGGCGCATCCTCCCATACAGCATACAGATGCTGAAGCGGCAAAAACCCGAATGGTTTCGGGAAGATTTGAGCAAGCTCCTTGATCTGCTTCGTGACCGGAAGATCCAGCCGATCATTGCGGAACGCATTCCATTGCGCGACGCCCGTCACGCGCAAGAACTCCTCGGCCAGGGATCGGTAAGGGGCAAGCTTGTGCTGGTCTGCGATTGAGCAGAAATGCAGCTCGAAAAGTTTTCGTCGCACCGCGCAATAGAGCAGCGTCGATTCGCCTGTCAGTCCTCGTCCTCAACCCAAAGACAACCGGCTTTGGTCGTCCCTATCACGAGAACACCCATGTCAAACGTGGCTGGTGTTGCCGGCATCCAGGAGTCACACTCAGATCCAGCGTTCGAGACAAACACAACGTCCTTTCCCTCGAACAGCGACATGAACTGCCGCCAGAGATCGGCCGCCTCGGACACACTCATGATTTCCAGGCTATAGGCGAGATCGGCGCACAGCACGTGGGTTGCGATCTTGTTTGCCTCGACGCTTCCGATCGATCGGTAGATCGCGCCATCATCAGCCAACCCAAAGGCGCGGGCGACCTCAGTAACGCTCATCCGGCCTTCAACGACGCCGCATCGGATGTAGCCGGCCCGGCGCTCGCGTTGAATCCGGCTGCAAATGTCAGCGTCCTGGCCCGTCAGAGCTGGCTCCTCTCCGTTCGTCATCTGCACTCACCCCACCATCGAGGTGTGTTAGCAGAGCGAATGCGCTATCCAAAGCAAAAGGGCTGCGCGATCGTCTCGCGCAGCCCTTTGTCGTCTAGCTCAGTGTCGTTGGAGCCACCGCTCCCTCAGAACATCAGGCCTTCCTTGATCAGCACCCAGCGGCCGTTCTTGACCTGCTGGACCTGGGTGATCGTAGTGGCGAGATGATCGGTCTTGGAGAACTTGGTCGGCGGCGAATTGAAGATGTCGCGGAACTGCTCGCCTGACTCCAGCGAGTTCATCATCTTCTGGCCAGTCAGGTCCTTGCCGGCCTTCTCGGCGTAGAACGCAAACGTCATCATGGCGTTGTAGCCGATGATCGCTTGGGTGTTGGCATCCGAACCGAACATCTTCTTGTAGTTCGCGAGCCAGTCCTTGACCTTGCCCTTCGCGGTGTCTTCGTACGGGATTTCGAAGCCGGACGCGGCGTAGAGGCCTTCGACGGCTTCCTTGCCGAGCGCCGGCACTTCCAGCACGTTGGTCGGCGTGGCGCCGAGGAAGGTGACGTCCCAGCCGAGTTTCTTGGCTTCGCCCATCGCGCCGATGGTCTCGCGAATAACGGTGCCGAGCACGACCACATCACAGCCGTCGGCCTTCATCTTGGCGACCTGCGCGCTGAAGTCGGAAGCGCCTCGCTTGTAGCTCGTGACCGACGCCGGCGTCAGCTTCATCGCGGTGAGTTGCTGGGTGAAGCCGTCGAGCACGTTCTTTCCGTACTCGTCGTCCTGATGCATAATGCAGGGCTTCTTGAAGTTTTTCGTCTCCAGCATGTACTTGACGGCGGCGCGGGTGCTCTCGACGTAAGGCAGGAGGTTGTTGAACTTCAGCCTTTCCTGCGGCTTCGCCGGATCGAACTTGAAGGTGAACTCGGCTGCCGTCAGCGGGAAGAGCTGCAGCACGCCGGCATCGAACAGGATGTCCTGCGCGGCGAGCACGGTCGGCGAGCCCATCGGACCGACCATGGCGAAAACCTTGTCGCGCTCGACCATCTTCTGCGACGCCAGCACGGCGCGCTTCGGATCGTAGCCGGAGTCCTCCAGGATCAGCTTGATCTTGCGGCCATGGATGCCGCCGGCGGCGTTGATTTCCTCGGCCGCCATCTTCATGCCGTTGGAGACCGGAACACCCCAGGTCTTGATCGGGCCGGACAGGTCCTGATGCGTGCCGATGACGATCTCGCTCGCCGAGATGCCTTGATCGGTAACCTTGGTCTGGGCTGCGGCCGGCAGCCCGGTCAGCGCAAGGGCGCTCACCGCAAGGCCCAACGCCCTAAACGATTTCGACATTGCAATATCCTCCTAGTTGGCCCGTGTTGAGCGAAGGGTAGGGCCTTGTTGTCCTTCGCCGCTTACTTGATTTCGCTTTCGAACTTACGTTTCGCCTACGCCACCGCCCGCTCGCCATACATGGCGTTGATTTCGGCGGCATAGCGCTTATTCACGAAGCTGCGCTTCAGCTTCATGGTCGGCGTCAGCTCCTCGTCCTCGGGCGTGAGCTGACGTTCGATCAGGTAGAACTTCTTGATGGTTTCGACGCGCGCGAAGTTGACGTTGACGGCCTCGATCTCGCGCTGGATCAGGTCCTGGATTTCCTGCGCACGGCACAGGCTCGCGTAATTGGTGAACGGGATGTCGTGATCCTGCGCGAACTTCTCAACATTCTCCTGGTCGATCATGACCAGACACGTCAGATACGGCCGCTTGTCGCCGATCACGACGGCATCGGAAACGTAAGGCGAGAACTTCAACTGGTTCTCGATCTCCGACGGTGTGACGTTCTTGCCGCCCGAGGTGATGATGATGTCCTTCATCCGGTCGGTGATCCTGACGAAGCCCTCATTGTCGATCGAGCCGACATCGCCGGTATGCAGCCATCCCTTGGTGTCGATGGTCTCGGCGGTCTTCTCCGGCTGGTTCAGGTAACCCATGAACAGGAAATCGCCGCGGATCAGGATTTCACCCTGCGGTGAAATCGCCACCTCGCCCCACGGCGCGGCCTTGCCGACCGAACCGAGCTTGATGCGATCGGGCGGCATCACGGTGGCCACACCGCAATTTTCCGTCTGCCCGTAGACCTCGCGCATGTCGATGCCAAGCGCGAGATACCAGCGGATCAGATCGGGTGCGATCGGGGCCGCGCCGGTAAAAGCCAGCCGGCAACGGTCGAGACCGAGCATGCGGCGGATGTTGCGGAACACCAGATAGTAGGCGGCGCTGTTGGCGAGCCGCAGCGACAATGGCGGTGTGTCGCCTTGCAGCTTGTACTCCGTCACGCGATTGCCGATCGCGAGCGCGTTGCGGTACATCCAGTTCTGGAACGTGGTCGCATCCTTCAACGCGATCGTGATTCCGGAATAGAATTTTTCCCAGACCCTGGGCACCGCGAGGAAGGCGGTCGGCTGCACCTCGCGCAGATTGTCCGGCACGGTCTCCGGGCTCTCGGCGAAATTCATCACCGATCCCAGCGCCAGCGAGATGTAATAGCCGCCGATCCGCTCAGCGACGTGGCAGAGCGGCAGGAACACCAGCCGCTCTTCGTTATCGCTCGACGGAAACAGATCGTTGGCGTGGCGCATCTGATGCGTCACGCTGCGGTTGGAATGCATCGCGCCCTTTGGCGGGCCGGTGGTGCCGGAGGTGTAGACGAGGATGGCGAGATCGTTCGCGTTGCGGCTCCCGATCATCTCGTCCCACAGCGCCTCATTGCCTTGCGCGTGGTTGCGCCCGAGCGCCATGAATTCGGCCAGCGACAGCACCATCGGATCGCTGAAGCCGTGGAGGCCTTCCATGTCGAACACGACGATCTTCTGCAGCGTCGGACAGCGCGAGCGGCAGGCCAGGATCTTGTCGAGCTGTTCTTCGTCTTCCGCGAAGATCACCTTGGTCGAGGAGTCGTTGATGAGATATTCGACCTGTGACGAGGAGTCGGTCGGATAGATGCCGGAAGAAACGCCGCCGGCGCACAGGATGCCCATGTCGGCATAGACCCATTCCGGCACCGCGTTGGCGATGATCGAGGCGACGTCGCCGGGCCGGAAGCCGGACGCATGCAGGCCGAAGGCGATATCCTTTGATATCTGCAGCCACTCGCGCCAACTGGTCGGCTGCCAGATGCCGAATTTCTTCTCGCGGATCGCCGGCCGATCGCCGCGCGCCTCCACGGACTTCAGAAAGCTCCTCGCGATCGTGTCGGCGACCGTCAGCACTGCCGGTCTGGCCATGCGTCTTCCTCCCTCTGTCGCTGCCTCGACCGCCGGTCTTGAGAGCCGGTATTGTCTTTCGAGGCAGGCTCGAATTTAGCTCGAATTCCCTCGTAACGCCAATGCCTTAACTGCGACATCTTTGAACTTGAGCATGATCTTGCCGGAAAACCGGTGTCCACTTTTCCGGATCATGCTCTAGCGCCAGGTTTTCTTCTTTTTCCAGCGCCGTTCGCCGCGGGCGCCCTCTTCCTTGGCGCCGAGATAGAATTCCTGGATGTCCTTTGAATTCATCAGCCGCTCGCAGGTGTCGTTCATCACGACGCGGCCGATCTCCAGCACATAGCCGTAATGTGCCGTCTCCAGCGCCACCTTGGCGTTCTGCTCGACGAGGAGGATGGACATGCCCTGCTCCTCGTTGACGCGCTTGATGATGGTAAATATTTCCTTCACCAGGATCGGCGACAGGCCGAGCGACGGCTCGTCCAGAAGCAGCAGCGTCGGCCGGTTCATCAGCGCCCGCCCGATCGCCAGCATCTGCTGCTCGCCGCCGGAAAGCTGCCCGGCAGGCTGGTTGATGCGCTCCTTCAGCCGCGGGAAATAGCCGTAGACGCGGTCGAGATCCTCGACGACCCCGTCGCGATCCTTGCGCGGATAGGCACCCATCATCAGGTTCTCGCGCACCGACAGGAACGGAAACACCTCGCGTCCCTCCGGCACGTGGCTCAGGCCCAGCCGCACGATCTTGTCGGCCTCCATGCGCTGGATCGGCTTGCCCAGGAATTCGATCGAACCCTTCTGGGGATCGAGAATGCCGGAGATGGTCTTGAGCACGGTGGTCTTGCCGGCGCCGTTGGCGCCAAGCAGCGTCACGATGCGGCCGCGCGGCACTTCCAGGCTGATACCGCGGATGGCCATGATCGGCCCGTAATAGCTCTCGATATTGCTGAGCTTGAGGATGATGTCGGAAGCACTCATGGCATCATCCTCATGCGCCGAGATAGGCGGCGACGACGTCGGGATGGCGCTGCACCTCCGACGGCGAGCCCATTGCGAGCACGCGGCCATAGTTGAGCGCGATCACACGGTCGGAGACGCGATTGACCAGCGTCATGTCGTGCTCGACCATCAGGACCGTGATGCCAAGCTCGCTCTTCATGTCGCGGATCCAGAACGACATGTCCTCGGTTTCCTCGACATTGAGCCCGGACGATGGCTCGTCCAACAGGATCAGCTTCGGCTCCGAGCACAGCGCGCGCGCCAGCTCGATCACCTTGCGGACGCCGTAGGGAAGTCCGGAGATCAGCTTGTCGCGATAGGCTTCGAGATCGAGGAACTCGATCACCTGCTCGACGCGGCGGCGATGAAGCTTTTCGCCAGCGCGCACGCTCGGCAGGAACAGCAATTCCTGCCAGAGCTGCGTGGTGGAATGGCGATGGCGGCCGACCAGCAGATTGCTCAGCATGGTCGCATTCTCGAACAGTTCGATGTTCTGAAAGGTGCGGGCGATGCCGAGACCGGCGATGTCATACGCAGGCTGGTCGGTGATGTCCTGGTCCTCGAAGAAGATCTTGCCTGATGTGGGCGGATAGATCCGCGATATCAGGTTGAAGATCGAACTCTTGCCCGCGCCATTCGGGCCGATGATCGAAAGGATCTCGCCCTTCTCCACCGCGAAGCTGACGGAATCGACCGCCTTCAGGCCGCCGAAATGCAGCGACAGGTTTTCTGCACGGAAATAGCTCATCGGTTCCGCTCCGATTTCACGTAGATCTTCTGGCGTTTGAAGGTGGCGCGCTTGTAGAGCGGGAAGAGCTGGAAGAAGAGTTTTATCTTCAGCCATCGTCCGTAGAGGCCGAGCGGCTCGAACAGCACGAACAGCACGATGATGACGCCGTAGATGGCCCCCTTGAGGCCGTTAGCGGATGCAATTGCGGCAACGTTGCTGTGAACTTTCCCCGCCGTCACGCTGTCGGCGCCGAACGTTGCGGCCAACCCTGAGATGATGCCCGGCAGGTCGTCCTTCAGATAGGTCAGGAACGGATCGATCATGACCAGGAAGATCGCGCCGAGCACCGCGCCGTGCAGGCTGAAGGCGCCGCCGATCAGGATCACGATGATGAACTCGATCGAAAGCTGCAGCGTGAACATTTCCGGGGAGATGAAGGAGAGCTTGTGGGCGAACAGCACGCCGGCGAGGCCCGTAATCGCCGCGCTGATCGCAAACGACTTCACCTTGTAGAGCGAGACGTTGACGCCCATGCTGCGCGCTGCCGTCTCGCTGTCGCGGATCGCGACGAAGGCACGTCCCGTCGGTGAGCGCAGCAGATTGAGGGTGCCGACGATGGTGAGGACCAGGACGGCAAGACAGAGATAGTAGAAGGTCGGGCCGTTCTGCGGCACCGCCTGCCCGAACAGGCTCAGCGTCTTGACCCGCATGCCCTCGTTGCCGTGGGTTACCGACTCCCACCGGGCCAGCACTTCCTCGACGATGAAGGCAAAGGAAATCGTCGCAATGACGAGGTAGATGCCGGTCAGCCGCAGCGCCGGAAATCCGACCAGCGCGCCGACCACGCCGGTGAGCAGGCCGCCGGCCAGGAAGTAGACCGGAAACGGCACGTTATATTGCTGCAGATAGGCCGCCGTATAGGCGCCGATTGCCAGGAACGCAGCATGGCCGAGCGATGCCTGACCGGTAAAGCCGGTAAGGATCATCAACCCGACGCCGACGGTGGCGTAGATGCAGACGAACACCAGCTGGCTGACCAGGTAGCTGGACAGCACGAACGGCGCGATCAGCAGAAACGCGATCAGGATGCCGTAGGAGACGTAGTAGCCGCTGTGCGGAAACAGCTTGATGTCGTCTTCGTAGTCCGTTTTGAAAAGAAATCGCATCAGACCTTCTTCCGCGTATGAACACCGAACAGGCCTTCGGGCTTGAGCAACAGCACCACCAGAAGAACGATATAGGGCGCGACGTCCTTCCAGCCCTGCGGCAGGTAGAAGCCGGCCATGCTCTCGATCACGCCGATCAGCACGCCGCCGACCACGGCGCCGGGGATCGAGCCGAATCCGCCGAGCACCGCGGCGGGAAACGCCTTCAGACCCAGCACCAGACCGACATTGGAGTGAATGAAGGTAATCGGCGCGAGCAGCACGCCGGCAGCGGTCGCGACCGCCGCCGAGATCGCCCACACGATCGACACCACGCGCTTGACCGGAATGCCCATGTAGTAGGCAGCCAGCATGTTTTCGGAGCTGGCACGCATCGCCGTGCCGAGCGTGGTGCGGTTGAAGAAGAGATAAAGCAGCGCGCAAAGGATGATGGTGGCCGCGATCACCGACAGCTTGTCATAGGCCAGCACCAGCGAGCCGATACGCAACACGCCGTCGCTGAACGGCGTCTCGATCTTGAAATCGTCGGTGCCCCAGATCATGCCGACCACCGAGCGCAGGAAATATCCGAGCCCGATCGTCGCCATGATGATCGAAAACTGCGGATAGCCGAGGATCGGACGCACGACGACGCGCTCCGCCAGCATGCCGAATGCCGCCATGGCCGCGACGGCGCCGGCGAATCCAAGCCAGTAATTGAGGCCAAGCATGCCGATGAACGTGAAGGCGAAGAACCCGCCCAGCATCATCAAATCGCCCTGAGCGAAATTGACGACCTCGGTTGCCTTGTAAACGAGCACGAAACCGAGCGCGATCAGGCCATAAACGCAGCCGAGCGCGATGCCACTCACCAGCTGCTGAACGAAGTCCAGCATCATTTCCCTCCCCAGATGCCGGGCGATTCTGTCGATCGCCTCTTCCGCATCTTGTGTCTACACGCTGCGTGGTATTCCACGAAGCAGCCGCACATGTCCCGCGGCATTGAGCCCAAAGCGCTAAGCGCTGTCAACAAAGCGCTGCGTTCTGCGCCGTTAACAATTGCGGAGAAATGCCGCAGCCCGGGAAGTTGCGGGGTTTGGCGCGATTTGGTCCACCAGATTCACCGCACCGAAAGTTCTTCGGTTCATGGTCCACAGCGAACAACTGGATCGCTCCGAAATCATGAAAGCGGATGTACCGGCGCTCGAAGTGCGAGGGTTAACGAAGCGTTTTGACCGCCCGGCGGTCGATTCGCTCGATCTCACTATTCGCACCGGCGAGTTCTATGCCCTGCTCGGCCCTAACGGCGCCGGCAAGACCACGACCTTGCGCATGGTCGCCGGCCTTCTACGGCCCGATGCCGGCTCCGTCTCGATACTGGGCATCGATGCCCTCGCCGATCCCGTCGCCGCCAAGCAGATCATGGCCTGGGTTTCCGACGAGCCGATGATCTATGACAAGCTGACGCCGCTGGAATATCTCGAATTCGTCGCCGGCCTTTGGGGTGTCGATCCCTCAGTTTCCGAAACCTCCGCGCACCAGCTTCTGGTGTCGCTCGGCCTCGAGCCGCATCTGCACGAGCGCTGCGAGGGATTTTCCAAAGGCATGCGCCAGAAGGTGGCGCTGGCCGGCGCGCTGGTTCACGATCCCCGGCTGATCATCCTGGACGAACCGCTGACCGGGCTCGACGCGCTCTCGGCGCGTCACGTCAAGGGATTGTTGCAGGAGCGCGTGCGCTCCGGCTGCACCGTGATCATGACGACGCATATTCTCGAGGTCGCCGAGCGGATGGCCGACCGGATCGGCGTCATCGCCGCCGGCCGGCTGGTCGCCGAGGGCACGCTCACCGAGTTGCGTCAGCAGAACGGCCGCGGCGACACCAGCCTCGAAGACATGTTCATCGCGCTCGTCGATGCCGAGGCGGCAGCCGCATGAGTTCGGCGGCTGCGCTCACCTGGTTTGCCCGGCACGAAATCCGGCTGGCGTGGCGCGAATGGATGGCGATGATCGCCGGCAGGCGGGGAAAACGGAAGCGCGCGATCATCGCGCTGATCGTGTTTGCCGCCGTCATGCACCTGCCGGCCTACGCCGTGATCGGCCGCTTCGCCGATCTGGAGGCCCCGCTCGACACGCCCGAGCTGATCGTCATCACCGCGACTATCTTCCTCGCCTGGGCGTTGATGCTGTCGCAGGCGATCGAATCGGTGACGCGGGTGTTTTACGCCCGCGCCGATCTCGACCTCCTCATGTCGTCGCCGGCCAACCTCGCCAACGTGTTCTCGGTGCGGATCGCGGCGATCGCATTGTCTGTCACCGGAATGGCGCTGCTGCTGTCGACGCCCTTTGTCGACGTGCTCGTATTCAGCGGCGGCGCGCGCTGGCTCTCGGCGTTCGGCGTCGTCATCGCCATCGGCCTTTCGGCCGCAGCCGTTGCGATCGCGATCACGGTCGCGCTGTTCAGGTTGATCGGCCCGAGCCGCACCCGCCTGGTCGCGCAGATCGTGGCGGCGGTCATCGGCGCCGGCTTCGTCATCGCGCTCCAGGTCGCCGCCATTCTTTCGTATGGCACATTGTCCCGCTTTGCAGTGCTGACCTCAGATGCGGTTTCCGCTTATGCGCCGGATCTCGACAGCCCGCTGTGGTGGCCGGCGCGCGCGGCGATCGGCGACGGAATGGTGCTGTCGTGGCTGATGGCCGGCGGACTGCTGCTGCTCGGCGCCGTGATGGCGATTTTCTCGCCGCGATTTGCCGATACCGTCGTCCGCGTCGCCGCAACCGCGCGCTCTGTCCGTCATGGTCCGCGCGCAACGGCGTTTCGCGGCGGCTCGCGCCAACAGGCGCTGCGCACCAAGGAGTTCTTGCTGCTGCGGCGCGACCCGTGGCTGTTGTCGCAAAGCCTGATGCAATTATTGTATCTGGTGCCGCCGGCCCTGATGCTGTGGCGAAGCTTTTCCGAAAGCTCGGCCGCGATCGTGCTGATCACGCCCGTCATCGTGATGGCGGCGGGCCAGCTCGCCGGCGGCCTCGCCTGGCTGACGATCTCGGGCGAAGACGCCGCCGACCTGGTCGCGACCGCCCCGTTGCCACCGTCACGCGTGATCCGCGCCAAGATCGAGGTAGTGCTGATCTCGATCGGCGTCATCTTCGCGCCATTGATTGCAGCACTTGCGTTTGCATCCATGACGCAGGCGATCGTCACCGCGCTCGGCGTCATCGTCGCCACCATCTCCGCCGCCGCGATCCAGCTCTGGTTCCGCGTGCAAGCCAAACGCAGCCAATTCCGCCGCCGCCAGACTTCGTCGCGTCTGGCGACATTTGCGGAGGCCTTCTGCTCGATCGGCTGGGCCGCGACCTCTGCGCTTGCCGTCACGATCCCAATCGCCGCCGTGATCAGCGGTGCGCTCACTGCCGGCATTTTGGCCGTGACGTGGAAGATCAGCCCTCAGCGGGGCTAGTCCTACTGCTTCTCCACCCCTGCCCGCTCGATCACGTCGCCCTAGCGCTTTATCTCCTTCTCGATGAACGGGATCATCATCTCGGCTTTCTGCAGCAACATCGGGCGGGTGCCGAATTCTGTCCTTCTGGAGAGGACTTGCTGGACGAAGATGACGGTTTTCGGAACGGCTTGCCATGCGGCAAAGTCGACCTAGGCGCGGATCAGATCCATCACCGCCGCCGCAAAATCCTCCGGCGCTTCCTGTGGCAGATTGTGTCCGATGCCGGCGAGCACGCGATGGCCGCGGCGGCCGGCGAATTTCGGCGCGCTGGCCGTGCCGTCGGTAGCGGCAATGACGCCGTCGCCCGCGCCGTCGAGCGTGATTGATGGCACCGTGATAACAGGCAACGCAGCCAGCCTGCGCTGGATGTCGGCATATCGTGGATCGCCGTCGGCCAGACCGAAGCGGTGGCGATAGCTGTGGATCACCACATCGACGTAATCGGGATTATCGTGGGCGACTACAGTGCGTTCGAAACAGGCATCGTCGAACGTCCAGTTCGGCGACCATTGCGCCCACAATATTCTGGCGATCTCGCGCCGGTTGGCGGCAAGCCCGGCGCGGCCGCGCTTGAGCTGGAAATAATACTGATACCACAACGCCACCTCGCGTTCGGGACGCATCGGCACCATGGCGTTGGCGATGTCCTGGATCAGATAGGAGTTGACCGAAACCAGTCCGATGCAGCGCTCCGGCCACAGCGCCGCGCCGACGCAGGCCGCGCGGCCGCCCCAGTCATAGCCCGCGAACACGGCTCGCTTGATGCCGAGCGCATCCATCAGCGCCATCATGTCGGCGCCGACCGCCGCCTGCTCGCCCGAGCGCGGCGTCGCGGCATCGCGAAACCGGGTGGGACCGTAGCCGCGCACATAGGGAACGATGACGCGGCAGCCTTGCGCGGCCAGCTGCGGCGCGACGTCGACATAGGAATGAATGTCGTAGGGAAAGCCGTGCATCAGCATCACGGCCGGTCCATCGGCGGGACCCGCCTCGTAATACGCGATGCTCAGCGGGCCGGCGTCAACCTGCCGCAACGGTTCGAGGCGTTTCGACGACGGGGCGCGCGCGGCGGGGGCGTTTTCGGTCACGGCGAACTCCCTGGTTGAATTTCACCATATGACGTGGCTGCCTGCCGATGAAGCAATTCCGGCGCAGAGCTGTGCTCGAATGTCAGCATGACGGCTGCAAAATTCGGCGATACAGTGTCGCGCCTTTGCCGCGAGAATGGGTCAAGCCATGTTGCGATCCTCTGCCGTTGCCCTCGCCCTCCTCGGTTCGCTGATCGTCCCGGCGGCCGCTCAACAACAACCGCTGCGCAGCGAGTGCCTGGCGATGGCCAACGCGCCGCCACGCGCGACCCCCGTCAGCCTGCGCCGCACCGCCGCCAAGGCCGAAGAGGTCGCAATCACCTATGTCGGGCATTCCACCTATTACATCGACACGCCCGGCGGCATTCGGATCGGGACCGACTTCAACGGCGCCTACCGGACCGGCAGGCTGCCCGACGTCGTCACCATGAACCGCGCGCATTCGACGCACTACACGTTGTTTCCCGACCCAAAGATCCCGCATGTCCTGCATGGCTGGGGCGAGAACGGACAGGCGGCGCATGTCTCGACGCGCGTCGGCGACGTCTATATCCGCAACGTGCCGACCGACATTCGCCGCTACTATGGCGAAGGCTCCGGCGCCATGCTCAAGGACGGCAACTCGATCTTCATCTTCGAGGTCGCCGGCCTCTGCATCGGCCATCTCGGACATCTCCATCACAAGCTGGATGAGACGCATTTCGCGGCGATCGGCCGGCTCGATATCGTGATGGTGCCGATCGACGGCACCTATACGATGTCGCTCGACGGCGTCTCCGACATCACCCGGCGCCTGCGCTCCTCGATCGTGCTGCCGATGCACCGCTTCGCCACTCCGCTCGATGAATTCATGCGCCTGATCGGCCAGCAATTCACGATCGACCAGCGGAGCGAGCGGACGCTGAAGATTTCGCGCGAGACGCTGCCGGGTACGCCGACGGTGATCATTCTGGAAGGGGTGTAAATTCAGGCGCTACTGGCAACCGCCGTCATTGCGAGCGCAGCGAAGCAATCCATACCTCAACACGGGGATAGATGGATTGCTTCGTCGCTTCGCTCCTCGCAATGACGAATAACAACAATCAACAAGGGAGCGGATCTTGAGCGCACCTTCGCAGCGGCTGATCGAGAGCAACGGCATCCGTCTCAACATCGCCGAGCAGGGCGACGGGCCGTTGGTGCTGTTGTGCCACGGCTTCCCTGAATCCTGGTATTCCTGGCGGCATCAAATCGCTGCGCTGGCGGAAGCGGGCTTCCACGCTGTCGCCCCTGATATGCGCGGTTACGGCAAGAGCGACCGGCCGGAGGCGATCGATCAATACACGATCTTCCATCTGATCGCCGACCTCGTGGGGCTGCTCGACGCCCTCGAAGCGCCGACGGCTGTCGTCGTCGGCCACGACTGGGGCGCGCAGATCGCCTGGCAGGCGGCACGGCTGCGTCCCGACCGCTTCCGCGCCGTTGCAAGCCTCAGCGTACCGCTTCGGCCGCGCGGCCCGGTGCGCCCGACCAGCATGATGCCGCAGACCGCAGACGCGCAATTCTATCAGTTGTATTTTCAGGAGCCTGGCGTGGCCGAAGCCGAGATGGAGCGGGATCCGCGAATTACCGTGCTGAGCTCGCTTTATGGCATATCAGGCGAAGGCGCTGCGGCATTTCGCGCGGCCGTCGCCCGCGGTGATAAAGTAGGAACTCCTGGCATGGTGCCGCGCAACGGGAGTTGGCTGCGCGAACCGGCGTTGCCGTCGACATTGCCTGCATGGCTTACCGACGAGGACATCGACTTCTATGCCGGCGAATTCAAACGCACCGGCTTCCGCGGCCCGCTCAATTATTACCGCAACGTCGACCGCAACTGGGAGCTGATGGCGGCGTTTACGGGCGTCGCGGTGAAAATCCCCGCGCTCTTTGTCGCCGGCGACCACGACATGGTGATGGCGGCTCCTCCCGGCATCGACCAACATCTCGCCAATCTCAGGCAGTTCGTCCCGACGCTGCGCGATGTGCGAATTCTGCCCGGTTGCGGACACTGGACCCAGCAGGAACGCCCAGGCGAGGTCAGCGCCGCGATCATCGATTTCATCCGCGGACTGCCGGGCTGAGGCGTTCACGGCAGCGGCTACCAACAAACAAAAAATCAAAGGAGTGAAACTCATGGCCACCAGCACTGCACCCGCCTCCAGAAGCGGGCTTTTTGCCGATCCCCGCGAAGACTGGCTGGCGCAGCACACCGAGGACATCATCGATCCCGCGCGGCCGATCGTCGATCCGCATCACCATCTCTGGGATCGCGGCGGCCTGCGCTACATGATCGAGGAGATGGCGGCCGACATCGCCTCCGGCCACAACGTCATCGCGACAGTCTATGTTGACTGCCGCTCGATGTATCGCGCGCACGGGCCCGAAGCGTTTCGCCCGGTCGGCGAGGTCGAGTTCGCCAATGGCGTTGCTGCGATGGCGGCGAGCGGCGGCTACGGCAAAGCTGCGATCTGCGCCGGCATCGTCAGCCACGTCAATCTCACGCTCGGCGACGGTGCGAAGGCCGTGCTCGAAGCCGAAATCGCCGCCAGCAATGGCCGCTTCCGCGGCATCCGGCATTCCTCGGCATGGGATGCCGATCCCAACGTCGCCGGCATGTATGCGAACAGGCCGAAAGGTCTGTTGCTCGACTCGACCTTCCGCAAGGGCTTTGCCTGCCTTGCGCCGTTGGGCCTGAGCTTCGACGCCTGGCTGTTTCATCCGCAGATCGGCGAACTCACGGATCTCGCCCGCGCCTTTCCCGACACAAAAATCGTGCTGGATCATTGCGGCGGCCCGGCCGGTATCGGCCGTTTTGCCGGGCGGCGCGAGGAGGTCTTTCCGGAATGGAAAGCCTCGATCCAGGAAATCGCGCGATGCCCGAATGTGGTGGTCAAGCTCGGCGGGCTGGCGATGTGCCTGCTTGGGTATGACTTTCATCTGCGGCCGAAGCCGCCGTCATCCGAGGAAGCCGCCGCCGCGTGGCGGCCCTATGTCGAAACCTGCATCGAGGCCTTTGGGCCCGATCGATGCATGTTCGAAAGCAACTTCCCACCCGACAAGGGCCAGTGCAGCTATCAGGTGATCTTCAACGTCTTCAAGCGACTGGCCGCGCAGTACAGCGAAGCCGAAAAGACCGCGCTGTTCTCGAAGACGGCGACGGACTTCTACAAGCTCAAGCTGGACTGATTACGCCCACTCGCCCTTGCGCATGACCGGGACGCGGCGTCCGTCGGCGTGGACGCCGTCGATGTCGGTCTCGGCCGTGCCGATCATCCAGTCGATATGGATGAGGCTCTTGTTGCCGCCCTGGGCCGCGATCTGTTCCGGCGTCAGCTTGTCGCCATTAACGAAGCACTTCGAGTAGCATTGGCCGAGCGCGATGTGGGAGGCAGCGTTCTCGTCGAACAGCGTGTTGAAGAACAACAGCCCGCTCTTGGAGATCGGCGAGGAATGCGGCACCAGCGCCACTTCGCCGAGGCGCGCCGCGCCCTCGTCGGTGTCGAGCACCTTCTTCAGCACCTCCTCGCCGCGCGAAGCCCTTGCCTCGACGATGCGGCCTTCCTCGAACTTCACCTGGATGTTGTCGATCAGCGTGCCCTGATAGGACAGCGGTTTCGACGAGACCACATGCCCGCTCACGCGCCGGCAATGCGGCGTGGTGAAAACTTCCTCGGTCGGGATGTTGGCGTTGCAGGTGATGCCGTTCTTCGCGGTCGAGGCGCCGCCTTCCCACTCATGGCCGTCCGCAAGACCAATGGTCAGGTCGGTGCCGGGCCCGGAATATTTCAGCGCTTGGAAACGCTGGCCGTTCAGCCATTCGGTCCGCTCGCGCAGCACTGCGTTGTGCTTTTCCCATGCGGCCACGGCGCCGTCCTGATCGACGCGGGACGCCGCAAAGATCGCATCCGCCAGTTTTGCCACCGCGACATCCTCCGGCACGTCAGGGAAAACCTGCTTCGCCCAGGACGGACTGGGATATGCGATGATGTTCCAGTTGGTGTCGAAATTGACGATCTTCTCCAGCGCCGGCTGATAGGCGATCGAATTGGCCTTGCTGGCGCGCGCCACCTTCACCGGATCCTCGCCCGACAGCAGCATCGGATTGTCACCAACGATGGCCAGCCGCGCGGTGTTGGCGCTGAATGCCTTCGCCATGCCCTCATAAAGCCAGTTGGCGGCACGATCGAAGCTCGCGTCATGGCCGTGGCGATAGCGCGACAACGTGATCGCCTCATCCGCCAGGAACGGCGTCACGATCCCTGCGCCGGCCTTGTAGGCATGTTCGGCAATCCGGCGCACCAGCGGCAGCGCGACGGAAGGCGCGGTCACCAGCAGGTCTTGTCCCGGCCGCAACTGCAAGCCGACCTTGATCGCGACTTCGGCGAGGCGGTCGAGTTTTACGGGATCGATCGGGGCGTTGCGCTGAACTGCAGTCATGATTGTTTCGGCCAATGCTGAAGGATACTCAGGGCTTCGCCGCCTTCGGCCGTAATCACACCATCAGGCCGAGGGAACGAAGCGCCTGACAACAGCCATAGCACAAGTAGGGCCCGGCGAAACCCGATCTCGTTGATGTTCCGGAATGCAGCAATGCCGAGCGGGGAACCGCTCGCGGCAGCGCCTATATCACAAGCCTCTCACCGTCAGCACGATGGCGTCGGCGCCCGCCTTCCGGTCGACCGATATCTCCTGATACTCCGGCGAGTCCTGAAATTCCCTGGCCGCGGCGTCATCGGGGAACTCCATGATCACGACCTTGTCGCGCGGCCAGTCGCCTTCCAGCACGACGGGATGCTCGTCCGCCACCAGGAGCTTGCCCCTGAACTTCCTGAACACGCCCATGAAGCGCGATTGATAGCGATCGTAGAGTTCGCGGCGGGTGAATTTCAACTGGGCGATGATGTAGACGCTCATGATGGATCCTCATCTGCATGGCAGCTGAGCGTCGGCGCTTTCAGCTGATGTCGCTCCGGTCAGCCACGAAACTTCTTCTTTTTCTTCTTTCCGAATACGGGCTTCGCCGACGCGCCATTTTCATGCCGCGGCTTTCCCGCATGCGCGTGCTCGCCTCGATCCCGCCTTTTGGTATCGTAATGCGCCTTCTTGTCAAACGCCGGCTTGTCGGAGGTCTTGTTCTTGCCGTGCGGCTTTGGCGCCCTTTCCTTCTCGCGCACTTCCTCGTTCGGTGCGGCACTCGTCATCTCCTCGATGCGGATGCTGTCTTCCTTGTCGGGGCGGCGAATGCGCGCGGCGAAGCGGCGGGCGACGCGCGCGGAAATTTCGAATTCGGTGACGGTATCGAGAATGCGGATGGTGCCGATGTCTTCCTTCTTGATGCTGCCGCGGCGGCACAGCATCGGCAGCAGCCAGCGTGCTTCGGCGTTCTTGCGCCGTCCGATCGCGGCCGTGAACCAGACGCTGTCCTCCGCCATGCGATGGCGAGCCGAAGACTTTGCCGGCTTTGATCCGCGTTCGGCTTCGCGATCCGCCCGTTCGCGGGCGCGCTCGGCACGGGATTTGACCCGATCCTCGCCGGGATCGACGATGTCCTCAGGCGAAGGCAATCGCGCGCGGTAGAGCCGCGCCAGCGCGGTAGCGATCTGTTCCGGCGACCGTTCGGCCAACAGGACTTGCGCAAGCGCCTGGTCCTCAGGCGTTATCTCGCCTGCGAACACATCGTCGCGCAGCAGCCGCTCCTGATCGAGCTTTCGGATCTCATCGGGCTGCGGCGCCACGCCCCAGGCCGCGTCGATGCCGGCCAGCTTCAGCAGCATGTCGGCGCGGCGGCGCCGGGCCGAGGACACCAGGAGAATGCTGACGCCCTTGCGGCCGGCCCGCCCGGTGCGGCCGGAGCGATGCTGCATGACTTCGGGGTCGTTCGGCAGGTCGGCGTGGATCACGAGATCGAGGTTCGGCAGGTCGATGCCGCGCGCGGCGACATCGGTCGCGACGCAGACCCGGGCGCGGCCATCGCGCAAGGCCTGCAGCGCCAGCGTCCGCTCGTTCTGGGTCAATTCGCCCGACAGCGCCACCACCGAGAAACCGCGCTCCAGCAGCGTCGCCTGCAGGTGCCGCACGGCCTCGCGCGTATTGCAGAAGACCAGCGTGCCCGGCGATTCGAAGTAGCGCAAAATATTGACGACGGCGTGCTCGACATCGCCGGCCGCGATCCGGATGGCGCGGTACTCGATATCGGCGTGTCCGCCCTCCTCGCCCGCGACTTCGACGCGAAAGGCGTCCTGCTGATAGTCCTTCGCCAGCGCGACGATGCCCGGCGGCAAGGTCGCCGAGAACAACAGCGTGCGGCGGTCCTCCGGCGTCGCCTGCAGGATGAATTCCATGTCCTCGCGAAAACCGAGATCGAGCATTTCGTCGGCTTCGTCGAGCACGATGGCCTTCAGTTCCGACACGTCGAGCCGGCCGCGCCGCAGGTGATCGCAGAGCCGCCCCGGCGTGCCGACCACGATATGCGCGCCCACCGCCAGTTCGCGCTGCTCGCGGCGCGGGTCCATGCCGCCGACGCAGGAAACCACGCGGGCGCCCGCATGCTGATAAAGCCAGGCAAGCTCGCGATGCACCTGAAGCGCCAGCTCGCGCGTCGGCGCCACGATCAGCGCCAGCGGAGCCGCGGCCTGACCGAACCGCTCGGCGCCTTCCAGCAGGTTGCTCGCGACCGCCAGGCCATAGGCAACGGTCTTGCCCGAGCCAGTTTGCGCGGAAACCAAGAGGTCGCGGCCGTCGGCATCGTCGGCCAGCACCGCCGTCTGTACCGGCGTCAGGCGGTCGAAATTGCGTTCCGCCAGGGCTCGGGCGAGCGGCGGGTAGGTAGGTAGAAAAGTCACGAGATCTCAGACCTTGCTTGGCTCGATCAGCCGGAAATGTTGAATATCGCCCCGAACCGAAATGGCTCGAAGCCAGCGCAAATGACGCGCGGCAGCACGGCCCGACGGATGTGAATGAGGTGGGGATGCTTTAGGCGAAATCTGCCCCGTGCGCCATCCCTTCTTTGCAGGTCAGCCGATCACTTCTAAATTATAGTTTCAGGGCATTTCACCGGGGGCCGTGCACCGTGACCGCATTCAAGACCATTCGCGCCCGCGCCGAGAAGCGCAAGGGCGGGCCGAAGGCGCTGGCCAAGCTGCTGCCGGCCAAGCCCGATCCGAAGGCGCTTGCCAGGCTCGGCGACGACCGGATTCTTGCCGAAATGGCCAGGCGGGTGTTCTGCGCGGGCTTTGCCTGGAGCGTGATCGAGACCAAATGGCCGGGCTTCGAAAAGGCGTTTCTCGGCTTCAAGCCCGGCCCGCTGTCGCTGAAGCCGGACGAGTTCTGGGACGATCTGATGAAGGACACGCGCATCGTCCGCAACGGCGCCAAGATCATGTCTGTGCGCGCCAATGCAAGCTTCGTCAGGGACATCGCCAGGGAGCACGGCAGTTTCGGCAAGTTCCTCGCCAACTGGCCGTCCTCCGACGAAGCCGGGCTGCTGGAACTGCTGGCGAAACGCGGCAGCCGGCTCGGCGGCAATACCGGGCAGATGATGTTGCGCTTTCTCGGCTGGGACGGGTTTGTCACCTCCCGCGATGTCGTGCTCTGCCTGCGCGATGCCGGGCTCGATATCGCGGAGACCGTCACCTCCAAGCGCGATCTGGCCAAGGTGCAGGCGCAGTTCAATGCGTGGGCTGAGGAGACAGGGCTTTCATACGTGCAGATCTCGCGGATCTGCGCGCTGTCGATCGGGGAGAACTACACCGCGGAGAAGCTCGAGAGCATGATGGGCGGCGATGATTGATGGGTATCGCTTACGCTCCACCCATCCTGCGCGATCTCAAATGACGAAGAATCCGTGCGTGGCGTCGCGGCGGAGCTGGTCGACGAGGCCGTATTCCCAGTCGAGATAGGCCTGCATCGCGCTCTCTTTGACATCGGTGCCCTCATAGGGGCGGCGATAGCGGTGTGACGGATCGGGCTTTGGGATGACGCGCGGCGGTCCGACTTCCAGCGCCCCGTCGTAGCCGCCCTCGAGCACGTAAACTTCCCAGCCCATCTGCGCGAGCCAGGAGGCGGTCATGTCGGCGCGGACACTTCTGTTGTCCGTCAGCACGATGCGGGCGCCGCGCACTGGGGCTGCCATGTCGACCTCCTGCACCAGCTGTCCGCCGGCGTAATGGCGAAAGCCTGCGAGGTGACCGGCGGTGTACTCCTCTTCCGAGCGTACGTCGAAGCGATAGAGCGTGCGGTCGCCCTGCGCCTGCAGCGCCGCTAATTCCGCAAGGCCGATGTGGCGAACGCCGGCGCGATAGGCGACGTCGCGCGCGTTGGTCTCGCCGCCTGCGATGGCGCCGATCTCGCCGCGGCGGTCGGACCCATGTTCGAGCTTCTGCTTTGCCAGCGTCCAGCCGATGGTTCCGTTGCGCAGCGCCATCACGTTGTTCGTGACGCCGGCATTGATCAGCGACTGGGTGCCGATGATCGAGCGGGTGCGGCCGGCGCAATTGACAATGATGGTGGTCTCGGGGTCCGGCGCCGCGCGACCGGCGCGCAGCACCAGTTCCGCGCCGGGCACGCTCATGGAGCCGGGGATATTCATGGTCGCATATTCGTCGAAGCGGCGGACATCAAGAATTTGGATGTTGGCCCCGCTCGCGATCAGCGCGCCGACTTCCTCGGCGGCCAGCGACGGCGTGTGGCGGCGCGACGCGACCAGTTCGCCGAAGGCCTTGGCGTAGGAATTGACGTCCTCGAACACCTCATGGCCCGCCGACTTCCAGCCCTGCAGCCCGCCATCGAGCTGGCGGACATTGGAGTAGCCCAATGCGGCCAGCCGTTCCGCGGCCTGCGGCACGAGGCCCTCGCCGTTATCATAGATCACGATCGGCACGTCCTTGCGCGGCAGCCGCGCTTCGGCCTCCAGCGCGATGCGGTCGGCCGCCATGTTGGCGGCGAACAGGGGGTGGCCGGTGGCGAAGGCGGCTTCGTGCCTGACGTCGAGCAGCGCGATCTCCTGGCGCAGCAGCAGCGCGGTGCGGACTTGCGAGGGGGTGACTGAGGGTGTGGTCATGGACGGGATTTCCGAAAACGGCATATGATCGCTGGCATCATGGGCATGCTGAGCAGGCGATGGATCTCAAACAATTGCGGACATTCCGGGCCGTAGCCGAACTCGGAAGCTTGAGCAAGGCCGCGGACCGGCTACGTGCCGCGCAGCCGGCGCTGAGCCGGCATATCAAGCTGCTCGAACATGAACTTCGGGTCGAGCTGTTCGTGCGCAACGGCCGCGGCATGCTGCTCACCAGCGCCGGCCGGATGCTGCTCGACCGCACCACCGGCCTGATCCGCCAGATCGAGCAGGTCAGCGACGACCTCAAATCGGCCAACGGCAACCCTTCGGGCCGCGTCATCCTCGGCATGGTGCCGACGGTGAGCGCCGTGTTGTCCGGCCGGTTTGCCCGCCGTGTCCTCAACGAATTTCCCGACGTCTCGCTGCGCATCGTCGAGAGTTATGGCGGCCATCTGGTCGAATGGCTGCACCGCGGCGAAATGGACCTCGCGATCATCTATGGCCCGGCCGTCGATCTCCATCTGCAGGTCCAGTCGATCGGCCGCGAAGACATCGTCGCGGTGGGGCCGCCGGGGTCGGGCCTCAGCAAGCGCAAGCAGGTTGATCTCAAATGGCTGGTGAAGCAGAAGCTGATTCTGCCGAGCATCTCGCATGGACTGCGGGCGCTCTTGGAAAAGGCGCTGGCGCGCGAGAAACTGAAGCTCGACGCCATGATCGAGGTGGACTCCTACCGCGCCCAGATCAGCCTGATGGAGGAAGGGCTCGGCTATACGCTGCTGCCGCCCTCGGCGATCCGCACTGAAGTGGCGGCGAAGCGGCTGGAGATGGCCGCCGTCAGTCCCTCGGTATCGCGCGAACTGATTCTCGCCTCGCCAATCGCGCATCCGCCGTCGATTGCGACGACGACGATCGGAACGTTGATTGTATCAGAGATTCAGCAGCTTTCGAAGGAAGGGCTCTGGAAGATCAACATGACGGCGTAGTGAGGCCGAGCACTCTCTCCGTCATGGCCGGGCTTGTCCCGGCCATCCACTTCTTTCGCTCGCCGCGATAGCTAAAGACGTGGATGCCCGGCACAAGGCCGGGCATGACGACGTCGTGTGGGTAGCTATCCTCAATTAAACAGCGCCTCGTCTCCCAACACCGATTGCCGAAAGCGCGTCGTCAGGATCACGCCATCGGCGGGCGGCATCACGAACACCAGCGCCTCGGGATTGATCTTGATCTGCGCGAAGGCCGTTCCCCTGCCCTCATGCGCGAGATCGCGCAGCTCGGTCACTTCGGCCATCGTGCGAACGATGCGCGAGGTGCGGATGCCGCAAGCGGTGGCGATGGCGGCGAGGTCGACGCCGGAAGCCGTCGGAGTCTTCTGCATGCCGGTCTCGCCGAAGCGCTCATTGTCGAGCACGGCGATTGTCAGATTCTTCGGCGCTTCCACCGCAATCGACGCGAGCGAGCCTATATTCATCAGCATCTCGCCGTCGCCGGTGATGACCAGCACCTTGCGCTTCGGCTGCGCCAGCGCCAGGCCAAGCCCGATCATGGAAGCGCCGCCCATCGCGCCCCAGAGCGGGAAATTGTTGGGATGATCGCCGGCAGCCGAGACGTCCCAGTTCGGCGCGCCGAGGCCGCCGATGACGAGAAGATCGGCGCGGTCGCGCAGCAATTCGTTGACGACGTCGCGGCGATGCAGAAGCGCGTTCGGATTGCTCATTTGCGGGCCAGCTCCTTGAAGTTCTTGGCGCCGAGCACGCGCTGTCCGATCAGGACCGCCACCGGCTTCCAGGTGTTGAAGGCGAGGTTCGCCGCGCCCTGCACGGCGGAAGCGACGAGATGCGGCTCATCGACCTTGTTCACGATCACGCCCATGGCTTCCAGCGAAGGACGCGTGCCCTGCCCCATCGGGATCTGCCACGGGTTGAACTCGCCCCAGTCGCCGCGCATGGTGACGATCATCAGAAGCGGCATGTGGCAGATGACGGGCAGCGACAGCATGTTGATGCAATTGCCGACGCCGCTCGACTGCAACAGCAGAACGCCGCGCTCGCCGCCGAGCCACGCGCCCGCCAGCATCGCCACGCCCTCTTCCTCCGTCGTCAGCGTGACGACGCGGGTTTCGGGATCGGCCTCGAATGAACGAATGAGGCGGCTATGGCCGGCGTCCGGCACCATGGCGACCTGACGGATGCCGGCGTCCTTCAGCACGCGGTAGATCTCGTCCGGCCAGGTCGGGAGCGCCGCCGCGGCCTCGCTCCGTGATTTCGCTGCTTCCGCCATCGGGCTCAATTTCCTCTGCGATTCCCGGTTGATTTGCCGCGAGAGTAGATCGCTGCGGGGGTTCGAGGAATTTGAATGTGGACATGGCTTCTATCGCAAAATTGAAAGGCTGGAGGGCACACGCTCTTCAGGTGTTACGAGCCACAGGATCGCGCGCATGCGCACCCGATCACAGGCTCCGCGATGCAATCCATCGCGCCGTATCGTCGACATGGATTCCACGCCATGACGGCGGATACAATTTAGCATTGCCGTAGCGCGATCGCCGCGGCGTTCGGGAAGCGCGCCCTCCGCACGACATCATCAATGTGCCGATGATTTGAGATGGTAAGCGCAAGAACTTGTTGATGTCTGAGCCTTAGAGGTACGCCGCGCGCTGCGCCGAATGGCCATAACGCCGCGCCAGCCGTTACAACCTTAGCGTTTAAGTTGAAAAACGTTCTTGATCTGTTCCGAATATTTCGGCACGCTGCTTACATTCAATTTCGGGGGCTTTCGATGAACCGCATCCAGACTGGTCACACCAGGCTCGTCATCCATAACGACAAGGATACTCCTCAGGATTTTGTCATCGGCCTTCTCCGCTCCGTATTCAGTCAGTCGCCGGGCGACGCGATCGAATTGATGGCGGCAATCGAGATGAAGGGCAAAGCGGTCTGCGGAACATATCCCAGCGCCGTTGCCGAAGCGCTCCTGAGAGTTTCCGAGGAGCGCATCGAGGCATCGGGCCATCGTTTGATGATCAAGGCCGAGTCGAGTGGCGACTTACACGGAGACCGGTGCAAACTGTGCGGGAATTTTGCCGGTGAGCAGATCCGCCTGATGAGCAACGCGGCGCTGATTTGCGACGACTGCACACTGGCAGTTGCGGGCAATTTGCGTGATCTCACGCGAACAAAGCAGTTCAATTTTGCAAGTGCCGCCCTTGAGTGGCACTTCGCCGGAGTTCCTCGGGACCAGCTGATCGCAACGTCGCGACAATTTCCCGGGCATATGCGCCCGGAAGTTCAAGCGGCGGTGGACAAGTTGTTTTCGGCCTCGCCAATCCGCTTCTTTGGCATTCACGAGCGCCACCGCTACGAAACACTCACATTCGCCTCGCTGAGCCGGTTTGCCGAGACCGCGCATGCCATCGCGCCAGTACAGTATCAGGATGTCGAGATCGGCGAGGCGGAGCCGGTGAAATGTCTCGACAATGGATTATGGCTGTGTGCCACCGATAGCGATCTGCACTATGCGGTGCTGCTGTCGGCTCATCGCGAGCACGGCGAAGAAACTGGCGTTCGCATCGAAATTCTGGCTCCTGCCGGGCCGGCAAGTGCCGAACTCGTGAAGCGCTCATTTTCCGACATCGAGAACGCGGTCGACGCCGCGCGTTGCTATCGGGGCAAGGTTCTTTCATTTGATGCCGACGCGAGCTATCGCCGAAGCTCGCGGGGCCTCATGGTTCACAAGCTGCCGCGCATCGAACGCGCCAACGTGATCCTGCCCGAGGCGACGTTGAAGCTGCTTGACCGCAACGTCCTCCATTTTGTCGAAGGCCGCGCACAACTGCGCCGGCTCGGACAGTCCACCCGCAAGGGCATCTTGCTCTAAGGGCCGCCCGGCACCGGCAAGACGCACACCATCCGGTACCTCGCCAGCAACCTGGCCGGCCACACGACATTGATCATTACGGCGGGCCAGGTAGCGTTGCTCGGCACCTACATGAACCTCGCCCGCCTCCTGCAGCCGAGCATGGTGGTGATCGAGGACGTCGATCTCATCGCGCGCGATCGCGAAATGATGGGAGGACCTTGCGAGGAGAGCCTGCTGAACAGGCTTCTCAACGAAATGGACGGCCTGAAGGAGGATGCCGACATCCTTTTTGTCCTCACCACCAATCGCCCCGAACAACTCGAGGGCGCGCTGGCCGATCGGCCGGGCCGGATCGACCAGGCGATCGAGATCCCGCTGCCCGACGACGTCGGAAGAAGGAAGCTGATCCAGCTCTACGGCCAGGGGTTGGCGCTCGATGAATCTCTCATCAGCGAGGCTACACGTCGCACCAAGGGCGTCAGCGCTGCCTTTATCAAGGAATTGATGCGACGCACCGCACAGGCCAGCATCGGTCGGGATGGCGGGACAACGATCCAATCCCCCGATCTCGGCGAAGCACTCGATGACATGCTGTTCGCGAGCGGCAGGCTGAACGTCAAATTGCTCGGCGGGACCCAGAGCGTTGCGATCGATGCATGAATGGGCTGAGATGCCGATCCTGATCGAGTTCGATTGCTGACACTACTTCGGCGTGGAATCCGGCGGGCAATCCGGCGAGACTTTCAACGGCTTGTTGCCGCTCTGTACCGTCGGCGCGGCGGAGTTCGCGCCGCCTGCATCAGGCAGCACGGCGCTCTTGCCAACAGTCTGCGAGTTCGGCGTCTTCTCTTCACCGTGTCCCGTCGTCGCAGACGGTGACGTGGTGGTACAGGCCGTCTCCTGCATGTCGGCCGATCCCGCCGCGGTTTGGGCCGAGGCCGCACTCACTCCCATTACCGTTGCGAGAATCGTTGCCGCGACGCGGTTCATTTTCGTCTCCAATGGCTCAAAAATAGCTTGCTCGGAGCAAAACGTTCTGCTGCAACGAAGGTTCCGGTTAGCCCTGATGCGGCGACGCCGGGATTAAAACCGGCGCAGGATTTGCTTCGGCGAACCGGCCGGAAAAGGAAAATTTCATGACCATCGACCTGACCCGCCGCACGCTGCTTCACCTTGCCGGCGCCTCGTCGCTGAGCGCGGCCGCGATTGCCGCGGCGCGGGCGGAGGGAAATACGGCAGGCTCGGGCGGGCCGACTTTCGCCAACCGCACGCCGATGCGGATCGGCATGGTGACGTTGCGCGTGCGCGACCTCGACAAGGTCGCCGACTACTACCGCGACGCGATCGGGCTCACCGTCATGGCGCGCTCCGAGACGGGCGCGCAGCTCGGCTCGGGTGGCGTGCCGCTGCTCAACCTGCAGCGGCGCGAGAACGCGGCGCGCGAGGAGCGCAACGCGGCCGGCCTCTATCACACCGCGTTCCTGATGCCGACGCGCAAGGACCTCGGGCGCTGGCTGGTGCATGCGGCGAAAAACCGGGTGCCGCTCTCCGGCTTCGCCGACCACCTCGTCAGCGAATCCGTCTATCTCGATGACCCCGAAGGCAACGGCATCGAGGTCTATGCCGACCGTGCGCCCGAACTCTGGAAGTGGGAAGCCGGGACGGTCGCGATGGCAACCAACCAGCTCGACATCGACGGCCTGCTGGCGCTCGCGGGTACGCAGACGACCAACTATGCCAAGGCGCCCGACGGCCTGCGCATCGGCCACATGCATCTGCGCGTCGGCGATCTCGAACGGGCGGACCGCTTCTATGCCGGCACCATCGGCTTCGCCCCGACCCGCAAGCGGACCGGCGCGGCGTTCCTGTCCTCGGGGCGCTATCACCATCACCTCGGCATCAACGTCTGGCAGAGCGCCGGCGCCGGGCCGCGGGACGACGCGGCCACCGGGCTTGCCTGGTTCTCGCTCGAGATCGAGGCACAGCAAATTCTCGAAGCCCAGCAGCAGCGCCTGCGGCAGGCGGGTGCAGCAGTCGAGGCCATCGCCAACGGCATCGAGACATCAGATCCCTGGGGCACCAGGGTGCGGCTGATCAAGGTTTGACAGCGCGACAACGAATGAGCGCGGCGTCCCATGCGCTGGGGCCAAAGCTGCGCCGAAAGGATGACTCCAAATGAACTTGCCGATGAGCTGGGACGAATGGGCCGCACATGACGGCGTTGCACTGGCTGCGCGTGTCGCCAAGGGCGAGCTGACGGCTACAGAGTTGGCGGCGCAGGCGGCCGCCGGCATTGCCAAGGTTGACCCTGCGCTTTCAGCCGTCGTCGAATTGTTCGAGGACGCGATCGCCGATCCCGCAACCGACGGCACCGCGCTCGATGGTCCGTTTGCCGGGCTGCCTTTCCTGATGAAGGACCTGGGGCCGACGCTGAAAGGCCGGCTGCAGGAAATGGGCTCGCTCTATATGCGCGGCAATCGCGCCACGGCCGATACGTTCATGACCAAAAAGATGCGCGGGGCCGGGCTCAACCTGATCGGGCGCACCACGACGCCGGAGTTCGGCGTCTGCAGTTCGGCTGACAATCCCGCCGTCTATGTCACGCGCAATCCCTGGAATACCGACTACACCACCTGCGGATCGTCGGCCGGCAGTGCGGCGATGGTCGCGGCCGGCGCGGTGCCGATCGCGCATGCGACCGACGGCGGCGGATCGATCCGGATTCCCGCCGGTGTCAACGGCAATATCGGGCTGAAGGTCTCGCGCGGCGTGTTCTCGCTGTCGCCGCTTCTGTCCGACCTCAGCGGGCTGGTTTCGATTCAGGGCTGCCAGTCGCGCTCGGTGCGCGACACCGCGGCCTTCGTCGATGCCTGCCGCGGGCCGGCGCCGGGCGAGTTCATGCCGTTCTGGTCTCCGCCCGAGCCCTATACGCGGATGATCACGCGCGATCCGGGCCGGCTGAAGATCGCACTGTCATACAAATGGGGTGACTACCAGGCGACGCCGCATATCGCGGCCGAGCTGCAAAAGGCCGGGCGTTTCCTCGAAGGCCTCGGCCATCACGTCGACTATGCCCTGCCCGAGCTGGACTACAGTGAAGCCTTTGCGGCGCAGACCACCTGCTACATCAGCAACTTCGCCGTGGTCATCTCCAACATGCTGGCGGCGCGCGGGCTGGAGCGGCCGCCGGAAGACCTGATCGAGCCGATCAACACCCGGATCTGGGAGCACGGCCGGCACACGAGCTACGCCGACCGCGCCCGCATGCAGGCGGTGTTCAACACGACCTCGCGCGGCTTCGGCGCATTCTTCGAGGATTGGGACATTATCCTCACGCCGATCACCGCGCTGCCGACGCCGAAGGTCGGCACCACGGAGTACCTGACCATCAGCGAAAACCCTGATGTGCTCGACTGGTTCGGCCATCTCTGGCGCAATTTTGCCTTTACGCCGCTCGCCAACCTCTGCGGCATCCCCGCGATCTCGCTGCCGCTCGCCACCCACGAGCACGGCCTGCCGCTCGGCATCCAGGCGATCGCCAAGCAGGCCAATGACGGGTTGCTGTTGCAGCTCGCGGCGCAGATCGAGCGGGCGATTGGCGGCAAGTGGAATGCGGGCGAGAGGCCCGGCGTTCATGTGACGAAGGGCTGATCTCAACCGTCATTGGGAGCCAACGGGTCGGCGCCGCCCGCGACGAGCGCATTTGCGCTCGCGCAGTGATGATAGGCACAGACATAAAATCGCGAAAACAACCCCATGCAAAGTAGAATGGGCCCCGGCTCGCAGCACTCCGTCGTCACGGCCCGACCTAATCTGATCCTGCTCTAGGATATTCGTGCGACTGAGCCCCCCGTGACTTCATCTCCTCTATCAAGGAGAGCGTCGCGGGCTTCCTTCAGGCGCTTCAAGCTCGCCACGTTGGTCTCGCGTCTTTCCTCCAGACGCGCAAGATAGGACAATTCGGCCATGACCTGGGCGAGGTTCAGGACATCGTCCATGCTGTTCGGACCTTGCTCTGCGGGCTGATCGGCTTGTTCAAAGGGCTGGTCGGAAAAAGACTGGTCGTAGGCGGGGCAGACCGACTTTAGCATCAAAGTTCCAGTCCATTTGTGAAATTTACCACACATAGCGCACGACGCCTTTGCCGGAGTAGCTGCGGGTGACGCTGGAAAACTCGCCTTCGAAAGTGGCGCCAACCGCGAACCCGTTGCGCCATTTCACTTCGGCGGACGCGCTGGTGAGCGCAGCATCGCGGGCCTGTGCGGCGCCGTTGACCGTGAAGGCGGCGCCGGGAAGCGTCTGGAAGGTCGCCGCGACGGCGCGATCGGGATTGAAATCGTGCGCCCATGCGGCGCGGCCGCGCAGGGTCAGGATGGCGTCGTTGACGGCCCATGAGCGGTCGGTACGCAATCCCAATTCACTGCGCGTGGCGGTGACGGTTTTCGCGCCATAGCTCAACGCAAACGTATTGGCCCCGGACAGCACGCTTTCCGCATAGGCCGGAAGCTGGAATGCCGTGGCCTGGCCGGCGGCATAAGGTGTGACGCCCATCCAGGGCGTTGCGAAGCGGTAGCCGCCTTCGATGCGGCCCGCGAAGGTGTTGGCCTGGAAGCGCGCCTGCAGCTTGTCGATGCCCGCGACCGTCACCGCGCGATCGGTGGTGATGTCCTGCCAGCCATAGGCCAGCGCGGCGGAGAGATAAGCGGGACCATTGTGGTGGCGCACGAATGCGCCGGCCTGGAACAGGTCCGATCGTCCCGTGCCGCCACCCGCGACGGAAAAATTGGTACCGCCGCCGGCCAGCGCAAAGCCGGCGAGCGTATGTGCCGAGAACCGGTAATCGGCCCCGGCGGCGGTCCCAAACAGACGGCTCGTCACGCTGTTCGATCCAAGTGCGGTGTTGCCGGATGATGTCTGCGATCCACCGAAACCTGCGGCCCACACGTTCCAGCGCTGCTCGAAGTTCGTCGGCACAGAAGGCGGGATCGCGGCAAAGGCATCGCGCGCCACGGCGGCACGCCGTGCCGCGCCATCGGCGGCATACGAGGATGCGCCCTGAACGGAAGCGCCCATGTCGCCGCGCCCGTCGATGAACGGGTCGGTCATCTGCCCCATGAACATAGTCATCGCGTTGAACGTGCTCTGCTGGGCACCGGTCGCCGTCTCGCCGGAGATCTGCGTCAGCGCATTCTTCAGCGGCGTACCGTCGAGATTGAGCAGGACGTCAAAGCCCGCCGGCGGCGTCGCGCCGCCGAGCACCGCGCGGTTGATGCCGCCGGCGACGCTCGCCTGGTTGGCGTTCGTGCCCGACGGCAGGATGATCTCGCCGGGATCGAGCACGAGATAGACATTGTTGGCGTCATAGGTCAGGCGCGGATTGCGCGCGGGACGAAAACTGCCGGTGACGTTGAAGCCTGCGAACTGCGTGCCGCCAAGCCCGCCGCTGGCGTTGAGGATGGTGTAGGTCTGGCCGCGGAAGCTGCCGGGCAGCGTCACCGCTTGAACGGTGGCGCCGGTGAGCGTCGCGGTGCCCGTGACATTGGTGCGGTCCGCCGCGCTGGGCGAGACTTCGACCGTGTAGATGCCGCCGGCATTGAAGGTCAGATTGCCGTTAATCGAGAGCGAGCCGATCGAATTGCCGGCCGCGAGGTTGCCGCCACTCATGATGGTGGTGTTGCCGACGATGCCGGTCCCGCCGAGCGTACCGCCGGCGTTCACGGTCACCGCCGACAGGATCGAGCCGTTCACCGCCAGCGTGCCGCCGTCAACAGTGGTGGCGCCGGTATAGGTGTTGACGCCCGACAGGGTCAGCATGCCGGTGCCGACCTTGATCAGGGATGTTCCGGTGACGATCCCGTCGCCGGCGAGCACGCCGGTGACGATGGTCGACAGATTGTTGCCGCCAACTGTCAGTTCTATGCTGTTGAGGTCGAAGCGGCCGCTGCCGGCGAGTGAGCCGGCGCTGATTTTGCCGTCGCTGTTCGGGCCGGGGGTGAAAAAGTTGACAACGGCGCCGGGCGCGTTGTTGATCAACTGCGCGCTGTCGGGCGTGGAGTTGCCGTCGAACAGCACGGTGCCCTTGTTGGTGATGACAGCGCTGCCGGCCGTGGTGTTGCCATAGAACGTCAACTGGTTGTCGTTTGTGATCGATGCGGTGCCGGCGGTGGAGCTGTTACTGAAAATAATAGTGCCGGCATTGGCGATGCGCGCACTGCCTGCGGTGCCGCTGTTGCGGAATTCGATCGTGCCGCTGGCATTGTTGGTGATGGTCGCGTTGCCAGCCGTGGGGACGTCGCCGAGATTGGGGCCCCAGAAACTCATCTGACCGCTGTTGATGACCGTAGCGTTGGCCAGTGTGGAGCTGTTGACGATTTCGAGCGTGCCCGCGGCGGCGTTGGTGATGCGCGCGCTGCCGGCGCTGGAGTCACTCCAGAAATTCAGGCTGTGATTGTTGGCGATCGTGGCGGTTCCAGCCGTCGAACTGGAATAGAAGTAGATCCAGCGGTTATTGGTGATCGTCGCGCTGCCGGCCGAGCTGCTGTCTTCCAGATAGAAGCCCCAGTTATTGGTGATGGTGGCGTTGCCCAGCGTGGCACTGTTCCAGGTGTCGAGGCCGCCGTTATTGACAATGGTGGCGTTGCCGGCCGTGCTGAAGTCGTTGAAACTCAGCAAGCCGCCGCTGTTGTTGGTGATACTTGCGCTGCCAGCGGCGCTGGTGTTGTAGAAATACAGGTTGCCGGCGTTGGTGATGCTGGCGCTGCCGGCCGTGCTGGTGTTGTTGAAATTCAGCGTGCCGCCGCCGTTGTTGGTGACATTGGCGTTGCCCGCGGTACTATGGTCGCGAAATGCGGTCGTGCCACCGTTGTTGTTTGTAATGGTGGCGCTGCCGGCCGTGCTCGTGCTGTAGAAATTCACGATGCCGACGTTGGTCATGGCGTTGGTAATGGTGGAGTTTCCGGCCGTGCTGGTGCCGTAGAAGCCAAGGAAGTTGCTGTTGGTAATGGCAGCGCTGCCCGCCGTGCTGGTGCCGTTGAAGTTGAGGTCGCTGTCGTTGGTAATGGTCGAGCTGCCGGCCGACGCGGCGTGCCAGAAATAGAGATTGGAGTTGTTGGTGATCGCGGCGCTGCCTGCGCTGCTCGAATTATTGAACGTCAGGTTGCCGTCGTTGGTGATGGTGGCGGTGCCGCCGGTGCTCGTGTCATGGAAATTCAACTGGCCGGTATTGGCGATGCTGGCGTTGCCGGCGCTGGAGCTGTTGCGAAAGTTTGCGAGCCCGCCATTCGCAAGGTTGGTAATGCCGCTCGTGTCGGCGTTGACGACCTCGAATGTGGCCCCACTGTTGACGGTGACTGTACCCAGAATGGAGCCGGTCACACCGCTGTTGCCGATCTGGAGCGTGCCGCCCGACACCGTCGTGCCGCCGCTATAGGTGTTCTGTCCGGTCAGGATGAGCGTGCCGGCACCAGCCTTGGTGAGCGATTTGCCGTCCCAGCCTGTCGCGGGGTTCGCCGCCTGATCCGTCAGTGCTGTCCCCACCGTGAAACTGTCGCTGACGTTGGTCAGCGTGAAGGTACCATGGGCAAGGGAGTTGCCTGCCGTCCAGCTCAGACCGTAGCTGGCGAGGTATTGCAGGCCGTCGACCGATTTGCGGACGGACATCGTGAGATAATCCACCGTGCCGCTGAAACCGCCGATGGTGATGTTGGCGAAGTCGCCGCTGATGCCCGATCGTGTGTCGATCAGCACCTTGTCGAGCTGGCTCGCATCGTTGATGCCGCTGACGTTGAAGGCAACGCCGTTGCCG
This sequence comes from Bradyrhizobium jicamae, assembly GCF_001440395.1. Lineage (GTDB taxonomy): Bacteria > Pseudomonadota > Alphaproteobacteria > Rhizobiales > Xanthobacteraceae > Bradyrhizobium > Bradyrhizobium jicamae. The sequence continues at coordinate 892 of NZ_LLXZ01000022.1, read as the reverse complement.
ATCGCGACGCCGTCAGCGGACAGCGCCGGGCTGTTCGTGCCCGCGACGATGGAGAGTGCGGTGTTGTTGCCGAAGGTCACCGCCTGCGCGACGTTCAGGGTCGCCGGCGCCTGGATCGCCAGCGTGCCGCCTGTTACGTTGATGTTGCCGGCCAGATTGGTGCTGCCGCTTGCGCTGCCGTCGCCGAACTGCAACCGGCCGCCGGAGACGATCGTGTCGCCGCTATAGGTGTTCGTGCCGGTCAGGATCGTGGTACCCGAACCGACCTGCTGCACGGAACCGCTGCCGGAAATATTGACGGCCAGGGTGAGCGTGTTGCTGCGGTTGAAGGCGAGCACGCCGTCGTTGGCGACATCGCCGACGATCGAGCCGGTCGTCCCGCCATTGCCGATCTGCAAGGTGCCGGCCGCGATCGTGGTGCCGCCCGTGTAGCTGTTGCTGCCGGTCAGGATCGTGGCGCCCGAACCGACCTGCCGCAGGGAACCGCTGCCGGAAATATCGCCGGGCAGGGTGACCGCGTCACTGCGGTCGATGGTGAGAACGCCGTCGTTGACGACATTGCCGGCGATCGAGCCGGTCGTCCCGCCATTGCCGATCTGCAAGGTGCCGGCCGCGACCGTGGTGGTGCCCGTGTAGCTGTTGTTTCCTGTCAGGATCGCGGTGTTCGAGCCGAGTTTCTGCACGGCGCCGCTGCCGGAAATCTCGCCGGCGAAGGTGATCGTGTCGCTGCGGTTGAAGGCGAGCACGCTGTCGTTGACGACATTGCCGACGATCCAGCCGGTCGTCCCGCCATTGCCGATCTGCAAAGTGCCGGCCGCGATCGTGGTGCCGCCGCCATAGGTGTTGGTGCCTGACAGCACCAGCGTTCCAGCGCCCAGCTTGGTGAGGCCGC
>NZ_LLXZ01000021.1 GCF_001440395.1 Bradyrhizobium jicamae | reverse complement strand
AAAAGGGCAAGGCCGGCATCGTCGTCCCGTCCAAGGACAAGCTTCCGACCGTGATCGATACCCTGATCGCCGCCGTGCGCGCCGGGGAGCTGGACGATCTGTTCAGCCAGGCAGCCAAGACAGGATCGATTGGCAAAGCTCGCAAGGCGGCTTGATCATCAGGCCGGGCGATGGATGACAAACTCGTCCGGGTTTTGCCGTGTCTAAGACTGGCGGGGCACACAGACGATGAAAGTCGGAGTTTCCCACGGGCGAGCAGAGTATCGCTTCTGCCGAAGAATGAGCCAATCCAACAGGCGAACAACTGCATTTACGAAGCAGTGGTCTCTGTGATTGCTCCGCCGATCGGTCTGTCTGAATACTTTCGGGTGACTGCGCACAGCCGGCAAAGAGCGTCGGCGCTATTTCATATGGGTTTTCCCTCCGCCAGTGCTCACACCACCACCTCCTCCTGTGACTGGCTTACGGCATCGGTCTCTGCAACCGTTGCCCATAGCAATTGCCACGGCCCATGTTCCACCAGCGATGACCGCACCCACGATGACGAGCCACCAAGCGACAGGGGTGGCGGCCGCGCCGACGGCGCCAACCCCTACACCCACGGTGACACCTGCGTTCTTCATCGTAGCTTCGGCATTGTTACAGCAATCTAGACATTGATCGCGATCATTATAGCCCTCACAGGCGAACGAGATAACGGCGTCTGATGGTGGGCCCCACGTGGTGCCGCTGCCGCCGTCTCCATTCCTCTTTGTGATGTCGATTGAGTACATTCTCACAGAATCGGGCGAGGGGCCGAAAATCTCCAGGCCTTCCGGAGTTGTGTAGTTATCATGCTCGATCCCTTGCGCCATCGACCGAAAGAGCCGCTGATCAAATGGTTCAGGTTCAAAGTCGGTCAACTTCACGAGCTGATGTTCAACAGGTGCGAAAGCAGGCTCCAGAGGTGAAAGCGGAACAGTCTCAGCAAAACTAACGTGCTGAATTCTGGCAGAGCCCCATCTCTCTCCGTTCCAGCACAGGAGCCGGTTTGGCGGCCCCTTGAAAAACGACGAAGCATTTGGAAAGAGCTTATTCAGCTCCTTTCGGTCATTCACCAATTCGGGTTTTTGAACAATACGCTTCCGGCCAATGGTCGATAAGCCACTCGGCAGCAGCCTATGGATGGTTGCAGCTCCCTGTTCATGATCGAGCTGGAGTACGACAATGTACTCCGTATATCTCAAGGCCGTCGTTCCGAAACGTCGCGATGCTATTGGGTCGACAAACCGATTGACCAAAAATGCTGCTCCGGTGTCTTTCGCTGTCGCCTCCGACCCCAATCTGCGCGATACGGCATCGAGGAATTGATCGTTGCCGGCTGGGGCAAGCGGCGCGACGAACATATTCTCATTGAAATTGGGACCGCCCAAATCAACAGTAAGAGTGTCCGCCAGAGACGACGAAAAGTTTTGTCCCTGACTGGTAAACTGCTCGGCTCGCGCTTGCAGAAATCCTGTAGTCTCGGGATCTCCAATCGGAGCACTAAAATGGGACGCGAAGTTGCTGCCAGCGTTGTCGGCCACCAACTTCGCTAGATCCTGAAACCTTGGAAGTTGACCCTTGGGCATATCTGGCTCCGTCAGCGGATGAAGCGTTCCCAAGTGCGAGCTCGTTGTTTGAGCCGATGATTACTTTCTTGATAGCACGCTGCGAGCCGCGGAAAAAGGACTAACAGAAGGGGATCGGCGCGATGCGGGAACCGAGGGCAATCTCGTGGCTCGACCTATTTCCATTGTTTCGCCAACCCTTGATGGATGATCCGAATATGGCTTCCCGAGCTGCATGTTGCGAGCAAGTCGTAGTCAGACGGGTTGAGATCGCACGTACAGTGCCACGACGTGATTAGGATCAACGGGGAGCGGCACACCACTACGAAGCAGCAGGCCGTTCGGCCCTGGTGGAAGACGGTTCCGGTCAGGTCGTGATGTCCGTCAAAGATGGGGCGAAGCCTATCGGGTTCGAAAAGGGCAAGGCCGGCATCGTCGTCCCGTCCAAGGACAAGCTTCCGACCG
>NZ_LLXZ01000020.1 GCF_001440395.1 Bradyrhizobium jicamae | reverse complement strand
TCGACCTGCATGCGCGCTCCGCGCGCGGCCGCGACGGCGAGACCGGCGCGCGACGGCCTGGCGACATCGGCTTCGCCTCGCTGCGCGGCGGCACTGTCACCGGCGATCACAGCGTGATCTTCGCAGGCGCCATGGAGCGGATCGAGCTGACCCATCGCGCCGAGGATCGCACCATGTTCGCGATGGGGGCCGTCAAGGCCGCACTGTGGGCTCGGGGCAAGGCGCCCGGCTTCTACACGATGACCGACGTGCTCGGCCTGACCGACTTCTAACCATCGAACAACGGAATTTGTAATGAGCGATCGTCTTCTCGTGCTCGTGCGGCATGGCCAGAGCGACTGGAATTTGAAGAACCTGTTCACGGGGTGGAAAGATCCTGATCTCACCGAGCAGGGCATTGCCGAGGCCAAGGAGGCCGGCCGCAAGCTGAAGGCGCAGGGGCTGACCTTCGACGTTGCCTTCACCTCCGACCTGACCCGCGCCCAGCATACGCTGAAGCTGATGCTCGCCGAGATCGGCCAGACCGGGCTGCCGACGACGAAGAACCTCGCGCTCAACGAACGCGACTATGGCGATCTGTCCGGGCTCAACAAGGATGACGCCCGCAAGAAGTGGGGCGAGGACCAGGTGCTGGTCTGGCGCCGTTCCTACGACGTGCCGCCGCCCGGCGGCGAAAGCCTGAAGGATACGCTGGCGCGCGCGCTGCCTTATTACGTGCAGGAGATTCTGCCCGGCGTGCTGCGCGGACAGCGCACGCTGGTCGCTGCCCACGGCAATTCGCTGCGCGCGCTGATCATGGTGCTGGAGAAGCTGACGCCCGAACAGATCCTGAAGCGCGAACTCGCGACCGGCGTGCCGGTGATCTACCGGCTCAATGCGGATTCGACGGTCGCGACGAAGGTTGATCTCGCGGCGTGAAGTCGGTCGCGTACGATGGGTAGAGCGAAGCGAAACCCATCATGGTTCTGCGCGAGGCGTGATGGGTTTCGCTGCGCTCTACCCATCCTACGAAATCTGCATTCTCGAAATCAGCATTCTAATGCAGTAGCGCAGATGCGTAGGGTGGGCAAAGCGAAGCGTGCCCACCATTCAGTTCGCGATCGCCGAGATATGGTGGGCACGTCGCTAGCGCTCCTTTGCCCACCCTACAACGTCAGTGCAGCCCGACCTGTCCCGCTTCCCAGCCGAGCATCGCCTGCTTGCGGGTAATGCCCCAGTGATAGCCGGTCAGCGCGCCGCCTTTGCCCAGGGCGCGGTGGCAGGGCACCACGAACGACACGGGATTGCGGCCGATGGCTGCGCCAACCGCACGCGATGCCTTTGGCTTACTGATCTTGGTGGCGATGTCGGAGTAGCAGACCGCGCGGCCCATCGGGATCTTCAGCAGCGTCTCCCACACCCGCACTTCGAAATCGGTGCCGATCAGGACCACGCGCAGCGGCTGGTCCGCTCGCCACAGCCTGGTATCGAAGATGCGCTGCGCGAGGCCAACGGTGCCGTCGTGGTCCTCGACATAGGTTGCGTTCGGCCAGCGCCGCTTCATGTCGGCGAAGGAGATCTGTTCCTGGCCGGGATCGGCGAAGGCAAGACCAGCCAGCCCGCGGTCGCTGGCGATCACGATGGCGGTGCCGAACGGCGAGGCATGGAAGCCGTAGCGCAGGATCATGCCGGCGCCGCCGTTCTTCCATTCGCCCGGCGACATCGCTTCATGGGTCACGAACAGGTCGTGCAGCCGTCCCGGACCTGATAGCCCGGAGTCGAGCGCGGCATCGAGGATGCTGGCGGAATCGCGCAGCAGGCCCTTGGCGTGGTCGAGCGTCAGCGCCTGCATAAAGGCCTTCGGCGTCAGCCCGGCCCAGCGGCGGAACAGATGGTGCAGTTCATCCGGCGTCAAGGCAGCGGCGTCCGCCATCGCTTCGATGGTCGGCTGCGCGCGCCATTGCTCCGAGATGAAGGCGATGGCGCGGCGCACGGAATCGTAGTCGCGCTGCGCGGCGCTCTGGAGGCCCGGCTTCGCCAGGCGTTCGTCATGTATGGCTGATATCATCATGGGGTCTGATTTAGGGCTCATCCGCGGTCCAAACCACCCGATTTCCGATAAGGCCAACGTAGCGTTTTCGAGCGAAGTGGGAACCGGTTCGCGCGAAGAAAACGCGTCAAAAAATGAGAGGCTTACGTGACCGGATTATAGGTGATGCCGCGCTTGGCGGTTTGCAACGCAGCCAGTAAGGCTTTGGCAAAGCTCGCTTTTTCGTCGGGTCCCAGAAAGTGACCGATCGAGACGCGGCGGCCGCGCGAGACCAGATAGAGCCGCTCGATGCCGAACTCGGGGTCGCCGGTCTGCTCCAGCCGCACCCAGAGCGGATTGAGCGTCCATTCCACTACATGGCCGCGATGGCTGACCCGGCGTACGCGCAACGCCGACGGCGTCACCATGATGTCCTCCGAGCCACCGGCGCTGCGGAAGTTGATCCGGAACGCCCAGTAGATCACGAGCATGTCGAGACCGAAGAAGCCTAGCACCGGCCATGCGCCCATCATCCAGAAGGCGATGCCGGCCGCAAAGCTGACGACGCCGATGAACGTCATCAGCACCAGAAAGCCGGTGCGGTTGAGCGAGCGATGCGGTGTCAGCCGCGCCGAGAACAGCGTCGGCTGATCCTCTTCCGGATCAAAGTCGTTGCTTGCGGTCATCGCGTATCAGTATATCCCGATCATGGCCAAAATCATCCGCTCCAGGAGCGTCATAAAAAAGAGCGCTGCAAAACCGGCTGCCAAAAAACCGGGCATTCCATCCGTGCCGAGCAAACCGGCCAGGAAGGCCGCCGGGCCGAAGGCATCAAAGCCGTCAAAATCGAAAGCCTGGACAGCGGCCGAGGTCCACGAGGTCTTCAGCCGGTTTCGGAAGGCCAACCCGGAGCCGAAGGGCGAGCTCGAACATCTCAATCCCTACACGCTGCTGGTGGCGGTGGTGCTGTCGGCGCAGGCGACCGACGCCGGCGTCAACAAGGCGACGCGCGCGCTGTTTGCGGCCGCCGACACGCCGGAGAAGATGCTTGAGCTCGGCGAGGAGAAGGTGCGCGAGTACATCAAGACCATCGGGCTCTATCGCAACAAGGCCAAGAACGTCATCGCGCTGTCGGAAAAGCTGATTGCCGACTTCGGCAGCGAGGTGCCGCGCACGCGCGCCGAAATCGAGTCGCTGCCGGGCGCCGGGCGCAAGACCGCCAATGTCGTGCTCAACATGGCCTATGGCGAACATACGATGGCGGTGGACACGCATGTATTCCGCGTCGGCAACCGTACGGGCCTCGCGCCCGGCAATACGCCGCTCGAAGTCGAACTGGGATTGGAGAAGGTGATCCCGTCCGAATTCATGCTGCACGCCCATCACTGGCTGATCCTGCACGGGCGCTACACCTGCCTCGCCCGCAAGCCGCGCTGCGAGGTGTGCCTGATCAACGATCTGTGTCGGTGGCCGGAAAAGACGGTGTAGGTGGCGTTGCGCGCTCCCACAACCGTCATTGCGAGGAGCGAAGCGACGAAGCAATCCATCTATCCCCGCGTGGAGAGGTGGATTGCTTCGCTGCGCTCGCAATGACGGGGATGGGCCACGGGCCTCATGGTTCTCCCGGCGCTGCAAAGCATCGTCCGGAGACGCGCGAAGACGCGCTCCTCACCATGAGGGATCACACCACCGGCATCTTCCTTACCGGCTCGATCAGCTCCGGCCGCGGGCCTGACAGCCGCTTGTGCATGTGGACCATGAAGGCCATGCCGAACACGGGCGTCGCCAGATTGACGATCGGGATCGACACGAAGGCCGCGATGAACAGGCCGGCGGTGAACACGGTCGCCGCATTGTCCCTGCGCATCGCCTTGGCTTCCGCCGGCGAGCGGAAGCGCATCGCGGCGAGCTCGAAATATTCGCGACCCAGAAGCCATGCGGTGGCGATGAAGAAAATCAGAAAGCCGGCGCCGGCGAACAGCACGAAGGGCAGCGCGATCAGGTAGACCAGAAGCGTCAACAGCGCCGTCTTAATGCCCTCGGGCACTGCGATGCCAAGTGGCAGCGCGTCGCCGGGGCGTTCGGCGGGATAGTGCTCGCGCTCGACATGCCCGGCGACGTCATCGACGAACACGCTCGCGATCAGCGAGGTGACTGCCGGCATCAGGAAAATGCCGCCGAGCACGACGCCGAGCCCGGCCGCGATCGAGATGATCCAGGACAGGATGTGGAGCGAGGTGTGGAAGCCCGGTCCGAGCATCGCCTCGGCCCAGCCCTCGCCGTAATCGGCGAACCAGCTCAAGAGCCGCTGCAATCCGACGGCCAGCACCGTGATCAGCACCAGCGCCAGCCCGATCGAGCGCCACAGGATGGTGCGCATTGGCGGCGACAGGATCTGCGAAAGCGCCTTGACGGCGGCGTCCAACATGGCGGTCTGGCCTCTTGTGAAAAAACCCTTGCGAGAGGTAGATAGCCGCAGGGGCTTCGGCAAGAGCCGGCGAGCCCCCGGGAGACAAGACTGCCGTCAAAAACAACGCCGCAAGAGCAGAGAAGAGGCTGCCATGACCCGTGTCCAGGAACTCTACCCCGACAACAAGATCGTGCTGCGCGAGGTGGGCCTGCGCGACGGCCTGCAGCTCGTGAAGACGTTTCCGTCCACCGCCGCCAAGCAACGCTGGATCCGCGACGAATATGCCGCCGGCGTGCGCCATTTCGAGGTCGGCTCGTTCCTGCCGGCGAAGACCTTTCCGCAATTCGCCGACGTGCGCGGTATCATCGCGACCGTGGCGTCGCTGCCGGGCGCCTACGGCATCGCGCTGACGCTGAACGAGCGCGGCGTCAACGAGGCGCTGGCGTCAGGCGTTGCCGAAGTGGCGACGGTGGTCTCGGCGACCGAGGAGCACAGCCAGGCCAACGCCAACCGCTCGCGCGAGTCGGCCATCGCTAATGTGAAGCGCCTTTGCGAATTGCGCGACGCCAGCACGCACAAGCCGGTGGTGAACTCCGCGATCTCGATGGCGCTGGGCTGTTCGATCGTGGGACCGGTAGACCCAACGGAAGTGTTGCGGCTGACGGAAAAGCTGTTCGAGGCCGGCGTCGACATGGTCGCGATTGCCGATACGGTTGGCTATGCCGGGCCGAAGCAGGTCGGCGAACTCGTTGCGGGGGCGGTGAAGATCGCAGGCGCAAAGCCGATCTGCATTCACCTGCATGACACGCGCGGTATGGGCATCGCCAACGCTTCCGCCGCACTCGATGCCGGCGCGCGCGTGCTCGACGGATCGCTCGGTGGCCTCGGCGGCTGCCCTTTCGCGCCGGGCGCTACCGGCAACGTCGTGTTCGAGGACCTCGCGTTCCTGTGCGAGAGCAAGGGATTTGAAACCGGCGTGGACTTCGAGAAGCTGATTGCGGTGCGCGGAATCCTGAAATCGGAAATGCCTGGCGAGGCGCTGTACGGCGGACTAGCGCGCGCTGGATTGCCGCGCGGGAGGGCGGCGAAGGCAGCGTAAATCGCTGCTCGTCATGGCCGGGCAGAAGCGCGAAGCGCGTCTTCGCGCTAGAAGTCCCGGCCATCCACGTCTTTCTTGTCGCGACGCCGTTAAGACGTGGATGCCCGGGACAAGCCCGGGCATGACGACTCACTATTGGTCGCTTTCGATGAACTACAGCCGCGTCATTCTTAGCCGCAGCGCATTGCCCACGACGCTCACCGACGACAGCGCCATCGCGGCGGCGGCGATGATCGGCGACAGCAGCAGCCCGAACGCGGGATAGAGAATGCCCGCGGCGATCGGGATGCCGGCGGCGTTGTAGATGAAGGCGAAGAACAGGTTCTGCCTGATATTGCGCATGGTCGCCTGCGACAGGCGGCGGGCGCGGACGATGCCGACAAGGTCGCCCTTCAGCAGCGTGACCCCTGCGCTTTCCATCGCGACATCGGTGCCGGTGCCCATGGCGATGCCGACTTCGGCCGCCGCGAGCGCCGGGGCGTCGTTGACGCCGTCGCCGGCCATCGCGACGATCTTTCCGGCCTTCTGCAGCTTTGCCACCACCGCGCTCTTCTGATCGGGCAGCACTTCCGCTTCGACGTCGGCGATGCCGAGGCTCCGTGCGACCGCATTTGCCGTAGTCCGGTTGTCACCGGTCAGCATGATGACCTTGATGCCCTCGGCCGCCAGCGCCTTCAGCGCATCCGGCGTCGATGCCTTTACCGGATCGGCGATGGCGAAAAGGCCCGCGAGCTTGCCGTCGACCGCCATGTTGATGACGGTCGCGCCCTCGCCGCGCAGACGCTCGCCTTGTTCGTTGAGTGAACTGCTTTCAATGCCAAGCGATTGCAGGAAGCTTGCATTTCCGAGCACCACGGTCTTGCCGTCAACCTTGCCGGTGGCGCCCTTGCCGGTCGGCGAATCGAATTCGTCGACCTTGCCGAGATCGAGTTGGCGCTCCCTGGCTGCGCGCACGATGGCATCGGCCAGCGGATGCTCGCTGGCGCGCTCGACGCTTGCCGCCAGCCGCAGAATATCGGTCTCGGCAAATCCCGCGGCGGGAACGATCGCGACAACCTTCGGCTTGCCCTCGGTTAGCGTGCCGGTCTTGTCAACCACGAGCGTGTCGACCTTCTCCATGCGCTCCAAAGCTTCGGCGTTCTTGATCAGCACACCGGCCTGCGCGCCGTGGCCGACGCCGACCATGATCGACATCGGCGTGGCCAAGCCGAGCGCGCAGGGGCAGGCGATGATGAGCACGCTGACGGCGGCGACCAGGCCGAACGCCAGGCGCGGTTCGGGGCCGAACCAGGCCCACGCGCCGAATGCGATTAGCGCCACGACGATCACCGTCGGCACGAACCAGCCGGCGACACGGTCGGCCAGCCGCTGGATCGGTGCACGCGAGCGCTGCGCGTCCGCAACCATCTTGACGATCTGGGACAGCAGCGTGTCGCGCCCGACTTTCTCGGCGCGCATGACGAAGCCGCCGGATTGATTGAGGGTGCCGGCGATGACCTTGCTGCCCGGCTCCTTGGTGACCGGCATGGATTCGCCCGTCACCAGCGCCTCATCGAGCGAGGAGCGGCCTTCGAGGATCACGCCGTCCACCGGCACTTTTTCGCCCGGCCGGACGCGTAATCTGTCGCCGACGGCGAGCGCGTCGATCTCGACTTCGTGGTCCGTGCCATCGTCGCCAATGCGGCGCGCGGTCTTCGGCGCGAGTTGCAGCAGCGCCTTGATCGCGCCCGAGGTCGCTTCACGCGCGCGCAGTTCGAGCACCTGGCCGAGCAGCACCAGCACGGTGATGACGGCGGCCGCCTCGAAGTAGACCGCAACCGCGCCGCCATGGCCGCGGAAGGTGGCGGGGAAGATGCCGGGCGCGACCGTGCCGATGACGCTGTAGAGATAGGCGACGCCGGTGCCCATTGCGATCAGCGTGAACATGTTGAGATGGCGCGTCTGCAGCGATTGCCAGCCGCGCACGAAGAACGGCCAGCCGGCCCAGAGCACGACGGGCGTGGCTGAGGCGAGCTGGATCCAGTTCGACAGCGTGGGATCGAGGAAGCCATGGCCGCCGACGAGATGGCCGCCCATTTCGAGAATAACCGCGGGCAGCGCGAGCACGAGGCCGATCCAGAAGCGGCGCGTCATGTCGGCAAGTTCAGGATTGGGCGGTGTATCGAGGCTCGCGACCTCCGGCTCCAGCGCCATGCCGCAGATCGGGCAGCTTCCGGGGCCGACCTGACGGATCTCCGGGTGCATCGGGCAGGTGTAGATAGCGCCTTCCGGCACGGCGGCTTTCGGCCGCTTGTCCCTTTCGAGAAAGGCGAGGGGATCGGCGGCGAATTTGGTCCGGCAGCCGGCCGAGCAGAAATGAAAGGTCTCGTCCCTGTAGTCGAAGCGGTGCTTGCTGGTCTCAGGATTCACCGTCATGCCGCAGACAGGGTCGCGTACGGTCGCAGCCACCTCGCCGTGGTGGTGATGAGCGTGGCCGGCATAGCCATGGCCGCCGCAACAGGCGCTGTTCGACGCGCCGTTTCGATCGGCGCTTTCATTCTTGTTCATCATCGCTCCGGCGCTTGAAACCTATACCCTGTAGGGGTATATAGGCCCCATGCGAAAAGACATCAAGGCATCCTGTCAAAAGCGTCTCAGCCGGATCGAGGGCCAGGTCCGCGGCCTCTCAAAGATGGTTGACGAGGACCGCTATTGCATCGACATCGTCACGCAGATCTCCGCCGTGCGGGCCGCGTTGCGCCGCGTCGAGGAGGAAGTGCTGCGGGATCACGTCTCGCATTGCGTCGAACACGCCATCACCAGCGGCAACAAGGCCGATCAGCGCGAGAAGATCGCGGAACTGATGGCCGTGATCGGCCGCTCGGACAGGTAAGACAGCGACGCGGCTCAGTCGTGGTGATGGCCGTGCTTGCGCGCCTTCGGCTTCTTGTCGGATGCCGTCGGAATCATCACCACGCGGCCGTAGCGGACGCCGCGCTCGGCGATGATGTGATCGGCGAAATGCCGGACCTCGCCGCTGGCGCCTTTCAGTGCCGTCACTTCCATGCAGCTATCGTCGTCGAGATGGACGTGCAGCGTCGCCAGCGACAGATCGTGGTGGCCATGGAAACTCTGCACCAGCCGCTTCGACAGGTCACGCGCAGCGTGATCGTAGACATAGACCAGCGCAGCCACGCATTGGCCCGACGGCGCTGAGTCCTCGGCGCTCTGCTGCAGCCCGGCGCGCGCGAGATCGCGGATGATCTCGGAGCGGTTCTGATAGCCGCGGGCTTCCGCCGCTGCGTCGATCTCGGCGAGCAGATCGTCTTCGATCGTGATGGTGATCCGTTGCATGGAAAATTCTGTCCTGGCTTGCCGTACGATAATCTTGAGTATGACATTTCTATTGTATCATCATACTACGCTTGCTAGCGTGAGGCGCCGGTAAAGTCGAACTGATGCGGTCGCATGCCGATTGTAGCAGTTATCATGCGGGGGCATGAGCGTTGCGTAGAACTGCCTGGGGAGCATTCTCCGCTGCTGCATCCCTGTTTATCATGGCATCTCCTGCAGATGCGCAGAGCACCGCTGCGGCGAGGTCCGGCCAGCTTCCTGCGGTGACCGTGGATTCCCCCGACGCGCGGCCGCGCAACCGGACCAGGCCGCCCCGTCGCGAGAGCAGGGGGCGAAATCCATCCGCCATCCAACCGAGCGCGCCAACTCCGTCAACGTTCAATAGCGGCGTGACGTCCGGGTCCGCCACCGCGGGGCCGGCATACATGCAGCCCACGGCCGCCAGCGCCATCAGCATCAGCGGTGCAGAGGTGAATGCGCGGCCGTTCTCGCGCGTCGGCGAGGCGCTGGAGGTGGTGCCGGGGCTGATCGTTACCCAGCATTCGGGCGAGGGCAAAGCCAACCAGTATTTTCTGCGCGGTTTCAATCTCGACCACGGCACGGATCTCTCGATCAAGGTCGACGGCATGCCGGTCAACATGCCGACCCATGGCCACGGTCAGGGCTATGCCGATATCAATTTCATGATTCCCGAACTGATCCAGTCGGTGAATGTACGCAAGGGTCCGTACTTCGCTGACGTCGGCGATTTCGGTTCCGCCGGTGCTCTCGCAATCGACTACATCAACCGGCTGCCCAAGAATGTTTTGGAGACGACCAATGGCAGTTTCGGCTACCACCGTGGGCTGGCAGCGGGGTCGACGGCGGTGGGCGCAGGCACGCTGCTCGCGGCTGTCGAGGGCGTCAAATACAACGGCCCGTGGGACGTGCCGGACAATGTGCGCAAGCTCAACGGCGTGTTGCGCTACAGCCAGGGCACATCAACCGACGGATTCACACTGTCGGCGATGGCTTATTCGAACGGCTGGAATTCGACCGACCAGGTGGCGCAGCGCGCGATCGATCAGGGCATCATCGACCGGTTCGGCTCGCTCGATCCGACTGATGGCGGCGTTGCCAGCCGCTTCTCGCTGTCGAGCAATTGGGCGCAATCGAACGCGTACGGACAGAGCAAGATCAATGCCTATGTGATCAACTCGTCGCTGCGGCTCTATAACAATTTCACCTATTTTCTCGACGATCCCGTCAACGGCGACCAGTTCAGCCAGATGGACCGGCGCACGGTCTACGGCTTCAACGCCAGCCACGCCTTCGACATGCGCGTCGCCGGCATTGAAACCCAGACCCGCATCGGGCTGCAGACGCGCGCCGACGATATCCGGGTCGGCCTGTTCAAGACGTTGCAGCGCGAGACGCTCTCGACCGTGCGTCAAGACAGCGTGCGGGAGGGCAATGTCGGCCTGTGGGCCGACACCACGGCGCGCTGGACCGACTGGCTGCGCACCACGATCGGCATCCGCGAGGACTATTTTGCGGGAAGGGTGCTGAGCGACACACCGGAGAATTCCGGCAATGCGCAGGCGTCGATGACGATCCCCAAGGCCGGCATCGTGCTGGGTCCCTGGTACAAGACCGAATTCTACGGCAATGCCGGCTACGGCCTGCACTCCAACGACATCAGGGGCGCGACCATCACAGTCGATCCCATCGACAAGGTGACACCGCAGGACCGCGTGCCGCTATTGGTTCGCTCGAAGGGCGCCGAACTCGGCATTCGCACCAAAGCGGTCGAAGGCCTCACCAGCTCGCTGGCGCTGTTCGTGCTGAATTTCGACTCGGAACTGCTGTTCGTGGGCGATGCCGGCACCACCGAGCCGAGCCGGCCCAGCCGGCGCGTCGGCGTCGAGTGGACCAATCAATATCAGGTGCTGCCCTGGATGCGGCTGGATCTCGATGTCGCCTACACCCGCGCCCGCTTCACCGATTTCGATCCTGCCGGCAATTTCATTCCGGGCGCGCCGGCATGGGTGGCAGCTGGCGGCGTGACGTTCGGCAGTGAGACCGGCTGGTTCGGCGCGCTGCGCGGGCGCTATTTCGGCCCGCGTCCCCTGATCGAGGACGACAGCGTTCGCTCGCAATCGTCGCTGATCTTCAATGCACGGGCGGGTTACAAATTCGACAATGGGCTGAAGCTGCAGCTCGACGTGCTCAATCTCTTCAGCGCCAGGACCAACCAGATCGAATATTACTATCTGTCGCGGTTGCCGGGCGAACCGATCGGCGGCGTGGCGGACAGACACGTGCATCCGGCAGAGCCGTTGGCGGTGCGATTAACGCTGGCGGGGAGGTTTTAGGAATCTCGTAGCCGTAGGGTGGGCAAAGGCGCGCTTGCGCCGTGCCCACCATCGACTGGATTCCTGGCGGCAATGGTGGGCACGCTTCGCTTTGCCCACCCTACGATCTACAAGTTCTCAGCTCACCAATTCCGTGCGCGGCTTCATGCGGCGCTCCGGCGGGCGGACGGCAACATATTCGACAGCGAGATAATGTTCCGACACGGTGACGCGCTCGATCATCGTGGCTTCGATAGTCACTTCCTCAACGATCACTTCTTCAACCGGAAGCGGCGCTTCTTGGTCAATCTCTTCAGGAACAAGCGGCGGCGACTTGACCTCTGGAAACACGGCGAACTCGCCCGCTACCTCCGCGAGCGGCTTTTGTTTGTCGGCCCAGTGGAGTGCGGTGTAGTCGAAGCCGTGCACGATGGTGGGCTTGACGATTTCGAAATAGGGCGAGATGTCGAAGTCGCGCGGCATGTAGAGCGAGGAATCGCGGATATGCAGGATCTCGCGCCGGGCCTTGCGCGAGGCGGCGCGGGTGATCTTGGGCAGGATCGGGTAGCGCACGGCATCGAACGCCTGCGCGATCAGCGCCGAGCAGATGATTTTCGTGGGATCGCCGGAGCCGAACGCGATCATGCGCCGTCGCCAGCGCTGCGGCACCGGCAGCGGAATGAGATAACGCATCAGGTCGACGATGTTCTTGGTGTCGTAGCCGAAGCCGATGCGGTTGATGGCATAGCGGCACACCGTGGTGCGGTCCTCGTAGGACAGGCCGATCGGGCGGCAGATGCGGGTGTGATAGGGGTAATATTTCGATAGCGGCGCCGAGGTCACGCCTTCACCGATATTGGCCTCGATCAGGACATGCGGCTCGCCGTCGGGCTCGAACGCGCCATCGACCGGGCCGACATAGAGTGCGCCGTGCGACCAGGTGGATTGCGTGAGATATTTGATGATGCCGGAGATGCGGTTGTTGCCCTCGACGAGCAGCACGTCGCCGGGCTGGATGACCCCGCGCAGATGCTCGGGATCGCTGGGCGTGAACGGCTCATAGCCCGGGACTTCCTTCTGCAGGTAGCCCGCAATCACTTGGCCGATGGTGTCGAGCATTACGCCCATGAAACTCCCCAAGCGCGGCTTTTCTTCCGCTTTTTTTGTTTCCTTATCATGGTCGCAAGCCGTTTCAATTTAGTTCATGCCAAGGACGGATCAATCATGATTGATTTACCATGAGTGTTGCTGCGTCACGTGAGATGCGGCACAGTTCGCTAGCTGTTCTCGCTTCTTTCAGGCCGTGGAAACCATGACATGACATTGACCCGCCGCACCTTTCTGTCGGCGTCCGCCGGCCTGGCGGCGATTCCGGTTTTTTCCGGGCGACATGCGGCAGCGGCACCCCTGCCACGGGAAGCCGACATCGTCGTGATCGGCGCAGGCGCGGCCGGCATTGCTGCGGCGCGGCGGATCATGGCGGCGAACCGCAAGGTGATCGTGGTGGAGGCGGCCAACCAGATTGGCGGCCGCTGCCAGACCGACACGTCGACCTTCGATGTGCCGTTCGATCGCGGCGCGCGCTGGATGCACAATCCAGAGACTAACCCGATGATCAAGCTGGCGCGATCAGCCGGCCTCGAGATCACCACCGCGCCGTCGGGCCAAAGGATTCGCATCGGCCGCCGTAACGCCCGGCCAGGCGAGACCGAGGAATTTTTGGCCGCGCTGGTGCGAACCAACCGCGCCATCGACGAGGCCGCGCGGCGTCTCGACGTCTCCTGCGCCTCCGTGCTGCCGAAGGATCTCGGGGTGTGGTCGGACACGGCCGAGTTCGTGTTGGGAGCGGGCTTCTCCGGCAAGGATCTGAAAGACGTCTCGGTCGGTGACAAGTCCCGCGCGCAGGACCGCAACACCGCGATCGGCTGCCGGCAGGGATTGGGTACGCTGATCGCAAAGCTCGGCGAGCAGGTGCCGGTGGCGCTATCGACGCCGGCCAACCGGATGTCCTGGAGCAACCGCGACGTCGTGGTGGAAACACCGGCCGGAAAGATCCTCGCGCGCGCCGCCGTCATTACGGTGTCAACCAACGTGCTCGCCGCGGGCAATATCAAATTCGCGCCCGACATTCCGAAGCGCATGCTCGACGCGGCGTCGAAACTAAGTCTCGGCAGCTACGACCGGATCGCGCTGCAGATCTCGGGCAATCCGCTCGGCCTCGCCCGTGACGATGTCATCATCGAGCAGAGCAATTCGACGAAGACGGCGCTGATGTACGCCAATATCGGCGGCTCGTCGCTTTGCACCCTCGATGTCGGCGGCTCGTTCTGCCGCGATCTCTCGGCGCAGGGCGAGAAGGCCATGGTGGCGTTTGCGGTGGAATGGCTGACCAAGCTGTACGGCAGCGATGCGGCAACTGCTGTGAAGAAATCGAGCGCGACGCGCTGGAACGCCGCACCGTTTGCGCTCGGCGCGATGTCGGCGGCCGGTCCCGGCGGGCAATCCTCGCGCAAGGTCCTGACCGAGCCGATCGGCTGCATGTATCTCGCTGGCGAAGCCACCCATGAAACGCTGTGGGGAACGATCGACGGCGCCTGGGAGAGCGGCGAGCGCGCCGCTGAAGCGGCATTGCGGCGGATCGGCGCGTTGAGGGATCCCGAGCCGGAAGCGCGGCCGGCGAAACAGCGGCGGCGTGGGTCGTCGACCAACTGATGGCACTTGCGCAGGAATCGTAGGGTGGGCAAAGGCGCTCTTGCGCCGTGCCCACCATCACGTGCACCGCGCAAGGGATGGTGGGCACGCTTCGCTTTGCCCACCCTACGAGCCCGAGTTTATCGCAGCACGCCGTCCAGCGCGGGTAATCCAAAAATCACTGCGGCTGCAATCAACACGTAGCAGATCGCGCGGAACACGGTTTCGCTGGCCTTGCCGAACAGCGAGGCGCCGAACCAGACGCCGCAGGCGTAGACCGGGCCGACCACGAACGCGAACTTGATCGCATCCAGCGTGATCAGTCCGGTTGCGGCGTAGCTGACGGCCGAGAAGAAATCCGACGCGCCGAAGAACAGCACGATGTTGGCGCGCGCGATGACGGAAGGAATCGGGCGGCCGAGCCAGTAACCGACGATCGGCGGACCGCCGGTCTGGGCCAGGCCGCTGCAAAAGCCTGATAGTCCTCCGATGCCGATCGCGATCGCCGCGTGGTCCTTGCCGCGGTAGCGCCAGCCCGAGAGCAATAGAAGCAGCAGACCGAACACGAAGATGGAGATGATCCAGCGCGTCGTCACCGGCTCCAGCCGGCTGAGGAAATAAGTGCCGATCGGCACGCCAATCAAGGCGCCTGTCACAATGACCGCCGTCGCCTTGCGATCGGCCTTTTGCCACGCATTCGGCAGCAGTGGCGCGGCCGCGACGAAGTCGATGAGCAAAAGCAGCGCTGCGACGAGCCGCGGGTCGGCGATCGAGCTCGCGAGCGGCATGAAGATCAGCGCCGAGCCGAACCCGGAGAATCCCCGCGCCGTTCCCGAGACGAAGGCGACCACGCAGATCGCCATCGCCGCGTTGAGGCTGATGTCAGCCGGAATGAGCGCCGCGGGACTCATGCGGCATCATCCCCGCAAGGTGCCGCCGGTCTTCTTCGTCACCTCGGCCACGATTTTCGCCGCCACCGCATCGATCTCCTGATCGGTCAGGGTCTTCTCGCGCGGCTGGATCGTCACGGCGATCGCGACCGACTTCTTGTCGGGATCGATGCCCTTGCCTTCATAGACGTCGAATACGGACACGTCCGTGATCAGCTTCTTGTCGACGCCTTGCGCTGCGCGAACGATGTCGCCGGCCTTGACGGTGCGATCGACGATGAAGGCAAAATCGCGCGACACCGGCTGGAACGCGGAGAGTTCGAGCACCGGCTTGGCGCGGGTCGGCTTCTTCTTGGCGTCGGGAATGCGGTCGAGGATCACCTCGAACGCCATCAACGGGCCGTCGGCGCCGAGCGCTTCCAGCGTGCGCGGATGCAGTTCGCCGAAATAGCCGAGCACGTTCTGTGGCCCGATCTGGATGGTGCCGGAACGCCCCGGATGCAGCCAGCTCGCCCCGCCCGGCACGATCTGCAGCGCCTGCATCGGCGCGCCTGCGGCCGCCAGCACCGCGAACGCATCCGCCTTGGCGTCGAGTGCGTCGGTCATGGCCGAGCCGGACCAGTGCCGGCCCATGCCGTTTGCAGAGGCAAAACCGTGGCGCACGCCGGATGCGGCGACGAACTGGTTCTCGGGCTTATCACCCTTGAACACCTGACCAACTTCGAACAGCGCGACATCCTGATAGCCGCGATTGGCGTTGGCCTGCGCCGCGGCGACGAGGCCCGGCAGCAGGCTCGGCCGCATGTCGGAGAGGTCGGACGCGATCGGATTGGCGAGCACAAGCTCCGCCTGGCCGCCGCCAAACATCTCGGCATGCGGCTTCGAGATGAACGACCAGGTCACGGCCTCTACCATGCCGCTCGCCGCCAGCGCACGCTTGGCGCGGCGGATGCGGTTCTGCATCGTCGTCAGCACCGGCTTGCGCGCGTCGTCGCCGCGCTCGAACGGCGTCATTGGCACCTTGTCGACGCCGACGATGCGGACCACTTCCTCGACGATGTCAGCCTTGCCGTGCACGTCGGTGCGCCAGGAGGGGACAGCGATCTTCACCACCGGACCGTTGCCGGCGACCATGAAGCCGAGATGGACGAGGATGCGCCGCATCTCGACCAGCGGCACTTCAATTCCGGCGAGGCGCTTCACTTCACTCAGCGGGAAATCGATGATGCGGTCGTCGCCGAAAGCATTGCCGACGACGACGGTCTCCGACGGCGTGCCGCCGCAGAGCTCCATCACCAGCTTGGTCGCAAGCTCGAGCCCCGGCACC
Organism: Bradyrhizobium jicamae; assembly: GCF_001440395.1. Classification (GTDB taxonomy): domain Bacteria; phylum Pseudomonadota; class Alphaproteobacteria; order Rhizobiales; family Xanthobacteraceae; genus Bradyrhizobium; species Bradyrhizobium jicamae. Next base: position 14,575 of record NZ_LLXZ01000020.1, on the reverse strand, counting down.
ATGAAGGCCGGATCGACGCCGCGCTCGAAACGATAACGCGCGTCCGAATTGATGCCGAGCTTGCGGCCGGTCTGGGCGATGTTGATCTCGTTCCATAGCGCCGATTCGATCAGCACATCTGTCGTGTTTTCGTCGCAGCCGGAGGTCTCGCCGCCCATGATGCCGGCGAGCGATTCGACGCCATGCTCATCCGCGATCACGCAGATTGAGGGGTCGAGCGTGTAGGTGCGACCGTCGAGCGCCAGCAGGCTTTCGCCGTCCTTGGCGCGGCGCACGGTGAGATTGCCCGTGACCTTCTTCGCGTCGAACACATGCAAGGGACGGGCGCGGTCGTAGGTCATGAAGTTGGTGATGTCGACCAGCGCGTTGATCGGCCGTAACCCGATCGAGGTCAGGCGCTTCTGCAGCCATTCCGGCGAGGGACCGTTCTTGACGCCGCGCACCAGCCGCAGCGCGAAGCCCGGGCACAGCGTGGCATCTCCCACCGACACCTTCACCGGGCAGGGGAATTCGCCCTTGATCTGCTTGATGCCGGGGTCGATCAACTTGCCCATGTCGGCAGCGGACAGGTCGCGCGCGATGCCGTGCACGCCGGTGCAGTCCTGGCGGTTCGGGGTCAGGTTGATTTCGAGCACGGGATCGCCGAGGCCGGCCCATTCGGCATAGCCCTTGCCGATAGGCGCGTCGGCCGGCAGCTCCATGATGCCGTCATGGTCCTCGGAAATCTCGAGCTCCGCCGCCGAGCACAGCATGCCGCGGCTCTCGACGCCTCGGATGGTGCCGACGCCGAGCGTGATGTTCTTGCCGGGGATGAAGGTGCCGGGCGGCGAAAACACGCTGACGAGGCCGGCGCGCGCATTTGGCGCGCCGCAGACGACCTGCACCGGCGCAGCCCCGTTGCCGGTATCGACCATGCAGACCCGCAGGCGATCCGCATTCGGATGCTGCTCGGCCGAGATCACCCGGGCAATGGAGAACGGCGCCAGCGCCTTCGCCTTGTCCTCGATGCTCTCGACCTCGAGCCCGATCATGGTGAGTTTCTCGGCGAGCTTTTCCAGGGGCTCGTCGGTGTCGAGATGTTCCTTCAGCCAGGAGAGCGTGAATTTCATGGGTAGATTCCTAGAAAACCTCAACCAGCCGGAAGCGTTCGCACATCAGCATCATGTCTTCGCGAAACTTGCCTTGCCGGCCGAAATAAGTGCGGTGGGCCTTGCGCCAATAATCGAGGCTGCGGTCGCCTTCACCTTCATCATAGGCAAAGGCGGCGTCCACGTCGGGGAAGAGGCGGTAGGTGACTTCGATCGTTTCGATCACGCAACGCGGTTCGCCGCTGCCGTCGCGCACGATCCATTGCTCGCCCGGCGTCGGCGTATTCGGCTCGTCTTCGGTCGAGCAGGTCGCGGTCTTGACGCCCTTGATCACGAGGTCGAGCAATTCGTCGGCAAGCTTCGGCCCGTCGCCGAACGCGAAGGATCGCAAACCCTGATATTTTTCAGGGACAGCACTCACGTGCTCAAGCCTCCCGCGAGCGTCGGGACGTCGAGCGGCTTGAAGCCGTAATGGTTGAGCCAGCGCACGTCGTTCTCGAACAACTGGCGCAAATCGGCGATGCCGTATTTCAGCATCGCGATGCGGTCGAGGCCCATGCCCCAGGCAAAGCCCTGGTAGACATCGGGATCGATGTCGCAGGCGCGCAGCACGTTCGGATGCACCATGCCGCAGCCGAGAATTTCGAGCCAATCCTCGCCTTCGCCGAAACGGATCTCACCCTTGTCGCGCCGGCACTGGATGTCGACTTCGAGCGACGGCTCGGTGAACGGGAAGAACGACGGGCGGAACCGCATGTTGATGTGGTCGACCTCGAAGAACGCCTTGCAGAACTCGTGCAGGATCCATTTGAGGTGGCCGAGATGCGAACCCTTGTCGATGACGAGGCCCTCGACCTGGTGGAACTGCGGCGTATGCGTCGCGTCGGAATCGATGCGATAGGTGCGGCCCGGGCAGACCACGCGGATCGGCGGCTTCTGGCTCAGCATCGTGCGCACTTGCACCGGCGAGGTGTGGGTGCGCAACAGCATGCGCGAACCGTCTTCCTTCGGATTGAAGAAGAAGGTGTCGTGCATCTCCCGCGCCGGATGCCCTTCAGGGAAATTCAGCTTGGTGAAGTTGTAATCGTCGGTCTCGATATCGGGACCTTCGGCGATCGCAAATCCCATGTCGGCGAAGATGGTGTTGACCTCTTCGAAGACCTGGCTCAGCGGATGGATGCGGCCCTGCTCGGCGGGCGCCTCGCGCAGCGGCAGCGTGACGTCGATGGTTTCGGAGGCCAGCCGGGCATCGAGCGCGGCCGATTTCAGGACATCGCGGCGCGCGGTGAGCGCCTGGGTGACCTTGTCCTTGGCGAGGTTGATCTTGGCGCCTTCCGTCTTGCGCTCGTCCGGCGACATCTTGCCGAGCGTGGCGAGCAGCGCCGAGATCGAGCCCTTCTTGCCGAGCGCTGCGACGCGGACGGCTTCGAGGGCGGCTTCATCGCCGGCGGCGGCGATATCGTCGAGAACGGACTTTTCGAGTGCAGCGAGGTCGGACACGGTCAAATCTCTTTCGCAAAAGGCCGCCGGGTTGTCGCCGCTCGGGGGCCAAAACGTCAAGCAAAAAGCCCGTTAAGGGTTTGGGCGCGCGTGAACCAATTCGAGCGCCAGCGCACCAAGATGAGTTCGATCAAGGGAGCTCAAGATGCGTTTTGGACCCGGGATGGCCGTTCTGGCCCTCGCTCTGTCGTTTGCCGCACCGGCCGCCGCCGAAGATTGTCCGGCGAAGTCGAGGGACGAGGTCACGGCGGCGATAAAGGCGGCTCCGAGCTGCAAGCGCGCCATGCAGATAGCCTCGGCCTGCTCAGGCGGCGCTACCGGCGACGTCGGGCTTACCGACGCCGTTGAGGCACGATGCGAGGGCGACTTCCTGGCCCGCCTCAAGGCGCCGCAGAAGCGGGCCTATCAGCGCGAGAAGGATGCCTGCGACCGAAAGTTCAGCCACGAGGAAGGCACCATGTATATTTCGTTCGCGGCGTTCTGCCGGGCGAAGGTCGCCCAGCGTTACTCGCAGCGCGCGCTCAAGGCGGCCAACTAGGCTGCCTCAGGCCGCGAGCGCGGCCTTGGCCTTTTCGGCGATCGCCTGGAACGCCGCCGGCTCGTTGATGGCGAGATCCGACAGCACCTTGCGGTCCACCGTGATGCCCGACTTCGACAGGCCGTTGATGAACACGCTGTAGGTCATGCCGAACGGACGCACGGCCGCGTTCAGGCGCTGGATCCAGAGCGCGCGGAAGGTGCGCTTCTTGCGCTTGCGGTCGCGGAACGCGTATTGGCCGGCCTTCTCGACGGCGGCCTTGGCGGCGCGGATAGTGTTCTTGCGGCGGCCGTAAAAGCCCTTGGCGGCCTTGTAGACTTTCTTGTGCTTGGCGTGAGCGGTCACACCGCGTTTGACGCGAGACATGACTGTAATCCTTGATCAGAAATGAGGTGACGGGATCGCCGCGCGGGCGCGGCTCGGCTGTGATGGCGTGAACGCGATCAGGCGTTCGGCAAGAAGTACTTCTTGACGTTGTCGCCGTCGGTCTTGAACAGCACGCGGGTGCCGCGGAGCTGACGAATCTGCTTCTTCGTCCGCTTGATCATGCCGTGGCGCTTGCCGCGCTGGGCGTGCATCACTTTGCCGGTGGCAGTCACCTTGAAGCGCTTTTTAGCGCCTGACTTGGTCTTCAGCTTGGGCATTTGGCTCTCCTAAAGGCCGCAACACGAAAACGCCCGTGAAGGCGGTGTGCCGGCTAAAATGCTCGTTAGAGCGTTGAAAGTGCTCAGGTTTTTCCAGAAAGCGGAATAACCCGCACGGACATCGACACGGCAGCCCTTGATCAGCCGGGCGATGAAGGTCGGGCTTATGACAGAGGAAACGCCAGAAGGCAACGATGAACCGCGGAAGGGGGTGCTGCAACTACCGGTGATCTCCATCAGCATTCCGGCCCGGAGCAGGAAAAATGGCCCATTTCGATCGATCGATTGCCGTCACTCTCGTCGTTCCCCGCCTGCGCAGGCTGCGCTGGCTTCCCGTTTTTGCCGCGCTGGCCGCGGTCGCGGTTCCCGCTGCCGCCGAGGCGAAGGGCAGCAGGATGCGGGCCTATGACGGCGTCTGGAACGTGGTGTTCGCCACCACCCGGGGCAATTGCAGCTCGGGCTACAGCGTTCCCTTCACCGTCATCGGCAGCCGGGTTTCGTCGGCCGGTGGCGGCCGGGTGTCGGGCTCGGTCAACCGGGCCGGCGCGGTGGCGGTCAATGTGTCGGTCGGCGCATCCAGGGCGAGCGGCGGCGGCCGGCTCGGCGGCACCTTTGGCGCAGGCTCCTGGCGCGGCATCATCACCGGCGACCGCTGCAGCGGCACCTGGCAGGCCACGCGGAGCTAGGCGCGTAGCCCGGGTGGAGCGAAGCGAAACCCGGGGGCAGGTCGATCTGCAGATGCAAGGATTCCCGGATTGCGCTTCGCTCCATCCGGGCTACGGAAGCTACGAAAATAAAAACGGCCCGCCGGATCATCCGACGGGCCGCTTTCATTCCAACCACCCCAAATCAGCGCGGCGCCAGCACCATCACGACCTGGCGGCCCTCGAACCTGGCGTCCTGCTCGACCTTGGCGAACTCGGCGACGTCGGCCTTCACTTTGTCCAGCAGCTTGGTGCCGATCTCCTGGTGCGCCATTTCGCGGCCACGGTAGCGCAAGGTGATCTTGACCTTGTCGCCTTCCTCGAAGAACCGCTGCATTGCGCGCATCTTCACGTCGTAGTCGTGATCGTCGATCATCGGCCGCAGCTTGATCTCCTTGATCTCGACGATCTTCTGCTTCTTGCGGGCTTCAGCCGCTTTCTTCTGTGCCGAATACTTGAACTTCCCGTAGTCCATAATTTTGCAGACGGGAGGATTGTTGTTCGGCGAAATCTCGACGAGATCCATGCCCGCCTCGAGGGCCATCTTGATGGCCACCACGGTCTCGATGGTTCCGTGGTTGGTGCCGTTCTGATCGATCAGCTGGATCTGCGCGTTGCGGATATCATCATTGGTGCGCGGCCCGTCTTTGGTTGCAGCGGGCGGGGCTCTGTTGGGACGGCGAATGGGTAACTCTCCAAAGTTGTGAAAGGAAGGGCCGTAGTTTGAAGCAATATGCCGAAGACAGCAAGGCGAACTCGCTTACTGCGCCCGAAAACCGTCAAATGCGAGGCATTTCGGTCACCTCAGCCAAATATAGACCGGCCGCCCGATCCGCAAGCGCCGGCGGCCGCGCTTGACCGATCAGGCGCGCTCGCGGACAAAGCGGCAGGGCGAGAGTGACCGATCCATGACTAATTCAGCAGCAATCGACCAGGAACCGGCCTTTATCGAGGTGGGAGAGGGCGACGGAAGCCGCCGCATTGCCGTGCGCGCCCGCGCCGGCAGCGGGCCGGGGCTGTTCTGGCTCGGCGGGTTCAATTCGGACATGAGGGGTACCAAGGCGCTGGCGCTGGACGCCTGGGCCGCCGAGCACGGCCGGGCCTGCACCAGATTCGACTATTCCGGTCACGGCGAATCGGGCGGCGCTTTCATCGACGGTACCATCGGACGCTGGCTCGAAGAGAGCGTTGCGGTATTCGAGCAGTTCGCCCAAGGGCCGCAGGTCGTGATCGGCTCATCGATGGGCGGCTGGATGGCGCTGCTGCTGGCGCGCGCCATCGCGAGCCGCGATGCGAAACAAGCGAGCCTCGCCGGCCTCGTGCTGATCGCGCCGGCGCCTGATTTCACCGAGCAGTTGATGTGGAACGGCTTCTCCGACGAGATCCGGCAGGAAATCATCACCAGGGGCGTATGGATGCGGCCATCGGAATACGGCGACGCCACGCCCTATCCGATCACGCGCGCGCTGATCGAGGAGGGGCGCAATCACCTCCTGCTCGGCAGCGCCATCGAGGTCGGCTGTCCCGTGCGCATCCTGCAGGGCGCGCAGGATCCCGATGTGCCCTGGCAGCACGCCTTTGCGCTGGCGCACCGGCTGCCGGCCGAGGACGTGGTGCTGACCATGATCCAGGACGGCGACCACCGCCTGTCCCGCCCGCAGGACATCGCGCGCATCATGGCCGCGGTGGCGGAGATGGGGTGAGTTCTTCTTCCCTTCTCCCCTTGTGGGAGAAGGTGGCGGACGCAGTCCGCCGGATGAGGGGTTCTCTCCGCGTGAGAGATCTGTGTATGCGGAGAGAACCCCTCACCCGTCTCAATCGCGCTTCCGCGCGATTGATCCACCCTCTCCCACAAGGGGAGAGGGAAAGAAAAGCGGGAGACGATGCCATGAACGCCACCACCATGCTCCGCTCTTTCTGCGATGCCGTCGAACAGCGCAACGGCCGCGCATTCGCCGAACTGTTCACCGAGGATGGCGTCTATCACGACGTGTTCTACGGCGCGTTCGAAGGTCGGACGAAAATCGCCGGCATGATCGACGACTGGTTCTATCGCTCGGCCACCGATTTCCGCTGGGACATGCATGACCCCGTCAGCGACGGCCAGACGCTCTATGCGCGCTACACGTTCAGCTACCGCTCGACGCTGCCGGAAGCGCAAGGCGCGCGGGCGATGTTCGAGGGCGTCGCGATCATGCGGCTGCGCGATGGGAAGATCGTGGAATATCACGAGGTCGCCAACACCGCGCCAGCTTTTGTCGACCTGAAGTTCGCGCCGGAGCGGATCACGAAGATCGTCGCCAAGCAGGGCGCGGCGCTGAAGGCGCGGCCCGAGATGAAGCGGCATCTGGCCTGAGCGCTCATCTCTCCACCGTCATTGCGAGCGAAGCGAAGCAATCCATAGCGCGGCATATGCGGGACGATGGATTGCCTCGTCGCTTCGCTCCTCGCAATGACGGCCTAAGGCACTTGCGCTCACGGCGGCGGCGGTTTGGCCATCGGCTTGCGCTGCGCCAGCGCCGCGACCGTCGAAGTGCCGATCGGGCCCTGCTCGTCATAGAGCCAGCATTCGCCGATCGCCACGCCGTTGGTGGCGTGATGGTTCACCACCTCGAAGCCGACCCAGGGCGTGACGGGAAGGCGGTGCAGATAGAGCGTGACGTCGCTGTTGATGTAGCCCAGCCCCTGGTCGCCGGCATTGGCGAAGGGGCTGGCGAAGTCGGCGCCGGTCGCGACATGGACGAAGGGCGACATCGGGATGCCCTCGACCAGTTCGCGCACCTCGCTCATCCACAGACGCCGTGGTCCGAGCGAGCCCATGTGGCCGACGATCGGCCGCGTGGTCCATTTGCCGTTCATGCCGAGGCGGGGATCGGTCGGCTTTGGAATGTCGGCCGGCTTCGGCGCGTCCCAGTTCGGCGGCGACCAGACATTGCCCGGCGCATTTTCCGTCTTGCGCAATAGCTGGCAGGAGGCGCGCGCCATGCTGGTGCCGCCGGAAAAGAACTCGGCCTCCACCACCCTGATGCGCAGGCCGTCACGGATCTGCTTGCTCCTGACCTCGATCGGTGTGGTGATGTTCGGCAGGCGAAACATGTCGACGGTGAGCCGCGCCGGCACGAAATCATCGGAGCCGTGGCGTTGCTCGATCACGTGCGCGAGCAGGCCGATGACGACGCGGCCGTGCAGCGAATTGGGGTCCCACGGGCCGTTCGAAACCGGCGTGGGCATGAAGGTGTCGTTGGCGCGGTCGTGGGTGAAAAAGGGCTGGTTTTTTGTCATGGCTGATGACCATGACGGATTTCATTGCGTAAAATCAAGAGGTCCGGCCGAGGGGCAGGCAGCAGTGGCGAGGCGCCACTCTGCGCGAACGTCTTCATTCGTCTCGGCGTCCGCTGCCTTCGCGGCCATCGCGTCAAACTTCTCCCGCGCCACCAACTGCGACAGCGCCCATACCGCCGCGCCGCGCACCAGCGGGCTTGCATCATCGAGCAAGCGCTCGGCCTCAACCGCCAGCGACGCATCATCCGCATTGCCGATCGCGATCAGCACATTGCGGATGAATCGGTCGCGGCCGATGCGCTTGACCGGTGATTTCGAAAACAGCGCGCGAAACGCGGCGTCGTCGAGCTGCGCGAGATCGGAAAGCCGTGGCGCCTGCAATTCCACACGCGCCGCCAGTTTCGCTTCGCGCCCCTCCTGCGCAAACTTGTTCCATGGGCACACGGCGAGGCAATCGTCGCAGCCATAGATGCGGTTGCCGATGGCCTTGCGAAATTCGCGCGGGATCGGGCCCTTGTTCTCGATCGTCAGGTACGAAATGCAGCGCCGCGCATCGAGCTTGTAGGGCGCAGGGAAAGCCGCGGTCGGGCATATCTCCTGGCAGGCGTTGCAGGAGCCACAATGATCGGTGTCGGCGGCATCGCGCGGCAGGTCAGTGGCGGTGTAGATCGCGCCGAGAAACAGCCATGAGCCGAATTCGCGCGAGACCAGATTGGTGTGCTTGCCCTGCCAGCCAACTCCCGCTGCCTGTGCCAGCGGTTTTTCCATCACGGCGGCGGTGTCGATGAACACCTTCACCTCTTCGCCCGAGGCCGCAACCAGCCACCGCGCCAGGGCCTTCAGCCGCTTCTTGATGACGTCATGATAGTCGTCGCCCTGCGCGTAAGCCGAGATCGCTCCGCTGGTGCGCCTGGCAAGAAGCGCGAGCGGATCTTCAGTGGGACCGTAGTTGACGCCGAGCATGACGATCGAGCGGACGCCGGGCCACAGCACGCGCGGGTTCATCCGCCGTTCGGGTTGCGCCGCGAGCCAGTCCATGTCGCCATGGCCGCCGGCAGCGAGGAATTCGCGGAAATATTTTCCCGCCTTGCCGATCCCCTCCGGATCGGTGACGCCGATGCAGTCGAAGCCGAGGGATTGCGCCTCGCGGGCGAGCGCGCTTTTCAGATCGGCTGGCGAGAGTTTCGAGTTCAGAAGTCGAGGTCCACGTAGGTCCGCGACGCCGGCACGCCGGCCAGCCATTCGCTCAGCAGCGGACGGAACGACGGGCGGGATTTCACCCGCGCGTACCACGCCTTTGCTGCGTCGTCCTCGCTCCATGGCACATCGCCCAGATAATCGATCGCCGAAAGATGCGCCGCGGCGGCGAGGTCCGCGTAGCTCAGCCGGTCGCCGGCGAGGAAGTTCCGCGTCTGCGCCAGCCAGCCGATATAGGCCAGATGATAGCGCACATTGGCCTTGGCCGCGCGGATCACGTCGGCCGCGGGCGCCCCACCGCCATTTTCCTCGCTCATGAAACGCTTGTAGATGCGCTCGGTCACCAGCGGGTTCGAGGCCTCCTCGAAGAATTTTTCGTTGAACCACGCCATCAGCCGGCGCACCTCGACACGCTCGCCCATCGAGGCCGGCAACAGCCGCCGGTCGCCCGCTTCCAGCCCGTGCGTCTCGTCGAGATATTCAGCGATGATGCCGGCGCCCGGAATCGGCGGAAAGCCGTCGGCCATCAATACCGGCGTGGTAGCGGCGGGATTGAGCACGAGAAATCCCTCACGCCGCTCCCAGGCCCGCTCTTCCACCAGGCGCAGGTCGAGGCCGTGTTCGCCGAGCACCAGACGAATGAAGCGCGAATGCGGGCAGAACGGGTGGTGATAGAGCGTGTACATGCAGTCCTTGGATAGCTCGCGGCGCTCAAGGAACCCTTAAAGGGCAATAAAAGCCGCGTCATGCGAATCGGACACTAGCCAAGCATGCGCACGAGACAATGGTGTTTTGGCGTTTTTTTGCGATTGCGGCATGGGGAGGAATAGGCGAGAAGGACGCGCTTTTTCCAGCCAGAATGGACCACACCATGATGTCGGATGCAGTGAAGGCGGTGATTCTCGGCATCATCGAGGGTATCACGGAATTTCTCCCCGTCTCCTCCACGGGACATATGCTGCTCGCGCAACGCTTCTTCGGCCTTGGCGAGGGCGCCTTCTGGCAGAGTTTTGTGATCCTGATTCAGCTCGGCGCGATCCTCGCCATCGTCATGCTGTATTTTACCAAGCTGTGGCGCGTTGCGCTGGGCATGTTCACCAATCCCGACGACCGCCGGTTCGTGATCGGCGTGCTGCTGGCGTTCCTGCCGGCCGTGGTCATCGGCCTGGCCGTCGGCAAATACATCAAGGAACTGCTGTTCAATCCGTGGGTGGTGTGTTTCACGCTGATCGTCGGCGGCGCGATCCTGCTGTGGGTCGACCAGCTCGAGCTCAAGCCGACCGAGGATGACGCCACGCGTTATCCGGTGATGATGTATCTGTGGATCGGCATCGCGCAGTGCGTGGCGATGATTCCCGGCGTATCGCGCTCCGGCGCCAGCATCGTCGCAGCGATGCTGCTCGGCGGCGACAAGCGGTCGGCGGCGGAGTTCTCGTTCTTTCTGGCGATCCCGACCATGATCGGCGCGTTCGCCTATGATTTCTACAAGAACCGCGCCGAGATGACGACCGATCATATCGGCGTCCTCGCGATCGGGTTCGTGGTCTCGTTCATCACCGCGGCGATCGTGGTGAAGACCTTCCTCACCTACGTCACCCGCCACGGATTTACGTTCTTCGCGTGGTGGCGCGTCGTCGCCGGCACCGCCGGCCTGATCGCGCTGGCGCTGGGGAAGTAGGGTTCACGCGCATTCGTAGGGTGGGAAAAGGCGCGCAAGCGCCGTGCCCACCATCCATCCCTCCGCGAGGTGAATGGTGGGCACGCTGCGCTTTGCCCACCCTACAAAAACTACGCGCTCTTGCGCTGAAACTGCCCGGCCGCGCGGAAGCGCCAGAGATATTGCGGGGCTATCGCTTCCATCGAGTCCGGCGTGATGCCGAGCCCTTCGAGCGTGAGCCCTGCCGCCTTGGCGGCGTCGGACACCACATTGTCCGACTGCAGCAGCATCACCTGGTCCGGCGTCAGCTTCAGCGGGCCCGGCGCGAACTGCAGGAACATCGCCTGCATCTTCGCCAGCCCCCATGGCAGCGACAGCAGCATGCGCTTGCGCTCGGTAATCTTCAAAATGACTTCCATGATCTCGCGCATGGTCAGCACTTCGGGGCCGCCGAGTTCGTAAACGGCGCCCGCCTTGGTCTTGCCGTCGACGGCATCGGCCACCGCTGCCGCGACGTCGGCGACATAGGCCGGCTGCATCCGGGTTTCGCCGCCGCCGATCAGCGGAAGGAAAGGCGAGATCCGCGCCAGCGAAGCAAAGCGGTTGGTGAATTGATCCTCGGGTCCGAACAGCAGCGAGGGCCGCAGGATGGTGGCCGAGGGCACCGCCGCCAGCACCGCCTTCTCGCCTGCCGCCTTGGCGCGGCTGTAGGCCGAGGGGGAGTTCTCGTCGGCGCCGATGGCCGAAACATGCACCATCCGCGCGCCGGCGGCAGCGGCGAGCTTCGCGACGGTTTCGGCGCCCTTGGCCTGGACGGCGTCAAAGGTCTGGGCGCCGCTCTCGGCCAGGACGCCGACCAGGTTAATGGCGACCGCCGAATCGCGCATCGCCGCCTCTATCGAGGCCGGATAGCGCAGATTGGCCTGCACGGCGTGGATCTGTCCGACCCGGCCGAGCGGCTGCAGGTGCCCGGCCAGTTCCGGCCGCCGCACCGCCACCCTGATCCGGTAATCGCGCTTGGCCAGCGCCCGCACCACGTTTCGCCCGAGAAACCCCGATCCGCCAAAGACCGTCACGAGCGTTTCCAGGTTCGATGTCATCGGATCAATTCCTGCCGGTCAAATTCGAACGATATCGGTTGGATTTAGCGGATTCGCGATACGCCAACGTGACCCCGCTGTACAGCGTATTCGGACGGCGATGAAGCGATTTGACAAGCGCGTGACCGTTCCTTACTAACCCGCCCGGGCCCAGGTGGCGGAATTGGTAGACGCGCTGGCTTCAGGTGCCAGTGGCTTCACGGCCGTGAAGGTTCGAGTCCTTTCCTGGGCACCACACATCTCCGGAAATTAAACATTTCCAAATAGATAAGCCCAAACAGAGTGTTGCGCTGACCCCGACTGTGTAACAATGGGGTGTAACATTGCTGTTCAGGGTTGTTCGGCCGATGCGCCGCGATGGGTCTCGCTTTCCGTTATTCGTGCAGCGCATTCCGGCCGACGTTCGGGCGAAGGCGATAGGCAATCCGCTCGCGATTCCGCTCGGTGACAGCTTCGTTTTTGTAACGCCTAGCGAGGACGCTCAGGCCATCCGATTTTCCATCCGCACCGCAGAGCCCAGCGAGGTTAAGAAGCGTCAGGCGCTTGCGGCGGCCTATCTAGAAACCGTCTGGGAGGCGCTCCGCAACGATGCCCCGGTGCACCTGACCCACCGGCAGGCGACGGCCTTGGCAGGCGAACTCTATCGCGTGTGGGCGGACAGTGAGAGCCGCGCCCGGAGTGTCGCCATGGTCCACACGCCCGGTGTCGGTTGGGCGCCGGATTCCGAAAGCCACGAGGAGCAGGAAGCTCACTGGGCGGCCGTGACGGAGATGTGGGAAAGGGTCGCTGGTGACGGCGAGGCCAAGAAATTAGAGAAGGCGCTCGGGCCTATCGTGGACCGCCTCTTGCTGACCAAGGGCATCCGTCGTGTGGATAGCGAGTCACGTGCCCTCTTGCTCACCGCCTTTTGGATGGCGCTGCGTGACGCCTTCGCGAGCCGTCAACGGAATGCAGGAGGAGACTATTCGCTCGATCCCAGGCCGCTCGCTTTCCCGAATGGCAGGCCCCGGCAGATGCACCGAAGGAAAAGCCAAAGCGGGGTGCCTCCAAGAATTCCCTCACCGGGTTAGTCGAGGATTGGTGGAAGGAAGCCAAGCGGGCCGGTCGCAAGCAGAGCACCTATGAGAGCTATCGCAACTCACTGGCGCGTCTCGTGACATTCCTGAAGCATGACACGGCGAGCCGGGTGACGCCCGAGGACATCGTTCGCTTCAAGGACTATCGCGTGCAGAGCGGCGTGAGCCCGAAGACCGTGAAGGATAGTGACCTCGCGGGCATGAAGACGGTGTTCGGATGGGCGGTGGTCAATCGTCGGCTGCCTTCCAACCCGGCCGACGGGATCACCATCAAGGTCGGCAAGTCGCGCAAGCTCCGATCCAAGGGGTTCTATGATTCGGAGGCTATCGCCATCTTGAAGCACGCCCGCGAGTTCGTGCCCGGCCGGGAAGGTCCGAAGCTGGCGGCGGCCAAGCGGTGGGTGCCGTGGTTGTGCGCCTTCACGGGTGGCCGCGTGGGCGAGATGATCCAAATTCGCAAGGAGGACTTGCGGCGCGAAGGCAAGCTGTGGGTGCTGCATGTGACGCCCGAGGCCGGACCAGTTAAGACAGACGAAGCGCGTGATGTCGTGCTCCATCGGCAGATCATCGAGGAGGGCTTTGTCGCGTTCCTTGAGAAGTCGAAAGGTGGATATCTGTTCATCGATCCCAAGGCCGGTGAGCTAGGGGTGCGCAACGCGGTGAAAACGGCGCGTAACAAGGTCAATGAGTTCGTGCGAGAGGTGGTGAAGGATAAGAACGTTGATCCAAGTCACGGCTGGCGGCATCGTTTCAAGACTGTCGGTATTGATCAGGGCGTCGAGATGCGCGTGCTGGATGCCATACAAGGACATGCGCCGCGCAATGTCTCGGAGGGCTATGGAGACGTGACCATTAAAGCAAAGGCAAATGCTATTGCGAAGTTTCCAGCCATTGAGGTCGCGTGAGTCGGCGTCATACTGACTCAGATTGAAGGCAGAGGGCGACAAGCTGTCTGTGCCATGGTGTTGTTGCCAAGCATCCCGGCGAGATTCTCAAGGGGCAGCCCCACCGTGATGCAGGCATGAATGCAATAGAGAACGATCAGCTTATAGGTGAGAAAGAGGGATAGATAAGATGCCAACTCAATCGGTAGATTTTTCGTGTCCTGCATGTGCGTCAGCACATTGCGTGTCTTGACTACAGCGGAAATAAAATTGGGCTGGTCTTTGCAAATGTGATCTAAGGCGAGTTGAGGGATGTTCTTGATCATATTTTGAACGAAGTTTGCAAAGCTTTCGCGATTGCTGGAGCGCAACAGTTGTAAGAGCCGCTTCGCCGCATCCTCACCAAGCTGCTTGTTGAATATCTTTTCAACTTCTCGACAAGCCTCCTTAAACTTCTGTTTGTTATAAGGGGCGGCTTTGCTCTCCTCGCGGCCAGCGATCTCCCACGCCTGCGCTACGGAAAGAAATTTCGAGGTAGATGACACCTCGGTAAAAAGGGCATCAAAGATCAGCCACCGCGCCAGACGCGTCGCCTCACTTGCAGCAAACCATCTTTCCAAAGCTTGTCTTGCGAGTCCGGGATGCCTCCCCAAAGGAACGAGCATCTGGTGAGGCATGAGGGAGAAACGTCCCGAGCGGTGCTGTTTCCCCAGCTTCCAGATCAGTTCCGCCTTATGAATCATATCGAGGTTGAGTGTCACTCTCTCGCCGCGAAATGGCCCGATGCACAACAGAGCAAGGAACTGCTCGACTTCAAAAGCTACATTCACAAGCTCTGCTAAAATCGCCCCCTTCGACAGGATGTAGACCGAGTCTGACGTCGTTATGCTCAACCCATCCACGCT
>NZ_LLXZ01000019.1 GCF_001440395.1 Bradyrhizobium jicamae | reverse complement strand
ATGGTGCGTGAGACCGTAGAGACTGCTCTGGAGTGCAGCCGTCGCATCGCCGACATATCGCTCAAAATGGCCGAAGACGCCGGGAAACAAATCAAACAAAGTACGGAAGAGAACCGGCGCGTGGCTTGACCCGGGCGTACGGGTTCGGCTGCGAAATAGAGCGGCTGACATTCAGCCGCTTTTGCACTTGGAGCTCTTGCCCTTGCAGCGGTGCGGATGGTGGAGCTTGCGGGGCGTCGTGGCCAGCTGACTCAAGGCGCCACCCCACAAGCCGCGGCTTCGCTGTGGCCCGGGCATTCCAAGCCTATCTTGGCCACCTCAATATCCAGCACGCGGTATAGCTGTCACCTGAGGCTTCAAGGGCTTCTGGAGGTGGCCATGCTCTCTCGCGAAAGTGTGAGACATGCCTCAACGAGTGCCAAGCCCTGGGGCGCAAGGCAAACGCTGCGACGAGCGACGGCGGTGATGGGCGTCTGCCATGCCTGGCTCGCGTGAGTGACGCGGTTTGCAAACGAAACTACCTTCGGCGAATTTCTTGCTATGAATTGGGCCAACGGCGCGCACGGCGATGAGGTGTTTGCGACGTCCTATGAAAGCGCGATCCGGAAGCCGGCTTTGACGTGCTGGTGGTGCCGAACCAAGCGCAGGCGCCGCCTCGGCCCGCATTGAGACAGCGCGTCGTCACTTCCCGCGGATATTGTTCAACGAGGCGACGACGGAAGCCGGGCGCGACGCAATCGGCTGGTATCACGAAAAGAAGTCGACCGATGACCGGAATATCGGGCTTGGACCTAACCACGATTGGAGTTCGCACGGGGCGAACGCCTTCGGCCTGATGTGCATCCATTACGATCAACCAGAACAGGAAGAGCCAGACCCGGAGCGCCAACGATACCGCGGCCGGCGCAGCCCAAGCAGTCGCGGTTCTTGGCAAAGTGCATGAGCTGAGGGCTGCGGCAAACAACGAATGCTGTCGGTCCGATAGCTGACATATTAGCACGTATATAACGAATTATCTTTTTGAAATAACTTAACAATTGTTCGAGTTGCGCTCGCTGCAATGTGCGCACCTGCACCAATCGAACCGGCCCTTCCGCCATCCTGCAATAGGGAACAATTCGTCATTAAGCGTCGTCGGTTCAAGCAAACCCATTCCCTTGAGGAACGTCTTGCCCAAGATACAGCGGAGCTACTTGAGCAAGCTAGGGTGCTGCCGGCCGGTGCAGAGAAGGAGCACATCATGCATAGGATCAAACAGAACGACGCTGCCACTCACGTTTGCGAGCTCCTTCGCTCGCCACGACTTCAGCCAGCCAAATAGGGGATGCGGCCGAAGCGGGTGGCTGAATTCATCGGCGAGGACCCCGAGGTGAGCGAGAAGTCAACGATGATCATTGTGCACGTATTGAACCCTGATGCGTTCAAGGGCCAGGGGAGTGTCATCCTGCTCGAACTGGCGGATGAAGCCGCGGCGAGAAAGGTGGCACGAAAAATCGCGGACGAGACCGGGCGCGGTGTCACGGTTCGAGACACAAATACGGTCCTGATTGAGGCGATTGCGCCGGCTAAAATTCATTAGCGTGCAAGCCGCGACGCTCACGATGAACGATGGGGCTTCGCCCTCGACCTCCTGGCAAAGCGCGTGACCGCTTGAGAGCAAGGTAAGGCACCCACCGTCATTTTTTGTGACCCTAAGTTCGGTACCGGACGGAAACTCTCTTTTATGCGGGTCATTATTCTACATCACCGCGCGGCAGTTGGTATCTATCGGTGATGAGAACGCTCGGTTGCGCTCCCGCCTTCCTCTAGTGGAATGGAGCAGCGCCCGATGAAGCGGCACCTTTTCAAACAAACCAAACCCCTCGAAGAACGTCTAGCCGATGAAGCCAAGCGCTTGCATGCGCAAGCCGACCTGCTTCCACCCGGCGCTCAACGCGATGCCGTCGAGAGAAAAGCCCGGCAGGCGGAGACCGGCGCCCACATGAGCGATTGGCTTCGCTCACCGGGACTAAGGCCACCGACCTAGACCGCGAGGATCGAGCCGGGAGGGCATGACCATGCCAAAGCTGGATAAAAATGTGGTCGCCATCATGGATGCCGCACTTGAAAATGCGTGTCGCGTTCTACGCCACGGTGGCGATCACGAAACCCGAGAATTCGTCGCGCGCAAACTTAAGGTGAATGCTGCCAAGGGTAATACGACCTTTGAAGGCTTAAGTGATGTAGCTTCTCGTGCAGTCGAAGAGCTTTTGAAGTCAAAGCCTTTGCATCATGCCGAGCCCGAGGCAAAGAGTCGGTTATCGTAACTCATGGCAGATCAAGGCGCGGAGGCTGCGCGATCGCAGATCGTTCGATCATGAAACAGCTCGAGGAGAAGCAGAATTCGGGTGAAGAGACGAATGAAACCAAACTGTCGCGCGCGGCTGAGGCGCGGCTTGTGATCGAGGAGTATGCGAACGATCTGCGGGAGTTCATCAAGAGGCTTCGGCGGCGCCTGAATTGAAGCCCGCCGGGCAACATTGCAAAAACGGCCCTGGCGGGAGCTCTAATCACGCCAGAGCCGCCAGCGTTCCCAGGAGAGAGGTTCCCGAGACCGTTTAAGTTCGTGAGTGTGTCCCACTATGCGAGGGGACATCACGCATAATCAAACGTTTGGCTAATCGTTCCGATGGCGCGGAAAAATCACTTCCGGCGCCGCCGTCGGTCCGGGCTTCGGCTTAGCAAACTTTCTTCCTCTTCGCTGTAGGAAACGATCGCTGCTCGCTGCGTTGTGCGAAGTAAGCAACAGGAGATAGCTCATGCGAAGCTCGATTCTTGTCATGACAGTCGCCTTTGGCATTGCTGCTGCCGCGCCGGTACTGGCTCAGCAACCGACGGCCCCTAGCCAACAGAAGCAATCCGATAAGCAGATGCAGGAGGAAGCCGATAAAGGTATTAAGACCCGTGACTCCGGGGAATCTGGATTTGTAGGGCAACAAGAAAGGCCGGGGGCTTCCGCGCATCCGCCCGGACGTCCGAACAGCCAGACCACGACCGGATCGGGTACTGGCACGAGTCAAGGCCGATCCGAAACCAGCGGCTCTCCGCGCTAGACGCCGGAAACTAGAGGGCCTCAGCGGTGAAGCTGAGGCCGTCTGCCAGCTCTCTTGGGTGTGCCGTGTCCAGGTCGGCACAGGAAGCGCAACGCAGATTGCAAGGCATCGTTCGTAAAAGTGACACTCCGTCAAAGCGGCCCTGACGCCGAATAGGAAGCGCCAGGACCGCACCTGCGGCCCTGGGGCTGAGGAGCGAGCCACAGGCTTGGATTCGATTCTCGTCGATCAAGAACGTTCCTAGCTGTCAGGCCGCCCTAAAACTGTAGCGTTCAAAAGTGCACCGAGCCGAGCTTCGGAAATTTCATTTCCGGCGCGCTGCTAAATCGATCCTAATCAACACAGGGATTGGTTGGGTGCTTCACGATGCGGATGGACAGGGCGGCAGCGGTCCCGGCGGAAAGGCGCGCGAAACGGTACAAGACGCGGACGCGCTCTTTAACAAGCTCAAGCAGTGGGTAAAGACCGACTTCAACAGCAAAGGCCAAGTCAATTGGCGTCGCGAGGCGCGCGAAGATTACGACTTTGAACTTGGCGAGCACGACGCTTGCCGCTTCGATCCTTTTTGGCAGGAGCGCGACTGCGCCGGCTCCGGAAGTATCGCGCGAAGTAGCGCGGCAATCCTCGCCAGCGCCCGATAAGTCGAGAAGCCCGCGCCCGGCGCCGCACCTGGACACGCAATGCCACTTCCCTTTGGCGCGGCGCGCTCGTTAGCGGCGGAGCCTGGGCGCTGTGGGTCGGTTTCAAGGCCAGTGCTGCAGCCTCATCATCGACCGCGTTAAGTCCTGGCGCCGGGTTTAAGCTGGATCGCTGACGCGAAAACTACAGGGGCCCGAGGACATAAAGCTCGCGTTCTAGATCACAGTTGAAAATCTTCTGGCGACGG
>NZ_LLXZ01000018.1 GCF_001440395.1 Bradyrhizobium jicamae | reverse complement strand
GGCCGACATGGCAGATCGGTTCACCGACGTCTGCTTTCCGGGGTGGAGCGGACCAACTCGCATGGGCCCCGAGCGTCGGCTTGTGATCCATAGCCGTAACGCAAGAGTTGGCCTGTCGTTAATCTCAATCGTGAATATCGAGAATGAGAAGCGGTGGTTCATTTGATCTCCGCCTTCTTTTATGGACCTGCAGATAAGTCAGTCTGGAGCCTCGTTCGTGATCGTAACCAAAAAGCGCTTCTGCTTGGTATCTGATTGATCTCCACCTTTTCCACGATGCCGGTGAAGGACGCCAAGCTGCCGGTCAAAGGGTCTAAACCAGAAATGGTGATGACTTGCGTTGTCCGCCGCGATTGGTTGCAACGACGCACCGAACTTGCGTTGTCTTCGCTCAAATAGAATTGCGGCATCTCCTGTGACGACCCCGTACCTCCTTGTTCGGAAACTACACTCGGTTGAATGGGTTTACTCCAGATGATCCGGGTCGGAAGGCACGCGCCATGCGAAACTTGCCAGCGTATGCCATTCAATTGCGATCTCCTCCCCCTCCTGCTTCACGTCCCGATCCGAGATCTCCGAGGCTCGTTGTTCAGCTGCAAGCGCCTTTTCCCGAAATAGCTTTTCGATCGACACTGAAGCTCTCCCTTGCCAGTTTTTCCTGACTTTAGACTAGGAACGCGACCTCTCTAGGCAGCCGCTCTGATAGGAGCGCAGGCGGTAAGGCTAATTTTGCCCGTGCTTTTGAAGCGGAAATGCGTCCGCACAGGCACGCCGTCGTACCCCCGATAATCGAGTGTCACGCCATCTGCTTCTGGGAACAGCGCATCGATCTCAAAAGCACCGGTCACCGCTCTCGCCAACCGCGGGCGCCAGTACCGTTCCATTTCGGATCGACCTCGAAAGCTTCCGCCTTCGCATCATTCAACGGTGGCCGCAACATCGTAAAGGTCTAGTAAATCATCTAGCCGACGCTGCTTGCAGGCGTCGATCCAATCGACCACTACGCCAATGGCATCGAAGCCGTCCCGGGCATTCGACATAGCGTCCACCCTCCCTATAAGCGCCTCTGAGCGCCTGTTAAGAATTTGCAGATGAACACGCAGTGAACGCACGCTCCGCCATGCCGATTGTTCCCTGGACTTCGCCAAATTGCCGCAGGGAAATAAAGGAGTACCACGCCTTATTGCCTTCGCGCCCAGTTGTCACTTTTTCCCGATAAGTTGATTCTCGTTTTGGGGGAGTAGTCAAGTGGAACCATCTAATGCGCGACGGCACAGAGGCTGAAGCCAAATTCACATTCGGGCCGAACAGGCCAGGGACTGTCGGCAGCCTCGACGGAGACGGCTTCCCGGCCCTGCACGGGCGCCGGAGCGAAGTAATCAACCGCGGGGGTGAGAAGATCGCCCCTGCTGAGGTGGAATCCGCGCTGCTACGCCATCCGGCCGTAGCCGAAGCCGCCGCCTTCGCGATCCCGCACCCACGCCTTGGCGATGACGTCGCGGCCGCCGTCATTCCCCATTCTGGCGCGCAGACGACACCTGCGGAGCTTCGCCAGTTCCTGCAGCGCGAGTTGGCCTCGTTCAAGATTCCGCGGCACATTCTGTTCCTCGACCGGCTGCCAAAGGGGGCGACGGGAAAGGTCCAACGGCGACGGCTGCGTGAGGCGCTCGACGTAGATCATCGGGCGACGAAGCCTCTACCTGCGGTGAAAAAAGCGACATTGGATCTGGAAGCTGAATTGCTGATCCTGTGGCGCAGGCTGCTCAAGTCCGGGACCGTGACGATCGACGATGATTTCTTTGCGCGCGGTGGCGACTCCCTGCTGGCGATGGAAATGCTCATCGAGGTCGAGCGACTCATCGGCCAACCCGTACCGGAAACGATCCTGTTCGGGGCAGAAACGATCCGGCAACTTGCCCCCAAGATCGCCATGCAGACGGGAGCGCAAGCGACGCCGTTCTTCGAGTTCAGTGCCGGTGGCCATCGGCGTCCGCTGTACTTCTTCAATGGAGATATCCTCAGCGGCCATGAGGGTATGCGGCGAATGGTGGAGCTTTTTGGGGCCGATTATCCGATCATCTCCATTGATCCCCATGGTCTCCGTGGGGAGCCGGTTCCGCCGTCGATCGAGGCGATGGCCGCCGACCGCCTGCCGCATATTCTGGAGAGGCAGACCAGCGGTCCTTTCCTCCTGGGCGGCAAATGCAACGGCGCCATGGTGGCGTTCGAAGCAGCGCGTCTGCTGATGGCGGCCGGCCACAGGGTTGATCTGGTTGCGATGGTCGATCCACCGACCGTCGCGGCCCGTCCAGCGTCGCGGGCGATCATCGGTCTGATGAAGCCTATAGCTTCGCCTCACCTTCTGCGCTGGATGTACGAGCAAATGGCG
Organism: Bradyrhizobium jicamae; assembly: GCF_001440395.1. GTDB lineage: Bacteria > Pseudomonadota > Alphaproteobacteria > Rhizobiales > Xanthobacteraceae > Bradyrhizobium > Bradyrhizobium jicamae. The sequence goes on along the minus strand of NZ_LLXZ01000018.1, from coordinate 3,120 downwards.
CGGCTGGAGCGATACGCCAATGCGTGGCGTCACGAGCGGAATGTGATCGTCGAGGGCAAGTTTCTGCCCGCGCTGTGGGACGCTTATTCAATCGCAATGGCGCAATATCTTCCGGCACCGCTCGATGTCCCCGTGACATTCTACGCGGCCGAACATGACGGCCGGGCGTGGCGGCATCTCAGCTCTCACGTCGAAGTGCTTCAGGTACCTGGGGGACATAGCGGCTGCCTGACGATCGGCGCTGACCTGCTGGTTGATCATCTGCGGCAAAGAATTGATGTTCATAGGAGTGGCGAGAGGGCTGTTCCGGCGCCGTGCAGTTAGAAAGAGCCGCCTTGTTTGTTCTTATGGCGCCAACTCACTTCCACCACGGGCGCACCATGCAGACTATCGAATTCGTTCGGGCTGAGATCGAACGTATGCGCACGCAGGTCCACCGCCAGCGCGGCGAGATCAGGCAACTGCAAAGAGCCGGCATTTCCAAGGCATCTGCCGAAGCTTTGCTGGATTGTATGTTGAATAACATCGACACGCTGTGTGCAGAGCGCAACCGACTGAAGAAGGCGCAGCCCGGTCCGACCGAAGGAAAAGTCTTGGGTGCCGGAAATGGTGAAGCACTTCCAAGACGACCCGAACCCACCGCCGTTCATCAAGGCGCTGGCCGAAGTTCGCCAATTGGCAACGCGGGAAGGCTGGTGCTACCCAGCACGTCCAGGCCATCACGGTCGCTATCGACCAGTACGCGGAGAAGGCGCTCGCCAACCGTGAATACTTCCTCAACAAGCCCTACAGCATTGGTGGTGGCAGGAAGGGAGATGTGCCTTCGCCCGAATAATTCGGGCACTTTGACAGCGAAAAGCCCGGCAATGAGGCCGGGCTAACTTCGAAATAATTACTGGCGCTGAAATGTGGATAGTAGAGCACTCCTTGATCTGTGTGTCTGTCTGGTAGATGACGCTCAGAGGATTTTTTTGGGAAAAACTGGCAATCGGCAAGCATCAAGGCCGTGCAACGAAGGGTTGGCCGCTATTGCATTGGATCGAATCTCTCCAGCAACACATCGCTGTGCCAGAGCTCAATCGCGTGCTCTCCAAGAAGATGCTCCGCGCGCTCTTTCGCCGCGTTGTCGTCTTCGCAAAGTAAGTCGATCCGGCCTAAAATTCCCTCATGCGCTCCTATTACGTAGAAGCAGTACTTGGTCAGCGCCATCGGTGTCCCCCCGGGGCGATCTTTGACACCATTCTAACCGTATTCGGGAAAAAATGGCAACCACTGCTTGCAGACTTAGCTCGCAGCGTGGATTGTAACGGGATTACCTCGGAGGTGGTAGCAGGAGCGATGACATCCCCTGAAGGACTTTTGCGCAATATTTCGAACGCGGCTGCGGAACGGACGGCTCCCATTCGGGCGTTCTGCGAACTCCAACAGTTGCGCGTAAGTCTATTGGGGAACTATGTCTGAAAGTCACTTCCATGCCCGCAAAGCGGCGGCTACACTCCTAAAAATGGCGAAGGTGTCCTCTGATCCCGCATTAGCCGGTCGGCTGGTGGACGCCGCCGCCGATCTGAAGGATCAGGTCGGCGAGGCTCCGTTGCCGGTCAGCATCAAGCCGCCCGATGTGAAGACAGAAGACTAATCAGTCGGCGACTAGTCGGGGCCCCTCATGCGCACAATCTCCACACTGCTGGTCGAGGACGAAACCCTGATCAGGATGATGTTGGCCGAAATTGTAGAGGAGCTTGGATACTTGGATGTGTCGGAGGCTGCAAACATCGAAGCGGCCAGGTCATTAGCTGAGACGCGGACGTTCGATCTGGCCCTTCTCGACGTCAATGTCGCGGGCTCTCTTATAACCCCGGTAGTCCATATCCTCGATAAACGAGGCGTCCCGATTGTTTTAGTCAGTGGATACACCGAGCAAACCATGCCGCCCGAGCTAAAAGGCCGATTGTTTGTCGGGAAACCTTTCTCGCAAGATACCTTACTGGATGCCATTCACCGCGCGATTGGCCTAGCTCCCGCCGCTTGATCGCCAGAGCATAGGTAGTGGCAGGGGCGATCACTTCCCCTGATTGTTCGAGTTTCCTGCGAAGTCGGTAAGAATGCTCGCCGTGGCCCTCCAAGCCCGGCGGGCATTTTCTTTTATTTTTGAGTTTGCGTTGTGTCGAAGCGTATTTCCATGCCGGGCTTCATTAAGCCCCAGCTGGCAACGTTGAAGTCCAAAGCGCCGAAGGGCGACCAATGGCTTCACGAGATCAAGTATGACGGATACCGCGTTCAGTTGCATCTGAACCGGGGAAGGAAGAAGGTCTTCACCCGCAACGGACTGGATTGGACGAAACGCTTTACCGAGATTGCCGGCGCGCTGGCCATCCCCGGCGAAGCAATCATCGACGGCGAAGTCGTCGTCACCCATGAAGGTCGAACCAACTTCTCCGGACTTCAGGCAGAGCTAGCCGCCGGCAGGCAGGGCCGGCTGGTCTATTACGCCTTCGACCTCCTCTGGAGGAATGGCGACCTTCGCAAACTTCCGCAGATCGAGCGCAAGCAGTTGCTGCTGGACCTGGTCGGCGAAAACGACATTGAGCTTCCGGTGCTTTACTCCGAACACCTCACCGGGGACGGACAGAAAATGTTCGAGCACGCCGCGAAGCTGAACTGGGAAGGTATCATCTCCAAACGTGCCGATGCTCCCTACAAGTCGGAGCGGCGAAGCATGGGTGAAGGTCAAGACCGTCCAGCGAGAGAAGTTTCCTGTCGTCGGATTTATCAAAGATCCAAGCGGTGTAGCTGCGCTCTACCTCGGCAAGAAGGAAGGCAAGGACTTGGTTTATATGGGCAAGGTCGGCACCGGATGGTCTCGCACGGTATCAAGCCAGATCAGGAAGCAGCTTGATACGGTCATCAGTCCAAAGTCCAAACTCACCAAGCCGATCAGGAAGCCCAAGGCCACATGGGTCGAGCCGACCTTCGTCGCCGATGTCGAGTACCGCGACATCACGTCGGAAGGCTTGCTGCGAGCGAGTTCGTTTAAGGGGCTGTCTCGGAAGTAGGAGTGGTGAGAGGGCTATCATCTGCCCATTTGTGCGCCGTCGTCACCTCCAAAGGGTCTAGCTTATC
>NZ_LLXZ01000017.1 GCF_001440395.1 Bradyrhizobium jicamae | reverse complement strand
ATGCACGACAGCGCGCGGCTGAACACTCGCGTTCATGAACCTAACAACGGGTTCTCGCGTTTTCTTCCACGGGCAACAAAAAAGGGAGCAACGTCCATGCGTAAAGCGATCTTGGGTGCGGCAAGCGCACTGGCTCTCGCCTCACCGGCACTGGCCAACGGAGTAACGCCCTATAGCGAAGCTCCAAGTTATGGGGAGGAGACTCACACGTACGAGTACCGGACGCGGCCACCTGTCGTTGTCGAGGAGCCGGCTCCCGTTGTGGTGGTTCGCCGGCCTGTCATTGTAGCGCCGCCGCGAGTCGTGGTTGAGGAATATCCTGTCTATGCGGCACCGCGCGTCTATGCGGCACCTCCTGTGTATGCGTACGCTGGTCCGGGTTGGCGTGGCGGATGGGGCTATCAACGTCACTTCCGCGGCGGTTGGTAAAGTCTCGGATATGAAAGGGAGTTGGCGTCCAGCGCTTCGGCGGTTTCGGGGAGCACCTCGGGCCACGGCTCGCTGCAACGTCTACCACGGACTGGCGCTGCCATTGCGCGTTGATCAATCATTATCCCGCCGCGGAAGAGCGCCAGTGGGACGCGGTTGTCACGCGGATTAGCCTTTCGCGAGCCCTCGCTCGCAGCCTTACTGGATCAGACGGCCGTACAACGATTGCGAAATTCTTCGAGGATGTGAGACAACGGGTCACTTACGCGGCGTACCCCGTGATTAAGCGGCCATATACGAGTTTGCTATTGTGGTTAGGTGCACGGCGGCGGTCCCCAGTCGCTGCATCTCCTCATCGACCCTGTAGACGGCAGCGGCACGGCGGTACGCTATTCCCACCGTTGCGTAAGCATCAGTGATCAATCCAGCCAAATCATCGTTCTCATCGCTGGTTTGGCGGTGATGGATTTTGACTACTTTAAGGGCGGTCTCAGCACTCAGTTCAGCATGCTGTGGGTTTTCCAAGCCCGGATCCGAAACTTCGGGCTGACATGCTGCGGCTGCTCCAGCGATCACCTCGTAGTAAAGGCGCTTTTCCGAATCATCTGCGGCTAGATATTTTTGCAACAGGCGTCGCGCCCTTCCTTCCAGGTATCTTCGGTCCTCACGGATCTTCTTTCGTCGCTTGTCTACCCTAAACCAATTAAACACCGTTCGCCTCGATTTGCGTTGGAAAGTGCTGTTGCAGTCCATCGCGATAGTCTTTTGTCACTCCTCGCCACAAAATCCGGACTGGCGGTCGTTCCTTCCTAAGCAACGATTGCCGCTGCGACACGCGAGCGCGGCCAAGCAGCCGCAACAAGAGCCAAAGCGTGATTATCGCCTGGCTAGTCAAGACATGCCAAGCTCCGCATTTCACTTAATCAGGCACGGCCTTCGGTTCAGGCGTGCACGCTGCCTAAAACGATCCAGCTTCTTTGAGCCGGCCTCCCGTGGGCCTTTATGAACTGCTCGGGTTGGGTGTCGCTTTCCACCAACCCTCGGACTGGCGCGAAGCCGCACGACTGGTGCTGCATTTTGATCCGGAACATGAATGTGATCGGGCGCGGAAGGCGTTCGACAGCCATTTATCGCGCGCCAAATGGATGACGGAGCACGGTTATCGTCACCTGCTACGTCGTGGCGCGTCAGATTCAAGCGACGCTGGCATACCGCGATAGATTGGGGCCCCGCTGCCACCCTAACCTCAATACTCATCAGGTCTAAGCCTAGCTAAGTAAGCAAGGCCGTGACATGTCAGCCCTTCTGGATCGCTTTCTCCAGCTACCGCCTTTCCGAACAACTACCTCTCAAGAGAGCAGCGTCTTGAATCGCAAGCGTCAATATCCTCGTGCGTTGCTCTGTGCACAGACCATGCGCGGTCTACAGCAATCTTCAGCGGTGAATCAGCCATTTCGAACTCCAACAAACGGCACGAACTACAATTCCGGCACGCTAGAAAAGTGGCTACTTTTTCCCGATTTCATTTCTCTTTTGCTGATCCGCAAGATTAAGGCGCTCTGCCAAGACCCTCCGCCGCTGCGGCGCGCCGGCCGCAGTAGCGCTCCGACGGCGGTGGAGCGCCGCCCGGCTGGTCGTAATGGATGCACATTAGGTCGTAGGCGCTTCAGGTCGAGCGCAAGTTACGTTGGCTCATTCAAAGCAACTTGGCCGCAATTCGACCTCTGGCACATTCAATATAGTCTCGTCTTGGAAGTTGACTTGCTAACTCGGTTGCCCATTCGGAATCCTTGGCAGCCAAGTAACGCGCTGACTTGAAGTGATGCCCGTGTGTGGCCTTCCACAGGAAACTGAGGCCCGCGAATGGGAACCGCTTTCAAGCGGCCCCATTCGGCGAGGTGGTCGTTACAGCAGCAAATGTCTCAGCATCGTTATGGCGGCCGCTCCACAGGTGAGAGCGGTGAAGATGATGCCTATCACGAGGCGCCGGCTGAGCATGCTTGCTCCGTGTGGCTAAAGGAACGCGCTAACGAGAACCGTTGCTCGCGGTTTCGTTCGGAGCTAACGGGACCCCTCCACCGAAGTTGCCGAGCGAATTGCCAGTTTTCCCGAGATTGGAACCGCCGATTGCTTTGTGACGTTAATCAGGGAGTTGGAGACTTCGATATGGATGAATTCGATCAACTCGCAAGCGCCGGACTAGCTGTCGTATTTTCGGCAGT
>NZ_LLXZ01000016.1 GCF_001440395.1 Bradyrhizobium jicamae | reverse complement strand
CGCGACGCTCCGGCATCGGCGGCGGCGCGGGCCGGCGGAGTTCGTCGGCGAAGGAGGGACGCGCGGTGCGCGGCGGCGGCTCCGGCATTTGCGGTTCGACCGGATGATCGAAGCCGTCGGTCGATCGTGCGTCGGCCCTTGCGGGCTCTTCGCTCCAGGCCGCATCGGGCAGCGGCGCAATCCGCGGCGCCTGCTCGGCGACCGCCGGACGCGGTGCCATCTGCTCGCGGTTCGGCATCGCGCGCACGATGTTGGGCTCGACCACGATGTCGCTGGGTCCGCCGATCATCAGGAGATGCTCGACATTGTCGCGCCGAACCAGCACCAGGCGTCGGCGGCCGTCCACGGCGGCGGCGTCGATCACGGCAAGCCGCGGCATCCGCCCGCGCTGGGTGTTGGCGCCGAGGCGGTTGTTGGCGAAGCGACGAACCAGCCATGCGGCCACGCCGATCAGCGCCAAAACGGCGATGAATGCGAAGAGGAATGTCAGTGTCTGCATTCTTTAGTCCCCGGCCACGAGCCGTTCTCTGATGCTGGCTTCGACGAGTGCGGTCTTCGGTCTTTCCGTCCGAGCATGTTCCCCGGGAACACGGTTCCCGCCATCCTGACCATGCCCCGAAGCGATCCGCAGCCGGCGAATCACGCCCGAGATCAGCCTTATTCCTTAATTCCCCACGGCGAGCGCCGCCGTCCGGTTAATTAATAGACCAAGAATCGCTTGAGCCAAAACGACTTCTGAGCGCCCCAAGTCGCGTTGGTGGCTGCTGGTTAACGCAGTTTTCGTGGCGAAAATGCGCTCGTTTCGTCACCACAGCCGGAGATTCGCCGCTGTCCGAGCTCGCCGCGGGCGATTTTAACCAGCCGTTAACCATACACCGGGCAAATTCTGCCTACCTCGCGGCGGCTGCCAGAGGTTAACGGGGAACGGCTCGATGGCCATCAACGATCTTCCGATCCTGTCGGCGCTGCGCACCAAGATGCAGTGGCACCAGGAGCGCCAGCGCGTGCTCGCCGAAAACGTCTCCAACGCCAATACCCCGAATTTCCGGCCGACCGACCTGGTCGAGCCGAAGTTCGACAACAAGGGCGCGAATGTCGGCGGCGCGATGGGGTCGCTCGCCATGATGCGCACCAGCGCGACCCACATGTCCGTCTCCGGCGGCGGACAGAGTTTCAGGGGAGACGGCGGCAAGAGCGGCTTTCTGACCAAACCTGCCGGCAATTCGGTCAACCTCGAAGACCAGATGCTGAAGGTCTCGGCCAACCAGATGGACTATGCGGCCGCCACGTCGCTCTACACCCGCAGCCTCGGCCTGCTCAAAACCGCCATCGGCAGACGTTGACGCAGCCCGATTAGGAGAACCGGATCATGGCAGATGAGGCAAGCGACTTCGCCCGCTCGATGAGCATCGCGACCTCCGGCCTGCGCGCGCAGGCGGGACGGATGCGGGTGATCTCGGAAAACATCGCCAATGCGGACTCGACGTCGCCGACGGCCGGCGGCGATCCCTATCGCCGCAAGGTGCCGACCTTTTCGTCAGCGCTTGATCGTTCGCTGGACGCAAGGGTGGTGACGCTCGGAAAGGTCAGGACTGACCAGTCGGCATTTCGCGTCAAGCACGAGCCAGGCAATCCGGCGGCGGATGCGGCCGGCCACGTCAAATATCCGAACGTCAATCCGCTGGTCGAAATGACCGACATGCGCGAGGCGCAGCGGTCCTATGAGGCCAACCTCAACATCATCAGCGCCACGCGCCGCATGATTCAACGCACGCTCGACATCCTCAAGGCCTGAACAGGAACCATAGAAAATGGCTTCACCAACCGTTGCAGCAAATGCCTACGCCGCGCTTTCGCGCATCGTGGAGACCGGCGGCGCCGAGAAGGGCAACGAGTCCACCGGCGGTCCATCCTTCAGCGCGCTGCTCAAGGACGCCGTCGGAAGCGTGCTGGAGGCCGGCAAGAAATCCGACTCGCAGGCCATGGCGATGACCTCCGGCAAGGCCAACGTCATGGACGTGGTGACGGCGGTGGCGGAAACCGACGTCGCGGTCTCGACGCTGGTGTCGGTGCGCGACCGCGTGATCCAGTCGTATGAAGACATCATGAAGATGCCGATCTGACGTGCCATGGGACGTCATCGCAGCCCGAAAGCGTCGTCATTGCGCGCGAAGCGAAGCAATCCATCGGGCCACAAACACAAATGGATTGCTTCGTCGCTGACACTCCTCGCAATGACGGTGGAGAGTTCGCGCAAGAAGAGGAAATTGAAATGACCGGTGCCGAAACCCTGGACGTGGCGCGCGATGCGATCTGGACCATCGTGGTGGTGTCAGCGCCCTTGATGGTGATTGGGCTCGTGGTCGGCGTCGTGGTGTCGCTGTTCCAGGCGCTGACCCAGATTCAGGAACAGACCCTGATCTTCGTGCCGAAGATTCTTGCGATCTTCCTGACATTACTACTGGCGCTGCCGTTCATGGCTGACTCGATGCACGGTTATATGATGCGGATATCGTCGCGAATCATAGGCGGTTGATGCATTGTCCATGAATGCGCGTCGACATCTCTCTGCTGCCCGCCCTTGCCGCCACCTTCATGCTGGTGTTCGCCCGCGTGGGAGCGATGGTGATGCTGTTGCCGGGCTTCGGCGAGAGCAATATTCCGGTGCGCATCAAGCTCGCGATTGCGCTGCTGCTGACGCTGATCATCCTGCCGCTGCATCGCACCGCCTATCAGATCGACCTCTCCTCGATGAGCGCGCTCGGGGTACTCCTGGTGCACGAGATCGCCATCGGCATCGTGCTCGGCGCCACCGCGCGCGTGACGCTGGCGGCGCTTGCCGTGGCCGGCTCGGTGATCGCCCAGCAGCTCGGCCTTGGCTTCGTCACCGCCGTCGATCCGACCCAGGGACAGCAGGGCGTGCTGATCGGCAACTTCCTCTCCATTCTCGGCATGACGCTGCTGTTTGCCACCGATACCCATCACCTCGTCATCGCGGCGCTGAACGAGAGCTATCGGATCTTCGCTCCAGGCGAGCTGATGCCGAGCGGGGATGTGGCGGCGCTTGCCACGCGCGCCTTCGCTACTGCCTTCAAGATCGGCATGCAGCTCTCCGCGCCGTTCCTGGTGTTCGGCATCGTCTTCAATATCGGCCTTGGCGTGCTGGCGCGGCTGATGCCGGCGATGCAGGTCTATTTCGTCGGCGTGCCGCTGTCGATCATGATCGGATTCCTGATCTTCGGCCTCGTCCTGTCGGCGATGATGGGAACCTATCTCAACTACTTCATCGGCGTGATGCACGAATTGACGCCGCTGAAATAGAGCCTGATCCAAAAAAAGGTATGCCGGTTTTCGCTTGCGACAAACGCGGAATGCGTTTGCGCGGCGATCGTGCTCAAACAAGAAACTAGAGCGCCGCGATGGCCGACGATTCCGACGACAAAACAGAAGACCCTACGCAGAAACGTCTCGACGATGCGTTGGAGAAGGGCGACGTCGCCAAGAGCCAGGAGGTCAACACCTGGTTCATCATCGCGGGCGGCACGCTGATATTGTCGACGTTTTCAGGATCGATCGGCGGCGGCATCCTGATGCCGCTGCGCAACCTGATCGCCAATGCGGGTCAGCTTCGCACCGACGGCGCGGCGCTGCTCGCGCTCGGCAATACGCTGAGCTATGCCGTGCTCGGCGCGATCGGCGTGCCGCTATTGATGCTGGCGCTTGCCGCGATCGCCGGCAATATGATCCAGCACCGGCTGGTTTGGTCGTCGGAATCGCTCAAGCCGAAGTTCAGCAAGGTATCTCCGGGCGCCGGGTTTAAGCGCATCTTCGGCAAGCAGGCGCTGGCGAATTTCCTCAAGGGCCTGTTCAAGCTGATCGCGCTCGGCGCTGTCATGATGGCGGTGCTGTGGCCTGAGCGTGATCGTCTGGAGTCGTTCCTGCGCTTCGATCCTTCGGCGATCCTTGGCGTCACCACCAGCCTGACGCTGCAATTGATGGGCGCGGTGGTGGCGATGCTGGCGGCGGTCGCGATCGCCGATTACTTCTTCCAGTACCGGCAGTGGTTCGAGCGCCAGAAGATGTCGCTGCAGGAGATCAAGGACGAGTTCAAGCAGTCCGAAGGCGACCCCCACATCAAGGGCAAGATCCGGCAGTTGCGCCAGCAGCGCATGAAGAAGCGCATGATGGCCGCCGTTCCCAACGCCAGCGTGGTCATCACCAACCCGACCCACTATTCGGTGGCGCTGTCCTACGACCGCGGCATGTCGGCGCCGGTCTGCGTCGCCAAGGGCGTCGACAACGTCGCGTTCAAGATCCGGGAAATCGCCAAGAAGCACGACATTCCGATCGTGGAGAACGTGCCGCTGGCGCGCGCGCTCCATGCCACCGTCGATATCGACGAGGAGATTCCGGTCGAGCACTACCACGCGGTCGCCGAGATCATCGGCTACGTCATGCGCCTCAAGAACGGCCTCGGCGCCCGGAGAATGTGATGGGAACCGCTGGAAAACGCCTTGAAATGCCTTCAACCTGTCAAATAACCGCCTGATGGACTTGCACTTGCAGGTCCGATTCAGGCACTCAGGAGGGGCGTGCGAATCCGCCCGTCTCCTCCTTGCCGAAGGGCAGCGCCTCTTCAGATGACCGCCGAAACCGACAGTCGCCGTTCGCCCACCGAGCCCTTCGCGGCCCACGAGCCGGCGCGGCGGGGAGGTAGCATCATGCTGGTGCTGCTGGTGGCCGCCGGCATTGTCGGGGTGGCGATCGCACTGATGACCATCGGTCGCGCCCAGGCCCAGCCCTATATCCTGGGCGTGCTGGCGCTGCTGGCCATGGTCGGCCTGTTCAATTTGTTCGCCTTTGCCGCCGGTATTGTCCGCTTTACCGACCGTACCTCCGACGACCCCGTGATGGGCCGTATCGCCGATCAGGCCTATGACGGGCTGGCGGTGACCGACCCCAAGGGCCACGTGGTCTATTCCAACGCCGCCTATCTGGCGCTGACCGGGGCTGCCAGCCGGCAGGATGTGCGGCCGGTCGAGCGCGTCTTCATCGGCAATCCTGACGTCTCGGAGGCCGTTTTCCGCCTGCTCAAGGCCGCCCGCGAAGGCAAGCGGCAGCAGGAGGAGGTCCGCATTGCCGGCTCCGACGGTGCGCAGGGCCGCTGGCTGCGGATGCGGGTTCGGCCGCTCGGCCAGAGCAAGCGCGAAGCCAAATATGCGGTGTGGTCGATCGCCGACATCACGCGGGATCGCGAACGCCAGGAGGACGTGTTCCGGGAATTGCAGCATGCGATTGAATATCTCGACCACGCTCCATGCGGCTTCTTCTCGGTCAATCCGGCTGGCGACGTCATCTATGTCAACGCAACGCTGGCGAACTGGCTCGATTACGATCTCGCCGAGATCGGGTCTGGCGGGTTGAAGCTCTCCGATATCGTCTCCGGCGACGGCGCTTCGCTCCTGACCTCGATCGTGGCGGTACCGGGCGAAGTCAAAACCGAGGTGTTCGACATCGACCTGCGCATGCGCGGCGGCAAGACCATGCCGGTGCGGCTCTATCACAAGCTCGCCTTCGGCGCCGACGGCTCGCCGGGGTCGTCGCGCACGCTGGTGATCAGCCGCGCGCGCGACGAGCATTCCGACCCCGAGCGCGCCGCCGAAGTCCGCTTCATGCGCTTCTTCGACCACACGCCGATGGCGATTGCGACGGTGGACCGCGGCGGCGCTGTCGTCCGTGCCAATGCCCGCTTCGCCAAGCTCGCGCAAAGCCTGGGCCCTGACGGTGCGGCGAACAAGTCGATCTTCCGCGCGGTGAACGCGCGCGACCGAAACCTTTTAATCGCGGCGATCAATCAGGCCGCGGAAGGGCAGGGCGACATCGCGCCCGTCGAGGCCATGCTCGACGGCGCCAAGGAGCGCTGGGGCCAGTTCTTCGTCACCGCGGTCGAGGAGGACGAGCGCGACACCGAAGCCGCCATCGTCTACCTGCTCGAGACCACCGAGCGGCGCACGCTGGAAAACCAGATCAACCAGTCGCAGAAGATGGATATGGTCGGCCAGCTCGCCGGCGGCATCGCGCACGATTTCAACAACGTGCTCTCGGCCATCATGATGGCGAACGACTTCCTGCTGAACGCGCACAAGCCGACCGATCCGTCGTTCCAGGACATCATGCAGATCAAGCAGAACGCGACCCGCGCCGCGACGCTGGTGCGGCAACTGCTCGCGTTCTCGCGCCGCCAGACGCTGCGGCCGCAGGTGCTCGGTCTCGGTGACGCGCTGTCCGATCTCACCATGCTGCTGCGGCGGCTGATCGGCGAGAAAGTCAAGCTCGACCTCATGCATGGCCGCGACCTCTGGCCGGTCAAGGTCGACGTCTCGCAATTCGAACAGGTGGTGGTCAATCTCGCGGTCAACGCGCGCGACGCGATGCCCGATGGCGGCAAGCTGACGGTGAAGACCGCGAACGTCACGGCGGATGAATCCGCGCAGCTCTCCTACAAGGGCTTGCCGGCCGCCGACTATGTACGCATCGACATCTCCGATACCGGCACCGGAATCCCCGCCGAGATCGTCGACAAGATCTTCGAGCCGTTCTTCTCGACCAAGGAAGTCGGCAAGGGCACCGGGCTTGGCCTCTCCACGGTCTACGGCATCGTCAAGCAGACCGGCGGTTTCGTCTATGTCGACTCCACGCCCGGCGAAGGTACCACGTTCCGCATCTTCCTGCCGCGTCACCGGCCCGAGCTGGAAACGCAGCCGGAAGCGCAGGCCACCAATGGCGCGGCCAAGGAAGCCGCGGCCGAACCGCCGAAGCCGCGGCCCGACCTGACCGGGCAGGGCACCATCCTGCTGGTGGAAGACGAGGACGGCCTGCGCTCGCTCAACGCGCGCGGGCTTCGTTCGCGCGGCTACAGCGTGATCGAAGCTTCCAACGGCATCGAGGCGATGGAGGCGCTCGACGAGAAGGACGGTGCGGTCGATCTCGTCGTCTCCGACGTCGTGATGCCGGAAATGGACGGCCCGACGCTGTTGCGCGAAATGCGCAAGCGCAACCCGAACCTCAAGATCATCTTCGTCTCCGGCTACGCCGAAGAGGCCTTCGACAAGAGCCTGCCGGAGAACGAGCAGTTCGCCTTCCTGCCAAAGCCGTTCGCGCTGAGCGCGCTGGTGGAGAAGGTCAAGGAGACGATGACGGCCAAGTAAACGCCCACGTAAAACGTTGGCCGAAAGCCTGCTTGCGCATGGTGAATGCGGAGTTCACGGCCAAATCGTCACATCCCCGCGACTGAGGGCCGCAGCCGCGGTTCCCGATATTTTGCTTCACTTTTGGGTCGCTCTGCCCATCTTAGGGGCACTTCCCCATGGAGGGGAATGAGGAAACAGATATGCATTTCACGCAGACTGCGCGCGGAATTGTAAGGGCTTTCGCCATTGTCCTGTCAGTGGCGGTTCCCTTGGCGATCACGATCTCGGCGGCTGACGCCCGTGTTGGCGGCGGCGGCAGTTCGGGTTCGCGCGGATCGAAAACCTATTCGGCGCCGCCGAGCACGACCACCGCTCCGGGCACGGCGCAACCCATGAACCGTACCTTCACCCAGCCGGGCACACCTGCAGCGGGCAATGCGGCGGCTGGCGCGGCGAACAAGGGCGGCTTCTTCAACCGGCCCGGAATGATGGGTGGCATGCTTGGTGGTCTCGCCATGGGCTTCCTTGGCGCCGGCTTGTTCGGCCTGCTGTCCGGCGGCGGGTTGTTCTCCGGCCTCGGCGGGCTGTCCTCGATCATCGGCCTGTTGCTGCAGGTCGGCCTGATCATCCTCGTGGTGCGGCTGGCGATGTCGTGGTGGCAGCGCCGCCATACCCCGGCTTCCGCCTACGCGAACGGACCGGCCCCCGGCGCGCCTGCCGAAGGTCCCGGCGCTCAGAACAGCTTCCGCTCCGGACTGGGCGGCTTCGGGTTGGGATCGAGCCAGCCGGCGCTGGAAATCCAGCCGGCCGACTATGAAGCGTTCGAGCGTCTGCTCGGTGAGGTCCAGGCCGCGTGGTCGAACGAGGATGTCGCCAAACTGCACACGCTGGCGACGCCGGAGATGGTGTCCTACTTCTCCAAGGATCTCGAGGCGAACAAGGCCAGCAACGACGTCAACAAGGTGTCCGACGTCAAGCTGCTGCAGGGCGACCTCGCGGAAGCCTGGCGCGAAGGCGAAACCGACTACGCCAGCGTGGCGATGCGGTTCTCGCTGGTCGACAAGACCCTGGAGCGCACCACCGGCCGTCTGGTCGCGGGCAGCGAAACCCCGACCGAAGCCACCGAGGTCTGGACCTTCGCCCGCCGTCGCGGCGCCGATTGGGAACTCTCGGCGATCCAGCAGACCAGCTGATCGCCTGTACATCATGACGAAGGCGCTGCGGTTCGTTCCGCGGCGCCTTTTTCTTTGCGGGATGGCCTGCTTTCCTCCACGGTTCACGGCAGCGGAATAAAGTTCGCCGCAATGGGTTGAAGACAAGTCCAGAACAAAAAACAGGGAGGACTTCGATGAACAGCTTCGCCAGGATCATCTCGCCGGCATTCGTTGCGCTTGCCGCCATATCGGTTCTCGCAAGCGCACCTGCGCAGGTGCAATCCGCCGACACCAGCTTCTTCCTGACCAGCAACGGCATCGGTAATGGCGGTAATCTCGGCGGGCTCGCCGGCGCCGACAATCATTGCCAGACGTTGGCGCAGGCCGCCGGCGCGGGCGGCAAGACCTGGCGCGCTTACCTGTCGACGCAAGCCGCCGACGGCGCGCCTGCCGTCAATGCGCGCGATCGCATCGGCAAGGGGCCGTGGAAGAATGCCAAGGGCGCGGTGGTCGCCAAGGACGTCGCCGAACTGCACGGCACCAATGGCCTCACCAAGCAGAGCGCGCTCAGCGAAAAGGGCGACGTCATCAATGGTCGTGGCGATACGCCGAACCGCCATGACGTGCTGACGGGATCGCAAGCGGACGGATCAGCGTTTGCGGCCGGCGAGGATCGCACCTGCAGGAACTGGACGAGCTCGACGCAGGGCGCGGCGATGGTCGGCCATTCCGATCGCGTCGGACTCCGCGACGACGATGCCTCGAAGTCCTGGAATTCCTCGCATCCCTCGCGCGGCCCGGACGGCGGCTGCTCGCAGGCCGACCTCAAGAGCACGGGCGGCGACGGCCTGTTCTATTGCTTCGCGGCGAACTGAAAAGCGGAGGTGCATTGCCGTAGTCCCGGGTGAAGCGTAGCGCAACCCCGGGGGCACTCTTGCAAGGAGCACCCCGGGTTTCGCTTCGCTTCACCCGGGCTACGCATTCCTGCAAGCCGGCTGGTGCCAAGGCCGCCGTTAGGCGGCCTTTTTCTTAGAGCGCTTCTTTGTCGTTTTCCGCGGAGTCTTGCTGGCGCTCTTCTTCGCCTTCTTCGCAGTCTTGCGCCTGGCGAGATGGGCGCCGACCGCCTTCGACGAATGCCCGACCGCTGCGACGGCCGCCTTCAATCTGGCAGGCGTGACCTTGAACTTCTTCGACCAGTAGCTGACTTCGTAGGGCTGGCTCACCGCGATCCGTGCCCGGTCGGAGGCCTTGTGCTTCTGCAGCTTGATGTAGGCTTCCACGTTCCTGGCGGAGTGCCCGACTTTCTTGACGGCGGCTTTCAGCTCGGCCGGCGTGATCTTCAGTTTCTTCGACCAGTAGGCGACCTCGTAAGGCTCGCTCAGCGCGATCAGCCCGCGATCGGCCCCGCCGCGCTTCTTCCTGTTGTCCGCCATCCGCATTCTCCTGTCGTGTTGAGAAAATCGACGCTTCAAACGGAAGCAATCTAACACCCCCGCGCGTGTTCGGACAGTTTCGGGGTGTGGAGATCTGTACGACCGGCCGACGTCGCGTTCGGCGTGACGAACCAGCCGCGGAGTGATTTGTTATGTCGGTGAAACCGCCAGCGGAGATGTCATCGATGCGTTACGAGCTCTATTACTGGCCCATGATCCAGGGCCGCGGCGAATATGTCCGACTCGCGCTCGAAGAGGCCGGCGCCCGCTACGACGACGTCGCGCGCCACGGCAACGGCATGGCCGCGATGACGCGGATGATGGATGCGGGGAAGGGAACGCCGCCCTTCGCTCCGCCGTTCCTCAAGGACGGCAAGCTCGTGATCGGGCAGACCGCCAACATCCTGCTGTATCTCGGATCGCGCCACGGACTGGCGCCGAAGGCGGAGGCCGGCAGATTGTGGGTGCACCAATTGCAGCTCACGATCGCCGATCTGGTGCTGGAAGTTCACGACACCCATCATCCGCTCGGGCCGTCGCTGTACTACGAGGACCAGAAGGCGCCGGCGAAGAAGCGCACCGACGAATTCTGGAAGGAGCGTGTGCCGAAATACCTCGGTTACTTCGAGGATCTGCTCGCGGCCAATGGCGGCGCCTACGTCACCGGCCGCCGACTCACATACGTCGACCTGTCGCTGTTCCAGATCGTGGAGGGACTGCGCTACGCTTTCCCGAAACGGATGAAGGCTTTCGAGCGGAAGGTTCCCGGCCTGGTCGAATTGCGTGACCGCGTTGCGGCGCGGCCGAACATCAAGACCTATCTGGCCAGCGACCGGCGGATTGCGTTCAACGAGGAGGGGATTTTCCGCAGGTACAAGGCGCTGGATACTTAACGCCGGGGCGATGCGAAGCATCGAACTTTGGTGCGCAATTGCGCACCAGAGTTCGCGCTTTGCGCGCCCCGGAATGGTCGCTCCGCGTCACATGCTCCGTCCATCCACAGGCGTCATCGTCAGCTTCGACAGTTCGATGCCGTCGATGCAGCTCACATTGAGCGCCACCACGTCGCTGCCGTCGGGCTTCTTGCCGCGTGCGAAGACGTCGACGCCGCAATCGACGCAGAGCTGGTGGTGGATGGCGTGCTTGTTGAAGAGATATTCCTTCAGGTTTTCCTCGCCGGCGCGGAGTTGAAAGCTTTTCGGATCGAGGAAGGTGAAGTGCAGGCCCTTCTTGGTGCAGATCGAGCAATTGCAGGCGGTGACCATCGCAAGGTCACTGGTGCATTCGAAGCGCACCTGGCCGCAATGGCAGCCGCCGGTGTAGGTTTTGCTATCGGGCATCCGCGTCGCCTCCCGGTCTCTCACCAGAGCCTTCTTTCACCAGAGCCTCTTTCACCAGAGTCCTGGCACCAGACGATAGCGCACGCGCGCGGCATAGTCAGCATAGCCGGGCAGCCCCTCGACCAAGGCGCGCTCCTCGATGCGGGCGCGAATGGCGAACAGCACGGCGAATACCGGCGCGATCGCCACGCCCCACCATGATCCCAGCAGTAGCGGGACGCCTACGAAGAACAGCATGATGCCGCTGTACATGGGATGGCGGACGAACGCATAGGGGCCGCTCGAGACGACGTGATGCTGGCGCGCGGCCTGCACCTTAACGACCGGCGCGGCAAAGGAATTTGCACGGAACACCCACATAATGAAGGCGGTCGAGAGCAGGTACATCGCAAGCCCGAGCCCCTGCAGCACCAGCGGAACGTCGGAGGCATGAACGCGCCGGTCCAGTCCGATCGCGACCAGCCAGATCAGCGTCGCCTGGACGAAGACAAGCATGAATTTCTTGTCGGCGGCCGGCTGGTCCGCTTGAAACGTCGGCCGCATCCGCTCGGCGAGCAGGGCAGGATCGGTTTTCGCAAGCCACAGGCCGCACGCGGGACCGATGGTCGCGCTGACGACCAGGAACACCCATGCTGCCGGCCAATGCAACGAGCCTGCCGAGGCAAACAGCAGCGCGCCGAGAACAACGACAGTGATGGTGTTCTGCAACAGAAGTTTTGCGACCATGCGCGGGTTCCATTCGCCCACGGTCAATATGATCGCGCGATTGTTCGGCAAACTTGCGGCGTCGAGTTGAGGTGAAGCACCACGTTTTCGCGCGCCTGTTATGCCCGCGAAGGGTGCGTATCCGGTGTGTCGCTGCTTGTCGAAGTTTCGCTGGCGTCTCTGGAATACTGGGTCACCCGCTCCAGTGCGCAATCGCGCACAAGGCGGACGACGGCCGGAGGAGTTGGCTCAAACGAACCGATCGACCCGCGTTCCCTGTCCGGGCGGCAGGGGAGCGACCAGCGTCGGCTGTGGCGTGCGGGTGCCGTCGGCGGCGGCGCCGTTCTGCACGTCGGGAGTCTTGTCGGGGGCCTTGAACACGGGGACTTCAGGCGCTTTGACCACCACCGTTGCGGGCACAGCAGAGACATCCATCGGAAGCATCCTTTTGGTTGCCTCCGACACTGGCCGGTTTGAAACGAATGATTGGTGAATCCCGCGCGGCAATCCCGCGCCGATCCCGTCAATCCCGTCCGATGGTGAACGGACGGCTCGCGGAATCGTTAGAATGCGACCGATCGGGAGCGGCTACTCGTCCTTGCCGCGGGTCACCACGATCGAAGCCTCGGTCTTGGTGCGCGTGCATTCCATGTTGAGCCGGCGAAAGCGCATGGAAACCTTGTCGCCCCGCAGAAGCCCCATGCGCTTGATGCAGCGCGAGGAGCCGGTCACCACGTCGGGCTTCGGGATCGTGAAGATGATGGCGCCGGCGGACGCCACGAGGGCGAAGAACTCGGGCTTCGGCTTGCGGTCGGTCTTGGCGTAGAGCTCGATGGAATAGCTGCGGCCGCGACAGCCGAGCGACAATTCCTTGGCGGCCGGATGGGTCAGATAGACCATGTTGCCGGTGTTCATGCTGATCTTGAGGCCATCGATCTGGTTCTTCAGTTCCTTGGCCGTGTCCTCGCAGCGGTCGGCCCGCGCCGGCGATGCATTGACTGCGGCGGCCAGCGCCAGTGCTGCGGCGAGCAGGGTCGGTCGTCGAATGTGTGGTCTCAAAGCCATTGTGAATGCCCCCTTGTACCATTGAAGCCCGCACGCGAATTTCCTGCAAGGAGCGCCCGCGGAAGTCAACTTGCTTGTCAGAAACCGTAGAGGAAGACGCTGATCCCGAAGGCGACCACGGCGAGAACGTCGAACAGCGTGGGAATGCTGACCAGCAGGGCCGCGAGCCCCAGCCGCTCCTGGCGCGCGGCGAGCGCGATGGCGCAGGCGCCCATCAGCGGAAACGCAATGATCTGGACCGGGGTCTGGAAGGTGGAGAGGCCGCCAAAATCGAGCCCGTGCCGCACCACCGAGGGCATGTAGTTCAGCCAGTTCATCAGCACCAGCGCACCAAGGGCGATGATCGCGTAACGCAGCCGGCCGACGGTGGCAAACGCCAGCGCCGCCAGCGCCAGCAGGGGATGAGACGCGACATACGTCTTGACGATCGCGCCGCCGAGGCCGGGCCCCGGAATCGCCGACATGTCGCCGAACAGCATCGGCGCGTGCGACAGCCCCTCGAACGCTTCGATCGCGGCCATGATGATCAGAAGCAGATAAAGCCCGAGCAGCCGCGGCGGGCGCGCCGGGACGGACGCTGCATCAGGCAATGTGGTGGCGGAGGTCATTTCCAGTCGCAAGTCTGTTCGGGGTCCATCGGAAATCTCGGGTTTGTCTGAAACGGACCCGGAACGGTTCAATCGCCGATGGGCGGCCGCAATGGCCGGATTCGGCCGCATCGGGCAGGCCAGCAAAACCTTCCTTTTGGTCGAAAAATGCTTAGAACGGGTCTATCTCTGCGGCGCCGTTCCGGCCGCTGCCGGCTCCAACCCGAGATATATCGACATGAACGCCCCGACTGCTTTTCCTGACCAGAAGCCCGTTCCGCCCTACAAGCATACGCCGCTGTTTCCGCTGGGGGCGGACACCACGCCCTACAAGAAAATTACCGCCGAAGGCGTGCGGGTCGAGAAGGTGCTCGGCAAGGACATGCTGGTGGTGTCGCGCGAGGCGCTCCGGGCGCTTTCGGAAGCAGCCTTCGGCGATATCAATCACTATCTGCGGCCGGGCCATCTGAAGCAGTTGCGCTCGATCCTGGAAGACAAGGAAGCCAGCGACAACGACAAGTTCGTTGCCTTCGACTTCCTCAAGAACGCCAATATCGCCGCCGGCGGCGTGCTGCCGATGTGCCAGGATACCGGCACCGCGATCATCATGGGCAAGAAGGGCTGCAACGTCATCACCGACGGCGACGACGAGGCCGCGCTGTCGGAAGGCGCACGCGATGCCTATCTGCGCCGTAACCTGCGTTATTCGCAGGTGGCGCCGCTGACGATGTACGAGGAAAAGAACACCGCCAACAACATGCCGGCGCAGTGCGAGATCTACGCCGAGGGCGACGACGCCTACAAGTTCATGTTCATGGCCAAGGGGGGCGGAAGCGCCAACAAGAGCTTTCTGTTCCAGGCCACGCCGTCTGTGCTGACCAGGGACCGCCTGCTGGCGTTCCTGAAAGAGAAGGTGCTCACTCTCGGCACCGCGGCGTGTCCACCATATCATCTGGCCATCGTCATCGGCGGCACCTCGGCCGAGCTCTGCATGAAGACGGTGAAGCTCGCCTCCGCGCGTTATCTCGACGCGCTGCCGACCCAGGGCTCGGCCGATGGCAACGCCTTCCGCGATCTGGAGATGGAGCAGGAAATTCTGAAGATGACGCAGTCGCTCGGCGTCGGCGCGCAGTTCGGCGGCAAGTATTTCTGCCACGACGTGCGCGTGATCCGGATGCCGCGCCACGGTGCATCGCTCCCGATCGGGCTCGGCGTCTCCTGTTCCGCCGACCGCCAAGTGCTGGGCAAGATCACAAAAGATGGCGTCTATCTCGAAGAACTCGAGCATAACCCGGCGCAGTATCTGCCGGCGGTCGAACAGTCGCTCGGCGGCGAAGTCGTGAAGATCGACCTCGACAAGCCGATGAAGGAAATTCTGGCGACGCTGTCGAACTATCCGATCAAGACGCGGGTCTCGATGACCGGCACCATGATCGTGGCGCGCGATTCCGCGCACGGCAAGCTGCGCGAGCGGCTGGAGAAGGGCGAGCCGCTACCGGATTACTTCAAGAACCATCCGGTCTATTACGCCGGCCCGGCCAAGACGCCCGACGGCTACGCCTCCGGCGCGTTCGGCCCGACCACCGCAGGCCGCATGGACTCCTTCGTCGACCAGTTCCAGGCGGCTGGCGGCTCGATGGTCATGGTCGCCAAGGGCAACCGCGCGGTCGCGGTGCGCGAAGCCTGCAAGAAGCACGGCGGCTTCTATCTCGGCTCGATCGGCGGCGCCGCGGCAAACCTCGCCGAGCACTGCATCAAGAAGGTCGAGGTCGTCGAGTATCCCGAACTCGGCATGGAAGCGATCTGGCGCATCGAGGTGGTGGATTTCCCGGCCTTCATCATCATCGACGACAAGGGCAACGACTTCTTCAAGGAATTGAATCTGGGGTGAGGGCGCTCGGCCTCGACGGATTCAGCAAGGGCTGGGTCGCCGTATGTCTTGATGGCGACCAGCAGGCGATCTTCTTCCACGCAGATATTGCGGACGCGCTGGCGCGTCCGTTCGATCGCGCCGGGATCGACATCCCGATCGGCATGCGCGACGACGGCGAACGCGCCTGTGATCTTCTTGCACGCGAGAGACTACGCCCGCATACCTCGCGGGTGTTCACCGGCGCGCGGCGCTGGCTGTGGCAGGAGTTTCGCGACCCCGACAAGGCGAACGCCGAAGCGTTGCGCCGCGGCCAAACGCGGGTCTCGCGGCAGCTCTGGCATATCGGCAAGAAGGTCATGGAAGTCGACGCGTTCGTCCGCGCGAACACCCGGCACGACATCCGCGAGGTGCATCCCGAACTGGTGTTTCTTCGGCTGAACGGTGGCAAGCCGCTGCCGCCGAAGAAGTCGGATCAGGGCGAGGATCTCCGCCGCAGGCTGCTCAAGCGTTCGGGCTTTCGCGAGATCGATCGGTGGCTCGCCGAGTGTCGGATCGGCACCGGCGCGAAACGCGATGACGTGCTGGATGCATGCGCGGTCGCGCTCGCCGCACGCGGGCCTCATGGCTGCGTTCCCGAGGGAGCGCCGCTGCTGGATGCGCACGGCCTGCCGATGCAAATCTGGTTCTAGAGCATGATCCGGAAAAGTGTGTAGCGGTTTTCCGAAAAGATCATGCTCAAACAAAAAGATGAAGTGGGATGACGATTCGAAGAAGCGTCATCCCGCTTCAGGCGCCGGCGCGGATTCGCCAAGCATTAACCACGGCAGGCGCCGGCGCGCCGCTTTTGCCCAACCCGAACTTAACCAGTCATCGCAGGGTCCATCGATTTCAGCCAAGGACATTTAATCTTTCTCGTCGATGCTGCGCTTGATCCGGCCGGAACGGAACATCAGGCGTGGGCGGCATGAGACAGTCGACGATGAAGCAGACTGGACGGGTGGCGCGGGTGCTCGCTGCCCTTGGCCTCACTCTTGGCCTCGCCGGTTGCAAGGAGCGACCGCCCGGCGTGTACGACGTGAGCGTCAGCGAAGCTTATCGACGCCTGCTCGCCGACAAGCTTGTCGACATGGTCTATGCGAAACAGTGCGGCATTCTCGTCCATGTGACGCCCGCGGGCATGCTCGACCGTCAGGTCACCTGGAAGGTCCACAGCAGCGGGAGAGAGGTCGTGCAATTCACGGCGTTGCTGTCGGCGGTCGGTGAGAAGCAGACAAAGGTCGAGATACGCGTGCCTCCGGCTCCTGGCGGCGGCGAGATGTATGACGGATCACAATTCTACAAGCGGCCGGCCTTCAACCAGCCGCTTCGTCCTGCCGTGCAGGAACAGGTCGCCGCGATCCTCGAAGGCCGGAAGTTTGACGTCCAGCGCGTGGGTCCCGGGAAGGACAAGGTTTGCAGCGTGCAACGCGGCGGTCTCGAGATGGGCCGACCGTTCCGTGTCGACGACTAGCCTGATGGATCGTCTCGGCGAGGACATCGAAATGCAGGGAGATCGATGATGAAGCCTTTGTACCTTGCTGTGCTTCTCGTTGGCGGCATATCCGTCTATCTCGTGGGCATCCGTCCCAACGCAGAGGGCACGGTCTATCGCGTGCCAATCGCGCAGGCGCGCCAGGATCTCACGAAGGCGGATCTCCCGCCTTTCGTTTTCGGGAGTCAGCCGCTGGATGTGCAGGTTCGCGGCAGCATCGACTCGCAGATCGCCTGGATCGTCCGCAGGAACGGAGAGGAATTGTTCCGCTACATCGCCCAGCTGAAGGCGGAGGGCGACGCTGCCACCCGCGTGAAAGTGAAGTTGGAGGGCGCCGGCAAGTACGCTCAGAAGCTGTCGGACAAGCCGGAGATCAGGGACATGTATCTCATCGCCATGGAGGAGCAGGTCGCCGCCACGCTCGAACGCCGGCCATTCGAGATGACGCGCATCTATCCTGCGATGTCCGCCGCCACGGTTGCGAACATGGGCGCCTTGCGGTCATCGGTGGACCAGGCCGCCGCAGCTTCCGAGCAGGCTGCCCGCAAGAACATCGAGAAGGCCTATCGCGACGAGGCCGCCGGCCTGCGCCGCTGAGCGATCTGCGGGGAGCGGTTTCTACAGGCTGATCATCAACTCAACTGCAATTCGTCACCTGATTGGAGCACAGCGAGCGCCACCAGCCGCGCACGCCGTCATGGCTTTCGACGAGGCCCCAATGGCCGCTACAGGCGAGGAGGCGTTTCGGGCCGCCGTCGGTATCGAGCGTGCCGCCAAGCTTGCGGCCGGCTGGCGTCCACGGCGCATCGACAAAGGGCGCCTGAAAGAGCCCGCCCATCCGCGTGCCGCCATTGGCGTAGTTGGCGCCGACCTTGTTGGCGGCGACCCAGCCGCGCCCCGCATAGGGTTTTGGCGCGCTGCGCGGATAGAATTTCTCGTCCTCATAGTCCTTGCCGGGAGGCTTCGCACCCTCGATCAGGAACCAGCCGTCCTTGAAGCCGATGATGCGAAATTCGGTGAGCCAGCCGTCGTCAGGCGTATTCTCGCGGCCGCCCATCTTCAGCCGGTAGGGCGGCGGCAGCGTGCCGAGCACGCGCGCCTTCACCGAAGGCTCGGCGCGCACGTTGAGGCCCTTGGGATCGCGATCTTCCGACCACGCGCCGAGACTGCAGGGCTCGGTACCATCTGGGAGTTTCGCGCGACCGGCCGCTAGCTCGGCGTCCAGTTTCTCGAACTCGCGTTCCTGACCATCCGGATCGGTCATGGTGGTGTCGCGATTGCCGAGGGTTGGATCGACGCGCGGCTGCAGTTCGGCCGATGAGGCGCGCAGCCCGCCGTCGCCTCGCGTCAGCTTGACGACAAGCACCTGTCGTGCCGCGAATACGCTTGCCAGCGATTTCGGATCGTTTGCATTCGCTGGATAGACGGCGAGATAGCCGGTCATCCCGGCTTCGTCGGTGCGATAGGCCTCGCCGGCAACATGGCCCGCCGGCACCAGCGGAAGCGCGCTCTGGCGCCAGGCGGGTTCAGGCTCCCGCGTTTGCGCGATCGCCGCACCCGCCAGCGAGGCGAGTACGGCGATCGTCACGATCATCGTCTTGTGCATGGAATGAGAGAGAGGCGTTGTGGCCTCCTCATCCGTCAGGCCCGCGACCCCGTGAACGGGAAACTGCCCATCGGGCCGATGCCCATTTCGCCGGTCATGCTGTCGCCGGAAACTTTTCCGGTGAAGGCAAGCGTAAGCGGCATCGGGTTGGTGATGGAGATCTTCCAGGCGACGTCATCGCCGTTGACGGTGCCGTCAAAGATTTCGCCGGAATTGCCGTCGGCGCCTTGCGTTCCCGTCAGCGTGCCGCCCGCGCTCGTCAGCGACAGCGTCGCCTTGCGCTCGCCCATCGGCGTGCTCATGGTGATGTTCCAGTTTCCGTCCACGGCCATTGCTGTCTCCCGACATTTTCCCGGCAAACCGGAATGGCTTGCGAGATCCGCTAAACTCGATCGGCGGTATAGCCTATCTCGCCACACAAGCCCAACTGTCTCAAGCGTCCTTTTGACGCGTATTTCCTAGGCGCGCTGGGCGGCGGCGCGAATCCGGTTGCCGACCAGAATACGAAACGCAATGTATTGAATTGCGAAGGCCGCAATCTTGGCGCCGACCAGCACCACCGTCACATAGAACGTCCACAGCTTCATGTCGCCGGTCATCGCAACGCCGATGGTGCCGGCGGCGAGCACGAAGCAGAGCGCGGCCCATGCATAGCCCGCGAAGGTGACGTATTCAGGAATGGTCTGCGACACGATCGGCGGCATGTAGCGCAGCATCCAGCCGCGCTTGAGCATGATGAGGCCGATCGCGAAATGCCCGATCGCGGGTTTCGCCAGCACGAAGCGGGGGTCGTGCGTCAGCAGCGTCGCGCTGCCGAGCACGATGACGAGCGCGAGGCTCGCCCAGGTCATGTAGCCGAGCTCCTTGCCCTTGATGCGGAAGTAGATCACCTGGCCGATCGCGCCCGCGATCGCCACGCCTGTTGCCAGCAGGACGTTGTCGGTCGCGAGGTAGATCGCGATGAACACGATGGTGGAGAAAAAATCGGCGCCCAGTCTGGCGAATACGTCCTTCATCGTCTTGCTCTCTGTTGATGGTGTTGCGGCTATGAAGTCTGGCTCAGTTGGTGCCGGGCAGGGCGTTCGCAGGCGGCGCACCATACTTCGCCTTGCGATATTGCGGATACCATGTCGTGAAGAAGGCGGCGCTGTTGCGGGCGGCAAAGGCGATCACGAGGCTGGACCAGATCGGCAGGCCCGGCACATAGATCGCGAGCGCGTTGCCGGCCATCATCAGGACGAACGCGGCATTCCAGGCCCAGGTGATGAGATAGACCGCCTTCAGGAAGCCGGGCTGCTTCGCTGTCTCTGCATCCACTTCCTCAAGCGCATATTGCAGGATGAACGGTTTGCGGATGATCAGCGAGACCAGCGAAATCGCGAGCATGCCGACATCGACCGCCAGCTTGACGGCCGAATGGCTGAGGTTTGGATCGACCAGCGCGACATAGGCGCCAAGCGTGGCGAACACCACGACCGAGCCCGCGCCGAGCATCTTGATCGAGCGGCCGCGATAGACGTCGATACCGATGACGGCGAGACAGATCGCGGCCGACGTGAACAGGCTGATCTCGGCCGAAGTCACCAGCATCAGCAGAGCGAACGTGCCGAAGGGGGCGAGGATCAGGAAGATGGTCATGGCAGCCTCTCGGGGACTAATCTTTACATCGTAAAGATACCGTAAGGCCGTGCAGGAGAGTCGTCAAGAAAAATCTTTACAGTGTAAAAATAAGACTACTCGAATCGAAAATGATGCGTATTTACAAAGAAGTACGCGAAATCCGTGGCGGACTATGCGCCGAGCAGGGAGCGCGCCAGGATCGTCAGGGCGCAAGCCAGCAGTAAAACCAGCGTGATCGTGATGCCGCCGACGCGGCCGATGCGGAATTGCAGCGTATTGGGCGCGGCGTACATGCCGAGCGGATGCAACAGCCGCGATAGCAACAGCGCGCCCATCAATAGATGCACCCATACCGTCGCAAGGCCGGACATTTCCAGCATCGCCACCATCAGCGTGATGATTGGTACGTATTCGATGAAATTGGCGTGCGCGCGGATCGCGCTGCGCAATTGCAGGCTGCCGTTGTCGCCGAATGCGGCGCGGTCGCGCTGGCGCAGCCGCCCGACCTGGAGGGCGAGGACGGTGTAGAGCAGGGCGAGAATGGCGAGATAGGTTGCAGTGATTGAGGGCAGATGCATGTCGCTCTCCTCGATGGCTTGTCAACGAGGTCATTCCGGGGCGATGCGTCAGCATCGAACAATGGTGCGCAATTGCGCACCTGAGAATCTCGAGATTCCGGGGTCATCGCTGCGCGATGCCCCGGAATGACATGGCCGGGCCCTTACTCCGCGCCGACCCAGTTGCCGTGAAAGCCGTCGGGCACGCGATGGCCGAGATGCACCAGCGCGACGGGACCGCCTTCGACATTCTGCGCGTTGAACACCGCCAGATCGCTGCGGTTTTCCCGCGCACGCCAGACGGCGGCGAGCAGCCAGCCGTCGCCTTCAGCAGCATCGCGGCCGCGCTCCACGAACACCGGCTCGGAAATGGTGTCGCCGGCGGGCAGCAGATAATGGCCGAGCCGCTTGCCCTTGCCGTCGACATGGACGATGCCCGACAGCGCACCGAACATCGGCAGGTCGGGGTTGGCGCAGGCGTACCAGCCGTGGCTGTTGGCGTAGCCCGCGCGGCGGTCGTCGATGCGCGGGAATTCACCAGTGAGATCGTCGAGATAGGTCTGCGTGAAGCGGTCGGTATTGCCTGCGAGGTCGAACGTCCAGCGGCAATAGCGCGCGCGCGATTTCTGCGGGTCGGTCTTCGAGCCATCGGGATGCGGGAACAGCGGTGCTTCCTCGAACTGCATCACGTCGGCAATGATGCGGTTGCCTTCCTCCCAGGCGTTCATGACGTGGAAGACGTAGCAGCTCTCGGCGCGGAACCAGACGAGGTCCTTTGCCGAGCCGTTACGCTTCATGACGCCGACATAAGCGCCTTTCTCCGGCTCCCAGGCATAAGGCGGCTTGCCGCGCATCGCGCGCTCCATGCTGCCGGTAATCGGCAGGATCGGAAACAGCAGATGATTTTCGGTGACGATGAAGTCGTGCACCATGCTGGCATAGGGCGCCTCGAAGCGATCGAACCGTGTCACCACGCCCGAAGCGTTGACGGACCCGTAGGAGAGGGCGGGGGTGAGCGGACCCATGGCGTTGTAGCCGAAGAAAACCATCTCGCCGGTAACGGGATCGATCTTGGGATGCGCTGTGAACGGTCCCTTGATGGCGCCCTTGTAGTCGCAATAGCCGAGACGATCGAGCGTGCCGGGCTCGATCTCGGTCGGCAAATGGCCTTCCTCCAGCGCCAGCAGTTTTCCGCCATGGAAGATGATGTTGGTGTTGGCGACGCCGCCGTCATCGGTAATCCCTGCCGGCGCGCCCGGCAGCTTGCGGCCGAAGCCGCCGAACAGCGCGCGGCCGGCATCGTGCTCGGCCAGCCATTTCGGGGTGCGGACCCAGCGGTTGCGATAGCTGGCGCGACCGTTCTCAAGATGGAAGGCATGCAGCATGCCGTCGCCGACGAACCAGTGCGCGCCCGGCGCATCGAACTGCGGGTTGGGGCCGTTACGATAGAGCGTGCCGTTGAGCTCGCGCGGCAATTCGCCTGATACCTTGAGATGCGGCGCGTCGCATTCCATCGGAATCGGCGCCAGATTGGGCCGGCTCATCTCGGTCGTCACCTGGTCGAGCATTTCAAGTTTCCTCCGGATTTAATCTTTACATCGTAAAGATATCAGTAAGGACGTTGCTGCCGGCCGTCAAGCAAAATCTTTACACTGTAAAAATTGCGGCTATAAGGATTCGTATGGCAAGAACATCGCGAGAAACCAGAACCAATCGACCCGCTGCCAAGCGTAAGCCTGCAAGGGCCGTGACCGAAAGGCCGGCCAATCGCCGGCGTCGGGCGGCAGGCGAGACCCCTTATCATCACGGCGACCTGCACGACGCCTTGCTCGCCGCGGCCGAGCGGGTGCTGGAGCGCGATGGCCTGCCGGGGCTAACCCTGCGGGCGGTGGCGCGCGAAGCCGGCGTGTCGCACGCAGCGCCAACCCATCATTTCGGCGATCTTACCGGGCTTGTGAGCGAACTCGCCGCCATCGGCTTCCGCAGATTCAATGAGGCCATGGTCGCGGCGGGTAACACTGAAACGCTCCTGCTGATGAAGGCGATGGCGCGCGCCAAGGCTTACGTCGCCTATGCGCAGGCGAGTCCCGGCATGTACGGGTTGATGTTCCGCACCGAGCGGCTCGACATGACGCGGCCCTCGCTGCACGAGGCCGCGACCGCCTCGTTCGAGGGATTGGCGACCGCGGTGCGCCTCAGCCGCAACGAGAAGCCGACCGGCGAGGCGCCGGGAGCGCTGTCGCTCGACCAGGCGGCGGCGATTGCGCGCGCCTGGTCGCTCGTGCATGGATTCACGACGCTGCTGCTTGACGGTCGACTGAAGGAGCTCCTGCATCGGCTGCCCGAAGGCACCGGCGTCGACCAGCTCCTGGACGCGATGCTGCGCTCGACGGTGCCGCGGCCGGCGGGCATGAACTGACGGAGCGAATGGAAACTCCCGCCAGTTCGGGCGTTGAGTTCGTATGGCAGGATCACCGCGCGTTCCCTGGAAACGTTCGAACCCGCGCAAGCGCGCAGGGAAAAAGAAAAAATCGAAACATTTGACGTCATCGCAGAAAGCGACTGCGAAGGCGCGTGCGCGCCGAGCCGGACGTCCGTATCCCAACCTCGTGGACAACATGCGCATGGCAGCGAAAGCGTCGAAGAAGAAATCCGCCAGGAAGCGTCCGGCAAAAAAGACTGCGACCAGGAAAACGTCGAAGAAGTCTTCCCGGAAAACTGCGCATAAGCGCCCGGCGAAGAAGAAGGCCCGCAAGAAAAGATCCCAAGGGTGGGCTCACCGCCACCGGCCGCTCGGCGTTCGCGCGGCGGGATGGCTCGCATCTCAAACCGGGCGTGACAAAACCGCTGTCAGAAATGACGCCGCAGGACATGCGACGCAAAGGCAGTTGGGCGGTAAGATTCTACGGCCGCAAGGAGCTGCCGCCGCTGGTGGACGAACGGGGAAGGCCGACGCGGCACGCGCTGTCAGCCCATGCCTGGGGTGAGCCTGTTCCCAAAACGGTTGCCGCCGCGCGGCGTATTGCAGCCAAGGGTGAACGGCTGCTGCAGCGCTATCGACGGATCAAGCAGAAGTCTTGACGGTTGCAAGCGCACGGAAACGCTGACCTCAGCAACCCCGGCAAATCTTGGTTTGCCGCGCCAGGCGGGCATCGGCTTCCGCGTCTTCGTTGGGTCGGCGCGTCCAGTCGTCATACTGCGCCTTGGCTTCCGACTGCGGCGCAGCTCCGTTCAGCGGGCCGAGGATGATCTCGCGATCGCGCGCGGCTGTCCTTCGCTTCGGCCTGGCTGCCCCGGCTTGTTCGCCGTCTGCGGTCGGCGGTTCACCCAATCCATCCCAGGCGATTGGCGCGCCGGTGGCTGTCGGCGTCGAGCAGCCGGTGCCGGAAGCGCAGCAGCCGGAGAGGGCGGTGCCGACGAGAAGGAGAGCCAGGAGTTTTATGTGCATCGCTGCCCCAGGTGCGCCGTGAAAGAATATGGTTGGATAAGCAATAAGCACTCAAACCTTAAGCTTTGACGTTAATGCGGCGAAAACAGGCCGGGTAGCCGGTTTGATCAGCGCTTCGCAAGGCCCACTGCCGCGCCTTTTTCGCCGATTACTTTCACCTCGTCCTTGCCGCATTTGAAATCGCGGGCGAATTCGTCCGCAGCCTGGCGGGCGAGCTCGTTGGCATTGCGGTTGGCCTGGCCGTCGATATAGGCGACATGGCAGACCGGCCCCGGGGGTAACCGGGTCACGGCAAGCATCGGTTTGCTGGTCGGGTTTCCGGTCTTGTCGGGATTGTCGATGTCGGCGATCAGCCAGCGCTGGATGATGGCGAACGGCTTGCCGTCGACGGCCCGCCATTCGACGGTGTTGGCGGTGGAATTGAACGGGCCGAACCAGGTCTCCGCGGCCGGCTCCTTGGCGGCCGCCTCGCGGGTGCGCCCGACCGAGACGGTTTGGCGCAGATCGCCCTCGCTGATCACCACCATCAGCCCCGATTGGCCGGGGCACACCTGCGTGCTGCCGTCCTCGGCGCTGGGTTTACCGATCGTGCGGCAGTCCTTTGGCGCGGTCGACGTGTAACTGCTGCTGAATGTTTGGGCGTTGGCCGGCAAAATCGGCCAAAATGGTGCTGCGAACAGGATGGCGACGACCGTCCCGATGAGCTGCCGGCGGGGAACGCGTTTCATCTGCACTTCTCGCATGGAACTTCCGTGATCTGACGTGCGCAATCTGGGGAAGGTTCATGGCAAAGGTACGAAACACCTGACTTTGCCGCGGAATCGTCCTAGAAGAACGGCTTCGCATTTCCTGCTTTTCCGAGCGTGCAGTCACACAGTCGTCATGCCTTCCATACCATCGCATAAACCCTATCGCGTCGGCCGCTCCAACACCGGCCTTGGCCTTTTCGCCACCAAGCCGATCAAGAAGGGCAGCAAGATCATCCGCTATTTCGGGCCGATCCTGGATTCGAAGAAAAAAGAAGAAGACGCGATCGAGAACAAATATCTGTTTGAGCTGAACAACCGTTGGACCATCGACGGCTCCGTGCGCAAGAACATCGCCCGCTACATCAACCACGCCTGCAAGCCCAATGCGGAATCCGACGTTCGCCCACGCAAGCGCAAGGTGTTCATCCGCGCCATCAAGAACATCGAGCCGGGCGAGGAAATCAACTACGATTACGGCACCGATTATTTCAAAGCCTATCTGAAGCCGATCGGCTGCAAATGCGCGGCTTGCGAAAAGAAGCGCGCGAAGATGCGTGCCGAGGCGCGAGCCGAGAAAGCCCGCCTGAAGGCCAAGGCCGAGCGCAAGGCGATGAAGAAGGCCGAGAAGCTGGCCAAGGAACAAGCCAGGCTGAAGGAAAAATTGAAGGCGAAGGCTGAGAAGGCGAAGAAGCTCAACGGCCATTTGCTGAACGGCAAGTCGCTGAATGGCAAGCATCTGAACGGCACCCGCCGCGCCAGGGTCGCCGGCAGGAAACCGGCCGGCCGGAAACAACCGGCTTCTGCGCCGGCACCGGCCCTTCAGGCCTAGACCTCATCCGCCGCTTTTGCGCACCGATTTCGGCAGTCGTGCATTGCCGAAGTCGACTGCCGAGCGTTGAATGATCGCGCCGGTTTCGTCGATCACGACGCGAAACCGCCGGTGCTCGGCGAAGAAGGTCAGGCGATGCCGGCCGAGATCCGCGTCGACCCCGCGCTCGGCAAGGCTCGTGATCCTGCCGGCGCGCATCTCCTCCTGCAGCAACGACGGCGCCAGCCCCAGGCCTTCGGCGACGATGGCGGCGTCGATCTGGATGGTGCCATTTTCGAACGCGATCGGTTTCATCCGTTACACCTGATGCTTGGTGGCAGCCGTCATGCGTGGGCCTGATACCGCCTGGCTGGCGCAGGGTAGGCGCATTCCGCCAGTGTCGTGGTGTCGAGCTCGCGCATGAAGGCTTCGCGCGCGGCAGCCAGCTTCGCCTTCAGCCGGCAGCGCGGCTTCAATACGCAGTCACCACCATCCTCGCGAAAACATTCGACCAGCGGCGGCCCTTCCAGGGCGCGCACCACTTCGCCGATCGTGATCGTTTGCGCCGGCCGGGCCAGCATGAATCCGCCACCGACGCCGCGCTGGGTCGAGATGAAACCGCTATCAGCGAGGTCGCGCACCACCTTGGCCAGATGGTTGCGGGAGATGCCGAACTCCGCCGCGATCTCATTGGTGGCGAAGGAACGGCCGGGTTCCCCCGCCAGCCGCATCAGGGCGCGCAGCGCGAAATCCGTGAACGACGTCAGGCGCATGGGAGCCCTCTCGAAAGATCTGCTTGCAAATCATCTATAGCCGTCTAAATAGGTATTTGAAATACCTATTTAAGGGCAGGCGCGAAATGGAAGCGATCGTGGCAGGGCCGGAGCGGCGAGAGCGCTTGACGGCCGAAATCATGGAACGGACGGGCATCGACGAGGCCATGATCGAGCGACTGGTGCGCGGCTTCTACGCCAAGGTCCGCGAGGACGCCGTGCTCGGGTCGATCTTCGAGGCCCGCATCAGGGATTGGGAACCGCATCTGGCGCAGATGTGCGCATTCTGGTCGTCGGTCGCGCTGATGACCGGGCGATATCACGGCACGCCGATGGCCAAGCATCTGCCGCTGCCGGTCGACGCCGCGCATTTCGACCGCTGGCTCGAGTTGTTTGAGCAAACCGCCCGCGAGGTCTGCCCGCCCGCGGCGGAAGCGCATTTCGTGGAACGGGCGCGGCGGATCGCGGCAAGCCTCGAACTCGGCATCGCAGGCGCCCAGGGCGTCATGCTCGGTAACGGGGAAAGATTTCGGCGTAATCAGGCAGGAGCAGTGTGATGGCTTATCGTGCACATGTCGTAACGAACAAGGAGCAGGCCGACCCGTATTCGGGGAGCAGCCTGGTGCCGATGCTGGTCATCGGGCTGGTGCTGACGTTTGCCGGGATGATCGCGGCGTTGGTTTTGAGCTGAGGCTCTATCCCCGTCATTGCGAGCCAACGGGTCGCGCGAATGCGCGCCCGATGACAGGCTCCGCGAAGCAATCCACTTCTCCACGTGTTGAGGCATGGATTGCTTCGTCGCTTTGCTCCTCGCAATGACGGCTGCGGCTTAAGCCGTCACCGTCTCATCACTCTTGCGCAGCCCGATATACTGCAACTCGGCGAACACGCCGGTGGCAATCGCCTGCGCCACGATGAAGACCTGTCCGAGCAGGTTCGGCGACACCGCGCCGGAGAACAGCAGCGCGATGCTGCCCAGCGTCCATGCTGCGTTCCCAACGATCACGAACAGCACCAGCGCCTTCATCACTGTCGACCGTGAGGCCAGCCAGCCGACCAGCGCCGTGTAGGCGATCAGGAACAGGCCGGTTTCGCGCAACAAGGTTTCCGGCAGATTGAGGAAGGGCGCGAGCGCGCCGGCGCCGAGCGTCAGCGTAACAGCGGCGACGCCGCTGAAGATGGCGTCGGCGAGCAGGGCGCGGCTCAGGAAGGTGGACGGATGGATCATGACAGTTCTCCTTTGCTTGGGGGACTTTGAGCGAAACAGGATCAGCGCCGCAGCAGCGACCGGAGTTGGCGCATCAGCCTGCCAGGGCAGAGCGCCTTGCCGATCCTGTTCTCGATCGTCTGTACCTGCGCGAACACGAACACGCCGGTGTCGTGCACGACCGGTTGCGGCATGTTGAGCGAGCGCGCTACGAGCCAGGTGGCCAGATTGACCACAAAGGGGATCGCGGCGGTGGCGAGGCGGAACAGCGAAAGCATCAGCATGGGTCATCTCCTGTGCCCCCAAGATGACCCGGCCCGCGACCCGTTTCGATTACCTCGGACGTAAAAAAGCAGAGTGTTCGGAGGCGTCCTAGAATGTTCGACGGTGTTTGCGATGCGCTCGGAAACGCTTGAAAAATAAGGCTTTTCGAATACGTTGGTGTTCGTCACCGTTTGTTCTCATTCGCGTCCAGTCACCGAGTTTGTTGGTATTTTTGTTGGTATCGGAAGAACAAACGTTCACGGTGTAATTCCGATTTTCCGAATGAAAGAATCGAAGCAGATGGCACGCAGACAGGCTGGCGAGCACGCCAACCCCAAGCAGATCAGGACTGACGTCGACTGTCGTGCCGCCAGACCGAAATTCGAGAACGGCGCTTGGACGGCAACCAAGATTTCCGACGTGACAGGCGGCGGCCTCTATCTCTTCATCAAGCCGGACCCCAGCATGCTGGGCAAGGCCGCTTCAAAGCTCTGGCAGATGGCCTATCGCTTTCACGGCCGACAGAAGACCTACTCCATCGGGCCTTACGGCAACGGCAACGACGGCACCTTCACGCTCGCCACGGCCCGTCAGAAGCGCGATGTCGCCAAGGCCCTGCTCGCCCAAGACCCGCCGGTCGATCCCTCCATCGAAAAGCAATTCGCAAGGCGTCGTCAGGCGGCTGAACGCCCTTTCGGCGCATCGATCGATGAATG
>NZ_LLXZ01000015.1 GCF_001440395.1 Bradyrhizobium jicamae | reverse complement strand
GTCCGGCCGGCGCGGCCAACGGTTCACCCTTCACCAGCGTGCGCGCCGCGAGCGCATCGACTGCGGCCGGGCGCGAGCCGGGGCCACCGAGCAACTGATCGGTGCCGACGGATGAGGCCACGAGCGGCATGACCG
Organism: Bradyrhizobium jicamae; assembly: GCF_001440395.1. GTDB lineage: Bacteria > Pseudomonadota > Alphaproteobacteria > Rhizobiales > Xanthobacteraceae > Bradyrhizobium > Bradyrhizobium jicamae. Next base: position 27,385 of record NZ_LLXZ01000015.1, on the reverse strand, counting down.
GTCCGGCCAATGGACGCGGCGCCGGCTGGCCGGGCGCGACACTGGCCTCCGGCGTTGTCGGCTCGATCGGCACGGCGATCGGTCCGGAGCGTGCGGCCAGGAGCCGCGTCACCTCGCGCTCGACATAATGCGCGAGCTTGCGTGCGCCGGGCTTGGTGAAGAAGACGCCGTCGGCGGTGCGGAGCTGGCGGATCTGGCCTTCGAAGTCGGGACCCTTTTGCAGGAAACGGCCGGCTTCATCGACAAAGCCGTCCCAGATGTCGACATAGGTGATGCCGGCCTTGCCGGCGCCGTCGCGATACAGCGCATCGAGGAACAGCATGTCCGCGGTTCCCTTTGGGCCGCGGATCGCAGGCAGACCGACCCACAACACCGGCACGCCCTTGGTTTTCAGCACGCCGATCAGTTCTTCGATCTTCTTGGCGTAGAGTTCGACCCAGCGCTCGTCGCGAAACTCGTAGAGCCCGCTGCCCGAGCGGGCGTTCTTCTCGGGCGTGGCGGTTTGCGGCGTATCGTTGTCGGCGGCATCGTCAGGCGACAATTCGGCGTCGACCGGCTTCTCGTCGCGTTTTGCTGTCTCCGTCGAGCCATCCGGCTTCGGCTTTCCGTCTGCCGGCTTGGCGTCCGGCTTGCCGCGGGCGTCTTTCTTCTCATCCTTCTTGTCGGTCTTCTTCTCGGTGACCGCCTCGCGGATGGCCACGCGGTCGTTGAGGCCGAGCATGACGACGATGGCGTCGGGCTTTTCGGTGGCGAGGATGGCCTTGGCAGCCGCAGTCCAATCGGCGGGCTCGCCGCGCGGCTGATATTTGATCAGGCCGGAAGCGGTCTTGTGCTTGCGGATCACGCCCATGTCGGGCTGCTCGGAATAGGCATCTTCCAGGCCATAGCCGAGCCAGTCGGCCATGGCGTCGCCCAGCACCAGCACGTTACGTTCCGGCACCGTGTCGCGCTTGGCCGGTCCGGGCGCGCGGGAGAAATCCTGGCGCGGCGCCTGGGGCTGCTGCTGCTGTTGAAACGGCGCAAAGAAATCGCCGCCGAACCAGCCGCCGCCACGCTGCGGCGATTGCCGCTGCGGGGAACCGCCAAAGCCGCCGAAATTGAAAAACTGTGCGGAGGCTGGCCCGACGATCCCGACCAGCATCGCGATGACAACCGCCAGCACGGCCAGAGGACCGGTATCGGTGAACACGCGCAAGAAGGACTTTGGCTTTCGCATCCGGCTCGGTCGCAAAATGGATCGTGAAGCGTCAAATATAGTAACGGAATCGGGCCGCAAGCGGGCAGATTTTCCCCATAAACCGGGGTTCCGGCCCGATCGTCAAGGCTTCTGCCGAATCATGGCTTTCAGGGTTACTTTCGACCCTGAAAGTGGGGTTTTCGAGCGAGGTGGACGCCAGTTCCGTGTGAAGAAAACGCGTCAAGGGTCTACCGCCCCCTAAGCCGCTCCAGCACATCGGAAGAGGCGAATCCGTCCGCCGGCGCCCCGATCGAGGCCTGGAAGCCGCGCAGCGCCTCCCGCGTCTGGCCGCCGAACTGGCCGTCCGGTGTGCCCTTGTAGAAGCCGCGCTGGGCCAGCAATTGCTGCAGTTCCAGCCGCTCGGCTCGCGACAATACCCGTTCCTGCCGCGGCCAAGGCTGCACGAACGGCGGCCCGCCGCGCAGGCGGTCGGCGAAATGGCCGATCGCGAGCGCATAGGCCTCAGCCGGGTTGTATTTCATGATCACCCGGAAATTCTGCAGCATCAGGAAACCCGGCCCCTGCGTGCCGGCCGGCGCCAGCAGATAGGCCTTTTCGGTTGAATCGGGGAACGGCTTGCCGTCGGCCCGGACCATGCCCTGCGCCTGCCACTGCGCGATGGTCATCGCCTTGGACTTATCCGCCAGCATGAAATTGAAACCCTGCGGCAGCACCACCTCATAGCCCCAGCTTCGGCCGGTCTGCCAGCCGTCCTTCTTGAGGTTATTGGCGGTGGACGCGATCAGGTCGGCGGCGTTGTCGACGACGTCGCGGCGACCGTCGCCGTCAGCATCGACGGCGTAGCGCTTGAAGGCGGTCGGCATGAACTGCGTCGGTCCGAACGCGCCGGCCCAGGAGCCGCGCATCTGTTCGGGACGCAGATCGCCGCGGTTGAGGATTTCGAGCGCGGTCAGGAATTCGTCCTTGAAATAGGCCTGGCGGCGGCCGATGCAGGCCAGCGTTGCCGTTGAATTCACCACGTTGCGGTCGCCCATCTGCGTCGAGTAATTGGATTCGATGCCCCAGATCGACGCGATGATGTAGCGGTCGACGCCATAGGCCTTCTCCGTCGCATCGAATTGCGGCTTGTATTTCGCGAGGATCTCGCGGCCCTTGGCGAGGCGGTTGTCGTTGACGAGGATGTCGAGATAATCCCAGATCGCCTTGGTGAACTCGGGCTGCGAATCCATCAGGTCCATGATGCGCAGATCCGGTTCGAGGCCTGCGGTGAAGCGCTGGAAATTTTCCTGGGTGATGTTGCGCCGTGCGGCATCAGGCCACATCGAGGCGACGCAATTTGGAAAGTTCGCAGCCGCCTCGCGGATCGCGCTCGCGGTCATCAGAGGGTGGCCGGAGGCGCCATCCTCGCCGCTCCAGGGCGGCGGGCCGCCGTCGGGGCCTGGCGCAGCCTGCGCGGCAGGCGCGGATTTCTGGCCGGGGAAGAGGTTGCCGAGAAAGTTCGAAACCCCATTATTCCCCGAGGATTGGGCGAAAGACGGGCTGACAAAAGCTGCCTGACCGGAACACAACAGCGCGGCCGCGATTAAGATCGCGCCGGTTCGATTGCTCATCGCTCGTTCAGCTAGGCACATGCAGTGTCCGTCCGTCGTTCTCACCCCGGTTCTAAAGGCCCTGCCACGGTTTCCAATAGCTTAACAATGGGCATTTTGTTGTCGCGCTGCCCGCGCGCAAGGGGAGGTGAGTGGTCACCATACATCCGCCTTTGTTCAGGGCTGCAAACCGGCTATCAACGTGCTTTCAAAGCACTTTCCTCATTTCTAGGGCTCCCGACATCCCATGAAGATCCGTAAAGCCGTTTTTCCGGTCGCCGGTCTCGGCACCCGCGTCCTGCCCGCCACCAAGGCGATGCCGAAGGAGATGCTGACCATCGTCGACAAGCCGTTGATCCAATATGTGGTCGACGAAGCCAAGGAAGCCGGCATCGAGCATTTCGTCTTCGTTACCGGCCGCAACAAGGGCGTGATCGAGGATCATTTCGACCGGATGTTCGAGCTCGACACCACGCTCGCGGCCCGCGGCAAGAAGGCGGAGCAGGATATCCTGGCGCGCGACCAGCCCGAAGCCGGCGCCATGAGCTTTACCCGCCAGCAGGCGCCGCTCGGTCTCGGCCACGCCGTCTGGTGCGCGCGCGACATCGTCGGTGACGAGCCGTTCGCGGTGGTGCTGCCGGATGAGCTGGTGCTGAACAGCCCGGGTTGCCTGAAGCAGATGATCGAGGCCGCAAGCAAGCTCGGCCCCAAGTCCAATCTGCTCGCGGTGGAAGCGGTGCCGGACGATCTCACCCATCAATACGGCATCTGCGGTGTCGGCAAGCGCCTCGCCGAGAACATGTTCGAGGTCGACGGCATGGTGGAAAAGCCGCCGAAAGGCACCGCGCCGTCTAACCTCTCGATCACCGGGCGCTACATCCTGCAGCCGGAAATCTTTGAGATACTGGAGACGCAGGAGCGCGGCGCCGGCAACGAGATTCAGCTCACCGATGCGATGAAGACGCTTGCCAGGACGCAAAGCTTCTATGGCGTCGAGTTCGAGGGCGAGCGACACGATTGCGGCTCCAAGTCAGGCTTCCTCCGCGCCAACATCGCCTACGGCATGGCGCGCGCCGACCTGCGTGACGGTTTGCGCGCAGAGATGAAGAAGTATCTGGAGAAATAAGGGGCGGAGGCGCAATCGGCGTCCTCCACTGTCATCATCCGCGAAAGCGGATGATCCAATACTCCGCGGCATCGGTGATTGATTGGAAGGCAGCACGGCGTGCTGGATGCCCGCTTTCGCGGGCATGACAAGATAGCCTAAGCCACCAGCGCGAGCTGCGGGATCGCGGCGACCACCGACTGGTTGCGCCCATTGGCCTTGGCGGCGTACAGCGCCCTGTCGGCAGCTTCGATCAGATAGGTCCAATCGATCGCCGCTGTGGGCGTCACGCTCGCCACGCCGACGCTGATCGTCGTGACAGGATCTTCCGACCATCGCTCGACTTTCAAGCGGATGGTTTCGGCCACGGCGAATGCTTCCACCACCGAAAGGCCCGGCAAGAGTACTGCGAATTCCTCGCCACCATACCGCGTCGGACAATCGCCGGCGCGTCGCACCGAGTCCGAAATGCAGATCGCGATGCCGACCAGCACCTGGTCGCCGGCCTGATGGCCGAAAGTGTCGTTGTAAGCCTTGAAATGGTCGGCATCGATCATCAGCACCGCGACAGGGGTCTGGTTGCGCGCCGCCCGCCGCCATTCCGCGTCGATCTCGATGTCGAACTTGCGCCGGTTCTTCAGCCCCGTCAGCGCGTCGGTGGTTGCCAGCTCCTCCAGCTTGTCCTCGGCTTCCGCGCGGCGGCGGATCTCGCGCGCGAGGAATAGCGTGGTGCCGACCACGAACAGGATCAGCACCAGCATGATTGCGCCGATCCGGATCACTTCCCGGTGCCAAATGTTGAGGATGGTCGAGAGCGGCTTTCCGACCACGACAAAGAACAGGCTGGTGCTGCCGCTGCGGACGTAAAGCCGCGGTGTCGGATCGACCGGCCCGACGCCGGCATAGGCTGCGCCTTCCTTCAGATTCTCAGCGCGCCAGCTCGGCCGCTCGGCCAGATTCTTTCCGATGACTTCGATGTCGAACGGCGTCCGCATGATGATGGTTCGGTCGCGGCGCAGCACGGTGATCGTATCGCCGGGATTGAGCGTGAGCCGGCCGAACAGTTCGTGGAAATAGCTGAAACGAATCGAGCCCACCACGACGCCCATGAAGCCGCCGTCGGTATCGTTGATGCGCCGGCTGAACACGACCGAATAGGCGCTGCGGCGTAGCATCGGGCGGCTCATGTAAAGGCCGACATCGGGATTGGCGCGATGAACCTGGAAATAGTCCTCGTCGCCGCGATTCTCCGGCGCCGGGTCGAGGCTCGACGCATCGTGTGTCAGGTTGCCTTGCGCGTCGAACGCCTGGATCACGCCGAAATGCTTGGCGGTGGCGGCATGATCGAACAGGATCAGGTGCTGGATCTCCCTGGTGACGCCCTTGATCTCCGGCATCACGAGGTTGCTGGCGACGGCGCGCAGCGAAAGGTCGTAAAGCTCGATATTCCGGCTGATGTCGGCATCGATGCCGGCGGCGAGATTCTCCAGGGTCTGGCGTGCGAGTTCTTCCTCGCCGCGGCGCATGTCGAGCATGACGCTGGTGCAGATCGCGGAGAAACCGATCACCGTCGCGATCGATGAGGCGATCAGGAGCTTGGTCGACAGCCGCCAACGTCGGCGGCCGGAGACTTTCCCGAACCAACCCCTTCCGGCCACGTCGCTTTGCCGTCCGAATAGCATCGTCTGTTCCCGCTATCCGGTATGCGCCTGATAAATTGTTGCGGCCTTAAGCGGCGAGCGCGATATGATAGAGAGTTAACGGCTGGTTGCCGGCGCCGACGGTTTTGTGCAAATCGCCATTGGGGACACGCTTGAACGTTTACGACCCGTTACGGGACTATCTGAAGGCGCAGACGCTTTCCGAATTCGTGCTGAGCTTCGAACAGATCGAGGAAATCATCGACGCCGCGCTGCCGCGCGCCGCCCAGCGCGCGTCATGGTGGGAAACCCTGCGCAGCCCGCAGGAGAAGATGCCGCAGCGCGAAGCCTGCCTGGAAGCCGGCTACATCGCGACCCGGCAGGCGGACGCGAAAAGCGTGAAGTTCAAGAAGATGCCGGTGAGGCGGTGAGGGGCGCGGTTCGCCCGTCATCACCGGTGCATGCAGCGCCGCGTTCCGTGCAGAATATTGATTGGCATCGAGTACGCCAGCAGCGCTTCTTCTTGTTGGAATCATTTTCCAGACGCTGGCCCTACCGTCGCCTCAATTTGGGTCGCACTTAAACGACAAGAAGAAAAATTGATCGTGGGAGGATGGCGATGAGTCGGACGACATGGTCGTTTGGGCGTCGCACGCCTGTCAGTCTCTGATGGCCACGGCGAGAGCCGATGACCGCGGCCGCGATATCGAGAATTGATGGTGCTCTTGATCGGACAGGATGGGCTGCGCAGCCGGGCAGATCCCGGTTTCTGGCCCTCGGACTGGTCGCCGGACTTGGGCTGACGCCGAGCTACGCTGCTGCAGGCGAAGCACTGCAGGTGACGAATGCCCGGGTGCCGGCATCCGACGAGGTCGGTGTTGATCTCCCACTTGTGATGACGATCAGAAACGATGCGGCTGAAGCCGACGCGATACTGCGCGTCCGCTGTCCGTTTGCGAATTTCTCCGTAAGACACACCGTCGATCGCGGCGAAGGGGCGCCTGCCATGCGCGAGATCAAGTCGATTCCGATTCCGGAAAGCAGGACGATCGAACTCACGCGAGACGGTTATCACGTCATGCTGCTGCAAACGCGGCAGAAGCTCGTCGACGGCGAGAAGTTCACATGCGCCGTCATTTTCCAGAAAGCCGGAACCAAAGAAACGGAGGTGCAGATTTCACGAACGCCTTGATCGTGACAGCGGACTGTTGAAGTCCGCTGAATAGGGCCCGTCAGCGGAACGCCCGGACATGCCGGACGCTCAATCCAACATGAACTGCCAACAAAAACTTGCCAACAAGGAGGGCATTACTCATGGAGCGATCTTCAGGTAACACAAGAATGTTGATGCGAAGCTGTCTGCTTGCCGCAGCAGCCGCTGCCGCCAGCGCGATGGGCGCACTGCCTGTCTCCGCCGCGGACGAGGTCAGTCAGGAGCGACTGCTCAACGTCGACAAGGAACCGGGCAACTGGCTTCATCATCATCAGAATTACTCGGCTCACCGGTTCTCCACGCTGAAAGAGGTCAACCGCGATAACGTGAAGAACCTGAAAGTCGCCTGGACCATGCACCTCGGCGGCATCGAAGGCGGCGGCATCTGGAGCCATGGCGGGCTGGAAGGCACGCCGATTGCAGAGAACGGCTTTCTCTACGTCACCGATGGCTGGGGTTCCGTCTACAAAATCGATGCGCATGGCGGCCGCGGCGCGCTGGTCTGGAAGATGGACCCCAAGACGGACCGTGACTGGGCTGGTGCCGTGGCGTGCTGTGGCGTCGACAACCGCGGTGTCGCGCTATGGGGTAACCTCGTCATTTCCCACACGCTCGATGGCCGGCTGATCGCGACCAACAAGGAGACCGGCCAGGTCGCCTGGCAGCGTACTGTCGCCGATCCCGACAAGGGCGAGGTGATCACCGGCGCGCCATTGATCGTCAAGAACATGGCGATCACGGGCGTTGCCGGCGCAGAGTACGGCATCCGAGGCTGGATCGCCGCTACCGATCTCTCGACCCAGAAGGAGGTCTGGCGCACCCATACAATCCCGGGCAAGGGCGAGCCCGGCAGCGAAACCTGGAAAGACAGCAACAACGCGGCCGCCGCCGGCGGTGGTTCGACGTGGGTGACCGGCACCTACGATCCCGCAACCGACACCATCATCTGGGGCATCGGCAACCCCGGACCGGACTGGGACAATGAATATCGGCCCGGCGACAACCTTTACACCGACAGTTCGCTGGCCCTTGATGCCACGACCGGCAAGATCAAGTGGCACTATCAGCACACGCCAAACGACCCCTACGACTACGACAGCGTGGCGGAAAACGTGCTGGTCGATGTCCCCGGGCCCAGTGGTCCGCGGAAGCTCGCGCTCGAAGCGGACCGCAATGGTTTCGCCTATGCGATCGATCGCACCAACGGCAAGTTTGTCTGGGGCCTGCCGTTCGTCAAGAAAGTCACATGGACCAAGGGGCTCGACGCGGAGAGCGGCAAGCCGATCGAGTATGACCCGAACAAGTCCGTGCAGACCTATATCGCGTCGGTGACGCCAAGCCGCACCAACATGGAAACCGACATCTGCCCCGGCAACATGGGCGGCAAGAACTGGCCTCCGACAGCCTACAATCCGGATCTGAAGCTCTGGTACATCCCGGTGATCGAGAGCTGCAATCGCATCAAGGTTGAGGTGATGACGCCGGACAAACTGAAACCGCGCGAGTTCTGGACCGGCGGCGGTCCGAGCCAGCCGTTCAAGATCACCGGCAGCGTGACTGCGATCGATGTGACTACCGGGAAGATCGCCGGCAAAATGGAAACGCCGTTCCCCAATTTGGGCGGCATCCTTGCGACTCCCGACCTCATCTTCACCGGTCAGCCATCAGGCGAAGTGCATGCGCTTGACGCCAAGTCATTGCAGAAGCTCTGGGAGTTCAACACGGGCGGCGGCGTCAACGCACCGCCGATGACCTTTACGGTCGATGGCAAGCAGTACATCGCCATTCTGGTCGGCCTTGGCGGAGCCTGGGACAAGTGGTTCATCGATTCGACGCCCGAACTGAAGAAGATACAGCCGGGATCGATGCTCTACGTATTCGCACTCTGACATCTCAAAAACGGAGGAGCCGCCACCGGCGGCCCCTCCTGCTCCTTCGACAAGAGATGCAATGATGGTCTTCAATCGATTCCCGGCGGCGGCAGGCGTGCTGCTTGCGATCGTCGTCGCCCTGAATTTTTCGATGTCGGCCGCTGCTTACGGTCAGCCAGCGCAGGCGCCGGCCTCGGATCCGACCAATGCCGGCAAGGCGGTGTTCAGTCGTGCAAACTGCGTCGGTTGCCACAAATGGCACGGCAATGGCGGTGGCGGTTATGGCGGAGATGCGCTGTCGTTGCGCAAGACCGAGCTGACGCGGGATCAGATCATTGAAACCGTCGGCTGCGGGCGGCCGGGCACGGGGATGCCGTTCTTCCTACGCGGCGCCTACGATGAGGTGAAATGCCACGACATGAACCGCCAGGACGCAGGGGCGCAGATGCCGCCCGAGGGCGGAACGTTTCTGCGACCGAAGGATATCGAAGCCGTCTCCGACTACGTGATCGCGCACATCAAGGGAGGCGGCGAACCCACTTTCGCGGAATGCGTCGCCTTCTTCTCAAGCACGTCGCGGGTATGTGACGTCTACAAGACGCAGGCGCAGAAGCCGGATGACGCGGCCGCCGCCAGCACGGGGAAGGGCCAGTGATGCGCAGACTGAAGCTGCCAGAAGTTTTTGCTGCGGGCCTGCTTGCCTGGCAGATGGTCGCGCTCGCGAGCTCTCCGGCACGAACGGAAGAGTTCAGCGGCAACGATCTACGTGATATTCGCCTTGGAATGGCCGCGACCGAATTGGCGGACACCGGCTATGTCGACTTCTCCTGCGCGGCGGATACGAAGCGCACATTGGCTGGTTGGAAGGATTGGCGTGACTGCCCGGCCGACGCGAGTGGGACACGCGCGATCCGATTTGGTTACGATCCGTCGACCAGTCGGGACGGCACCATGGTGGCGGGTCATCCTGCGATCCTCACCTTGCTGATCGACGATACCGGCCACATTGCTGGCTTGCAGATCGAGACCGATCCGAAGGCGCGTCTCTATATCCGGAAGAAGGCGTTTCTCTTGGGGCTGCAGGCCAAGTCGCGCTACGGCGCGGAGGGCTGGGCATGTACCGACGGCCAGCCGGGTGCGGGAGACCAGCCAGTGGGAGGCGTCTACCTCAAGGAGCGCTGCACCAAGACGGTCAGTGGCCGTTCGCTCGTTGTCGAACGCAACCTGTTTCGCCGGCCCGATCAGGACATGAAGAGTTTCGTCGATGAAACGCGGATCAGCATACTGCGAGCGAAGGATTAGCTGATAATCGATGATCTTGGCTGCCTGAATCAGCTCGCCGCTTCCAGCCGTTCTTCCGTCAGCAGCCGCATCGCGGCATCCGCGTCCATCGGCTCGCCGAAGGCAAAGCCCTGCGCGTATTCGCAGCCGAGCTGATAGAGCTCGACCGCATCCGAATCCGTTTCCGCGCCTTCCGCCACCACGTCCATGCCGAGATCGTGGGCCAGCGCGATGATCGATTTCAGGATCACCGGCCGGGTGCCGCGGCTGGTGGTGCGCACAAAGGACTGGTCGATCTTGATGGTGTCGAACGGGAAGCGTTGCAGGTAGGCCAGCGAGGAATGGCCGGTGCCGAAATCGTCCAGTGACAGCCCGGTGCCGAGCTCGCGGATCCGCGTCAGCATCTGTGCCGCGTGCTCCGGATTCTCCATCACCAGCGATTCCGTCAGTTCCAGTTTGAGCGTACCGCGTGCCACCGACGAGCGCGACAGCACGGTGCGGATGTCGTGGATCAGGTCGTGCCGCAGCAGCTGCCGCGAGGAGACGTTGACGGAAGCGAAGATCGGCTCGCGCGAGCGCATCGCGCGCTGCCACACCGAGAGTTGCCGCGCGGTCTGGTCCAGCACGAACATGCCGAGATCGACGATCAGCCCGATTTCCTCGGCAATCGTGATGAATTCCGAAGGCGACATCCGGCCGAGCTTGGGATGATCCCAGCGCGCCAGCGCCTCGAAGCCCGCGATCGAGCGGTCTTCCAGCCGCACGATCGGCTGGTAGAGGATCGTGATTTCCTGCCGCTCGATGGCGCGGCGCAGTTCGCTTTCCAGCGTCAGGCGGTCGGTCTTGCGGGCGCGCATCGCCGGCTTGTAGACGTCGATGCGGTCGCCGCCGATCCGCTTGGAGTGATACATCGCAAGCTCGGCGTCCTTGATGATTTCCTCGGTGATCTGCGTCTGCGGATCCGACAGCGCGAGCCCGATGGAGGCGGTCAGGAAGATCTCGCGGTCGTTGAAGGCGATCGGGGCGCGGATGGTCTTGCGGATGGTCTCGGCAAAGGCGGTGATGCGCGCCGGATCCTGTTCCGATATCAGGATCAGGCCGAACTGGTCGCCGGCCAGCCGCGCCAGCGTGTCCTGGGGTTTGAGGATGCGCGTCAGCCGCCGCGCCAGCGTCAGCAGGATGGAATCGCCGACCGCGATGCCGACGGAATCATTGACCTGCTTGAAGCGGTCGAGGTCGATCACCATCAGCGTCGGCCGCAGCGTCGGCATGCTCTTGACGAAATTGGCGACCGCGCCGAGGCGATCCATGAACAATTGGCGGTTGGGCAGGCCGGTGAGGTTGTCATGCACGGAGTCGTGAAGCATGCGCTCTTCGGCGTTCTTGATCTCGGTGACGTCGGTGAGCGTGCCGACCACGCGCGAGACCTCGCCGTCGGAGCCGACCACCGGGCGCGCCTTCAGCGCGAACCACATGAAATGGCCGTCGGGGGTGCGCAGGCGGAAATCCTGCACCAGGCGGCCGCGGCGCTGGTCGAGCACGCTATCGAGCGCGGCGCGGAAGCGATCCTGGTCGAGCGGGTGCAGCACCTCGAGCCATTTCGCGGCCGGGCCTTCCAGTGTGCCGCGCTTTAAGCCCAGCAGGCTTTCGGTCTCGGGACTCGTGAACACCTTGTCGGCGGAGACGTCCCAGTCCCAGATCAGGTCGCCTGAGCCGGTCAGCGCCAGCGCGCGGCGCTCGACGTCGGACACGATGCCGGTGGTGGCGCCGCCGCCGGCGAAGGCGTGCTGCATGACCGTAAATCCGATCAGCATCACGATCAGCACGAGGCCGCCGAGCAGCGCAGGGCCGACGATGTCGTTGGTGACGCTTCCAGCTACGGTCATGCCGGCCGCGATCACCCAGACCACCAGCAGGAACCAGGTCGGGATCAGCAGCACCGCGCGGTCGAAACCATGCGTCGAGAGATAGACGATCAGCGCGAAGCCGGCGAAGGCGATCAGGACCAGCGAGATGCGCGCAATGCCGGAGGCGACGGCGGGATCGAACAGCGCCAGCGCCACCAGCGAGCCGAGGAAGGTCAGCCAACCGACGGTGATGTGGGAATAGCGCACGTGCCAGCGGCTGAGATTGAGATAGGCGAACAGGAACACAAGCAGTGTCGCCGCCAGGATCGCTTCACCCGCCGCACGCCAGACGCGCTCGGCGTTGTTGGACATGTCGAGCACCTTGCCCCAGAAGCCGAAGTCGACGCCGATATAGACCAGCACCGCCCAGGCGAGCGCGGCGGCGGCGGGGAACATGATGCTGCCCTTCACCACGAACAGGATCGTCAGCACCAGCGCCAACAGGCCGGAAATGCCGATCACGATGCCCTGGTAGAGTGTGAACGAATTGACCTTGTCCTTGTAGGCGTCCGGTTCCCAGAGATAGAGCTGCGGCAGTTTATCGGTGCGCAGTTCCGCCACGAAGGTGACGACGGCGCCGGGATCGAGCGTGATGCGGAAGATGTCGGCGGTCGCGCTTTCCTGGCGCTCAGGGCGATCGCCGACCGATGGCGTAATGGTCGCGACGCGTGACAGGCCGAGATCGGGCCACAGCAGGCCCGACGACACGATGCGATAATGCGGGGCGACGATCAGGCGGTCCAGCTGGTCGTCGGTGTTGTTGGCGAGTGCGAACACGACCCAGTTCTGTCCGCCCTCGCGAGCGCGGACCTCGATGCGGCGGACGATGCCGTCGGTTCCCGGCGCCGTCGAAACCTGGATGCGGTCGGTCTCGCTGCGCTGATGGTCGAGAACGGCGGTGAGGTCGATGGCAGGCGCGTCGCTGCGGACGCTGACCGCGTCAATGGCGTGCGCCGCAGGCGCGGCCATAACAATCATGAGGCCCAGCGCAAGCAGCGCAAGGCGCCTGATCAGACGCAATGTCAGTACTCCGCGACCAACGATTCTCCCGGCCCAGCGAACGGGTCGGCGCTGCCGCGATAAATGACATGAAAGCGAAGCAAATCAAAGGGTTTCCACCCACGCTTCGCTCTCGATCCGTTAAACCGCCAACACAATTTTGCCAATATGTGCGGAGGTCTCCATCCGCCGGTGCGCGTCGGCTGCTTTTTCCAGCGGAAACGAGCTGTCCATCAGCGGTTTTACGCGTCCTTCGTGCAATAGTGGCATCACCTTGGCCTCGATTGCAGCGACCATCGCCGCCTTATCCGCATTAGTACGGGGTCGCAGCGTGGAGCCGGTGTGGGTCAGCCGCTTCACCATCACCTTGGCAATGTTGACGCTGACCTTGGGGCCGTTGAGCGTTGCAATTTGCACGATACGGCCATCGACCGCGGCCGCGTCATAGTTGCGATCGACATAGTCGCCCGCGACCATGTCGAGGATCAAATTGGCGCCGACATTGTTGGTCTCCGCCTTGACCACGGCGACGAAGTCCTCGGTCTTGTAGTTGATCGCGCGGTCGGCCCCGAGTTTCAGGCAGGCGTCGATCTTGTCCTGCGAGCCGACGGTGACGATCACCTTCGAGCCGAACGCTTTGGCAAGCTGGATCGCCATGGTGCCGATGCCGGACGAGCCGCCGTGGATCAGAAGTGTTTCGCCCGGTTTGAGCGCGCCGCGCTCGAACACATTATGCCAGACGGTCATCAGCGTTTCCGGAATGGCGCCGGCTTCCTCGATCGAGAGCGAAGGGGGCACCGCCATCGCCTGCGCATCCTGCGCGATGCAATATTGGGCGTAGCCGCCGCCCGCCACCAGCGACATCACCTTGTCGCCGAGCTTGTGCTTGGCCGCGCCTTCGCCGAGGGCAACGACTTCGCCGGCGATCTCGAGGCCGGGCAGGTCGCTGGCGCCGGGCGGCGGCGGGTAGGCGCCGGAGCGCTGCGCCACGTCGGGCCGGTTGACGCCGGCGGCCATCACCTTGACCAGGATCTCACCCGGGCCGGGCTTCGGAACGCTGCGGGTTTCCGGCAACAGCACTTCGGGACCACCGGGCTTGCTGATGCCGATGACGGTCATTTGCGCAGGCAGCTTTTCCATGATTTGTCCTTGCGAAAGGCTGAGAATAAGGCGGCCCCTGATTAGCCAGCCCGGCTGCGGCTGGCAACCGCATCTGGAACCGCAGAGAGCACGGAGAAACGCATGGCGATCGAGGATGACGACAAGCCCCGGAAGAAAATCTCCCACGAGATCGGCCAGGACCTGTCGCTGCTGTCGGTCGAGGAATTGACCGAGCGCATCGCGCTGATGAATTCTGAGATCGCGCGGCTGCAAGAGGCCGTCACCAAGAAGCGCGCGTCGAAGGATGCCGCCAACAGCTTTTTCAAGTCGTAAGATATTTGAACGCGATCTCTCACCACGTCGTCCCGGCGAAGGCCGGGACCCATACGCCGCGGCCCATCTTGCGGCAGGCCATTGGCCGACTTCTCTCAATCACAAGCGCCGGTGGGTATGGGTCCCGGCCTTCGCCGGGACGACGACATTGTAGTAAACGGATAGCTCGGCCAGTGGCCGACATGGCAAATAATCTATGAAAAAATTCGCTCATTTACGAAGGATTAAGCTTTCTCGATTATGACTGTCATTGTCCTCGTTTGGACACCGAGTGGCTCCTGTCCACTCTGTTTGACGCCTCCCTGTTATCAACTTCAAAAGCCGCCGGAAACGGCGGCTCTTTTTTGTGCGCAGCGCGGCTATTTAGTGCCCCCATACGCTGGAAACCATAAATCCGGTTGCCGCTGGACTCTCGATCTCGCCCGAGCAATGATTTGTTCATCATAAGCCGGTGGGTTCACAGCCGGCGGGGCAAATAGTGGCGTGAGGGCGTTAACCATGGCGGATCGTTCGCAAAGCGAACCCGCGCTCGTTCTGTTTAGCGAGCGGCTGACTAATTCGGCGGCATTCGGAACCCTGTTCCGGGAAGGCATGGACCTGGTCGAGGAGACCGCTGCCTATCTCGACGGCGAGGGCCGCACCGACGCCAAGGCGCTCGAACGTTCCGTCAGCCTGACTTACGCAACCGAAAGCATGCGTCTCACCACCCGCCTGATGCAGCTGGCGTCCTGGCTCTTGCTGCATCGCGCCGTCAAGGAGGGCGAGATGACGCTGACCCAGGCCAACCGTGAAAAGACCAAGGTCAAGCTCACGGCCGCCGATCCCGGCCCGGAGGACATGATCGCAAAGCTGCCGCAGCAATTGCAGGATCTGATCGCGCGCTCGATGAGCCTGCAGACGCGGGTGCGCCGGCTCGACACCACGATCCACGCGCCATCGGCCGAACGTGCGCCGATCGGCAATCCGCTGGTGCCGCAGCTCAACCGCCTGAAGGCGGCGTTCGAGCAGTAAGTTTTCAAACGTCCCACCGTCATTCCGGGGCGATGCGTAGCATCGAACCCGGAATCTCGAGAGTCCGGGTCTGGTCCTTCGGACCATCCCCGAATGACATCGGTGGATGCCAAACAAAAACGCCCCGGGAAACCGGGGCGTTTTGCATTCTGGGCGCGAACGGGAGAGGGTCCGAAACCCCTCAGTCCTTCTTGAGGAAACCCGAAAACTTCTTCTGGAAGCGCGACACTCGGCCGCCGCGGTCGAGGATCTGCTGGGAGCCGCCGGTCCAGGCCGGGTGCGACTTGGGGTCGATATCGAGGTTCAGCTTGTCGCCTTCCTTGCCCCAGGTGGAGCGGGTCTGGTACTCGGTCCCGTCGGTCATCACGACCGTAATCGTATGATAATTCGGATGAATTTCGGCTTTCATGGCATATCCTTCGGCGCGCCGGCGCCCGTCTCAATTGGCAATGGGTACGGGATTTGGGCGGCTCTATAACGTAAGCCGGCCGCCAAAACAAGCTACGTATCCTTGCCAATTGGAATCTCCCGGATTTGCCAGCGGGGTCGGCCGGGCCTATCTGGGGGCGGCAAAACCGGTCGGATTTCATGAGCGCAGCGGAACAGCTTGAAGACGTCAAAACCGCGCCGCCGCGGCGCGACGCCTTGCTCGAGGAAGAGGCCTTCATCGAGAGCCAGTTGACGCAGTCGCCGACCAAGACCCGGGCAAAGCTGCGGCCGCTCCTGGCGCTGGCGCCCTATGTCGCCCGCTACCGGGGACGCGCGGCGCTTGCCTTCATCTCGCTGACGGTTGCGGCGATCACGACGCTGATCGTGCCGATCGCGGTCCGGCGCATGATCGATTTCGGCTTCAGCCCCGAAGGCATCGCCCTGATCAACAGCTATTTCAGCGTCATGATCGCGGTCGTCGCGGTGCTCGCCGCCGCCAGTGCGTCGCGCTACTACCTCGTGATGACGATCGGCGAGCGCATCGTCGCCGACCTCAGGCGCGACGTGTTCGCGCATCTGGTCTCGCTGTCGCCGGCCTTTTTCGATTCCGCGCGCTCGGGCGAACTGGTGTCGCGGCTGACGGCCGACACCACCCAGATCAAATCCGCCGTTGGCGCCTCGGTCTCGATCGCGCTGCGCAACATGATGCTGTTCATCGGCGCCGCCACCATGATGGTGATCACGAGCCCGAAGCTTTCAGGCTTCGTGCTGCTGGCGATCCCGATCATCGTGATTCCGCTGGTTGCGTTCGGGCGCTGGGTGCGACGGCTGTCGCGTACCGCCCAGGATACGCTGGCGGACGCCAGTGCGTATGCGTCCGAATTGGTCGGCGCGATCAGGACCGTGCAGGCCTATACCAGCGAGCGGATGGCGACGACCCGCTTCGGCGGCGAGGTCGAGCAGGCCTATGCGGCGGCGCGCAGCTCGACGCGGGCGCGCGCGGTGCTGACGCTGATCATCATCTTCATCGTGTTCTCCAGCGTGGTCGCAATCCTCTGGGTCGGCTCGCACGACGTGCTGACCGGCCAGATCACGCCGGGCCGGCTCGGCCAGTTCGTGCTGTATGCGGCATTCGCCGCCACCGGTCTCGGTCAGCTCAGCGAGGTCTGGGGCGAAGTCTCGGCCGCCTCCGGCGCCGCCGAGCGATTGTTCGAGATCCTGCGGGTCAAATCGCAGATCACGGCGCCGCCGCAGCCGGTCGCGCTGCCGCAGCCGGCGCGCGGCGATGTCGGGTTCGAGAATGTCAGCTTCGCCTATCCGGCGCGGCCGGACGTGCTCGCGATCGACAATGTATCGCTCTCGGTCAAGGCCGGTGAAAAGGTCGCGATCGTAGGTCCCTCGGGGGCGGGCAAAAGCACGCTGTTTCACCTGCTGCTGCGCTTCTACGATCCCGCGCGCGGCACGATTTCGCTCGATGGCGTGCCGGTCAAGTCGGCCGATCCGGTCGACGTGCGCTCGCGCATTGCGCTGGTGCCGCAGGACTCGGTCGTGTTCGCGGCCAGCGCGCGCGAAAACATCCGCTTCGGCCGTCCGGATGCGAGCGATGCCGAAGTCGAGCGCGCCGCCGATCTGGCGCACGCCACCGAATTCCTGCGCCGCCTGCCTAATGGATTCGAGGCGCAACTCGGCGAGCGCGGCGTGACGCTGTCCGGCGGCCAGCGCCAGCGCATCGCGATTGCGCGTGCGATCCTGCGCGACGCGCCGCTATTGCTGCTCGACGAGGCAACCTCCGCGCTCGATGCCGAAAGCGAGACGCTGGTGCAGACCGCGCTGGAAGAACTGATGCGCCACCGCACCACGCTCGTGATCGCCCATCGCCTCGCCACCGTCCTGTCCTGCGACCGCATCATGGTGATGGACCAGGGCCGGATCGTCGAGCAGGGCACGCACGCCGAGCTGGTTGCAGCCAACGGGCTCTACGCGCGATTGGCGCGGCTGCAATTCGAGGGCGTGTAGCCGATTTAGCGGGAACTCAAACCGTCGTCCTGCTGTTGCAACGCTGTGCTTTTTGTTCGGCCGGCTCAACAGGAGATGATTATGCCCTTTCGCCGCGGTGGTTTTGCCCTGACGCCTCCCTCGGTTGTTATCTTCCTGATTTCGCTCATCCTTGCGGTGTGCGCGCTGCTCGTTCGCTACGCCCATGTCTCGATCCCCATCATCACCCCGTCGCGCGTGTTCGACGTACTCGCCATCGCCTATGTCGTGTTGACGGCGGGGGTACTGATTCGCGGCGTCTAGAGCATGATGAAATTGGATTTGATTGCGACCACGAAGCAGGTGCGCTCCCTCTCCCGCTTGCGGGGGAGGGTTGGAGGTGTCTCCGCAGGCGATACTGCCCGAGTGGAGAGTCCCTGCAGCTTCGCTCGTCTCGACCCCGTAAGCGAGAGAGGTGAAGCGCGTTGCGGCTAAACTCATCTAACCTGGTCTGATCACGCCTTGGCTGTGTGGCCTGATGCCCTCGCGACATTTCGGCGAGAGCGCCGGGACGTTCGGCCACGGCCAATTTTTCCAGCCGCCATCCGCGTCGACGCAGGCGGCCGTCGAGCCAGGCGATGCGCCGGAAGGTGCGGCGGCGGCCGCAAATTGACGATCCACGTAGACGGTCGACAGCAACCCGGCGACCATCACCACCAGGAACGTCGCAGAACCCTTGGCCAATTCGGTCAGCGTCATCGGATCGCCTCCGCAGGGCTTGAGCCTGTAACCGCCCAAGTGACTAAAGGATCCTGCCCGTCAGGCCGTGACCGATGTCACGGTCGCCATGCCATTTTCAGCACCGGCCTTCCCGACGTCGGGTTCACGTCCTCGCCGGCATGTTGAAAGCCGTTGCGTTCGTAGAAGCGGATGGCCCGGACGTTGTCCTTGTTGACCAGCAGCGTGACGCCCGATGGCGACAGGCGCTTGGCTTCATCGACCAATGCGGTGGCGAGTTTCGAGCCCCAGTGATCGGGACTGACCACGAGCTGGTCGAGATAGCCTTTCCCGTCGATGGTCACGAAGCCGATCAGCGCATCCGACTGCTCGGCGACGATGATCGCGGCATTTGGCACGAGTTCGTTGCGCCAGCGCTCGCGCCACCACGGCACGCGCGCGGCAAAATCGATTGCGGGGTAGGCGTGCTGCCACGTCAGCCGCCACAGATCGATCGCAGCACCCTCGTCCTCGACGCGATAGGGGCGGAGTGTGAAATCCGCAGCCACTACCGTTCCGTCAGCTTCAGCTCGATGCGGCGGTTGCGCTTGTAGGCTTCTTCGTTGGGAGCTGAATCCAGCGGCTGGAATTCGGCGAAGCCGGCGGCGACCAGCCGCTGCGCGGGCACGCCGAGCGAGACCAGATACTGCACCACGGAGATGGCGCGCGCCGACGACAATTCCCAGTTCGACTTGAACAGCGGCGAGTTGATCGGCCGCATGTCGGTGTGGCCGTCGACCCGCAGCACCCAGCCGATTTCGCTCGGAATCTGCTTGTCCAGATCCATCAGCGCGGTGGCGAGCTTGTCGAGTTCGGCTCGGCCCTCGGGCAGCAACAGCGCCTGGCCGCTATCGAAGAAAACTTCCGACTGGAAGACAAACCGGTCGCCGACGATGCGGATGTCGGGGCGGTTGCCCAGGATGGCGCGCAGGCGGCCGAAGAATTCCGAACGGTAGCGCGACAATTCCTGCACGCGCTGCGCCAGTGCGACGTTCAGGCGCTGGCCGAGATCGGCGATCCTCCCTTGCGATTCCTTGTCGCGCTTCTCGGAGGCTTCCAGCGCTTCCTCGAGCGCCGCGAGCTGGCGGCGCAGCGCGCTGATCTGCTGGTTCAGCACCTCGATCTGGGCGAGTGCGCGTGAGGAGACGGTCTTTTCGGATTCGAGCGCCTTGTTGAGTTCGCTGGCGCGGCCCTGGGCGTCGCCGCCGGCGCCGGCCAGTCCTTCGTAAAGTCCCTTGACGCGGTCGCGTTCGCCTTCGGCGGCGGCAAGGCCGGCGCGCAGTTGCGAGACCTGGTCGTCGAGCGCGATCTTGCCTAGCTTTTCCAGCGACAAGAGGTCGTTGAGCTGCGCGATCTTGGCGTTGAGCTGCTCCAGCGCCTTGTCCTTGCCGGTGACCTCCTGCGACAGGAAGAACTGCACCACCAGGAACACCGACAGCAGGAACACGATCGACAGCACCAGCGTCGACAGCGCGTCGACGAAACCCGGCCAGTAGTTGAAACCGGATTCATTGCGGCGGGCGCGGGCGAGGGCCATTCATTATCTCCGATACCGCGTCCCGGACGGGACACGAATAGTCCACTTCAGCTCTTCTCGGGCTGCTTGGCGATCCGCTCCAGAAGTTTCTTGATCTCGCGGTTCTGCTCGCCCTGGCCGTCGGCCCATTCGCGGATCATCTGCTGCTCGGTGCGCATATGGGCAACCAGACCCTGAATGGCCTCCGCGAGATTGGCCATCGCCGCCGTGGTGCTGCGGCTGCCGCCGCCCTCTTCGACCGCCGCGCGGATGCGTTCCATCGCATGCTGCATTTCACCGCCCATGCCGGACCCGTCGCCATATTCGCGCACGGTGGTGGCGAGCCAGTCCTCGAGGTCGGTATAGAAGCGATTCTGCGCCTGGCTCGACTGCAGGTCGAGGAAGCCCAGGATCAGGGAACCGGCAAGGCCGAACAGCGAGGACGAGAACGAAATGCCCATGCCGCTGAGCGGCGCGGCCAGCCCCTCCTTCAGGGTATCGAACAGCGAGCCGGCATCGCCGCCGACCTTCAGGCCGTCGATCACCTTGCCGACGGAACCGACGGTTTCGATGAGGCCCCAGAAGGTGCCGAGCAGACCAAGGAAGACGAGCAGGCCGGTCATGTAGCGGGAAATATCGCGGGCTTCGTCCAGCCGCGTTGCGATCGAATCCAGCAAATGACGCATGGTCTGCTGCGAGATCGTCATTCGCCCCGAGCGCTCGCCACCGAGGATCGCCGCCATCGGCGCCAGCAAGGTCGGACGGCGATCGATCGCGAGCCCCGGATCGGCGATGCGGAAATTGTTGACCCAGGCCACCTCCGGATAGAGCCGGATCACCTGCCGGAACGACAGGATGATGCCGATCAGGAGCACGCCACCGATCAGCGCATTGAGGCCGGGATTGGCAAAGAAGGCTGTGATGATCTGCTTGTAGAGCACAACCATGATCAGCGCGCATAGCACCAGGAACACCAGCATCCGCACCAGGAAGATCCGGGGCGAGGACAGTTTGCTCAGTTCGATCTCCATGTCGGAGCGGGAGGGGTGGCCTGAGGGCATTTGCGGGGTGTCATCCATTACCAAAGCCGCGCTGGCGGCCAATATGGCACAGCGAGCCGGAGAAAAAAGCTGGAAGCCGAGATTTCGGGCACATGGTCGTGGAACCTCTTCCCGAAACCGGGCTTTGACATCAGCGTATTTTGGAACTGCGCGATGTCCAACCGGGATTTTTCATGACGGCCTTATATCCTGAATATCCCGCGGCGCCGGTGGCCATTGCTGCATTGCTTTCGGCGCCGATGTCGGGCGCCTGGGTGCTGCAACAGCGAACCGGCCACCCCGACCGGGCCGGCCACCCGTCCGCTGCCCGGCCGTGGCGCCGTCGCGACTGTCAGTTGCGCGCCGGCCCGTTCTTCCCGCGACCACCGCCGGCCTGATTCGGGCCGGAGGGGTGCATCAGTACAAAAGTGAGGACCTGTTTCGAAAGGATCGTGCCAAACGCGGAGGGCGTGGTCATGAGGTTCGTCTCCACCATCATGGGCACTGCGGAGCGGGTGCCGCTGCCCGATGCCATTATCCGGGCCGCGATCCAGCGGCTGTGCTCACGCACCGCCACCGAGCTCGCCACCGGGAACGCGGAAAGCGACGCCTGGCTGGCCGACGAAATGGCGGCGCGCGCGCTGACCGGATACGCCAATGGGGCCGACGCCGAGCTTTGCGAGGTGCCGGCCGCGTTCTTCGCCCGTGTGCTCGGTCCCAACAGGAAATATTCCTGCTGCTTCTACAGGGAGGCGGCCTCGACATTGCAGGAGGCGGAGGAAGAGGCGCTGCGCCAGACGGTAGAACACGCCGATCTGGCCGATGGGCAGTCGATCCTCGAACTTGGCTGCGGCTGGGGGGCGCTGTCACTGTGGATAGCGCGGCAGTTCCCGCATTCCCGCGTTACGGCGGTTTCCAATTCGAACGCGCAGCGCGAGTATATCGAGGGCGAAGCCGCAAGGCGCGGCTTGGCCAATCTGCGCGTCATCACATCGGACGTTAACCTGTTCGCGCCGGAAGCGCGATACGACCGCATCCTCTGCATCGAGATGTTCGAGCGCATGATGAACTGGCGCGAATTGATGGTCCGGCTGCGCGCGTGGCTGAAGCCCGACGGCCGCTTCTTTCTGCACATCTTCACCCACCGCTCCGGCGCCTATCTGTTCAATCGCGCCGACGGCGCGGACTGGATCGCGCAACATTTGTTTACCGGTGTGATACCGAGCCATCATTTGATCCGGCAATATGCCGATGTCTTCGGGGTCGAAAAGGAATGGCGCTGGAGCGGCGTGCATTATCAGCGCACCGCGCAGGACTGGCTGGTGAACTTCGATTCCCATCGCGACGAGGTCGAGCGCGTGCTTCGCAGGGTCTATGGCGGCGAGTCCGCGCTGTGGATGCGGCGCTGGCGCTGGTTACTGCTCGCCACCGCGGGCCTGTTCGGCTACGCCGGCGGCAGCGAGTGGGGCGTCAGCCAGTACCGGATGAACGCGGCGGATTAGGCAGCGATTAACCGAATCATGCTTAACGGCGCGTGTTTCGTTATCTGGTGCAATCGCGTGCAACCAAACGACATGTTCCCGGGATTCGCGTTGGGCATTAACGCAAATTGCTGAGATGGAACCCGGCTCACAATCCAGTGAGTCTGAGAAAATCGGCGATGATTCAAGGCGATAGCGTTGTGTGACATTGGGCCGCCGCGATAGCGTATTGCATCGCAACAGGTGGCCCCTATCCTGTAATCCATCAACCGTGAGTTCCAATATCTCGTAACGACCATGTCGCGATTGTTCAATTCGCGCCTTCCAACCTGAACTGGGGCAATGCTTTCAATGTCCGGACTTCGACCGCAATCGGCATTCATCTTTTTGATGTTGGCTGCGATGACGCCGCTATTGGCTGGCTGCAAGGAGCCGACCGCCATCGCGGCGGCACCGGTAGCTGCAGTCGAGCCTGAAGTGGGAACCTTTACCGTGCGCCCGCAGTCGCGGGCCATCATCCGCGAATTGCCTGGCCGCATCGCGCCGACCCGCGTCTCCGAAGTGCGTGCGCGCGTCTCCGGCATCGTGGTCGAGCGCCTGTTCCAGCAGGGCACCGAGGTGAAGGCCGGAGATCCGCTCTATCGCATCGATCCCAAGCCGTTCGAAGTCGAATTGCAGGCGAGCGAGGCGGCGCTCGACAAGGCCGATGCCGCGTTCGATCTGGCCGCGCAACATGCGAAGCGAATTGCCACGCTGACGAGCCAGCGCGCGGCGCCCGAGGCCGAGAATGAAAAGGCCATCGCGGCCCAGCGTCAGGCGGAGGCCGAGGTCGGCAGCCGCCGGGCCGAAGTCGCGCGTGCCAAGCTCAATCTGGACTACGCGACGATCCGCGCGCCGATCAGCGGCGTCGTCGGCGCGGCCCTGGTGAGTGAAGGCGCGCTGGTGGTGCAGAACGAGACCACCAGTCTCGCCACGATCCAGCAACTCGATCCGATCTACGCCGACTTCACCCAGTCGGTCTCGGAGATGAACAAGCTGCGCCGCGCGCTCGAAGCCGGCGATCTCGACCGTATCGCGCCCGACGTGGCCAAGGTCCGCCTCGTGCTCGACGACGGAACCGTCTATCCGATCGCCGGCAAACTGCTGTTTTCCGAAGCCAAGGTGGATGCCTATACCGGGCAGGTCACGCTGCGCGGACAGTTTCCGAATCCAAATCGCGAATTGCTGCCGGGCATGTATGTCCGTGTGCTGATCGAGCAGGGTATCGATTCCGACGCCATCGCCGTGCCGCAGCAGGCGATCCAGCGCGATGCCGGCGGCGGCAGCGAGGTCTTCGTGGTCAAGGATGACGGCCGCGTGGCGGCACAGCCGGTTCGCACCGGCCCGGCACAGGACGGTGTCTGGCTGATCAGTGAGGGCCTGAAGGATGGCGACCGCGTCATCGTCGACGGGTTCCAGAAGTTCGTGCCGGGCGACAAGGTCAAGGCGACGTCGTGGATCGATGCGGATGCCTCGGTTGGTGCAGTATCGGGCTCACTGGCGACGCACACGTCACGCTGAGATCGATAGATGCCTAGTTTCTTCATTGACAGGCCAATCTTCGCCTGGGTCGTCGCGCTTTTCATCTGTCTGGTTGGCGCGATCTCGATCCCGCTGCTGGCGGTCGCGCAATATCCGATCATTGCGCCGCCCTCGATCTCGATCTCGACCAGCTATCCCGGCGCGTCGCCTGAAAACCTCTACAACAGCGTCACCCGGCTGATCGAGGAGGAGCTCAACGGCGCCTCCGGCATCCTCAATTTCGAATCCACCTCGGACTCGCTCGGGCAGGTCGAAATCATCGCCAACTTCGTGCCCGGCACGGAGACGGGTGCTGCCTCGGTCGAAGTGCAGAACCGCCTCAAGCGCGTCGAGGCGCGGCTTCCCCGTGCCGTGATCCAGCAGGGCATCCTGGTCGAGGAAGCGTCCTCGGCTGTGCTGCAGATCATCACGCTGAACTCGACCGACGGCTCGCTCGACGAAATCGGCCTCGGCGATTTCATGATCCGCAACGTGCTCGGCGAAATCAGGCGCATTCCCGGCGTCGGCCGCGCCACGCTCTATTCCACCGAACGTTCGCTGCGAATCTGGATCGATCCGGCAAAGCTCGTCGGCTACGGCCTCACTGCTGATGACGTCAACAAGGCGATCTCAGCGCAGAACGCACAGGTGGCCTCGGGCAGCGTCGGCGCCGAGCCGAGCACGCCGGAACAGAAGATTTCCGCGCTGGTGCTGGTCAAGGGCCAGCTTTCGTCGCCGGACGAATTCGGCGCGATTACGCTGCGCGCCAATGCGGACGGATCGACGGTGCGGCTGCGCGACGTCGCGCGCATCGAGATCGGCGGTTTGAGTTACCAGTTCAACACGCGGCTGAACGGCAAGCCGACCGCGGGTCTCTCGGTGCTGCTGTCGCCGACCGGCAACGCGCTCGCCACCGCCAGCGCCGTCGAAGCCAAGATGAAGGAACTGTCCAAGTTCTTTCCGGCCAATATCGGCTATGAAATTCCCTACAACATCACGCCCGTCGTCAAGGCCTCGATCAACAAGGTGCTGATGACGCTGATCGAAGCGGTGGTGCTGGTCTTCATCGTGATGTTCCTGTTCCTGCAGAACATCCGCTACACCATCATCCCGACCATCGTGGTGCCGGTGGCCCTGCTCGGCACCTGCGCGATGCTGATGGCAGCCGGCTATTCCATCAACATGCTGACCATGTTCGGCATGGTGCTGGCGGTCGGCATCCTCGTCGACGACGCCATCGTCGTGGTCGAGAACGTCGAGCGCATCATGGCGGAGGAGGGCCTGCCGCCGAAGGAAGCAACCCGCAAGGCGATGTCGCAGATCACGAGCGCCATCATCGGCATCACGCTGGTGCTGATGGCCGTGTTCGTGCCGATGGCGTTCTTCCCGGGTTCGGTCGGCATCATCTATCGCCAGTTCTCGGTCACCATGGTTTCCGCCATTGCGTTCTCGGCGCTGCTGGCGCTGTCGCTGACGCCGGCTTTGTGCGCGACGCTGCTGAAGCCGGTCGAGGCCGGTCACGGCCATGCCCGCAAGGGCGTGTTCGGCTGGTTCAACCGCGTGCTGGAGAGCAGCCGCGGCGGCTATACGCGCACGGTGAAGGGCTCGCTGAAGCGCACCGGGCGGCTGATGCTGATCTACGCCGCGCTGCTGATCGGGCTCGGCTGGGCCTTCGTCCGGCTGCCCGGCGGCTTCCTGCCGGTCGACGACCAGGGCTTTATCACCACCGACGTGCAGACGCCTTCGGACTCCTCCTATGCCCGCACGGAAGCGGCGGTCGAGCAGGTCGAGAAATACCTGCGCGAGCGCGCCGGCGTCGAGGACGTCACGTTCCTGACTGGCTTCAGCTTCCTCGGCCAGGGCATGAACACCGCGCAGGCCTTCATCTCGCTGAAGGACTGGTCGGAGCGTGGCAAGAAGGATTCCGCCGCCGCCATCGTCGCCGACATCAATCGCGATTTGTCGTCGATCCGCGACGCCAAGATCTCGGCGTTGCAGCCGCCGCCGATCGACAATCTCGGCAATTCCTCGGGCTTCTCGTTCCGCCTCCAGGACCGCGGGCAGAAGGGCTATCCGGCGCTGGTCGCCGCCGCCGATCGGCTGATCTCGGAAGCCAATGCCAGCCGCGTGCTGCAGAAGGTCTATGTCGAGGGCCTGCCGCCGGCGCCGCAGGTCAATCTGATGATCGACCGCGAAAAGGCCGGCGCGTTCGGCGTCACTTTCGAGGACATCAACCAGACGATCTCGACCAATCTCGGCTCGAACTACATCAACGACTTCCCGAACCGCGGGCGGATGCAGCGCGTCATCGTGCAGGCCGATCGCACCAGCCGCATGAACGCCGACGACATCCTCAATTACAACGTCAAGAACAGCCGCGGCCAGCTGGTGCCGTTCTCCGCTTTCGCCACGGTGCAGTGGTCGAAGGGGCCGACGCAGATAGCGGGCTTCAACTACTATCCCGCCGTACGCATCTCCGGCGAAGCCAAGCCTGGCTTCACGTCCGGCGATGCCATCGCGGAGATGGAGCGGCTCGCGGGCAGGCTGCCGCGCGGCTTCGGTTTCGAATGGACCGGGCAGTCATTGCAGGAAAAGCTGTCGGGCTCGCAGGCGCCGTTCCTGCTTGGCCTCTCGGTGCTGGTGGTGTTCCTGCTGCTCGCCGCGCTCTATGAAAGCTGGACCATTCCGCTCGCGGTTCTGCTCACGGTGCCGCTCGGCATCTGCGGCGCGGTGATTGCCGCCATGATGCGTGGCCTGCCGAACGACGTCTATTTCACCGTCGGCCTGATCACCATCATCGGCCTCGCGGCGAAAGACGCCATCCTCATCATCGAATTCGCCAAGGATCTGCGCGCGCAGGGCAAGCCCCTGGTCGAGGCGACGATCGAGGCGTGCTCGCTGCGCTTCCGCCCGATCCTGATGACCGGCCTCGCCTTCGTCTGCGGCGTCTTGCCGATGGCCATCGCCACCGGCGCCGGCGGCGCCAGCCAGCAGGCGCTCGGGACCAGCGTCATGGGCGGCATGATCGCGGTCGTGATCCTGGCGCTGCTGATGGTGCCGGTGTTCTTCGTCACCGTGCAGCGCGTGCTGGCGGGAGATCGTGAGAAGGTGGAGGAGACGGCAGCCGTGAGCGAGCCGCATGGGCCACCGGCGCCGGCGAAGCCTTAGACGCTGTCAAGCTTCGTGCCCCCTGGAGCAGACGCGGCCGATGTATCCAGTCCTTGAACTCATCAATTTGATGGGCTGACGCCGCAGCAGAGTCCGCCGATAGCCAACATGCCGCTGCAGAGCAACGAAACGACGACGCTATGGGCCATGTGTGGACGGCTCCTGGTTGGCAAGGGTTTTCTTCACGTCTGC
>NZ_LLXZ01000014.1 GCF_001440395.1 Bradyrhizobium jicamae | reverse complement strand
CCAAGGCCGTCACTGAGGCCCCCCAGCCGGTCGCCGCGCCGGCGCCGCCGCCGGTACACCGGGCGGTTCAGCCTCCCCCACCGCCCGCTGCCGCACCGGCGCCTGCGCCGACGATGGAAGTCTCACTCGGCTCGACCCTCATCGCGAGCGGCGTGCTGAAAAAGCCGGCCACGGCAGCCAACGATCCGCTGGCGCCGATCCGGCGCATGAGCCAGGCCGAGAAGATCGCGTTCTTCTCATAAGAACGGCGCTGTCGTGTGAAGCGCGCCCTCCTTTCTAACGCACCTGCAGCATTTGTTGCACATGCGAATAGTTCGCTTTCCGGTTGATTCGCTTCTCCGCCGAGATCAAGCTGGCGCGATCGCCTGTTTGCGGAGACGGCCGTGCAGACCAAGATCATCGTCAATCCGATGGCGAACAAGGGCAACTGCGGCAAGCGCTGGCCGCAGATTTGCGCTGAACTCGAAAAACATCTTGGCCCGCTTGCCTCCGCGCACGTTGCGATGACGCGCGCGCCCAATCACGCCACCCATCTGGCGCGGGAAGCGGTTGATGCCGGCTATCGCCGCCTGGTCTCGGTCGGTGGCGACGGCACCTTCAGCGAGATGATGAACGGCGTGATCGCGGACGATCGTCCGATTGCATCAGACCTGGTGCTGGCGCAACTGCCCGGCGGCACCTCGAATGAACTCTCCCGCTCCTTCGGCCAGCTTTCGCTCACCGAGGCCAGCAAGGCCATCGCCATGGGGCATACGCGCGACATCGATGTGTTCCGCGCCGACGCCAAGGGCTATGCGGGCGGTCAGGTCACACGCTACGGCTTCGTGCTTGCCATCGTCGGCGCTGCCGCCACGATTTCATGGCGCGCCCAACGCGTGCCGCTGCTGAAGCGATTGGGTCCGATCAGCTATGTGCTGATGACCGCGTTCACGTCGCTGACCTACAGCCCGCGCCCCTATCGCATCCAGATCGACGACGAGGCCGAACAGCACGTGCCGATGTGGTCATTGATGCTGTGCAGTTTCGACGGCGCCGGCGAAGGCCTGATGCTGGCGCCGGGCGCCGACCCGGCCGACCGCAAGCTCGACCTGATCATGGTCGGCGACATGGGGCGCTGGGAGAGCCTGACCAGGATCGTCCCGAACCTCGCCGACGGCAGCTATCTGGAGCACGCAAAGGTCTCGCGGCGCCACGCGAGCCGGATCACCATCGACAGCGATGACATGATCCGCGCCGATGTCGACGGCGAAAGCATCGGGCAATTGCCGATGTCGGTGACGATGCTACCGTTCCACCTGAAGGTGGCGGCGGTCAATCGGTCGTAGGGTGTCGTTCCCGTCGCACCGGGTTTCACTACGCTAACACGACGTCGACATGGACGGCTTTATCAGCTCTATGCCCGATGGCACGATTCTCAATGGCCCACGTGAACAGTTGCACCAAGCTTGGTCGTCCGCAGCATCATGGCGAGTGGCACGGCCGCAAGCGAGATCAGCATCAAGACCCAGAAGGCATCCATGTAGGCGAGGAACGACGCCTGTGCCTGCACCTGCTGTCCGATCCACTGGATCGCCTGATCATGCGCTTGGGCCAATGAGCTGCCGTGGCCGGCGAAGAAGTTCGTGATCTGCTGCAATGTATCCTGATACTGCGGGCTGGACGGGATCACCTGTTCGACCAGCCGGCTCTGGTGGAACTGCTCGCGGTGCATCAACACGTTGGAGACGATCGAGACACCGATCGAGCCTCCGGTGTTCCGGGCCGCGTTGATCAGGGCGGAAGCCTGGTCGGTCTTGGATGGTTGAATGCCGTCATAGGATGCAGCCATGATCGGCACGAAAATCAGCGGCAGGCCGACGCCGAGCAGCATGCGCGAGCGCGCCATAAACCAGAAGCCGAGATCGGCGTAAACGTTGGTCATGGCGTACATGGAAAGGGCGCAGATCACAGCGCCGGCGGCGATCAAATATCTGGGCTGCACCTTGGCGGCCAGACGACCGACCACGAACATCATCATCATGGTGACCACTCCGCCCGGCGAGAGCACGAGGCCTGCCCAAGTGGCGGTGTAGCCGAAATCCTGCTGCACCAGTTGCGGCAGGAATTGCGTGGTCGCGAGCAGGATCGCACCGGTCGCCAGCATGACCAGGAAGCATGCGCCGAACTGGCGGGTTGCTACCATGTGCAGGTCGATGATCGGATGGCGGCGGCTCAACTCCCATGGAATCATCAGCACAAACGCCAGGATGCAGATGGCCGTGAACGTCACGATGAAGCGCGAGCCGAACCAGTCGTCCTCCAGGCCACGGTCCAGCACGACCTCCAGCGCACCCAGGAAGGTCGCGACCAACGCGAAGCCGACCACATCGAATCCGGCTCCTTGCTGCTGCTGCCGTGCTTCCGCACGCGCGGTTGGGGACTCCTGCAGAAGCAGCCAGATCAACGCCACCGCGATCACGCCGACCGGCACGTTGATCAGGAAACACCAGTGCCAGGAGATATTGTCGGACAGCCAGCCGCCGAGCGTCGGCCCCACCACCGGGGCCACAACCACGGCGACGCCGAACACTGCAAAAGCCTGACCGCGCTTCGCCGGCGGAAACGAATCGGCCAAGATCGACTGCGCGACCGGCACCATGCCCCCACCGCCGAAGCCCTGCAGGATGCGGCACAACAGCAGCGCATTCAGATTCGGAGCAAAGCCGCACAGCAGCGAACTGAGCGTGAATGCTCCGAGGCAGATCAAGAAGAACGTTTTGCGGCCCAGCGTCCGGGCCAGAAAACTGGAGGCCGTCAGGATGATGGCATTGGAGACGAGATAGGTGGTGACGACCCAGGACGCCTCGTCCTGGCTCACCCCCATGCCGCCTGCAATATAGGGCAGCGCAACGTTGGCGATGGTGGTGTCGAGCACCTCCATGAAGCTTGCGAGCGCGACCAGGATAGCGATCATCCACGGATTGGCCACGCCGCCGCTCGCGGATGCGGGAAGCTCGGCTCGGATCGCAGCGGAGCTCACAGGTCGCTCCTCAGTCGCTCATAGAGGGACGGCCTCGGATCAATCCGCGCGGTGGGGACTACCGACATGCCCGGACCGAGCGCGACGTCGGTTGGCGGATCGTCCATGTCGATCTTGACCGGCACGCGCTGGACAATCTTGACGAAGTTGCCGGTGGCATTCTGCGCCGGCAGCAGCGAGAACGCGGTGCCCGACCCGGGCTGGACGCTCGCGACATGGCCGTGGACCTTGCGTTCCGGATAGGCGTCGATCGCGAGCGTTACCGGATCGCCCGGCCGCATATGGTCGAGCTGATTCTCCTTGAAGTTCGCCGTCACCCAGAGCTGATCCGGCACAAACATCGCCAGGCTGTTGCCAGGCTGTGCGAATTGACCGGCTGCGGCGCCGAGGTTGACGATGCGCCCCGGCTGGGCCGCCGTCACCGTCGTGTAGGACAGATTGAGTTGCGCCTGGTCGCGCTGGGCCTGGGCCTGCGCGAGGTTCGCACCAGCGCTCTTGCGCTGCGCCTTCAGCGCCTCGACCTGCCGATTCGCCAGCTTGAGGGTTGCCTGCGCGCTCAGAAGTGCCGCCTGCTGCTGATGCAGTTGCGAGGTGAACTGCTGGGCGTTCTGAACCGTGCCATAGCCTGTTTGCTCCAGGTGTTGGAAGCGCGCCGCCTGCTGCTGCGCGAACACCAGTGCCGCCTGTGCCTGATCCACCTGCGCCTGGTTGGCGCCGATCTGTGCCTGCTGCACATCGAGCTGCGCGTCGATATTCTCGATGCTGGCTTGCGCCGCGGCGACCTGCGCTTGCTCCTGCTCGAGCGCGGTGCGAAAGTCGCGGTCATCGATGCGGGCGATCACGTCTCCGGCTTTGACATGCTGATTGTCGGTGACGGGGACGGCGGTGATGTAGCCTGTGACTTTCGGCGCAATCGAAAACTGCCGCGCGGCGACGAAGGCATCATCGGTGGATTCGAAATGATTTGCGTAGTCCATGTAGAGGTAGCCACCGGCGATCGCGGAGGCGAGGAGCACAGCCCCGATCGCGGAGACAACCGGGCGGCGACGCAGCAAGCCGGCCCTGTGCTCTTTCACCTGCGGCTGAACTGCTTCCGGCGGATCGGCTGAGCCAGGCGCTCTGGCAGCCGGCTCTTCGTGAGGGAAACGAGCCCGCGCAGTGACTTCCTGCTGGTCGAACTCGACGCTGGGCTGGCGGAGGTCCGGGACAGATCGCGGGCTGTCGACGCCATGAAGCAGCCGTCCGTCCCGTTCCAATACATCGTGTTCGGACATGCGGCCGCTCCTGCTGCTAGGCGACGCCTCAGCGACACCGAGAAAAGAAACTGCCCCGTTTCGATTTGCAGGTAATCAGGCAAAGAGTTTCCTCAATAGGAACGAAACCGTTTCGTTCTCTTTGAACATCACAGTTGCGTGCATATCTGATGCTCAGCGGGGATCGAAGCACGGTCGGGTCGCGATGAAAACCAGCAGGTTGCTGAAGAGGAAGCCGGCGCCCAAGCGCGCCAAAGTGCGCTTTGGCCGCCCACCGAAGGAGCTTGCCGGCGAGGTTGATACCCGCATTCTCGATGCGGCGCGAAAGGTGTTTCTCGAGCGCGGATTTGAAGGCGCGAGCATCGACGAGATCGCCGACGTTGCACGTGCAGGTAAGCCGACGATCTATGCCCGCTTCCGCGACAAGCGGGCGCTGTTCACTGCGGTGGTAACGCGGGACATCCTATCTCGCATCGCAGAGTTCAGGGCCACGGTGCCAACCGGCGCAACGATCGAGGCGCGCCTCATAAGTGCCGCGAGCACCTTGCTGCACTGGGGTTTGGACAGCGAGAGGATTGCACTGATGCGGCTGGCAATCGCGGAATCGCGCCGCTTCCCTGATCTGGCGAGCACGGTCGGCCGGACGGCGCGTGATCTCAGCACAGAACTCGGGGTCCGGTTGCTGGGCGAGTTGACGAAATCCGACGAGCTTCGGTCGCTGCCCGCTTTTGCCCCGAAGCAGCTGGCAACGACTGCACGTTTTTTCCTTGATCTCATCGCCGTGCCGATGCTGTTCCGGGCGTTGTTCGAGGTGGACCTCAAGACGCTGGACGCAGAGATCGACGCGCACGTGGCACGCAGCGTTCCGTTCTTTCTTGCCGCCTGCCGGCGCGGCAGCATGCGCTGAGCTTTGCAAAGGCATCACTGACCGGGCCCCGAAGCCGATACGCTGTCATGCCGCCGCGCCTGCTCGGAACATGGCGGGACGTCAAGCGACGGCTGCTTGAGTCCGCAAAAGCGCCGGATAGCGGACACTCGTAGAATTGGCAAGACGACGCGAATGACCCGAAGCGGACCTTGGGGGCTAGACAAGAGGGGTCACGGCGGTAGCCTTTAGCGTTTGGCTGAGAGATGAGGTTTGATGACCGCGACCATCCGATCCGGAGGGGTGCCCGGCGGGAAGAACCCGAGATACTTGCCGTCGCGATCCATCAGATAGATGAAACCTGAATGATCGACAGTGTATTCTGCGGCGCCCTCGATTGCGACCTTGGCGTGGAAGACCCGATACAAGCGCGCGGCGTCGCGAATCTGCGCAGCATCGCCCGTTAGGCCGAGCAGGCGCGAGTGAAAGAACGGCACGTAGTCGGCGAGATGCGCAGGCGTATCCCGGTCGGGATCGAGAGTGACGAATAACGGCTGCACTGCGTCGCCGCCGGGGCCAAGTTTGTCGACGGCCTGCCCGATCGCCATCAGATCGGTCGGGCAGACGTCCGGACAGAAGCTGAACCCGAAATAGACGAGCATTAGCTGGCCACGGAAATCCGCGTCCGTACGAGGCTTGCCGGTGTGATCGACGAGAGTGAAGGGGCCACCGATCGGCTCCTTGCCAAACATCACAGCGTCCATCAGTTCGCCGGCGCTGCGTTCGCTCTGCGCATGCGTCACGGGCACCGCACCGAGCAGCACCGCGGCTAGGACCGAGGCGACAAGCACCTGACTCTTTATCATGCGCCCATGGTCATCCGGACACCGGTTGTCGAAACTAGCAGTCTGTCCGGCAGCTGCGCGCGCACGGCGCGAGCGAAGTTGTCGCCGCTACAATGCATCGGAATAATCACGTCCGGTTCGAGCTTTTTGATCTCGGCGACAACTTGATTGAGATAGTCCTCGGGTGCCGGCCCGAGATGAAAGCCACCGACGATAGCATGTATCTTCTGCACGCCGGAAACTTCCTGTGCCTGCCGGACCGAATTGACGATGCCGACGTGACCGCAGGAGCTGATCACCACGAGCCCGCGGTCTTTCACATTGAAACAGGTGGCGTGCTCGTGGATGTGCTCGTCCGGAACGATCTTACCTACCATCTCCGCCGGCAGGTAGTGGCTCGCGTTACAACCGAGACCATCCTTCACAGCAAATCCAACGTGCGTATTCGGCAACACTCTTTCGATGCCCGTCCTCTTGATTTTACCCGTCGTGAAAGCGTGGTCGGCGACAACCGTCGGATTTTCCGCCAGAACGACTGAGACCTTGTTTGCAACCAGCTCGCGGCGATCGAGCGCGCCAAATTCGGTCAGTGCGCCGGGTGCGCCGCTATAACGCTGGCAGAAGTTGTCCTCCCCGCCGGCATAGAGTTTCACATCGGCGGGCAACGCGCTGCGGTATTTCTGCAGGAAGCCGATGAGGCCGCCGTAGTGATCGAAGTGGCCATGGCTCACGACCAATGCATTGATCTTGCTGGGATCAGCGCCGATCAGTTCGATATTGTTTAGCAGAGCTTCCGGCGTATAGCCGAAGTCGAGCATGATAGTGCGCTGCTCATTGCCGCGTTGGGACTGCAGGTACAGAGACAAACCCCATTGATTGTGTAGCGCGCGACGATAGTCCTGCTGCCGTGGTGCCGGTTCGATCGAGACGTTTCCCACCTTGCCCGGCCGCTCGAAGATATTCTGGCTTCCGTCGATCAGCACCCGGATCGACAGTTTATCCACCATGGGAACGTCGATCGCAGCTGCTTTGGCGAATTCGATGCAGGAGAAGCTGCCGGCCGCGACAGCCCCGCCGATGGCCGCACAACCCGTCAGAAAATCGCGGCGTTTGAATTGCTCGATCATCAATCCCTCCGTGCAATGGAGCCAAGCGTTAGACTCGGCTGACTGGCTCCGAAACTGGCGAAGAATAGAGGAAGCGAAATCGCACCCTCGAATCCAATATCAATGAATGAGTAGTGCTTGCCTGCCGAACGCACTGGTGCTGCGCTTAGCTACAGAACTCGGCACGTCTCATTGGCAACTCGTCGAAGAGTGTATCACTATCAGCGCAGCCAAAGGAGCAGGTTTACTTCCGCTTTTGGGCTTTACAGACTTCGCGCGCAGTCCGGCTCGAGTCCGCAAAACGTCGGTTAGCGGACATCGATCGAGCTGCGCTCACGAATCTCGGTTCGTGAGTCCACGCCTCTAGTTCAGCTTGCTGCCGACAACGAGGTTCTTGTGAATTTTCCCGTCTTTCATGATGACGAGGAAATTCTTGGCGGGATCCTCGATCAGCTTGATGTTCTCGATCGGATTGCCATCCACCAGCAGCAGGTCAGCCAGCGCGCCCCCTTCGATCACGCCGAGCTTGCCCGGATAGGGATTGCGCTTGCCGGATAGCGCCAGCAATTCGCCATTCGTCCCGGTCGCCATCGCGAGCGCCTGGGCGGGGGTGTACCAGCGGACAAGCGAGGCCAGAATGGCCCCCTGGCGCTGGGCCAGCGCGGCGGAGAACAGGACATCGGTGCCCCACGCCGTCTTCAGCTTGTACTTCTTCGCAAGCTCGTATGTCCTGCCGATGCCCGGCCAGACCTCATCGGCTTTCGCTCGCTCGACTGAACCCTCGCGAAGGTTTTGCCTCATCTCCTCGGGGAGCGGCTGCAGGCTCAGCCAAACGCCCTTCTCGCCGATCAGCCTGGCGGTTGCATCGTCCATCAGGAAGCCGTGCTCGATACACTTCACGCCGGCGGCAATAGATCGTTGGATCGCAGCCGACGTAAAGGCATGCGCGACGACGTATGTGCCCCAATTCTCGGCCGCTTCGACCGCGGCGCGCAGTTCAGGCTCGGTGAAGGTGACAGCGTCGATCGGACTGAAGGGCGATGACACCCCGCCGCCCGCCGTCAACTTGATCTGGGACGCGCCCTGCATGAGCTGCTCGCGCACGCGCACGCGCACTTCATCGGGACTGTCCGCAACCATGGCGCCGCCGATCTGCTCCATGCGGGTGAGCATGCCGCCGATCGTTCGTGGCAATTCGGAAAGCTGCCGGAAGTCGCCATGGCCGCTGGTGACCGTGATCATGGCGCCGGACGGGTAGATGCGCGGGCCGGTGACGAGGCCGTCATCAATGGCTTGCTTGAGCCCAAAGGCCGGCCCGCCCACGTCGCGAACCGTGGTGAAGCCTCGCATCAGCGTATCCGTCGCTTCCGCAGCCGCAAGGAGATTGTTGTAGCCGACGTCCCCCCCTATGGCGGACGCCGGCGTGGGACGGATCAGCATCGCATGCCAATGCACGTCGATCAGGCCGGGCATCAGCACCCGTCCGCCGCCGTCAACGACAACGGTCTGCGCGTCCGTTGCGATCGCAGCCGGAGCGATCTTTTCGATCTTGTTGCCCTTCACCAGAACGTTGGAGGACGCCGAAAGCGTTTCGCTCTTCCCGTCAAAGATACGGACGTTCTGAAACAGCACGGCCCCGCCCTGCTGGGCATGCGCGGGCCAGAAGGGCGCCGCGAGGCTCAAGGCCGTCGATGCAACGACTCCCAGGATTTTGTCGACTCGGCGCCATTCCCTAAAGGACACGTAACACCTCCGTCCTGATATCGCGCGGTTCAGCAACGGCCGAAACATCCGCCGCGAAGAGCGAGGGATTTTAGCTGGAGATCATGCTGAAAAAGAAAAGAACGAGCAAGATGACGATTCGAAGAAAGGCCATCTTGCTCGAGTGGCAGGGAGGAACTATGCGCTGCGGGCGGTAGGCTGCCATGCGTAAGCGAGCCATCCGATCCCGTGGGAGATCAGGTCGACGCCAAGCAGGAAGCCGAGCACCCACAACCCGGTCGTGGGAAATCCCGTGAGAATGATGAAACCGGCCACGATGCCGAATACGCCGGACAGCAGCATGACCCAGCCCGGGTCCTGCCAGCGGCTGACGCCGATCAGGATGCGGACGAAACCGGAAACCGCCAACACCAGGCCGAGAACGTAGGTGAGGATCAGGGCGCCGGCGACCGGCTGGCCGATCAGCACGACGCCGAAGGCGATGTAGAGGATGCCGAGCAGGATCTGCCATACGAACCCGCCCCAGCCCTTGGTCCAGAACGCATGGACGATCTCGAAAGCGCCGGCGATGATGGCGACCCAGCCGATGAAGATGGTGCTGATGACGGTGACGAGCATGACGTCACCGAGAACCAGGAAGCCCGCCACGATCAACGCGAGCCCGAGCAGCACACAGATCCAGAACGGCGGCGCCGGCAGACTGCCGACGCCTGTTCGCGAACTGCCGTCATATGTCGTCATGTCATTTTCCTCGCTTCAGGTCTCACGCTATACCCATCGCCAGCCGCACCGACGACGGCCGCGATGCCACCAGCAGACCCAGCGGCGGCGACGCCGATGACGGCGATGGGGAGGAGGACGCGACGGCCGTCCCGGCGGTCGTCCCGGTGGCCGTCCAGGCGGTCTTCCCGGTGGCCGTCCAGGCGACGGTCCAGCCGGCGATCCAGGCGGCCCCATGCCAGGGCCTTGAGCCTCCAGCTTGAAATCTCCGGCGTCCTTTCCAGGATCTTTCTGCACCGCGAGCGGCGCCGCCTCGGCTACATCAGGTAGCAGGCTTGGGCCCAAGCCGGCGGCAACGACACCACCCATCAAGGTCCAGAGCGCAGTGCGACGGTCGATTGCATCCATTGTTGTTCTCCTTCTTGGGACGCCCCGTTCCTCGCATGCTCGTGCTGATCAGCCCGACCTCAACCGGTTGCCGGGCGCATCGCTCGGAATCTCGCCTGGCAAGTAGTTCGGCAGCCGGCCCGCCGGGATGATCGCCAGCAGCGCAAGACCGGCCATGATCAAAAGTCCGATCTTCAGCGCGCGCAGCCGTGCCTCGGTATTCACACGCACGGCCTCCTCGACCTGCTGCGGCGTGGCGGTCGTGCCTTCCATCACGCTACGCAGCCGGTCGTTGCTGACGAAGTTGACGTTGTCGAGATCGACCTGGCTCTGGATCTCCTTTGGCAGCACCGGGTTCGCAGCGATCTGGCTCAGCACGATCGTGCTCAGCAGGCCGACCAGAAGCGCACCAGACAGTGCCGTTCCGACTGCGCTGGCCAGATTTTGCGTGGTACCCCGCAGCGACCCGACGTCACCCGCCAGTTCCTTGGGCGAAGCCGTGACCAGCACGTTGAACAGCAACGTCACCAGCGCGCCCTGACCGATGCCGAACAGAATGAGGCCAAACAGCACGGGAACCTCACTCCAGTCGTTGCGCACGACGAAGGCGAGCCACACCAGACCGATGGTGCAGGCCACGAAGCCGTAGCGGCCGATCTGCCGCGGCGTCAGCCGCTCATAGAGATTGACGACCAGCATGGCGGTGAAAAATACCGTCAGGTTGAACGGCATCATCGCGATCGCGGTCGCCAGCGGCGTGCGGCCCTGGACGATCTGAATATAAAGCGGCACCGAGAAATTCAGCGCGGCCTCCAGCGCCACCACTGCAAACAGCGCGTAGACCGCCGAGCGCTCCTCCTGCGAGTCGATCACCTCGAGCGCCAACAGCGGCGTTTTTCCCGCCGCCTGTCGCCGGTGCGTCCACATCAGGAAAGCTTGTCCGAGCACGACGCCGAGAACGATCAGAACAGGCGCCGGCGAAAGGCCGAGCAGATTGAACGGCGCATTGGCGGTCGCCAGCGCAACGCCCCACCTGTTGAGATTGTTGAAGCCGAAACTGATGAGCACGATCGCCGCCGCGGCCAGCACGACACCGACCATATCGATCTGAACGTCCGGGCGGCCGTAGTCGCGCTTGAGACGGAAGCTCAGCAGGAAGACGATGGCGGAAACCGCAATCAGGATTCCGAACGCCGGCCGCCAGCC
>NZ_LLXZ01000013.1 GCF_001440395.1 Bradyrhizobium jicamae | reverse complement strand
CCCGCCGAACGATCGGCCGCCCGCAATCAGCGGCAGCGCGGGAAGGCGCCGCCCGGCTTCCGCCACCGCCGCGCGCACCGCGGCGTGCGCAACCGCCGGCGGATCCGGCCGCTTGCCGCCTTTCTCCATATAGGGGAACTGATAGCGCAGCGTCGCAATGCCACGCTCGCCGAGGCCCGCGGCAACCGTTGCCATCGACGCATGAGCCATGCCCGCCCCGGCCCCGTGCGCGAACACGTAACAGGCGCGGCATTGCGATGGCTCGATCAGCAGCGCGGAAACCGCCTGATCGGAGCCCACCTCAATCCGGAGCGATTGCGCCTCGGCTGCCGTCATGTGATGTGACCGATGTTCAACTGCATAATCGAGACTCTATCATCGAAAAAGGCAACAAGCCGCCCGCGGCCCAAGCAGCCGCGGCCGGCGTTGCCGTACTCTTAAACCTCATGCCGCCGAAAGAAAGCCCCGCTTCAGCCCCATCTGGTCGACGAACGGTCTTTCGTCCGCCAGCGCCCGCTGGAACACGGCGGTCGCCGCGATCTCCCGCAGATATCCGGCAAGCTTCGGATAGCGGGAAGCGTCGATTTCAAAGCCCAGATATTGATAGACAATGAAGTTCGACACGATGGCGATATCAGCCAGTGTCATGGTGTCGCCGACCAGATATTTGCCCGCGATCTGCGATTCGAGATAGCCGAGGATTTTCGGCTGCACATTGGTCAGAACGTCGTCGATCACAGCCCGGTCGGTCGGGACGTTGCGGATATTGGGACCGACGATCGTCTGGACGAACAGCGGATGGACGACATGCCGGAAGATGGTGCCGCCGGCATAGGCATCGAACCACAGCACCCGGCCATAGTCCCTGATGTCTTCGGGGAAGATCGGCGGCGCGGGCTGCTTCCTGTCGAGGTAGAGGCAGATGGCGGTCGAATCCGCGAGCGTGAAGTCGCCATCTTGCAAGACGGGAATGAGCCCCGTCGGGCTGAGCGTGCTCCAGTTGGCCGGCGGATTGCCGGGGATGACCGGGATCACCACCTCAAATCTGTAATCGACCTTCTTCAGGATCGCGGTGACGATGGCCTTGCGGGTATGAACGGAAAGCGGAACGCCGTGGATCGTAAGCATGTTCACTCCTGTTGCGGTTTGACCGCCGGCCGGGTTCCGACACAGCGGTTCGCGTTGCCGGAACGCACGTGCGCCCGGGATGGGTGGTTCGGGGAAAGCGAAGCGAAACTAGGCGACCTGCCGGACCGGAAACTGGATTTCCACCAGCGCCCCCTCGAAGCCTGGTGGACCGGTGATCGGCTCGAGGAACACTTCGCGGCATGGTCCCGCGATCTGATAATGGTTGGCCTCGATCCAGGTGCCGACAGCACCGAACGAAGTGTGGCTCTCCAGGTTGGTGCCCGGCCGCACGATGGTCGCCATCGTCTCCACTGCCGGCAGTTCGCTCGCCCGCAGCAGGTAGTCGCCACGGAGGCGGACGGCGGCGTTCGAGGGCCGGGTCAATGAAAAGCCGATTTCGAGATCGAGCTTCTCGTCATCACGGTCGTTGCGGGCGACCACGATCAGCTTGTCCCGCAGCGCCGGCTTGATCTGCCGCGCGCCGTCCTCGGCGACGAGGCTGATCATGCGGACGGCCTCGTCCATGTCGGCGTAGGCGCAATGCAGCGACAGGAACGGCGCCGGCTCGACCGATTTGAGGATGACGTCAAACCCCTCCGTCCCGCCATGCCGGTCGATTTGCGCGATGCGGGATTCGATATGCCGCAACTGCGCCTGCTGTTCGTGCAGCGAGCGCTCCACCTCCGCCCGTTTCAGGGTGAGCATGGCGCGAAGCTCCGTCGCCGAAATGCTGTCCTTCAGCAGCGGGCCGATCTGTTCCAGCGTCAGGCCGAGTTCCTTCAGCGCAAGAATGCTGTTCAGCCGCGGCAGTTGCCGGATGCTGTAGTAGCGATAGCCGGTCTCACGATCGATATGGGCCGGCTGCAGCAGCCCAAGCTGGTCGTAGAAGCGCAACTGCCTCGCCGAGACTTGCGCGATCTGGGCGAACTCACCGATACGAAACATCAGGGTGCTCCAATCTGGTGGCGATCCATCGGCGTAGCTCAGCTCGCGATGAAGGCCTGCAGGTCGCGGGTCACACGGTCCCTTTCGGTCAGCACGATGCCGTGCGAGGCGTCACGATATTCGATCAGCTTCGATCCGGCGATGCCGTCGGCCGTTGCCTTGCCGATCGCGAACGGCACCGGAATGTCCGATGTGCCGTGCAGCACCAGCGCCGGCACCTTCACGGCAGCGAGTTCGGGCCGGAAGTCGGTTTTCGCGAAGGCGTCGACGCAGGCCGCCGTTGCAGCGACGCTGGCCTGCATCGCCATGGCAAGCGTCGAATCGACCATCTCCTGCGTCACGCTATGGGTCGATGGCCGCCTGGCGTCGAGGAATACGTCGCGGAGCAAGCCCGTCAGATACGCCTTGCGGTCGCCCTGGACGCCTTGCTTGATGCCTTCGAACACCGCGCCGTCGATCCCGATCGGATTGTTCTCGCTCTTCATCAGAAAATGCGCGGCAGCGCCGACAAGACAGGCCTTTGCGACATGGCGGCCCCGATGGCGCGCGAGATAGCGCACCACCTCGCCGCCGCCCATGGAATAGCCGACGAGCGTCGCATCCCGTACGCCGGTTTGCTCGATCACATCGGCGAGATCGTCGGCGAACGTATCGAAATCATAGCCGCCGGCGGGCTTGTCCGAGCGGCCGAACCCGCGGCGATCATAGGTGATGACACGTAAGCCGGCCTTTGAAAGCTGCATGGCCTGATAGTCCCAGATATCGGCGTTCAGCGGCCAGGCGTGGGTCATCACGACAGCGCGGCCCGAGCCTCCGGTATCCTTGACGAAAAGCCCGGTGCCGTCCCGGGTCACGACCTTGAACGTACGGCCCTGGCTTTGGGCGCGATGCGACGAAATGACCGCGGTGGCGGTGATGGCAAGGGCGCCAAGGGAAAACTGAAGAAAGCTGCGGCGGGTGGACATGGGCGGGCTCCTCTGTTTCGAGGAGCGCGATATGCGGGTTTGACGCAACGTCAAAGTCAAGCGGCTTTTTCATACAAGTCTGCGCCGAAAAGCTGGCAAGCAATTCCTGGGCATATTTCAAGGCGACACTCCGAAATCAATCGAAGGGATTTCGGGCGCGCCTTAATATGCCGTGATCGTCGCAAAAAATGCTGCTTCAGGCTGAAGTGCAGGATTCGTGGACAGGCTTGTGATGCCACTATAGGATGGCATGATACTTGATCGCACGCCGAGGGTGATTCGTTTTTTCGGCGCCTTTTGACAGCAAACGAATATTGCGCGCGCGCAGCGCGGTTTTGAGAAGGGGCAGGCCATGCGGGGCAAGAGGATTGCAAAAATCGTGATCGCGCTGGCGATCATCGGTATCGGTTACGCCGCCTTCAAGGACGACATCGCCAAGCTCTGGCAGGATCTTCACGTCAAGATCGTCGAGCACCCGACGCCGAAGAAGACCGTGTGGCTCGACCAGGGTATCGATAAGGAAACGCTGAGCTGGTTCTATCACAAGGATCAGGGAACGCGGACCTTCGGCTTTCCCTTCAAATGGTTCATGGCGCTGGAGCAGCCGACGATTCCCTGGCCCTTGTTCACCAACCCCGGTCTGTTCAGCGACCCCGCCTATCTCGATCGCTACGGCTTCATTGCCGACACCATCATATCAGGCAAGACGGCGCTTCCGATCGGCTTCGCGGAAGGCACCCCGATGC
The DNA here is from genome assembly GCF_001440395.1 of Bradyrhizobium jicamae. Classification (GTDB taxonomy): domain Bacteria; phylum Pseudomonadota; class Alphaproteobacteria; order Rhizobiales; family Xanthobacteraceae; genus Bradyrhizobium; species Bradyrhizobium jicamae. The sequence goes on along the minus strand of NZ_LLXZ01000013.1, from coordinate 29,869 downwards.
TGGACCCGACCGGGGCGCCGTGGAAGAACCCGCGCGACAAGAAGGACATGAACGGCGTCGGCCTGACCTGCGCAGCCTGCCATACCGGCAGTTTCACCTACAACGGCACCGCCGTCGTCATCGACGGCGGACCGGCGCTCACCAATCTGTTCGCGATGAAGCAGGGCATGGGCATCTCGCTGCTGCTGACGCGAATCTGGCCCGGCCGCTTCAGCCGCTTTGCCGACCGCATTCTGGGGCCGGACTCCACCGTCGACGAGCGCGAGACGCTGAAGACGCAGCTCGATCAGGTTCTCGCCCAGTACAAGCGGGTCAAGAATCTGGAAGAGCGCGTCGCCTCCCAGAGCATTCTGGAGGGTTACGGCCGACTGGATGCGCTGAACCGGATCGGCAACCAGGTGTTCTCCATCGACCTGAACAAGCCGGAGAACTATGCCGGCTCCTCCGCGCCAGTGCATTACCCCCGGATCTGGAACACGCCGTGGTTCGACTGGGTTCAGTATAACGGCTCCATCATGCAGCCGATGGTGCGCAACGCCGGCGAATCGCTCGGCGTGTCAGCCGAACTCAATCTGACCGAACCATCCAAGGGTCTCTACAAATCGAGCGTCAACGTCGACGCACTCGATGAAATGGAGATGATGATCAAGGGCAAGAAACCGCCGAACGCGAAGGATGGATTTTCGGGGCTGAAATCCCCGAAATGGCCGGGCGACATTCTGCCGGCCTACGACCAGAAACTGGCCGACGAGGGCGCCAAGCTCTACAAGACGCATTGCCAAGAGTGCCACCGGCCACCGATCACGAGTGCGGAATTCTACGATTTCAACAACAAGGACTGGTGGACCAAGAACCAGGCTGGCGAGCCAATTCTCAAGGTGGAAAACGTTCCGATCTCGCATATCGGAACCGACGACGCGCAGGCCGCCGACATGCTGGCCCGCACGGTCGCGGTGCCCGAAAACCTCGGCATCAAGAATCCAAGCTTCGCATTCGCGCTGGGCGAACTGGTCGAGAAGACCGTTAATTACAGCTTCGACCAGCGAAAGCCGCCGGTCAGCGAAGCGGAGCGGAAACGCATCGACGGGTACATGCCGAACGAACTTCGCGGTGAACTGGCCTACAAGGTCCGTCCGCTGAACGGGGTCTGGGCGACGCCGCCCTATCTGCACAACGGCTCGGTGCCGACCATCGACGACCTGCTCGGCGACCCCGAAAAACGGCCGAAGACATTCTACCTCGGCAGTCGCGAATACGATCCCGTGAAGCTCGGTTACAAGACCGACCCGATCACCAACGGTTTCCTGTTCGACACCTCCATTCGCGGAAACTCGAACAGAGGCCACGAATTCCGGAAGGACTACAACAAGGACAAGGAAATCAAGGGCGTGATCGGGCCGGCGCTGTCGGAGGGCGATCGGAAGGCACTGATCGAATACCTCAAGACGCTCTGAGCCATTCGCGCGCTACCCACGGCCGGTCTTCACCCGGTCGTGGTTGTGCACATTGACGCCGCTGCCGTCGAACGGCTGCATTACCTGCTGGCAACCAGCCGCAAATGCGGCTTGATCGTCTCCTCCAGCTCGGCCTTGAGCTGGTGCACGCGCGGATCGCCGGAGCGCGCCGCGCAAACCGAATATTGATTGACCGAGCACGCCAGCGCGTGCCGCTCCTCGGCCGTGCGCGTCACCTGCGGGCTGGACAACCTCAGCACCATCCCGCCGAGTTGCACCAGCATTTCGTCGAGCGCCCGATCCATTCCGGAGATTTGATCCATCACACACTCCCTCTGGTGGGAGTAATGAGCGGCAGCCCCGGCCGTTCCCCGTGCACGCTTGTTTAGGGATAACCAGAAGTAAACGGCGCCCTGATTCCAGCAACGCGCGCCACGCGCCGGCTCAAAGGGAATCATTATCAATTGAGGGAAATCGGCGGGTCTGGGTAGCGTCCAGCGCAATTGCCGCAGCCGTGCGCGTTACCTATTCTGGCACTCTACCGTTCCCTGCGAGGCCCCATGATTCCGCCGCTCGATCCCGTCGTCGCCCAGATCATCCCGCTGCTGCCGTTGCGCGACCCCACATCGATGACGCCGCAGAGCGCGCGTGAGGCGCTGCGCGCATTGGCGGCCGCGCGCGCGGCGGTTCCGCCGCCGCCGGTAATGAGCGCGGAGGACATCAAGGTGAAGGGCGCAGCCGGTTTCCTGGCCGCGCGGGTCTATCGGAACTCGGCCGACAAATCGCCGACGGTCGTGTTCTTCCATGGCGGCGGCTGGGTGGCCGGCGATCTCGAGACCCATGACCGGCAGGCGCGCTGGCTCGCGATCGAGACCGGCGCGGTCGTGATCTCGGTCGATTATCGCCGCCCGCCCGAGGTGCGTTTTCCCGGCGCGTTCGAGGATGCCTTCGCGGCAGTCAAGGACGTCATCGCCCGCATCTCCGAATTCGGCGGCGATGCGGCGCGCGTCGGCGTCGCCGGCGACAGCGCCGGCGGCAATCTGGCGGCCACCACCGCCATCGCCTGCCGCGACGCCGGCATCAAACTGGCAGCGCAATTGCTGGTCTATCCCGTCACCGACGTCGCCGGAAATTTCGCCGATACAAAAGAGAACGCGCGCTTTCCCTCACGCGCCGAAAACGCGGACGGCTATTTCCTCACCCGCGCCACCATGGAATGGTTTTGCGGCCATTACCTCGAAGACAGCACCCACGGCACCGACTGGCGCGTCTCGCCGCTGCGCAAGAAAAATCTCGCCGGCCTTGCGCCCGCCATCGTCTGCACCGCATGGTTCGATCCGCTCCGCGACGAGGGCAAGGCCTATGCGGAAGCACTCAAGGCCGCGGGCGTGCCGACCAGCTATTACGACGGCCTCGGTCTGATCCATGGCTATTTCGGGCTTGGCGAAGCGTCGGAGACGGCGAAGCGCGAGGCGCAACGCGCGCGGGCGGAATTCAAGGCTTTGCTGGATAAGGGCGTGGCTGCTTAACTTTCGCCAGGGCGACAAATGCGTCCGCATCTCCCCGCGCATGTGGAGAGGGCTCCTTACTTCGTGAACGTGTTTGCCACCCGCCGGGAGCGCAGCACGTAGGAAATCCAGATCAGCGAAACGATCGCGGTAACGACCATTTTGCCGCCCTCGAGGGGCTCGACAGTCAGGAACTTACTCATCGGCTGGTCGAGCGAGACCGAGAAGATCGTCGCGGCCCAAAAAAGGTCCACGACCGGAAAGAAGATGACGCAGACCATTTGCGCAAGGAAGAAGCCTGGAAAGCGGCGCGAGTGACTGAACAGGAGCCAGGTCGTGTAGATCGATAGGCCAATCAACGCGGCGTACATTACCATCTCGCCCCACAGCGCGATCGGGAAGCGCGTCCAAATATCGGCGCTGATCCCTTGAAGGTATTGGCCGACGGCCATGAGCTGGCGTGGGATGCCGATCACCTGACCGAGCGCCAGCAGGCCAAGCCAGCCGCCGATGCCGGACGGCTCAGACTCGATCCTCTTCACCTCCGTCACGCCTTCTACGGCCGGCAGGTGCCGAGCAACCTCGCGTACTTCCCCGGCCGGCTTCCAGTCGTCGAAGCCGTGCCGCCAAACCTTGACATGCTGGGGATCGGTCATTTGCGAAAGGAGCGGGAGCAGTTCGGCGAGCGGCAAGGGACCACACGGCACATCGCCCTCGGTGTAGTACCAGACAGCCAGCATGCAAACGCCCCCAACGTTTGGACCATTGTAGCGGGCGCGCGGCGCACGTCACGATAGAAATCGCACAGATGGAGCAAAAGGCAGATCGCCAGAGAGGCGAGGAATAGCTGGCGATCCCGGGAAGACTCGAACTTCCGACCTACGGTTTAGGAAACCGTCGCTCTATCCGGCTGAGCTACGGGACCGCGGACCTGCTGGAGCGCAGGTGCTTGGGACGCTTCATAGCAAAGCGGACCTGCCATCGCCAGCCCTCTTGGCCAGCCCTCTTGGGCTAGCCGCCGGATGAAAGGGAGCGCTCACGCCGGGAACGGGTTAGATGTCAGCGCGTACCGATGCGTTGGTGTCGCAGCAAGAAACCGGCAAAATAACTGCGTTCATCATTCTCCGTTGTGGCCGGTTGCCACCCGGCATGAGCCGATATTTCAACGCGGACTGCCAGAACGTGTTTCCGAGTCGGGACACATAAGGCCCGCGGCCATCCGACCTGTCTTGCCGGCCAGCGTTCGCCGCCGGTATCGCCGCGCCGCATCTTGAAGGCCTGTTCCAAAACTTCTTGGAAAAGTGCCGAGGAACATTCGCGCTTGCGCCCTGTTCTAGGAACATCGATCACTTCCGAGGAGGATAAAATGCAGAAACTTTTAGCTGCGGCTCTGTTGAGCGCCGCCGTGTTCAGCGTGCCCGCCTATGCGCAGTCGCCCCAGCCGGCGGATAAAGCCGCGCCTGCCGCGACCAGCGCCGGCACACAAGAGAAGATGATGCTCAAGGGCAATTGGCGCGCATCCAAGCTCATGGGCCTCGACGTCTACAATGAAGCCAACGAGAAGCTCGGCGACATCAACGAGCTGATTCTGGACAAGAACGGCAAGGTCGCTGCCGTGGTCATCGGCGTCGGCGGCTTCCTCGGCATGGGCGAGCACGACATCGCCGTGTCCATGGACAAGCTCAAATTCATGGAGGAGCCGGCCCGGACCAGCTCGACGGCCCCGGCAACGACGACGCGCGAGACCACCAAGGAAACAACGACCGGTGCGGCGACGACCACCACCACAACCGCGCGCACCACCACTGCGAACGACTGGACGCCGGATCATGCGGTGATGAGCGGCACCAAGGAGCAGCTCAAGGCGATGCCGCAGTTCAAATATTCAGACTACAATTGAGGCGTTTGACGCTTTGATGGTTAAGGCCCCACATTTGTGGGGCCTTTTTCATGGCTGATCACAGAACTGGACGGCCCGCCGCGTTACGCCTTGATATTATTCTCGCGCACCACCTGGCCCCAGATGCCGACCTGCTTGGCGAAGAATGTCGAGAACGCCTTGCCGTCGGCGAGCAGCAGCGTCATCTGCTGCGTTTCCTGCAACTGCGTCGCCACCGCCGGCTCGCTCAAAATCTCCTTGACCGATTTCGCCATGGCGGCGATGACATCGGCCGGCGTGTCCTTGGGCGCAAAGATGCCCCACCAGGCCAGTGTCTCGAAATCGGGAAAGCCTGCCTCGATCGCGGTCTGGGTGTCCTTGAGCACGGGCATCCGCTCGCGCCCCATCTGCAGGATCGGCCGCAGCATGTTGGTGCCGAGCTGCGCCGTGATCAGCGCCGCCGATCCCACGATCATGTCGACATGGCCGCCGAGCACATCGTTCATCGCCGGGCCGCCGCCGCGGTAAGGCACATGCGTGATCTCGACGCCGGCCTTCTTGCCGAGCACCGTCATCGCCAGATGCCCGAGCGTACCGATGCCGACGGAGGCGTATTTCACCGCGCCGGGATTTTTCTTGCAGGCCGCCACCACGTCGGCAAAGTTCTTGTACGGCCGCTCGGCATTCGCCGCCACGACATAAGGCGCGGTGCCGACCAGGAACACCGGCACCAGATCCTTCTCGACATCCACTCCCGGCTTTTCCAGGATCGAGGGAATCACGGCGTGCGAATCGAAGGTCACCAGGAACGTCGCGCCGTCGGGCGCGCTCTTGGCGACCTGGATGGCGCCGAGCGAGCCGGCCGCGCCCGACTTGTTCTCCACCAGCACGGTGCGGCTGAGTTTCGTTTGCAAATGAGATTGCAATAGCCGCGCCAGCGCGTCGGTCGATCCTCCCGGCGGAAACGGCACCACCAGCGTCATGTTCTTGGCGCCTTGCGCCAGCGCCGGCGTCACCGCAAACGCGGCTGACGCCGCAAGCAAGTTGCGTCGTGTAATCTTCACTGAACCTCTCCTCCCATTGCCGCCTGCGTTTTTTTGTTTTGTTCGCAGGCTTGTTTTTTAGGTGCCGAAGCCGGATCCCGCTTTCTTGTACTCGGGCCGCGGCGGGCTGAAGATGTCAAGCACGCGGGCGCCTTCCGGTCCAGCCCGCATTGTGTGCGGCACGTTGCCGGGCGTGCGCCAGAAATCGCCCTTCTTGACCGGAATTTCCTCCCCGCCCTGGACACGGATTGCGGAGCCATCGAGCAGCACACCCCATTGCTCCTCAGGGTGGTGATGCAGGGTGCCTTGCGAATGCGGCGCCAGCGTCACCACCGACAGCATCGCGTGCTCGCCGGAGAAAATGCGCGTGGTGACGCCGGCGGCGAGCTCGCGAAACAGGCCGTCGGCCGTGTTATCCAGATTGTGGAATTCGTCTTTCTGGCTCATGGATCCTCCAATGCGTATCGATCAGGATTTGCCGTAACTGCCCTGATAGCGGCCTTCGCGAATCGAGACGAGGGTCTGCTCCTCGCGCGCGACCTGGGCGCGGACCGCCTCCAGCAGGCCGGCTGCGGTCGAGGCAGGAAACGACACCACGCCGTCCTCGTCGCCGACCACGATATCGCCGGGAGAGATCACCGAACCGCCGATCGATACCGGCACGTTGATTTCGCCCGGGCCGCTCTTGTAGGGACCGCGGTGGATCGCACTCCGCGCGAAACACGGAAAGTCGGACGCAGCGAACGCCGCGACATCGCGGATCGCGCCGTCGATCACATAACCTGCGGCGCCACGATATTCGGCGATGGTCTTCATGATTTCGCCGACCAGCGCCCGCGTCTCGTCGCCGCCGCCGTCGACCACGATCACGTCGCCGGGCCCAACCAGTTCCAGCGCCTTGTGAATCGCCAGATTGTCGCCCGGCCGCGTCCGCACGGTGAAAGCTACCCCCACCAGCCGCCCGCCGCGATGGAAGGGCCGCAGACCCACGGCGCCCGGCAGGCGGGCGAGATTGTCTGAGATGATCGAGGTCGGCGCGTCCCGGAAGGCTTCGATCAGGTCGGCTGCGGGCTTCGGCACGCTGGTCATGGCCGTGGTGATGCTCATAGAAACTGTTTCCTTCCTGCGGCTTCGGCACGCCCGACAACGAGGGCTCCAGACCAGCCGGCACATGATGACGTCGGTTGCGGCAAAACAATTAGCATTCCGCTTGAGCAGGTATAATGGATTTGAATGGGTCCGGCCGGCCGGTCGACCGGTCGGAAGACGGGGCAGCCGGCGCGGCGTGAACCCACGTAGCGTGGGCGGGCGTCACACAGCGTGGAAGCAACGCCCTGCTTCAGGTTTCTCTGCGACCGAAAGCCGCTTACAATCCTCTCCCCGGCCACACTTCTTAATGCGACCTTAACCAGACCCCGCCGACGCTGGCGGCAAGAGATTCGCGCTGCCGGTGCCTCACGATGCAGTTCCAGAAGCTTGCCCCCTCGTCGGCGCTTTCGATCGTCCAGTTCTCCGACATCGATGCCTTCCGACCGGTTGAATTTGTTGCTGACGCGCGCAGCATCCCGCTCAGCCTTGCGAATTTCCATACCGCGCGCGCGATGGTGCAGTTGCCGGGCTGCCAGGTCGCCGTGCTCACTTCGTTCCCCCGCATTGTCGATGTCAGCTACCGCGCGACGCACGGCGTCGTCATCTTCCAGATCGAGAACGATTACGATGTCGTCGTCAACGGCATGTCCGTGGACCGTCCGACTTTCATCGGCATGCGCGGCAATGTCGATTTGCAGTTCGTCGAACCCCGCGGGTCGCTGCACGCAATCATCACGCTGGGCGCCGGCCTGCGCGATCGGGAGTGGTTCGATACGCCGGACCGGCTCTGCCCATTCACCCCGGATGCCCAAGCTCTCGCCACGGTCAGATCCATTACGACCGGTATCTTGCAGATGGCTTCCGCCAGACCGGAGCTGTTGCAGGAGCCGAACTCGGCGCTGGCCCTCCAGGAAGGCCTGCTGCTCGCCATCGACGAGATGTTCCGCCGTGGCAGGACGCCTGACGTGGCTGGCAGGATCGCAAGCAGGGGTTATTGTCGCCTCGTTCGCATGATCGACGAATACGTCGCATTTCATCCGGCCTCGGCGATCTACAGCGCCGACCTTGCCGAGCAATGCGGCGTATCAGTCAGGACACTCGGCACGGCGGTGGCGAGCGTTCGCGGCATGAGCCTGCATCGCTATTTGCGCCTCAGGCAGCTTTGGTCGGCCCGCACACAACTCGTGAAGGGCTCCGACGCAATCACCGTAACGTCATGCGCGCGCGCCCACGGCTTCCATCACATGGGCGAGTTCGCGCGACTCTATCGCGCCACGTTCGATGAAACGGCATCGAGCACCCTGGCGCGTGCACGCGCGGGCTGACTGATTCTTGCCACAATGTGGCGTGCTTATCCGCTCGCGTTCAAAAGATGCGCTTAGAATCGGTGCAACATTGCGCGCGGAACTTTGTTTTGCTGTTGAATTTCTTCAAGATTTTTAATGGCCTAGCACTGTGTTCCATCGGTCACATCCAGCGGATAGAGTCACAACGCCAGCGGGAAAATCGTGCAATTTCGGCGTGACAGCGCTGCCAAAATGATGACAATCGGCTCAATCAAAGTTCCCAAGAATCGACTGGAGCAAAATCGTCCGTGATCGCCTCACGTGCACCGTCATTTGTCTTTGCCGCGATCGGAGGCCTGCTCGTGTTCGCGCCGGCGCCTTCGAACGCGCAATGGTGGCGCAGCACGCCGGTGGATTTCGAATCCTGTGCCGATGTGGCGGAGAAGGCGAAGACCAAGGAAGAAAAAACGGCGAAGCTGGCCGAATGCAACGCGAAGTTCGCCGGTCGCCGCAAGGCAGGCGGCGGCTACACCTATTACGACTTCATGCAGGACCGCACCTTCGACATCGCGGGCCCGAATCCGACGCCGGAAGAGCAGAAGAAGATCGACGAGCACTACACCGCCTATCTGGAGCGCGAGCGCCGCAATCACCTCGCCGCGGCGCAGGCAGCCAAGCAGCAGCCGGAGCCGCCGCCCGCGCAAGAGGTGCAGCAGGTATCGCTGCGCGCCGAGCAGTCGAACGCGATGCAGGTCGCTCCGCCGATCGAGACCGAAAGGGTGCCGATACCGGTAGCCAGTCCCGTCAAGCAGGCCGCGCGCATCCGGGCTGCGCAGTGCGCCAAGAACCAGTTCTCCTGCGAATGGCCGCGGCTCTCGGAGAGCATCAACGAGTTGAAGCGGATGTTCAATCCGCAGCAGCAGCCGCCGCCGGCCAAGCAGAAGAAGGGCTAGATCCTAGCCGTCCCTGCGAACGCAGGGACCCATAACCACCGGCCCTAATTGTTTGGCGGTGCGCTATCTGGTGTATTCCAACAAGAATGGCCGCGACGTTCACGTGGCGCCATCGGCATTATTTTGTCCGCGGCTTCTTGACCCGGCGCGGCTTCACGGCCGGCGTTGTGGCCGCCCGCGCCGCCGCCCGCTGCTCCTGCAGTCGCGCGTCATAGCCCGGTGACGGCGTTGCCGTCGGCGGCACGGCCTGCGCGGGCGAGAGTAGCGCCCAGCCGGCCAGAATGGCGATCGCCAGCGCCGCGAGGCCCGTTCGTTTCATGTCGCTTCTCCCATCGGCTTTGCGATACGCAATTTGCGCTGGATCAGCACCGTTTCAAGCCCCAATCAAATGCCCGCACGAATCTGCTCCGGCGTCAGGCCGGGCGAGCCGTTGGCGTCGCGCTCGGCCCGCCGGATCAATTCCACGATCCGGCGCGACAGCGGCGCATCCAGCCCGCGGCGATCGGCAATCCCGGTGATGACGCCCTGCAGATAATCGACCTCGGTGCGGCGGCGGTGCTGCAGATCCTCCCACATCGACGAGCGCGCCTCGGGATCGATCTTCATCGTGCGCCCCAGCACCGCTTCGAAGATCGGGTCCGGCAGGCGCAGTAGCGACGGCAGCCAGCCGAACGGGATCGGCGTCGGCGAGACCGGCTTGATGCCTTCGGCCTTGATTGCCGCCAGCCCCTCGGCGACCTGGTCGGCGAACAGTCGCCGCCATTCCCGTTGCGCCAATTGCCGGCGCAGCGGCAGGTCGGCCAGCGCATTGAGCGCGTTGTTGAGATTGAGCAGCAGCTTGCCCCATTGCACGCCCTCGATGTTGCCGGTCGGCCGCACCTTCAATCCCGGCACCGACAGCGTCTCCGCCGTGCGCGCCTCGTCCTGCTCGATGACGATGTCGCCCGAGGTGGCGCGATGAAACCGCCCGTTGCCAAGCGCGATCACGTTGAACGGCACCATGCCGCCGAGCACGCGCCGGCCCGGCAGGCGGTCGCGCAGGACGGCCGCATTGCCGACGCCGTTCTGCAGGCTGACGACGACGACATCTGATGGCGCGTGCCTTGCGATGACGTCCGCCATGGCAGCGGTATCCGCGCTCTTGACCGTGACCAGCACGACGCCGGCATTCTCAAACACGCCAGGATTTTCCGACAATGCGAACCGATCGCGCGTGATGGTCTGGTCAAAGCCTTCAAAGCTTGTCGGCCGCAGGCCGCTCGCTTCGATTTCAGCGATCACCCGCGGGCGCGCCAGCAGCGCGACCCGGCGGCCGCCGGCCGTCAGCATGCCGCCGACGAAGCAGCCGATGCTGCCCGCCCCCGCGACACCGATCGTCTGGCCCGAAACCATTTGACACCCATCGCGTTGCAACAAGCCTCGGTAGCAGAACCGTCAGCCAGTGCCTATCGAACGCATTGCCGGCCGCGCCTTGTCACCGTGTAACCGTCACCTTGTAACTGTCATGGGCCGACTTTATGTTTCGCACGGGGCTACGCGGAGGAGACGACCATGGGTTTACTCGACGTACTCAACGGCATGCAGAACGGCCCGCGCGGCCCGAGCCGGCCCAGCGCAGAATCCGATAGCGGCGGCGGCATGTCGCCCTTGACCATGGCGATCCTGGCGCTGCTGGCCTGGAAAGGCATCAAGCATTTTAGCGGCAACCAGACCGGCTCCGCGCCGCAACCGGCGCCCGCGCCGCGACCGGCACCGGCACCGGGCAATGTGCAGGCCGGTTTGCCGGGCGGCGGTGGCCTCAGCGACATGCTCAAAGGCGGACTGGGCGGCCTGCTCGCGGGCGGCGCGGCCGGCACCATCCTGAGCGGCGGCCTCGGTGACCTCATGAAGCAGTTGCAACAGAACGGCCTTGGCGATCAGGCGGACTCCTGGGTCAGCAACGGCCCCAACAAGGAGGTCGCGCCCGGCGATCTCGCCAATGCGCTCGGCGCCGACCAGATCGAGTCCCTCGCCTCGCAAAGCGGCCTTTCGCGCAACGATTTGCTGCAAGGTCTCAGCCAGTTTCTGCCTGATGTCGTCAATCATTTGACGCCGGATGGCCGGTTGCCGGACGAGAACGAATTATCAGGCCGACTCTGACGCCGTGTTGGCGCGGCGCGCGGTCCGCGCCGTGCACTTCACCCATTGATATGTTGGAAGGGGACAACCATGAGCGGCATTCTCTGGATCATCCTGGTCGGCTTCATCGCCGGCATCATCGCGCGGATTCTTTCACCCGGTCCGAACAACCCGAGCGGGTTCATCCTGACCACGGTGCTCGGCATCGCCGGCGCGTTTCTGGCGACCTGGATCGGCCAGGCGATCGGCCATTACAGCCCCGACCAGGGCGCCGGCTTCATCACCGCCACCATCGGCGCGCTGGTGGTGCTGTTCATCTGGAACCGGCTGGTAGCAAGACGCGTGATCCCGGATCCGGGGAATCGATAGGGGGCGAAGTCCCCTCCGCCGTCATTGCGAGCGAAGCGAAGCAATCCATGGTGCCGCAAGTGGCGATATGGATTGCTTCGTCGCTGCGCTCCTCGCAATGACGGGGTTAGTTCAGAATCCGTAGCCCTCACAACACCAGATGCATGCCCGCATCCATGCGTACGAACTCGCCGGTCATGTTGCTCGACGCCGGCGACGCCAGGAAACACACGAGCTGCGCAATGTCTTCCGCGGTCGACGCCACCTTCAGCGGCACCTTCGCCACCACGGCGTCGCGCACCGCCTTGGCGCCGGCCTCGCCGCGGCCCTTGGTGAACCAGGGCGTATCGATATAGCCGGGGCACACCGTGTTGACGCGGATCAAGGGCGCCAGCGCGCGTGCCAGCGATTGCGTCATGGTGTTGAGCGCGCCCTTGCTCGCGGCATAGGCGACTGACGAGCCGCCGCCGGAAATGCCGGCGACCGAGGAGACGTTGACCACGGCCGACGCCCGGCCGGTGGCTTTCGCGCCGGCCTCGAGTTGCGCGCGCGCCGCGCGGATCATCTGGAACGGGCCGATCGTGTTCACCGCATAGATGCGTTGAAAGTCCTCGGCCGTCAGCCCGTCGAGATCGTGATGCGGCACGTGCTTGGTGGTGCCGGCATTGTTGACGAGCACGTCGAGGCGCCCCCACGGCACGGCCGCGGCCGCGATCTTCTTGCAGTCCTCGTCGCGCGACACGTCGCCCTGCACCACCACGACTTCGGCGCCGGCGCTGCGGCAGAGGTCGGCGGTAGCTTCCGCTTCCGCCTTGCTGTTGGAATAGTTGACGACGATGCGCGCGCCGCCCTTTGCCAGAATGGCCGCGGTCGCCGCTCCCAGGCCGGAAGCTGAACCGGTGACAATCGCGCACAAACCATCCTTCGACATCCGCATTTCCTTTTGTTGCTTTTGGCTGGGTTTCGATCCGCCCGTGGAGAGGCTTTAGTGGCTACCATATCGCGCGACAGACGGCGTGCAAATCCGCGAGCGTTCCACTAAGCGGAATTTATTCTTTGCCTGATGGCCTTCATGCCAACGCCTCATGCCGCCCTGCGGACAGCGCTTGTCACGGCTATGGCTTTTGCCCATCATTAAGCGCAAGAAAAGACCGCAGCCAAACCCGACGTAACTGTCGGGACTGGCATGCCAATCTCAAATTCGGGGAACGCTGTGGCGGAGAGTGAGAACATCGTTGCCGAGACCGCGGAGAAAATCTTCGCCGATCTCGCCGACGCCCAAACCATCAATCGCGACGAGAAGGGCAAGTGGAAGGCCCCGCTGTGGCAGGCGCTGACGGATGCCGGACTGCCGCTGGCCTGGGTGCCGGAAGATTGCGGCGGCTCCGGCGCCTCGCTCGCCGAAGGCTTTAGCGTTCTCAGCGCCGCCGGCCGCTTTGCCGTCGCAGTGCCGCTCGCCGAAACCATGCTGGCCGGCTGGCTGCTGGCGCAGGCCAAGATCGCCTCGCCCGACGGCGAGATGACGGTGGTGCCCGCGAGCCCCAAGGACCGGATTACCGTCAATGCCGACGGCAGCCTGTCGGGCCGGGCGCGCGGCGTGCCGTTTGCCAAGGCTGCAAAACATTTTGCGGTGCTCGCCAGCGATGCCAAGGGCGGCGTCTCGATCGCGCTGGTCGATGCGTCCAAATGCCGGATCGAAGCCGGCATCGGTTTAGGCGGCGACAATTCCGATACCGTGACGCTCGACAAGGTGCAGCCGGTCACGACCAAGGAAGCGCCACAAGGTTTCGACCAGACCCGGTTGATGCTGATGGGCGGCGTTGCGCGTGCGTTGCAGATCGCGGGCGCCTTGGAATCGATGCTGGAAATTTCAGTGCGCTATTCCAACGAGCGCGTCGCATTCGAGAAGAAGATCTCGAAGTTCCAGGCGGTGCAGCACAATCTGGCGCGGCTCGCAGGCGAGTCGGCAGCCGCGCTGGCGGCGGCGACTTCGGCGGCGGATGCGATCGCCAACGCGGAAACCTTCGACGACGAAGTGTTTCTCGAAGCGGCGGCAGCAAAAATCCGCTGCTCGGAAGCAGCAGAGAAAGGCGGCGCCATTGCCCATCAGGTGCACGGCGCGATCGGCTTCACCGTCGAGCACATCCTGCATCGCTATTCGCTGCGCGCGCTGGCCTGGCGCGACGATTTCGGCTCCGAGAGCTACTGGGCGGTCGAGCTGGGCAAGCTTGTTTGCAACCGCGGTGCCGATGAATTGTGGCCGCTGGTAGCCTCGCGCTGACGTCAACACCGATTTGCCTGCATAGAGAATAACAATGACCGCAGCCCTCCGTTTCGATCCGATCCGCCTGCCGCCCAAGTGCGAGCAATTGCGCAAGGAAGTGCGCGCCTTCCTCGCCGAGGAAATCGCCGCCGGCACTTTCGATCCGCACAAGCCGAACCGCGAAGACACCGACGTGCCGGAATTCTCCCGCAAGGTCGGCGAACGCGGCTGGCTCGGCATGACCTGGCCGAAGAAATATGGCGGCCACGAGCGCTCGTTCCTCGAGCGCTATGTGGTGACCGAGGAAATGCGCGTGGCGAATGCGCCGACGCGGCGCTTCTTCGTCGCCGACCGCCAGAGCGGCCCGGTGCTTCTGAAATACGCGCCCGAGCACATCAAGATGGAGATCCTGCCGCGCATCTGCAAAGGCGAGATCTGCTTTGCCATCGGCATGAGCGAGCCGAATTCCGGCTCCGATCTGTTCGCGGCGAAAACCCGCGCCACAAAAACCGACGGCGGCTATCTGATCAACGGCACCAAGATCTGGACCTCCTCGGCGCATATCGCCGACTACATGATCGCGATCTTCCGGACCTCGCCGCCGACCAAGGAGAACCGCCGCCACGGGCTAACGCAATTCCTGGTCAAGATGAAGCAGCCGGGCATCCAGGTGAACCCGATCGGCCAGATCACCGGGCAGTATGAATTCAACGAAGTCGTGTTCACCGACTACTTCGTTCCCGACGACCACGTGCTCGGCGAAATCGACGGCGCCTGGAAGCAAGCGACCAGCGAGCTCGCCTATGAGCGAAGCGGCCCCGAGCGCTTCCTCGAAACCTATTACGTTCTGACTGAACTCGTCCGCGCCGTCGGCAACAATCCCGATACCCGCAGCGCCGAGGGCATCGGCCGCCTGGTGGCGCAGGTGCACACGATGCGGCGCATGTCGGTGTCGGTCGCGGGCATGCTGCAGGCCGGCAAGGAGCCGGTGGTCGAGGCTTCCATCGTGAAGGACATCGGCACCATCTGGGAGCAGCAACTGCCGCACCGCGTGCGCGAGCTCTCAGCCTTTGTCGAGGAGACCGCCACCAACCGCGAGACGCTGGAAAAGCAGCTCGACTTCGCCATCAAGACCGCGCCCAAGCTGACGATCCAGGGCGGGACCACCGAAGTGCTGCGTGGCATCATCGCCCGCGGGTTGGGCTTGCGCTAATTCAAAGAGGAAACGTTATGAGCAAATACACTGATATCGGCGTCGAGAAGCACGGCCATGTCGGCCTGATCGAAATCCGCAAGCCGCCGCTGAACTTCTTCGACGTCTCGCTGATCAACCAGATCGCAGACGCGCTGGAGGAGTTCGACAAGGATGTCGAAATCCGCGCGTCCGTGCTCGCCGCGCAAGGCAAGGCGTTCTGCGCCGGCGCCGACTTCTCCGATCCGAAGCGGCAGGAGCAGGAAGAAAGCGCGCAAAAGGATCCGGCGGCCAATCTGCCGATCAACCATCTCTACGTTCAGGCCGTGCGCATCTTCCGCAACAAGAAGCCGATCGTCGCCGCCGTCCATGGCGCCGCCATCGGCGGCGGCCTGGGACTAGCCGTCTCCGCCGATTTCCGCGTCACCTGCCCCGAGGCGCGCTTCGCGGCGAACTTCACCAAGCTCGGCTTCCATCCCGGCTTCGGCCTGACCGCGACGCTGCCCGAACTGGTCGGCAAGAACAATGCGGAATTGATTTTCTACACCAGCCGCCGCGTCACCGGCGAGGAAGCCACGCGGATGGGCCTCGCCAATGTCTGCGTGCCGCAGGATCAGGTCCGCGCTGAAGCGATGAAGCTCGCCCAGGAAATCGCCGAATGCTCCCCGCTCGGCCTAATCTCGACCCGCGCCACCATGCGCGCCGGCCTCGCCGACCGCGTGCTCGCTGCCACCAACCACGAACTCGTCGAGCAGACGAAGTTGCGCGCGACGGAGGATTTCAAGGAAGGCGTGAAAGCCACCGCTGAGCGAAGGGTGGCGAATTTCAAGGGGCGGTAAGTCGCGCGGCTCTCTTCTTCCCTTCTCCCCTTGTGGGAGAAGGTGGCGCGAAGCGCCGGATGAGGGGTTCTCTCCGCATGAGAGATCTGTGTGTGCGGAGACAACCCCTCACCCGTCTCGCCGCCGCATCGCGTCGTCGATCCACCCTCTCCCACAAGGGGAGAGGGGAAGTGCGGTGCTCACGCCACCAGGCTGAACGTCACGCCGCAAAGATCGAACGTATCGCCCGACACCTTGCAGCCCTTCGCCTTGGCGGTATCACGCACCTTGGCGACATCGGCGACCTTGAACGTCAGTCCGCTCATCAGGTCGCTCCCGCCCTTCACAAAACGGAAGCGCGCATTCGGCAGTTTCAGCTCCGCCTCCCCGCCCGCACCCTTGCTGACGGCGACACCCAAAATCTTCCCCCAATGCTGGGCGAGCCCCTCCGGGTCCGGGCTCTGCATCTCAACTTCCGTCAGCGCCAGCGTCACATCCTTAGCGATCGCCTTCTGCCAGTCCGGCCCCGCCGGCGGATAGGGGCCGAGCACATCGTCGCTGCCGTCGGTGTGATTGAACTCGATGAAGGCCGCACGGCAATCCCGCGGGTGCAGCTGCACGCCGTGATAGGGCGCGTGCGTGATCACGTTCGCCGTGCGCACGCCGATCGCGTTGGCATGCTTGCCGCGCGCGTCGGGATCGTCGCAGCAGAAGATCGCCATGTACCCGCCGCGGCCGCCGGTCTTGTTGAGGAAACGCCCCGCCGCGGTGCCCGGCTCAGTCGGCGCCACCACTTCAAGCAGGATGGTGTCGACCGGCAGCAGCGCGTTCTCCAGCCCGTACTTGGCGACGTTGCCGTCGCGATAGCAGACATTGAGGCCCATGATCGCGGCGATGTCCGAGATCACCGGCGCCAGATGCGGCGCCACTAGGCAGATCTGCCGTAGCCTGAGATATTCGGCCATCTCACTGCCCCTGAAATGCGGGCTTGCGCTTTTCGACGAAGGCCTTTGCCGCTTCCTTGTGGTCGGCGGTATCGCCGGCGCGCGTGTGATGGATTGCCTCGCCATCAAAGCAGGCCTCCAGCGACATCGACTCGGCATTATTGATGTTGCGCTTGATAAAGCCGAGCGCGATCGAGGGCCCTGTCGCCAGCGACATCGCGAGATCACGCGCCTCGGCGTCGATGTCAGCGTCCGGCACAACCTTTGTCACCATGCCGAGATTATAGGCTTCGGTCGCGCTCAGGACCGGCGACAGCAGATAGAGCTCGCGCGCCTTCGCGCTGCCGAGCAACTGGGTGAGAAAATAGGTGCCGCCGTAATCGCCGGAGAAGCCCACCTTGGCAAAGGCGGTGGTGATCTTGCAGGAAGCACTGGCGACGCGCAGGTCGCAGGACAGCGCGATCGAAAGGCCGGCGCCGGCGGCGGCGCCGTCGAGCTGCGCCACCACGGGCTTCGGCATCTGGTGCAGGATGCGCGACACTTCCATGCCGCGGCGCAGGTTCGCCATCTTGGCCTCGAAGGGCAGCGGCGCCCTGCCCTCGGCCATCGACTTGACGTCGCCGCCGACGCAGAACGTGCCGCCGGCGCCCTTGATCAGCACCGCGCGCACCTCGTGATCTTCCTGCGCCCGTCGCGCCGCCTCCACCAGCCCGCGCGTCATGTCCGGATTGAGCGCGTTGCGCCGGTCGGGACGGTTCATGGTGATGGTAAGCAAGCCCTGTTCGAGCTTCTGGAGGACCATTTCGTTTGCGCTCATGTGTCGTGCTTTCGTTGTTGTTGGTTGAGATTGAATTCGTAGGGTGGGAAAAGGCGCACCAGCGCCGTGCCCACCAACTTTGCCGCAGGCATGGTGGGCACGCTCCGCTTTGCCCACCCCACGAAGATGCGATCCTATTTCTTCACCAGCGGGCAGCGCGAGGATTCCAGCGGTTGGAACGCCTCGTTGCCGGGAATGGTGGCCAAGAGCTTGTAATAATCCCAGCGCGCCTTCGACTCCGACGGCTTCTTGACCTCGAACAGATACATGTCGTGCACCATGCGGCCGTCGTCGCGGATCTTGCCGTTCTTGGCGAACATGTCGTTGACCGGCGTCTCCTTCATCAGCTTCATCACCGCCGCGGCATCCGTGGTGTGCGCGGCCTTCACGGCTTTCAAATAATGCAGGACCGACGAATAGACGCTCGCCTGCGCCGCGGTCGGCGGCCGCTTGATGCGTTCCTGGAAGCGTTTTGAGAACGCGCGGGTGTCGTCGTTGAGGTCCCAATAGAAAGCTTCGGCCAGCAGCAGGCCCTGCGCAGTTTCCAGCCCGACACTGTCGATATCGGTCACGAAGGCGAGCAGCGGCGAGAGTTTCTGCCCGCCGCTTCGGGTCAGACCAAATTCCGCCGCCTGCTTGATCGCGTTGATGGTGTCGCCGCCGGCATTCGCGAGACCGACGACCTTCGCCTTCGAACTCTGCGCCTGCAGCAGGAAGGAGGAGAAGTCGGAGGTATTGAGCGGATGCTTGACGCTGCCGAGCACCTTGCCGCCGGCCTTCACCACCACGTTGGTCGTGTCCTTTTCCAAATCCTGCCCGAAGGCATAGTCGGCGGTGAGGAAGAACCAGGTGTCGAAGCCGGACTTGACGGTGGCGAGCCCGGTCGAGTTCGCCTGCCCAAACGTGTCGTAGGAATAATGCACGGTGTAGGGACCGCAGGCTTCGTTGCTGAGGCGGATCGAGGCGGGGCCGCTATACATCACAATCTTGTTGCGCGTTTTCGCGATCTCGCCGGCGGCGAGCGCGGTCGCCGACGCCGCCACGTCGTACAGCATCTCGACACCCTGATTGTCGAACATGTCGCGCGCGATGCTGGCGGCAAGATCGGCCTTGTTGAGATGATCGGCGGCGACGATCTCGACCTTGCGTCCCAGCACCTCGCCGCCAAAATCCTCCACCGCCATCTTCGCAGCCGTCTCCGATCCCGGCCCGGTGATATCAGCGTAAAGCCCGGACATGTCGAGAATGCCGCCAAGCTTGAGCGGCGGCTTGCTCTGCGCCAATGCCGTCGTCGCCGACATCGCCAATGCGGCGGCGAACATGCCTGTTATTGCTCTTTTCATGGAAGGCCTCCCTTGTCGGCGCGCCGCATTGTCTGCGACCTTGAATTTTGGTCGGCGCGATCATGCCGCATGGTGTCAGCAGCGGCAAGGCGCTGACGTTTTCCGTTAAACGGAATGCCCGGCGGGGATGACGACGCGTCGCTCAACCTATCCTGCGCGCGGGCTCGGAAGGAGCGGCTTGGCGGAGCAGGATTTCCGCCTGCTCGATCTCGGGAAGACCTTGCCCCGCGTTGAAATCAACGAGGATCGGCGCGAGCAACTCGAAGATTGAATCAGCCCGGCCATTTGCGCTGTAGAGCCGCGCAAGTCCAACGGCGCTGCGCAACTCGAACGTCTTCGTTCGTTGCGCGCGGGCGATTTCCAGGGCTTTGCGGAAAGCGTCTTCGGCCATCGATATATCAGGCGGGTCCAGGCGCAACACAAGCTCACCCTGGCTGCGATGAAGTTCGGCATCGAGCCAATGCTGGCCGGATCGTTCTGTCCAGGAGATCAACTCCCGCAAGATTTCCAACCCGGCATCAACTTCTCCGGCTTCCGCATTCGCTACCGCAATCTGCATTCCCCAAAATGGCTCACAGAGGTAGCAGTCATTCTCGTGAAGCAACGTCCAGCCCCGGCACATTTCCGCAAGCCCACTTGTTCGGTCGCCGGCGCGCCACTGTGCCAGCCCGTTCAGGTAGCTGCCGGCCGCGACATATAACGGCATCGTATGCTCGCGGGCGAGGGCGAGCGCCAGGATCGTTTCCGTTTCCTGCAACATGCCCCCGCATACGCCATCGAACACCGCCTTGTGGACGAGCGCGTTGGCCTGGGAAAGCGCCCGCTTTTCTCCCGCGGCGCATACTGCCTCGGTGGCGAGCCGTCGCGATCGGTCAATCATGCCAAGCGGCCACAGCACCAGCGCAAGGAACCTCATGATGACGAACGGCAGGTCCAGCGCCGACGCCTTGAAGGTAGCCGGATCAGGCTCGGCCTCATAGATCGCAAGCGCGCGCTCGAGATGCAGTCGCGCGTTGAGGTAGTCGCCGCCGAACCAGCAGGTGACCCCGGTCGTCCAGTGAGCGACGACGGCGGCCACCGGCGAATCCGGTCGCTGCCCGGCGGCGCTCATGATGGCCTCGGCCAACTCCCGCATCGGCGCGATCTCGCCGTGGGTCAGGCTGGCATTGAACAGGCCCGAATGGATCGGCGCCAGTTCGACGGGATCATTGATGTCGGCCGCGAATTGTCGCGCGCGCTTCCATGCCGCCACCGTTTCCGGGGCACTGTGCCCAAGATTGCTCCGCAGCGCGCGGCCATACGCGATTTGAAGCTGCAGCCGGTTCATGATCCGGCCCGGCCCAACGGGCAGTTTATCTGCGATGGCAACCGCTTTGCCGAGATGCGCAATCGCCTCGGTATAGGCCGAGCGTCTCAGGGCTTGCTGGCCGGCCTTGCGCCACCAGTCGAGGGCTGTTGCGCTCAACCCCGCTTCAGTGAAGTGATGTGCAAGAACTTCCGGCTCGGTCTCGGCGATGACTGGAAACTTGTCGCGCAAGACATCGCCGATATGCTGGTGGAGCAATTGCCGCCGGCTCTTGAGCAGGCTCTCGTAAGCCGCTTCCTGAACGAGTGCATGCTTGAAGCTGTAGGTCGCCTCCGGCGGCGCGCCGCAGCATACCAACAGTTCGGCTTCCTCGAGTTGCGCCAGCGCAGCGCTCAGCGTCAGGTCATCGCGCCCCGCCACCGATCGCAGCAACGTGTAGGAGAACTCGCGCCCGATGGCAGCGCCGATCTGCGCCACCTCCTTGACAGGCGCCAGCCGGTCGAGCCGCGCCATCAGCGAGTCCTGCAACGTCGCGGGAATCGCGAGCGGCGGCAGCGGATTGTCGAGACGATAGCGCCCGACATCCTGCACCAGGAGTCCCGACTCCAGCACCATCTTGGTCAATTCTTCCACGAACAGCGGGATGCCATCGGTCTTGTCGATGATCTGCCGCATCATCTCGCCCGGCAGCTTTCGTCCGACGGTCACCTGCTCGACCAGCTCGCGCGTCTCCTGCCGGTCAAGCCTTTCGAGCCGCAGCAGGCTGACATTGGCGAGACCTTCCCAGGGCGGCTCGAACTCGGGCCGGAATGTCGCGAGCGCAAGCACCGGCAAGCCCCTGATCCGATCGACCGCGAGATCGAACAGTTCGAGCGTCGTGGCGTCGGCCCAATGCATGTCTTCGCAGACGATCAGCAGCGGTTGCTGCCGCGCCAGGCCCTCGAACTGATCGAGCAGGACGGCGAAGGTCTGTCGCCGCTGCTGCACCGGACTTAAACCCAGCGGTGGATAGCGCTCGCCGGTCGGGATCGAAAGCAGCGCGGCAATGAGCGGCACCGCTTTGGCCACTTGCTGCGTTCCGAGCGCAAGCATGGCCTCGAGCTTGTCGAGTTTTTGCTCGGGGCTATCCTGCAGCCCGATGCCGGCGGCGCGCTCGAGCTGCGCGATAAAGGGATGAAGCGCGGTGTTCGAGTGATAGGGCGAGCATTGATACCGCAGCCGGCGGGGCGCTCCGAACGCCGGGGTCTCGGAGAGCGTTGCCACAAGGCGAGACTTGCCGATCCCGGCCTCGCCTGAAATCAGCACCACCTGGCCTTCGCCCTGATACGCCAGTTGCTCGCGCGCGCGCACGAGCTCGATCTCAGCCTTGCGACCGACGAAGCCGATAGACCGCACCGTGCGCACCGCCTCGAAGCGGCTCTCCGACGCAGCTCCGCCTTCGACCGCCCAGAGCGCGATCGGTTCGGAGATGCCCTTGACGTCGCGGTGCCCGAGGTCCTGAAAGGTGAAGAGATCGCCGAGCAGCCGGCGCGTCGAATCCGCAACGACAACCGCCCCCGGCTCCGCCAGGGCTTGCAGCCGGGCAGCAAGGTTCGGCGTGTCGCCGACCATCGCCTGTTGCTCCGATACGCTGCCGCTGGTGAGGTCGCCCACCACCACAAGTCCGGTCGCGATGGCGACCCGCACCTCGACCCGCTCCTGCGTACGCATGTCGAGCCGCCTCACGGCAGGGATGATGTCGAGGCCGGCGCGCACGGCGCGCTCCGCATCATCCTCATGTGCGCGGGGATAGCCGAAATAGGCGAGAATTCCGTCGCCCACAAACCTGGCGATCACGCCGTCATAGGCGGCGACGACCGTCGCACAGGCAGCGCGATAGGCACGGATCACCTCCCACATGTCCTCGGGATCGAGACTCGCGGAGAGCGCCGTCGAGCCGACCAGGTCGCAGAACATGACGGTGAGGTGGCGTCGCTCGGCATCGTGCCGGCGAGGCACAATCAATTCGGCCTGGTTGAGATCGGCGATGGCACGCAGCATCTTGCGGCGATGGCCAAGCAGAACCCCGAGCCTGTCGAAGTCCTCGTCCCGCAATTCGGGAAGAACACTGACATCAATTCCATTTTCGACAAAACGCTTCGCGTATTGTCCAATGCCGAGATTCTCGAGCCAGTCTGAAATCTGCTGCATGGGGTCCACCGGATGTGTGGTTGACAGCAGGCCGAATGTTGGGGCCACGGCAGGAAAAACTTAGCCCAAGTTCCCCGGCATGGCACGCGCTGATGCGACAGTTCGGCTGCGAATTGCGTTCGATACCGGACCAAAGGCGGTGCCGGGCTACAGTGTTCGCTACCAAGCAGCGCATGCGATGATGACAACAACTGAATTGTGCTGCACGTGCAATGTGCCGCGTTGCACAACCGATCCGCAGGATGGGTAGAGCGCAACGAAACCCATCGAGTCCTCGCGCGGAGGCATGATGGGTATTGCGCGCAACGCGCTAACTATTTCTGATAGTATCCCTGCAAAGCAGTGATCCCTGGTATCAATACATGACCGAAGCCATTGTCCGCTCTGCGGCAGAACATGATCTGCCCGAGCTGTTGAATCTTTACCGACACCTTCATCCGCACGATTCTCAACTGGAGGCAGCTACCGCTGAGCGTGTCTGGTCGACGTTGCTCACATCCGGCTTCACGACCGTGATCGTGGCGCAAGCAGGGGAACTGCTTGTATCGTCGTGCACGCTCGCGATCGTGCCTAACCTGTCTCGAGGCGGCAGATCATATGCGGTGATTGAGAATGTCGTCACTCACGCCGACTACCGTCGGCTGGGGCTCGGCCAACGGGTTCTTGCTCATGCGCTCGATCTTGCCTGGCAGGCCGACTGCTACAAAGCCCTGTTGGCGACGGGCTCGAAGCAGGAGACCACCCTGCGCTTCTATGAGGGCGCGGGTTTTCATCGCGGGGGCAAGACCTACTTCGAAGTACGCCGTCCTTGGCGTGCAGCTTTGTAGGATGGGTGGAGCGTAGCGATACCCATCAAATCTTGCGCGGAAAGATGATGGGTTTCGCTACGCTCTACCCATCCCACGAAATGCTATGCGCCTCAGGCCAACAGCCCCTTCCCCGGCACATGGTTGAGTTCGAGCCTGATCCCGTCGGGGTCCTCGAACAGGATCGAATAATATCCCGGCGCCCATTGGTCCTCGCGCGGGGCGCGGATGATCTTGACGCCGAGCGTCTGCAGAAAGCCGTGCAGCTCATCGATATCGGCGCGCTCGCGGGCGCGGAAGCAGAGGTGATGCAGGCCGACGCGCTTCTGCTCGAAGGCGGCGCCCTCATGCTCCGCTGACGGCGCGCTGATGCCGACGGCGGTGCGGCCGCCGACGCAGTAATAGGTCGTCTCGGTCTCGATGACCGGCTTCAGGCCGAGGAACGGCAGCAGCTTTCGATAGAATTCGCGGGAGCGCTCGAAATTAGAGGCGGTGAGGAAAATATGGGCAATGCCGTTGACTTCCATTGTCTCCTCCGGCGTAGCAATCTAAGGTAGCAATCCAGTTACTGATCAAGCATACAGGAACACGTGGGAAGAGCAGCGTTATCGTTATGATGTGTCAGCAATCGCGTTGCAGCGCTGCGCTGCCGGCATATGCCGCATCCTTTCTCGCGCTGGCCTTGGTCGGACGCGCCGAGGCGGCCGATTGCGCGCTCGAGCCGCAGGGCGAAGGCCGCGTCGCTACTGTCGTCGATGCGCGCAGCTTTCGCCTCGAAGACGGCCGCGAGATCCGTCTCGCCGGCATCGAGCGAGCTGGAACCGATCAGACCCGAATCAGAGCCGCATTGTCCGCCATCATCGGCGGTCGTGACGTGACGCTGCATGGCGAGGACGACACGCCGGACCGCTATGGTCGCCAGGCCGCCTATGTGTTCGTGGCCGGGTCGGAACATTCGGTGCAAAGCGAGCTGCTTCGCCGCGGCGAAGCGCTGGTTTCGAGCGATATATCCGAGAAAAATTGCGCTGCAGCACTGGCTGCGGCCGAGACGAGGGCGCGGCAGGCCAGATTGGGCGTTTGGGCTCAAACCGCGGCCATAAAAAACACGGAAAGTCCGGGCGATATTCTGGCCGCGATTGGGCAGTTTACGGTGATCGAGGGCAGAGTATTGTCCGTTCGGCAGGCGGGGGCGATTACCTACCTGAACTTCGGGCGGAACTGGACACAGGACTTTGCTGCGACTATTTCAAGGCGCATCATACCGGCGTTCGAGAACGCCGGCCTTGGACCTAAGTCGCTCGAAAATCGAAGGATTCGTGTCCGCGGCGTTGTCTCGTCGCGGGGAGGGCCACGGATTGAGATGCTCCGGGTGGAGCAGATTGAGGTGCTGGGCGGGAAATAGCGCTTGATCCGAAGACTGGGCACCGGTTTTCATTTGGATCATACGCGAAAAAGGGATGAGATCGGCGTTCCAGTTGGATCGTGATCTTAGTGGCTGATTTGACGCATCGTGCACAACGGGCCGGAGGAAACACGGGCTGCCGCCTGCTGGCTGCGCCGGCGCTGCTGTGCGCCGCGCTGACGCTTTCCTCCTGTGGAAATCTGGGAAAACTCGAGACCGCCGCGCCGGTGATTCCCCAGCCGAAGCCGAGTCGCGTCGTCGCACAGACGCCGGCGAGCGAGCGCGAGCATGAGCGCATTCTGGCCTCCTATGGCGGCGCCTATGACGATCCGAGATTAGCGACGCTGATCGGCAAGACGGTCGACCGGCTGGTTGCGGCCTCCGACCGCCCCGACCAGGCCTATCGGGTGACCATCCTCAATTCCGGCGCGGTGAACGCCTTCGCGCTGCCGACCGGCCAGTTGTATGTGACACGCGGCCTGGTCGCGCTCGCCAGCGACACGTCGGAACTGTCGTCGGTGCTGAGCCACGAAATGGCGCATGTCATCGCAAAGCACGCCTCGATCCGGGAAGACCAGGCACGGCAGGCGGCGGTGGTGACCCGCGTCGTCACCGACATGAGCAACGACCCGGATTTAACGGCACTGGCGCTGGCCAAGACAAAACTGACGATGGCGAGCTTCTCGCGGCAGCAGGAATTCGAGGCCGACGGCATCGGCGTCGGCATTTCGGCCAAGGCCCGTTTCGATCCCTATGGCGCCTCGCGGTTCCTTGCCGCGATGGAGCGCAACGCGGCGCTGAAGGCCGGCAAGACCTCGCTCGATCCGCGGGCACAGGATTTCCTGTCCTCGCACCCGGCGACCCCCGAGCGCGTGCAGAACGCGCAGGCGAGCGCCCGGCAATATACCTCGCCGCAGAGCGGCGAGCGCGACCGCGAGACCTATCTCGCCGCGATCGACAACATCGTCTATGGCGAAGATCCCAGCGAAGGCTTTGTGCGTGGCCGCCGCTTCCTTCACCCCAAACTCGGCTTCACGTTCCAGGCGCCCGAGACGTTCACGCTGGACAACACCGCGCAGGCCGTGATCGGCGTGCGCGATGGCGGCACGCAGGCGATGCGCTTCGACGTGGTGCGCGTGCCGGCCGAACAGTCGCTTTCCGACTACCTCAATTCCGGCTGGATGGAAGGCGTTGACAAGGGCTCGTCCGAAGACCTCATGATCAACGGCTTCCCGGTCGCCGCGGCGAACGCCAACGGCGATCAGTGGCAGTTCAAGGTATTTGCACTGCGCTACGGCAGCGACGTCTACCGCTTCATCTTTGCCGCCAAGCAGCGCAACACCGAAAGCGAGCGCAATGCGCGCGAGACCGTCAACTCCTTCCGCCGCCTGACGATGGAAGAAATCCAGGCCGCGCGCCCGCTGCGCATCAAGGTCATTACCGCACAGCCCGGCGACACCGTGGAATCGCTCTCCCACCGCATGTCCGGCGTCGACCGCCCGGCCGAGCGCTTCCGCATCCTCAACGGCCTCGACCAGCACGCGCAGGTCAAGCCCAGGGATCGTGTCAAGATCGTGGTGGATTGACAGCGGCCACAGCCGTCATTGCAAGCGAAGCGAAGCAATCCATCCCTCCAAGCTCGCCGAGCGGAGAAATGAATTGCTTCGTCGCGGAGTCTATCATCGGGCCGGCCGGAAGGCCGGACCCGTTGGCTCCTCGCAATGACAACAGCGGCGAGTTATTCGCCGCTGAATCAATTCCGCCAATCACTCCATCATGAATTGCTTGCAGCCGCCTCGCGGGCGAGACGCTCCGCCTTGAGCCGCTCGAAATTGGCCCGGAAGGCATCGTCAGCCTTCCGGCGCTCGTCGAGTGCCTTTTCGGCGTCCTCACGGCGCTTTTCCATCAACGCTGCCCGCTCCTCGCGAGAGCGCGGGGGTGTCGCTCGGTTTTCATAGGTCATGCATATCAACGCAATCGCCTGTCAAAAGTTCCCGTCAGCCCCCGGAAAGTTCCAGTTCGGGGAACATCCGGCCGCAGCCCGCAGCGAGCCTTCCGGCGCGACGTCCCGGCACTCAACGCCGGCAACAACGCTCACTCATGTCGCCGCGACGGTTCTTGCGCCACGGTGCCGGTCCGGCCTACCTGGAAACGACGCGCAACTGCCAACGCGATTCGAAACTATCGGCATCGTCAGTCATCTGCGCCTGCGCCTCCATGGGATCGCTGCGCTTCACCGGGGCCACGCTGACGGTGGTGACGGCTGCCGCCGCCGGGGCTTTGGCTTGCGCCGGTGCCACTGCGGGCCAGCGCAAGGCTGACCGCGGGATCACGGCCTTGCCGGAGTACCAGCATTTGCGGCCGTCGATCATGCGCCAGGACCAATGCCCTTTCGCCGATTTGGGCACGGCGGCGCTGCACTGCCTGACCTGCGCGGCCGGTGCGCTCAATGGAACAAGCGTGGCCAGGAAAGCCGCGATGAGAACGGCGCAGAAGATGGACTGTACCTGCCCTTTCATCGAATCCCCCTTGCGGTAAATCTGGAAGTAGTGCTCGGGACAATCTCCCGCGATTCGGGTCACAAGAGGTCGAAAACTGGCCGTTTCCGCGCCAAGGGATGGAACCGGAACCGTCGCGTCGTTGCTGCGACGGCCCGTGCGGAGATCTTCCGTTCGCGCAAGCACCAACAGCAAGCACCAAACAAAAAGCCCGGTCTTGCGACCGGGCTTTTCGTTTCAGTCCTCGGGATTCTTTCAGGCGGCTTCGTCCGCCACCGCAGCATCGTCGCCATCGGCGTCGACATCGGCCTCGTCGGCCTCGCCGTCCGCTTCCGCAGCTTCAGCCTTGGCACCACGGCGCGGGCTCTTGGCGAGCTGGCTTTCGATTTCCTTGACCGCTTCGGTCTCGGTCGAATGCTGCACGACGGCGATTTCGCGCGACAGGCGGTCGAGCGCCGCTTCATAGAGCTGGCGTTCAGAGTAGGACTGCTCGGGCTGCGATTCCGAACGATAGAGGTCGCGGACCACTTCGGCGATCGCGACGATGTCGCCCGAATTGATCTTCGCTTCGTATTCCTGCGCCCGACGGGACCACATGGTGCGCTTGACGCGCGCGCGGCCCTTGAGCGTCTCCAGCGCCTTCTTGACCAGCGCCGGCTCGGACAGCTTGCGCATGCCGACATTGGCGACCTTGGCGGTCGGCACGCGGAGCGTCATCTTGTCCTTCATGAAATTGATCACGAACAGCTCGAGCTTGGCGCCCGCGATCTCCTGCTCCTCGATGGCCAGGATCTGCCCGACGCCGTGAGCCGGATAGACCACGAATTCATTGGCCTTGAAGCCCTGACGCTGGGTCACGACCTTCTTCGGTTCCTCGACGCGCGGCGCGGCCGCAGCGGCCGGCTTGTGGGCGGGAGCCTTCGGCGCAACGGCGGCCTTCGGAGGCGCGGCCTTCACAGCGGTCTTTGAGGGAGCCTTGGCAGCAACTTTCGCGGCATTGGTCTTCGACGTCGCTTTCGCGGCGGTCTTGGCAGTCTTTTCTGGCATCGCGCTTCTTTTCTTTGAGGACTTTGTGGCCGCAACCTTCTTGGCATCCTTCACGGACGCCTTGGCACGGCCCTTGGTTGCGCTGCGGCTGGCCGGAGCGGCTTTTTTAACGTTCTTGGAAGCACTCTTTTTACGCGTTTTCTGTGACACAGCCTGCGCGCGGAACTGCCACGCCCCTGTTCGATGTTTTTACGGAACCCACCGGGGCCACAGGATACGCATGGCCAGGATCGGCTTATAATGTGCCCAATATAGCACATTTTCCGCAAAAATCAATGATTTACGCCGAGTTCCGGGCCGTTATGGGTCCGTTCCCGCCATAAGTCCGCGAACAGGGTTAAATCAAACAAGCGCGTCCGGCACAGATTGGGTCCGAATCAGGCCCAATGAGTCCTTAACTTATCCACAGGCTTTAATCGCCAGAGCCGGGCTCCTTGGAAAAATATTTCTCGAACTTGCCCTCCACACCCTCCATTTCTTTCGCGTCGGGCGGAGCTTCTTTCTTCTGCGTGATGTTGGGCCAGCTCTTGGCGTACTCGGTGTTGACCTCGAGCCACTTCTCCAGGCCGGGCTCGGTGTCGGGCTTGATGGCGTCGGCGGGGCACTCGGGTTCGCAGACGCCACAGTCGATGCATTCGTCGGGATGGATGACCAGCATGTTCTCGCCCTCGTAGAAGCAATCGACGGGGCAGACCTCAACGCAGTCGGTATATTTGCACTTGATGCAGGCTTCTGTGACGACGTAAGTCATCCAACGCTCCGAAACGGATCAGATTTCCGGGGTTTGCGTAGCGCATGCGGTGCGCTGCCGCAAGGGAAGCAGCGAGCCTCTGGCGGCCCAATTTCAGGCATCCCTGCAAGCCTTTTGCAGATAGTTACTGCTTGCCACTGTGCAATTCATCATAGAGCACGCGCGCGGCCGTGGCGTCGCCGCGCCGCTCGGAAAATCCCACCACTTTCAGGACGCGCACGCCGTGATCGAGCGCGATCGTGACCACGTCGCCGACCTTCACCGAATGGCCCGGCGATTTTTCGCGCACGCCGTTGACGCGGACGTGACCGGCCTCGACGAGGGCGGCAGCGGAGGTGCGGGCCTTCACCACCCGCGCGTGCCATAGCCATTTGTCGAGACGCTGCCGCTCCAACGACCTGCCCGTAGTCTAATTTTTCTGACGCGTTTTCTTGACGCGAACCGGTACCCACTTCGCTTGAAACGCTAGGCCTACTCTTTCCGGTTACCGGCGAGCTGTTCCTTCAGCGCTGCCAGCTTGGCGAACGGCGAATTCGGATCGGCCGCGCGGTCGCGTTCGCGCGGGTTCGCGCTGGTCGCCCATTGACGGTGCGAGGGGCCGGACTCGCGCTTGTCGCGGCCGCCCTTGTCGCGTCCGCCGAAATCACGGCCGCCGCGCTCGCGGTCCTTGTCGCGGCCGCCCTTGCGCTCGCCCTTGTTGCGATCGAACTTGTCGCGGCGGTCCTCGCGATCGCGGCCCTTGCCTTCGAAGCGCTCGCGCTGCGGACGGTCCTGACGCGCTTCCGTTGCCGGCGCGCCCTCGGCGCTCGGCGCC
>NZ_LLXZ01000012.1 GCF_001440395.1 Bradyrhizobium jicamae | reverse complement strand
GGAAATCCATGTGCGCCACCAGCGAAGGCAGGGAGAAGGGCGAGAAGTGGTGCAAACGCGCGATCTGGGGCAACACCCTTCCGGCCCTCAAGAAGGTGTGGAAATCGGTGGACAAGGTGACATCGGAGGCGTTCGTCGGCATGTGGCGCGCGCGGGTCGCTGAATTCTATTCGAAGTACATGGCGACCGCCGTCGCCGCAGGGGCGAAGCAGTAATTTCGTCGCGTGGTCGGCAGAAGCTGCCGCATCCCGCCGCCGAGCCCGTCTCACTTCACGATTCAGAAATCGCCGCTAACGAGGTGGTCGACCAAGTGCCGATGTCTACTCATGGCCCATAGCGTCGTTTTGTTCCTATGCAGCAATACGTCGGCTCTCGCGGGCACAGCGGACACTGGCAAGCAGTCCGCCCGGTGTTTATGGGTTCACGCCTGGCTAGATCCGCTGCGCGGTCCAGGTGCCGGAGCACAGCGCGGCGCGCCATGTACCCGATCCTGACGTGCCGGCGAGAACACCGGAGCCGACCGCGCGTTTCATGCCGCTTGCAAGGGTCACGCGGATCGCGCCGGCGTCGGCGACACGGCCGGATGCCGTTACAGCGGCCGTGTTCGAGGCGACCTGGCCGTTGTTGATTTCGATCGAGACCGACGCACTGCTCACGCAGGCGGCGTTCGACGAGGTGATCTGCACATTCCAATCGCCGTCGAATTTCGCGGCTGCGGACGGCGTCGCAAAGCCCAGTGCAGCAAGCAGCAAAACGGCGGCGAGGGATTTCCAGGATTTTACCATGTCGTGCCCCTTTGGTTTGGACACGTTCACGGTCTCATAGCGGCTCCATCGCGACTGTGATTGCCATCACGCGCTGTGCCAAAATGGAAAAGCCCCGCGCTGCGGCGGGGCTTTGGTCGTATGTGAGATCGTGGCTTAGGTCAGTTGACGCGGGTCCAGGTCTGTCCGCCGCAGAACATGCCGCCGAAGGCGCAGCCCTGAACGCGGAGGCTGTCGGTGCCTCTCAGTGCGATCGTGGAGTCATAGGTGCTGCCGGTGTTCGGATCAAAGATCCTGCCGCTCCACTTGTCGTTGCCCGGCTTCATGTTGATCAGCACCTGCTCGCCGTTCTGGTTCGACTTCTTGTCGACGGAATAGCCGCAGAGATTCTGGCCGCACTGTTCGATTCGAACCTTGCCTTCCTTCTCCTCCGTCAGCCACACGCCGAGCGGTGAATTCGAAGACGGCGACGGCGAAGCCGCGGGAGCAGCGGCCTGCTTCTGTTGCGGCGGCGGTGCCGGCGCGGCAACGGGAGCGGGGGCGGGTGCAGGCGGGACTGCCGGAGCGGCATTCTGTTGTACTGGAGGAGCGGGCACTGCCGCTGGAGCGGCGGCCGTAGACGGCGCGGGTGGCGCAGCGGTCGGAGCAGGGGCAACCGGCGCTGGTGCCGGCGGGACAGCCGCTTGCTCGGCCGGTGCCGGTGCAGCCGGCGCTGGTGCCGTTTCAGGTGCGGCCTGCGGGGCGGTCTTCGCTTGCTGCGGGACCTTCCTGCTCGGACGATCGAGATCGCCTTCCTCGCCACGCGGGCGCTTGGCCTTCTTGCCGGTATTATCGTAGACGCCGGGAATGGAAACGGTGCCGCGATCAGGATCGATCGTAATGGTGCGGCCGTTATACTCAAACGAGTACTGCGCCTGCGCGGCGGTTAGGGTGCTCGCCAGCAAAAGCGCGGCGATAGCGAGGCACTTCTTCATTATGACGACCTCCTGAGCGGGGGACCCAAGCTGCCAAAGCTATTACGCAGTGGCAGCTTCACCCAGCGTGATCCAGATCACTTTCAAACTATAAGTCGTGTACTAGCGGCTTCGGTTCAAATTCGACCCGAGCAGATTAGATAGCGTGCAATGAACGGTCAATTTGCCTGTGAAAACAGGTGTTTCGAGGGTCAATCGAACCAGACGGCGTAGATTTTCCTGAAGCTGCCGTCCTGGACGGCGATATGCAGCCACTGATCGACAAAGGCCTTCAATGGCATGTCGCGCTGCAGCCAATAGGCTTTCTCGGAAAAATCGAACGGCTTGTCCGGATGCACCGCGCAGAGCACGCCGGGATGCCGCTTCTGCTGATAGCGGGTCTCGGAAGCGTCCGTCATCATCAGATCGGCATTGCCCTTGGCGATCTCGTCGAAAATCGTGACATTGTCGTTCCACATCTTGATCTCGGCATTCCTGATGTTCGCCTTGGCGAAGCGCTCATTGGTGCCGCCGGGATTGACGATGACGCGTGTGCCGGATTTGTCGATGTCGGCGATGGTCTCATACTTGCCCTGATCGGCGCAGCGCGCGATCGGGGTCTTGCCCTCGCGCATGATCGGCGCCGAGAACATTCCCTTTTTCTGCCGGTCGAGCGTGATCGAGACGCCGCCCATCGCGATGTCGAAATTGTCGGCTTCGAAGTCCTTCATCAGCTGCGGCCACGCCGTCTGAACGAACTCGACCTTGACGCCGAGCGCCTTGCCCAGCGCTTCCGCCATGTCGACGTCGAAGCCGCTGAATTTCGATGTCGCCTTGTCGAAATAGGTGAACGGCTGATAGTCGCCGGTCATGCCGACCCGCAGCGTGCCGCGCTTGATGATGTCGTCGAGGCGGGAATTCGCCGGCTGCTGAGCATGGGCGGCAACGGTCCACAGGACAGCCATTGCAAGACTAACGAACACGCGAAACATCAGCTCTTCTCCGCCGACAAGTTAGATGACACTCTGGAGCGATGGCGCCGATTTAGACCAGATATGCCCGTGGTGCCACCCGGAGAAATCGTGACCATCTCGCTTTACGAAGCTTCCGTCGGCGTTTTCGTGCCGTATCTCGGAAATCTATCCGATCTTCTCGACAAGGCCGCCGTCCATGCCGAAGGGCAAAATATCGATCCCGCGGTTCTTCTGAACATGCGGCTGTCGCCCACGATGTATAATTTGAAACAGCAGGTCGGAGAGGCCAAGCGGCATGCGATCGTCGCCTGCGCGCTGCTGGCCGGCCGCGCCCCGCACACATTTTCAAGCGTGGAGCCTGATATTCCCGAACTCAAGTCGCGGATATCGGTAGCGATCGATTTCGTGCAGGGCTTGCCGCGCGAGGAGATCGAGAACGCAGCCGACAAGGAGGTCGCATTCACCTTCAAGAATGGGACCCAACGAAAATTTACTGGTAAATCGCTGCTGCTGACGTTCAGCGTTCCGCAGTTCTTCTTTCATGTCACGACCGCCTACGACATCCTGCGCCATACCGGCGTCGATCTGGCCAAGAAGGACTTCTTGGGGCCGCCGAGATAACCGTGAAAGGAGCGCAACGCTACGCTTCACTGCTCTCCTTGTTGGCGGTAGCGCGTTCGGTCATCTCGCTCTTGAACTGCTCGAAGCGGCGGCGTGCGTCGCTTTCGCGATCATCGACCATCCGGATCGCAGCTTCCCTCGACATCGGGCCGGTCACGATCGGAGTCGAGTTCTCTCCGATGGTCTCGTCGACATAGTAGCTGCCATTCTCAAGGCGGACCGTCCATTTGAAACGAATCGCGGCCATCGGTCCGGGACCGTGCCTGGCGTAGCCATGTGCCTCGATCGGCGGAGGAGATGTGGGGATTGGCGGGGGGCCTACCGGCTTTTGCTCGGCAGCCGCGGCCTTTTCGGGTTCGCGGCGGGATTCCGGCGCGTCGAGAATGCTGGCGATGGTCGCCAGTGCATTGTCGGTTGGGTCGCCTTGAGTCACGATTCAGCCTCCGGATCGCGCCCGTTTGGCAGAATCGGTGCTGCTCTTGCCGCCCGGTGCCCTTCCTCGCTAGCGATAAGGCCGGGTTTTGTCCATCCGTGGCGTTTTGAAGGCGCTGGTTAGGCACACACCGGAGGTAATCGGTTCTTCCAGGACCGCACCTGTTCGAGCTGGCCGGTCGGCCGGAACAAGGTCGCCTCATCGCCGAACCTTAGCCGCGAACATCATGCCGAGCGGCAATCCAACCTTGTTCCATGCCAACGGCACCGACATCACCGGTTGTCTGGACATGCGGAATTTGTACCGATGGAACAATCAAAACCTGCAAGCGCGAATGGACGATGGCGAGGGATCGGCGAGGGCGTTGAACGTCAACGCGCGCACAGTCTGCGACGATCTACGAGGTTTGAGTCACCTTCAAAACCTGATCGCCCGTGAAGCTTTTTCTCGCGACGGGATCGCGGCGCGGTGTGAGCTATAGTTTTGCGCAAGCGACGCCGCCTGGCTTCACCATGTAGGCCGGGTTGCGATATCTGCCGCCGGGCGTGCGAATCCAGCCGTTGACGAATGAATCGGAAAGCATCGAGCGATTGCACGGTCCCCACTTAAGGCCGCCGTGGCCCTGCATGGGCTTTGCCATGCCCTTCATTATGCCATACTTGCTATTAGGGCCCATGTTGTAGCCGCCCTTGAATCCTGCTTCCTGAACATAGTGGCGATCATCTTCTTGTGTGAATGGTCCGTTCCACTCATGGAGTTCGCGGATCAAGGCGACTTCTTCTTTATTTATTTGAGCGGTCTGCACCAAATCTTTGTAGGGATATTCTCTCTCCTGAGCTGCTAGTGTTTCCGTGAAAGTCGAAGCCGTGAACAGTAAAAGTAACAAAAATAAAGCCGATTTCACTGATACCTCCAAAGTGGGTACTCTGCGTTAGCACGCATCGAGATTGCCGTATTCCTTGAAGGCCATGCACATATTTCGCTTCCCGGCGGGCCGATGGAGCGGCCGCGCCAGGGATCATTCACTCCGATGGTTCAGCCAAGCACGTCCTGATTGATCACGTTCTGGCGCACGGGATCGCCATCCAGGACGCTGAGGATATTGCGGGCGGTCTGTTCGCTCATCCGGTCGACGGCTTCCACCGTGACGCCTGCGACATGCGGCGCCATGATGACGTTCGGCAGCGCGAGCAGGGCCTGACCGGCCGGCGGCGGCTCCTGCTCGAAAACGTCGAGGCCCGCGCCGGCGAGCTTGCCGGACACCAGCGCCGCGTGCAGCGCAGCCTCGTCGACGATTCCGCCGCGCGCCGTGTTGATCAGATAGGCTGATGGCTTCAGCCGCTTCAGCCGGTCGGCATTGAACATGCCGACCGTCTCCGGGTTTTTCGGGCAGTGGATGGTGAGGAAGTCGGCGCGCGGCAGCGCGGCGTCGAGGTCGGCGACGGGTTCGCAGCCGGCAGCCTTGATGTCGGCGGCTGACTTGTAGGGGTCGAAGACCAGGACGTTCATTTCCATGGCGAGGCAGCGCTTGGCGGTGCGGGTGCCGATGCGCCCGAAGCCGACGATCAGGACCGTCTTGCCGAAGAGATCAAAGGGCAGCATGCCGAGCCTGTCAGCCCATTTGTCGTCCCTGACCAGCGAATGCATTTCCGTCGCGCGCTTGGCGAGCATCAGCATCATGAATACCGCATGCTCGGCGACGGAGGGCGAATTGGCAGTGCCGGCCACCATCAGCGGGACCTTGCGGCGGCTGAGCGCGGGAACGTCGACGGCGTCGAAGCCGACGCCGATCCGGGTCACCACCAGCATGTCCTTCGATGCTTCGAGCTCGGGCTCGCCAAAGCGGGTGCCGCCGAGGGCGACGCCGTGCACCGGCGCATGCTCCTTCAGCTTGGTCTCGAAATCCTTCTGCGCAATCATGTTGGGAAATTCGACGATCTCGATGTCGTCTCGCGCATGAAGCAGCGCTCTTCCCTGCTGCGACATCGATTCCGTGATGAAGATTTTCTTCTTGTTGGTCGCCATTTCCTGCCCTTGGGTCTCGCTGATGCGTCGTCAAAGGACGACGCCGGTCACCTCGTTTAGCAGGTGCATATTGTTGAGGTCCACAGCCAATCGGAGCGGAGCGCCATCCTGCGCGCCGGCATTGGGATTGACCCGGCCGCAGACCTGCGCGCCCTCCAGGGTAAAATAGATCAGCGTCTCCATCCCCATCGGCTCGGTGACGTCGAGCACTGCGTCAAAGGCCTCCACGCCGGGCTCAGCATGCGGCTTGGCCTCGGTGATGTGCTCGGGCCGCAGTCCCAGCAGCAATTTGTCGGTGCGCGGAATGCCTTGATAACGGGCAGCGCGGGCCGGCGGCAGCGGGAAGGCGATGCGGTCGGTCAGCCGGACGTGCAACTTCCCGGCGAGATCCTCCAGCCGACAGGGGACGAAATTCATCGCCGGCGAGCCGATGAAGCTGGCAACGAATTTCGTCGCCGGCTTGTGATAGAGCTCGTTCGGTGTGCCGATCTGCTCGATCCGGCCATGGTTCATCACCACCACGCGGTCCGCCAGCGTCATCGCCTCCACCTGGTCGTGGGTGACGTAGACCGTCGTCGTGCGGACCTTCTGGTGCACCTTCTTGATCTCGATCCGCATCTGCACGCGCAGCTTGGCGTCGAGATTGGACAGCGGCTCGTCGAACAGGAACACCTTCGGATTGCGCACGATGGCGCGGCCCATCGCGACGCGCTGGCGCTGGCCGCCGGACAATTGCTTCGGCTTGCGGTCGACCAGCTCGACGATGTCGAGCATGCGCGCAGCCTCGTCGACGCGGCTCTTGATCTCGGCCTTCGGGTAGCGCTTCAGCCGAAGTCCGAACGACATGTTCTCCGCGACCGTCATGTGCGGGTAGAGCGCATAGTTCTGAAACACCATCGCGATATCGCGATCCTTCGGCGGCACGTCGTTGACGACGTCGCCACCGATCATGATGTCGCCGTCGGAGATGTCTTCCAGGCCGGCGATCATCCGCAGCGTGGTCGACTTGCCGCAACCCGACGGTCCCACCAGCACGACA
Source organism: Bradyrhizobium jicamae (assembly GCF_001440395.1). Classification (GTDB taxonomy): domain Bacteria; phylum Pseudomonadota; class Alphaproteobacteria; order Rhizobiales; family Xanthobacteraceae; genus Bradyrhizobium; species Bradyrhizobium jicamae. The sequence continues at coordinate 135,131 of NZ_LLXZ01000012.1, read as the reverse complement.
AACTCATGGTCGGCGATGTCGAGATCGATGCCGCGCACCGCCTCGACCTCGTCATAGCGCTTCACAACCTTACGCAACGTCACGTCAGCCATGAGATCAGCCCTTTGTCGCACCGGCGGTCAGGCCGGCAATGTAATAGTCCATCAGAAACGCGTAGATGATGAGCGGAGGAGCTGCGCCGAGCAGAGCGCCGGTCATGATCTGTCCCCAGTTGAAGACGTCGCCCTTGATCAGCGTCGTGATGATGCCAACCGGCATCACGAGTTGGTCTGTCGACGTGGTGAAGACCAGCGGATAGAGGAATTGCGCCCAGGAGACCGTGAAGGCGAAGATCGTCGCTGCGATCAGTCCAGGCAACGCAACCGGGATGAATATCCGCGTCAGCGTCTGAAACCAGGATGCGCCGTCAATGATGGCGGCTTCATCCAGCTCCTTCGGGATGCTCGCGAAGTAACCGATCATGATCCAGGTGCAGAACGGCACCGTCAGCGTCGGGTAGAGGATCAGCAGCACGTACCATCTGTTGATGAGCTGGACGCCGGTCCAGTCGCCGACCACCGCGAACATCTTGAACAGCGGAATGAACAGCAGCGTCTCGGGAATGAGATAGGTCAGGAACACGCCGGTCGCGAGCGTCGCCGAACCCCAGAACCGCATCCTCGACAGCGCAAAGGCGGCAGGTACGGCGATCAGCATGGTGATGGTGACGACGAAGATCGATACGATCGCCGAGTTCCAGAAGAAGCGCAGGAACTGGTTCGATGTCAGCAGCCCGGTATAGTTCTCCAGGGTCGGATGGAACACCCACCACGGATTAGTCGCCGCCGAAATCTCCGCGCTGCTCTTCAGCGAGGTGATGAACATGTAGATCGGCGGCGTCAGGAAGAAGATCGCGAAGATCACCAGGAAGAAATAGGACCAGCGCAGCGCCCAGGCGCGGTCGCGGCTCATACTGCCGTACTTGACCGTGCGGGTCGGCGCGGCCTTGTCGATTGTCGCTGTGGTCATCAGGCTTCATTCCCGCGTTTGGAGATGTCGCGCAGGATGAAGATCGCTGCGACCGCCAGGATAGGCACCATGAAGAGAGACACACTGGCACCCAACGGAATATCGCTGCCCTCGATACCGATCCGGAACGCCCATGTTGCGAAGATATGGGTGTGGTCGAGCGGGCCGCCCGCGGTCAGGATGCGCACGATGTCGAAATTGGCAAAGGTCACGATCAGCGAGAACAGCGTCGTGATCGCGATGATGTTGCGCATCATCGGCAGCGTCACGTACCAGATGCGCTGCCACCAATTGGCGCCGTCGATGGCGGCCGCCTCATAGAGCTGGTCGGGCACGGATTTCAGCGCCGCCAGGTACATGATCATGAAGAACGGTGCGCCGACCCAGATGTTGACGAGGATGACCGAGAAGCGCGCCCACATTTCATCGCCGGTCCATGGGATTGGCCCGATGCCGAAGAACGAAAGTGTGTAGTTGAACGCACTGTAGGAGGGATCGAACAGCCACAGCCAGGCCAGCGTGCTCATCGCCGGCGGGATGACCCAGGGCACCAGCAGCATGCCGCGCCATTTGCGCTGACCCTTGGCGGGGATGTTGTGGACGAAATGGGCAATGATGAAGCCCAGCACCGCCTTGAAGATCACCGCCGTGATCGCGAAGATGCAGGACTGCTTGACGACCAGCCAGAACGTCTCCCGCTTGAACAGGAACTCGAAGTTACTGAGCCCGATAAAGCGCTGCATTGACTTGTTCAATGTCGCCAGGTGCAGCGCGTAGAAGGCGGGATAGATGACAAGGATCGCGATCAACAGGATCAGCGGCAGCGCCATCAGGAACGCCACGGTCGATTTGCGCTTGAGCATGTTGTGCAGACCGCCGCGTTTGCGCACGGTTTTCGAGGTGGCGGCCCTGTCCGGGTGCAGTACGACGTCAGCCATGGTCTGTTCTCACCCTGTCACGTTCGGTCTGCCTTGCAGACGCCGCGATTGAATGCGGATGCGTAATGGCGGCCTGCAATCAGGCAGGCCGCCAAGGTCCTTCCGTCCGTCAGCTCCGCATGAAGCCTTCGCACTCGCCTTCAGCCCAGGCGAGCGTCTTTTCCATCGCTTCGCCCTTGGAATAGCGCAGGCACATCTTGGTCAGCGTCGCCTGCGTATAGATCTGCTGGGCGATCTTCGGTGGGGCGGGTGCCGCAGCGATCGAGAGCGTTTGATGATTATGCGGGTTCGGGTAGTGGTAGAGCGTGCCCTTCGGCGGCGCTTCCTCCTGCCAGACCTTCAGCGTGGTGAGTTTTTCGTAGCAGGGCAGGTCGTAGCCGCCGCTCGCCACGCACATCTTCTCGATCGCATCCGGCTGCGAAAGCGTCCGCAGCACGCTCTTGGCCGCTTCCTTGTTCTTGGAGAACGACCAGGTGCCCCAGAAGTACGCAAGGTAAGGTGCAAAGCGGCCCTTTGGCCCGGACGGGAAGCCGTGGGTCCAGCACTGCTCGGCGACCTGCGGCGCGTCGCGCTTGGCGACAGCCCAGGCGCTCGGGGGGTTCATGATCATGGCGCCCCTGCCGGAGACAAGCCACTTGTTGTTCGAGGAATCGTCCCAGGCACCGGCGTCCGGCGGCAGGAACGCGATCAGCTTCTTGTAGAACTCCAGGGCCTGGCGTACGGCGTCGGTCTTGACGGTGAGGTTACCCTTCTCGTCGACGAGGGCCGCACCGAATGCCTGGAAGAACGCGCCCGCGGAATCAACGTTGTCGCTGGTTTCGCCGAGGCCAATACCGAATGGCACGCCAGCCTTGTGGCAGGCTTCCGCGGCCTTGAGGAAGGTCTCCAGATTCCAGCTATCGGCCTTCGGCGGCGCGCCGGCGGGATACAGTGCCTGCACATCGATACCGGCATGCTGTTTCATCAGGTCGATGCGCGAGCAGGGACCCTTGATCTGGCTGCCGACACTCGCGGGCACCGCAAGCCATTTGCCCTTGGACTGGCCGAGATATTTCACGGTGCCGTTGGGCTCGCCGTTCTGCTTGATCAGGCCATCCATGACGTCGTTCATGGGTTCCAGCAGCTCGGCCTGCGCATGCGGCCACCAGGTCGGCATGGCCAGAATGTCGTGACCGGATTTCGCCTGTGCTTCGGCGGCGATGGTCAGCAGGTTCTTGTTGCCCTGGCTCGGGATGTAGTCGATCTGAACCTCGACCTTCTCCTTTTCCGCCCAGGCGTTGACGATATCGGTGGAGGCCTTGTTGGCGCCGGGAACCCAGTGGTCCCAGAAACCGATCGAGAGCTTGCCGGCGGCGTGGGCGCCGCGCACATACGGCGCGGTAACGAGGGCTGCGGATGTTAGCGCTGTCGCAGCAACGAATTGTCGGCGAGAAAGCTTCCTGCGGGACATGGCGTTTCCTCTTTGCTGAGCCAGATTTTGCTTTTTATTTTTCTTCTCCGTCTGGAGGAGAGCCGCGTCGAGGCGGCGGCCAGCGGAGATTTCGCAATCGGATCAGAACAGAATTGTTTGCGTCTGTCGAGAAAACACCGCAGCTGTCGTCATTGAACTAACGTTGCGTGGAAATTCCGGGCGACGGGAGCGGCGATGCCATGTCATTGGGATCGTCAATAATTGACGCGGCAATATTGCGTTGCACGCGTTTGTTATTTCGAGTCCGACACGGGGTGTGCGATTGCGCCGCAGCCACCAAGCGGCGTCTTCCTCCCGGTGATGTTTCCAGCCGTGGAACCGTTAGGGCGCAACGGTGGACGAGTTTGGGGCGGAAACGATAGCTTAGGCAAAGAGGATTCTCGACGCACTGCGAAGACGCGTGCCGAACTCTCGATCGACGATGGAGACCAGATGATGACCCGTCCCTTGCACATTGCGCCGAAGTCGTCGCGATTGCGGTATGCGCTTGGCGCCATCGCCATGCTGGCTCTTGCTGCGCCCGCGATAGCGAATGCGCAAGGGCTGGTGCAGGGCGTGCAGCAGGGGGCGCGAGAGGGCAACAAGGCTGCCGGTCCGGTAGGCGGTGTCCTGGGCGGCGCGATCGGCGGTGTCGTCGGGGTGGTCACGGGCGTCACCGGCGTTTTCACCGGAGGCAACAACAATAACAATCCCAATGCGAAGGGCGGACAGGCGCCTGCGACAAAGGATGCCAAACAGGGTGAGGCTTCCAAGCAGGGCGAGGCCAAGCAAGGCGACGCATCGAAGCCGTCCAAGGGGTCCAAGGCGACCAAGACCGCGAAGCAGCAACCACAGCAACCGCCGCAGCCGGCCGTCCTCACCCAGACCGGCGCACCGCAACTGACGGCCGAACAGATCGTCGCCAACAGCGACGCCAATATCGAACGCATCAAGAAGGAACTAAACCTCACGCCCGAACAGGAAAAGCACTGGGCCGGCTTCAACAGTGCGATGCATTATCTTGGCCACAACGGTGCCGACCGGCTCAACCTGCGCATTGCGCGGGCCAAGCGCGATCCGCCTGACGACATCGTCGAGCAGATGCGCAATGAGGCGCAATTCCTCAACGACCGCGCCGTCGATCAGCGCAACGTGGCGGATGCAGCCGAGCCGCTATTCGCCAGCCTGGACGACAAGCAAAAGGCGGTCTTCATTCAGGAAATGGTCAATCTGAGCCACGAACGCGGGCTCGATTAGCTTCTTGTTTTGACGCGTTTTCTTAACGCGAACCGGTGTCCACTTCGCTCGAAAACGCTATGGCTCGCCGAGCGAATAGCCGGGTACGCAGGCCCTGGGGTAGGTTGAAAGGCACGGCACCCGGCTACTCTGCCGCAGCGGCGCGGCTCCCCCAATCTCATTGCAATGATGAAGAAACCCTGACGGACCTGCGCCATAGTCGTGGCTGACTTGCGGCGTTGTCGGGAACTTCATTCTTTGGTTGCAAGTGTTGCCGCCCAACATCACGTACGGCACCGGCGGCCAAGCGGGTGCCGTCGATTGAAGGCAGGCATGGGCCGGTAAGGCCTCAGGTCTTCGGAAAGTTCAGTTCGACGCCAACGCCATCGGGGTCGTAGAGGAAGAACTGAGTATCGCCGGTCCGCGGCACGATGCTCTCGCGGAATTTGACGCCTTTCGACTGCAGGCGCTTGCGCATCCCCTCGACGTCGGTCGCCGCAAAGGCGATGTGATCGAACCGCCCGGTATCTTCATACTTCCGCTCGGTACCGCGCACCACGATACCTTCGCGTGGCTTGCGCGTGCCCATCAAATGAACCGTGGCGGTGCCGCCCGAGTAGAGCCAGTAGCCGGGGAAATCGAGCGGCGGGCGGTCGCCGTTCTCCAGCCCAAGGATGTCGCAATAGAAATCCTTGGTGCGCTCGAGATCGGCGGGCTCGATCGTGTAGTGCTGCAGGACGCCAAGTCCCATGGTCGTTCTCTCCTAAACAAAGCTGAGGTCGGTATCGACGCCCATCATCCAGGCGCCGACGGTTTCGAAATGCCGGAGTTGGCCCTGCAACTGCTGGGTCACGGTATGGATGTCGCGGAATCGCCGCTCCAGCGGATGGTTCTCAAAAATCGCGGTGGCGCCTGCGGCGTTGTAGGCAAAGTCGACCGCTTCGCGCGCCATGTGAATGGCGTGGGTGGAGGCCATGCGGATGTTCATGCGCTGCGCCACCGTAATCGTGGCGCCGGCGCCAAGATCCTTCCAGGTGTCGGCCATCGACTGCAACACGTAGCCACGCGCGGCGCGGAGATTGACTTCCGCCTGGGCAAGGTTGCTCTGAACCACCGCATTGTCGCGCAGCGACATCCTCGCGCCACGCGGCACCTTGTTGCGCATCGTCTCGACGAAATTGTCGAGTGCGGTACGGGCGATGCCGCAGGCGACGCCGGCAAAGCCGACCTGGTAGCAGGTGTGGTTGCTCATGCGATAGAGCGGGCCGCGCTCGCGGCATTCGCGCTCGAACTCGCGGGTAATCGAATGGTCCGCGCGGACGAAGAAATCGTTGAGCGCGAACTGGTCGCTGGCCGTGCCGCGCAGCCCTACGGTGTTCCAGATATCGGTCCACTCGACGTCTTCGGCGCGTACCAGCATGGTGCGCTCGAGCGGGGCTCCATTGGCGTCGCATTTGGGCGAGCCGTCGGCTGCATAGATCGGGCAGTGCGCCCCGAGCCAGGTCGCATGCCGGCCGCCGGATGCGAAGGACCACGCCCCGGTCACCCTGTAGCCACCTTCGCATTCGACGGCGCGAACCTTGGGGCCGGGCCCCCACGCCAGCACGGCGCGCGGATCGCGGAAGATCGCCTGCGCCACCGGCAGGTCCAGATACGCCGCAGACATCGCGCAGCCACCAGCCTGGCTCAGGCACCAGGCGGTGGAAGCATCTGCCTTGGCAATGGTTTCGATGACATGGAAGAAAGTCACGGGATCGGTTTCGATCCCGTTGGTCGATCGGGGCAACAACAGCCGGAACAATTGCGCGTCGTGCAGCTTGTCAAGTAGAGCCGGCGGTAGCCGCCGTGCGGTTTCGATATCGCCGGACGCTTTCGCGACATCCTCACATATGGCTTCGGCCCGGGCGATCACCGCCTGGTCGCCCGCGAGATCAGCAGAGCTTGCGATCGCTGTATTCAAGATCATGTGTGGGTCCGTCGCGTCCGCGTGTCAGCCATTGGTAAAAAGCTAGCGCGTCGTCGTCGCAATCGGCAAGCCCATGGCGACGCGGAGCACCTGTGCAGATCGCCGATCGGGATTTCGTGCCGCTCTGCACAATGGTCCCGACGCTACGGCAGGTCGGCTCTATCGCTGCGGCGCACACGCCGATTTGTTTAAGGTATTGCGCTAGCCTTGCGGTTTGGCCGGGATCAATCCGGAACGGGACGAACAGGATGGAAGAGAAACGCAAGTATCCGCGAACCCTGATCGACGAGCCTGCCTATGTTTCGTCAGGCGGTTCTGTCATGCCGTGCGTGGTGCGGAATATTTCGCGGGAAGGGGCGGCGATCGATGTCGACAACCCCGCCTTCGTCCCGAAACACTTTCGCCTGGTGATGGCAAGGAATCCTTCGATCGTGCATGAGTGCCGGGTCGCCTGGATCCAGAAGAACCGTATAGGCCTGACCTTTACCAAAATCGTGGATGCCGCTGTGGAGCAGCCGTCATCGAACCAGGGCTGCTGAGGGCACTATTCGATCCGCAACTTTGCATCGCGCACGACCTTGCCCCACTTGTCCATCTCAAGCCTGATCCGCGCGCCGAACTGATCCGGCGTATTCGCAACCGCCTTGAAGCCGAGCGTCGTGAGGCGTTCCTTGACGTCGGGTTGCGCCACGATCCCGGCGATCTCGCGATGGAGCAGATCGATGATCGCCTTCGGTGTGCCGGCCGGCGCGACAATTCCGGTCAGCGTGTCGGCCTCCTGATCGCTCACGCCCTGTTCGGCGAAGGTCGGCACATCAGGCAGGCCCGCGGCACGCTCGGTCGAGGCCACGCCGAGCGCGCGCAGCTGTCCGCTCTGCACCGCGGACAAAGCAGGCGGCAGCGCCGTGAAAGCGATCGGCGTGTGTCCCCCGACCGTCGCCTGAATGGCCGGGGCGGCGCCCGTGAAGGGGACGTGGACCAGATCGAGCTTGAAGGCGAGGCGGAACAGTTCGCCGCCGAGATGCGGCGTCGATCCGACCCCGGGCCCGGCAAAGCTGTATTTGCCGGGATTGTCCCTGATGAGCTGCACCAGTTCGGGCAATGTCTTGGCGGCGACCTGCGGGTTGACCACCACGACATTCGGCGAAACCGCAACCAGCGTCACCGGCGCGAAATCCTTGACCGGATCATACGGCACCTTGGCGTAGAGGCTGGGGTTCACGACGAAGCCGGTGCTGACCACCATGATGGTGTAGCCATCCGGCGCCATGCGGGCGACCTGGCCGGCCGCGGTGTTGCCGCCGGCACCGCCGATGTTCTCGACGAAGAATTGCTGGCCGAGATTGTCGCTGAGTTTCTGCGCGACGACACGGGCGATGACGTCGGTCGGGCCGCCGGCGGGAAAGCCGACCACGACGCGCACCGGCCTGCTCGGATAGTTTTGCGCCGACGACGCCACGACGCCCGACAGCAGCCATGCGGCTGCCAACAATACCCGTACAGCCGCGGTCATGGCGTTCTCCCCCTTATGTTTGTTGGGGGCATCATCGGCGAGGCGGCGGCGCCGGACAAGGGGCTTCCGGCGAGATGTGCGGCGCTATTTCTTGAGCAACGGCGTGATCCGTTCTTCCAGCTCCTCGAACGTCATCGAGCCCTGCAGCTTTACACCGTTGAGAAAGAACGTCGGCGTTGAGGTCACCTTCAATTCCCGATGGGCGTATTGCTGATCGTTGCTCAGCTTGTCGAACTGCGCCTGGTCTTCCTCGCAGGTCTTGACGTCCTCTTCGCTCATACCGTGCTGCTTGCCGACATAGATCAGCGTATCCTTGGTTTGCGTCATCAGGCGGTCCTGCAGCTTGAACATCAGCTCGACGGCCGCGAGGTATTTTTCGGAATCACCCTTGCTGATGCAGCGCGCCAGTATCGAGGCTGCGGCCGCCTTGATGTCGAGCGGAAACTCGCGGAACACGAAACGCACCTTGCCGGTGTCGATATACTTCGAGCGCAACATCGGAAAAACATTCTGGCCGAACGCCGCGCAATGCGGGCAGCTCATCGACGAATATTCGGTGATGGTCACCGGCGCCTTTTCAGACCCGATGGCCATGTCGGGGAGGGACACCGGTTTGGCGACGTTGGCCGCGATCGTGCTTTGCGCCATCGCAGCGCCCGCGAGGACGAGAGACGCGAATGCAACGAGTACGACGAAGGCAATGGGACGATGGACGTTCAACGTTGCTCCGAAACGGATGTGGCAAGGGATGATGGAACGGGAGCTCGTCTTTTATTGCTTTAGCGAGCCAAAAGCCACCCGATCGGATTGATCCCGTTGGAAACCGCGCATTTGTGATCAGGCCGGATATGGGCCTTGTCGCCTGTGATGCGCGATGGTTTGATGGTCGTGACGACCGCGCCACTGAGGCGCGGTTCTGTCAAGCGAAATGCATCACGAGAACGTCATGACCCAACACATAGCGCGGTTGAGCGAAACGCAGACAGCCGATGCGATGTTGCGAGCAAGGGCCAGGCTGGTTGTCCCCGGCGGCATGTGGGGCCATCTGAATGCCGCGCGGCTCCCGGAAGGCTATCCGCAATTCTTCGCCTCCGCAGAGGGGTGCCGCGTGCGTGACGTCGATGGCCGCGAGTACATCGACTTCATGTGCAGTTGGGGGCCGATCCTGCTCGGCCATCGGCATCCCGAAGTTCAGGCGGCCGCTGAGGCGCAAGCCGCCAAGGGCGACTGCCTCAACGGTCCGGGCGAGGTCATGGTGGAGCTTGCCGAGGATCTCGTCGCCATGCTGCCGCATGCGGACTGGGCGATGTTTCAGAAGAACGGCGGCGACGCGACGACAAGCTGCGTCACGATCGCCCGCGCCGGCACCGGTCGCCGCAAGGTGCTGGTCGCGCGCGGCAGCTATCACGGCGCGCTGCCATGGTGCTCGCCAAGCGTTGCCGGCGTGACGGCCGAGGACCGCGCGCATCTCGTGCATTTCGAATACAACGACGTGCAGAGCCTGCGGGCGGCGATCGAGGAAGCGGGGAAGGATCTCGCTGCGATCCTGGTGACGGCTTTCCGCCACGACATGGGACGCGATCTCGAATTGCCGACGAGAGAATTTGCCGAAGCCGCGCGCGCGGCTTGCGATGCGGCCGATGCCGCCCTGATCGTCGATGAAGTGCGGGCCGGCCTGCGCCTTGATATCAGGGGAAGCTGGGAAGCGCTCGGCGTGCGGCCGGACCTCTGCGCTTGGAGCAAGGCGATTGCCAACGGCTATGCGCTGGCCGCTGTTACCGGCAATGATCGCTTCCGCGAGGCCGCCACCAGGATATTCGTCACCGGTTCGTTCTGGTGCGGCACGGTGGCGATGGCGGCGGCGCGGGCGACGTTGCGGATCGCGCGCGAGACCGATGTGCCCGGACATATCCGTGCGATGGGCCTGAGGTTGCGCGTGGGGTTGGCAGCGCTGGCCAACGAACATGGGATCGCGATCCGCCAGAGCGGGCCGCCGCAGATGCCGCTGATGCTGTTCGAGGCCGACCCGGAGGTGCGCAAGGGCAGGGCGTTCTGCTCAGCCGCGCTGCGCCATGGCGCGTTCTTTCATCCCCAGCACAACATGTTCCTGTCTTCGGCGCATCGCGCAGCCGACATCGACGAGGCGTTGCAGGCGGCCTCGCATGGCTTCAAGGCCGTCCGCGAGTTGGATGTGTGATCCAAATTTGCGGACATCCGTAAAAATGCCCCGCAACGCGGCCGTTATGACCGACGATGGCGGGGCAGTCTTAGGAGAAAACGGCGAGATCGCCGAATGATGCGGGACATCTTCGTCCGGCATGTAGATCGACTATCCCTGCGTTTCGCCGGTTTCGCATTGACGTGGATCAAACAGCCAGCACTAGAACACATGGCGCGGGCGGAGCAGCCGACCGCGCAAGCTCACAAGTGCACGAGCTTCAATCTGCGTCGCGATCAATTCGTCACGCGACGCGGTTCCATACGTGCTTGCTGTGGGCGGGCGAATAGACCGCGGGATGTTCGAACTCGTGATCGCCGCTTAGCTGCATGACCTCGACGCAATTGGCGTTGAGTCGTTCGTTATCGACCAACCGCTCTGCCAGCACTATCGCCTGGGAAGGTTCGTCCGATTGGACATCGATCTGGCGCTGCAGGCATTTGAAGCTGTGCCCGTCGGAATTGCAGAGATCCTTGTAGAAGGAGACGCGATAATTGTTCATCCGGCACCTCCCATCCTTTCCGGCTTTTGCCCCAGCTTACTCTCAGGCGTCCAAGTCCGCCAGTCGCTGGCGATTGCGCAGCACGATTTGACGGGCGCTGGAGAACACCAGAATGCCCTGATCGCTGAGCTGTGAAAGCGCCCGCGAAACGGTTTCCAGCGTCAGGCCGAGATAGTCGCCGATGTCGCGGCGGCACATCGGCAGCGCCATCATGCCGGCCTTGGCGAGTCGGCGATCCATCTCCAGCAGGAAGGTGGCAACTTTCTCCATCGCCGTCTTCCGTCCCAGCAGCAGCATATGATCTTCGGCATGGCGAAGGTCGCGTGCGGTCATGGTCCAGAGGTTATGGGCTACCTGGACATTCGACCCGGCGACGGCTTCCAGGCTGCGACGTTTCACGAGGCGCACTGTGGTCTCGCCAATCGCTTCGGCGGTCAGGCGATGGGTCGAACCGGCATCGAGGCCGAACACGTCGCCGGGCAGATGGAACGCGCCGATCTGCCGCCGCCCGTCGTTGAGCAGCTTGTAGGTGCGCACCGCGCCGCGGACCACCTGATAGACGTATTCACAAGGCTCGCCCTCGCCGTAGATTTCCTCGTCCTTGCGGTAGGAGAATTCGCTGGCGATCACACCCGCGCAGGTCGCGATCACGCTGAACTCGTCGGCGGCTGGAACATTTTGGGCGCGCGGGACAGGGAAAACCTTGGCTGCCGGGGCGGTGATCGTCTGGGTGAGCATTTTGCCATCTCCTCGATGCGGGATGGCTTTGGTGTAATTGGGATTTTGGCTGCCCGATATTTGGGGCGATATCCTAAGGGAGATCCCCTACGGGATATTACGGAGAGGCCCCGACCGGCGGGCCCTCCGCATTGACGGCATTTCGAACGCAATCGACCAGATTGTCGGCCAGATTGGGCTTCAAGAACACTTGGCGCACGCCCACCGAACTGGCTTTGGCCAAGATGCGTTCGTCGAGATGGCCCGTGATCAGAATGATCGGGGTGGGTATGTCGAGCTTTCGCAGCCGATAGGCCAGTTCCAGTCCGTCAAGTTCGGACATCTTGTAGTCAACGACGAGACAATCCGCTCGATTGCGGGTGGAGGATCCAAGCAGCGCGGTTCCGCTGCGGAAGGTGCGGACGTCGAAACCCTCGCTCTCCAGCAGAAATCGCAGCGATGTCCGGACGCCGTAATCGTCATCGACGACGTATATCATCGCCCTCCTGGGCGGAGGGCCGGCGCTGGCTTCATCTGTGGCGCTGTTGCGGGTGTCGGTCATACCGACAGGCTAGAGATATTTCCGGGCCCCGAATTGACTTGGCTCAATCTTCGACGATGCCGGCCCGGATCGCAAACCGCACCAGTTCGGAAAGGTTACCGGCCTGCATCTTGGTCATCACATTCGCCCGATAGACCTCCACCGTGCGCGGGCTGATGTCGTACTCCCGGGCGATGGCCTTGTTCGATTGCCCCGTCACCAGCCCCTGCATCACCTGGCGTTCGCGCTGGGTGAGGCTGGCGACGCGGGCAGCCAAATCGGCCGATAACGCCTCGCTTTTCGAACTGCTCTTGCGTTCCGCAAGGGCGGTCTCGATCATGTCAATCAGCCGGTCGTCCTCGAACGGCTTTTCAAGAAAATCCAGCGCCCCGAGCTTCATCGCTTCGACGGCCAGCGGCACGTCGCCATGGCCTGTCATGACAATCACTGGCAGCTTTCGCGGACATGAGTTCAGTTGGCGCAGCAGTTCCATGCCGTCGATACCGGGCATGCGCACGTCGGTGACCACACAGCCGGCCTCCAGGTTCGCAACCTCGTTCAGGAAAGCCTGCGCGGAATCGAAAAGACGGACGCTGAAGCCCGCCGAGCCGAGCAGGAAATCCAGCGAGTCCCGCATCGCCGGGTCGTCGTCGATGACATAAACCTTAGCGTTCGCTGGCATCGGTCATATCCTTGGCATGCGCGGCGGGCAGTGTGAAGCGGAAGGTCGCGCCACCGGATCGGTTGGTTTCGGCCCACATCCGCCCGCCATGGGTTTCGATGATTGTCCGGCTGATGGAAAGGCCGACGCCCATGCCTGTTTCCTTTGTCGTGAAAAATGGCTGGAACAGGTTTGCAAGCGCGTCGCCGGCGAAGCCGGGGCCGGTGTCGGAGACGGCGATTTCGATCATGTCGTCTGCGGCTCTGGTGTTTGAGGCAATCAGCTCCCGGTGCGTCGAGGCCGCCATCGCTTCCAGCGCATTGCGGAACAGATTGACCAGCACCTGCTGGATCTGGACCCTGTCGGCGACCACGAGGTCGCAAGTCGGGTCGAGGTTGAAGCGCAGGAATACGCCTTGTTCGCGGGCGCCGGTGAGCCCGAGCGCGCCGGCTTCCTCGATCATCTTTGAAAGGCTTTCGACGCGCTTCTCGGAGGCTTCGCGGGCGACGAAATTGCGCAACCGCCTGATGATGTCGCCGGCGCGGATCGCCTGCTCCGCGGCGCGATCAAGCGCTACTTCGATCTTCGGCGCGTTGTCGGCGGCGCCACCGGCCAGCAGGCGGCGTGATCCCTTCATGTAATTGCTGATCGCCGACAGCGGTTGATTGAGTTCATGGGCGAGGGCGGAAGCCATCTCGCCCATCGCGCTCAGACGGGAGACGTGGACCAGTTCGGATTGCAGTTCCTGCAACCGCGCCTGGGTTTGTTGCTGCTCGGTGAGATCGCGGACAAAGCCGGTAAAGAAAGGCCTTCCCGCGGAATGCATCTCACCGATGGTGAGATGCATCGGAAACGTCGTGCCGTCCTTGCGCATGCCGGTGACGATACGTCCGATGCCGATGATGCGTCGCTCGCCCGTCTTCAGGTAGCGCGCGATATAGCCGTCGTGACGGCTGCGATCCGGTTCTGGCATCAGAACGCTGATGTTCTTTCCGATCGCCTCTGGTTCGCTGTAACCGAACTGGCGCTCGGCGGCGCTGGAGAAGAATTGCATGATGCCGTTCTGGTCGATCACGATCATCGCATCCGGAATCGTGTCCAGAATCGAGCGAAAGTGCCGCTCACGTGTTCTGACCGCGTCCTCAAGGCGCTTCTCGCGGTTGATGTCGATCATCACGCCGCTGAGCCGGGCGGGAGCGCCGTCGGGACCATTGACGGTCGTGCCCAGCGCACGCACCCAGTGCCCTTCATCCGAGTGCCGGCGCACCCTGTACTGAACGTCGAAACTGCATCCGGTATCGATCGACTGTTGTATAGCCTCGGCCGTTCGGTCGCGGTCCTGCGCATCGAGCAGGGACAGGAAGAGATCGTAATCGACAGACGCATCCGGCTCGACGCCGAAGAGCTTCCGCGCGGCGCTGGACCAACTCAACTTGCGGGTCGACAGTTCGAGATCCCACGCGCCGACGCCCGATCCCTCGGCGCCGCTGCGCGCGTTCGCATCGAGTGAGTCTTGATCTCGAAAGGGTCGGTCGGCGCTGAACATGCTTCGCCTTCTTGGCTGCTCCGACTCATCAGATACCGCATTAGATCGGGCGTTGGAAACCGCGGCGAAGCGACATCATAAAGGTTCAATATCCATCTGATAATAGGCGCAAATTTTCGAATTCCTGCCCGGCGACACACGGCGATCGCGGGCGCCTCGAAGAGCCAAGCGGGAATCTTGATCTAGGTCAGTTTCAAACCGGCACCGCCATCTAGGATGTCGCCGTGCGGGCAGGGCCCACACGGCATTCCGTCCCAAGGCGTGGAGCAGGTAATGGACTACAAAACCATTATGGTCGGATTGGCGCTGGACCGACCCAACGATGCCTGCCTCAGGGTGGCTGGAGATATCGCCGAACGATTCGAAGCGCGGATTATTGGCGTTGCCGCCTCTGACCTCAGGCCACCGATGTACTTCGCGAGTGGCGCCTTCGCGCAGAAGCTGTTCGAAGAGGAGACCGCTGCTATCGAGCGACAATTATCGGAACTCGAATCGGAGTTTCGTGCTTCGGTCGAGAGGCGTGCAACAGCAGTGGAGTGGCGCGCCAGCCGGACGTTACCGGTCCCCTACGTGCTGCAGCAGGCAAGAGCCGCCGATATCCTCGTGGTCGGCGCCCGCTCCGAGGCTCTGGTGGACCCCAATGCGGCTCCCGACCCGAGCGATCTCGTCATGCAAGCGGGTCGGCCGCTGATCGTGGTGCCGCCCAAAACCGAATGGCTCGATCTGAGAAGCGTTCTGATCGCCTGGAAGGACGTTCGGGAGGCACGCCGGGCCGTGTTCGATGCTCTGCCGATCCTGGCTGCCGCAACGGAAGTCACGGTTGCCGAGGTTGCGGAGCAGGACGACCGTCGCGCGGATGCGCGCTCGCATGTTGCCGACGTGGCGGCATGGCTGCGCGGCCACGGCATCGTGGCAAACACCCTCGTTCCCGAGAAGGCCGGCGGCGTGACCGATCAGCTCGAGAAGATCGCCGCCAACATCGGAGCGGGCGCCGTCATTGCGGGCGCCTACGGCCACTCGCGATTGCGCGAATGGGTGCTGAGCGGCGTGACACGCCACCTTGCAACTGAATCGCGCCGCTGCGCGTTCCTGTCCCGGTAACGAGCTACAATGACGAGGAACCTCCGTGCATAGATTTCTCGAAGCGAGCGTCGGCCAATACATGACGCGCCAGGTGAAGACGGTAGCGCGCGACACCACCATGCGCGAGCTGCACCGGATGTTCGAGGTCGATGATTTCAACTGCTATCCGGTGCGCGAAGGCGATGACATCGTCGGCGTCGTGAGCGATTTCGATTTCCTGAAATGCTTCGCGTTCAACCCCGGTCGCATGGTTCCGGCCTATGACGACCTGTTGTCGCGGATGGTGGTGGATGTGATGACGCCGGAATTCATCTATGTCGACCCGGCAACGAAGCTGACCCGCGTCCTGCAACTGATGGTGGACCACCGGATGAAGAGTCTTCCTGTACTGGACGCCGAGCAGCGGTTGGTCGGGATCATCTCGCGCGGGGACATCATGCGTGCGCTGACCGAGAGCGCGCGCAAGTAGACCGTCCCTGCCGCGTGGGGTGTGCGGCGGGCCTAGCCCGCCTTTGCCATCTCGATGTCCTCGGGCGATTTCAGAAGCATCCCGGACATGGTATCGACCCAGCACAGGTGGTCGTGAACCTTGTTCACGCCGACGACGTTCTGCGCGGCCACGATGGCCGCTTGCCGCGACCGTTCGTCGGTGATCACGCCACTCAGATGGACGATGCCGTCGCGCACGATAACGTTGAGCCCGAACGGGCTCCAATCGTTCTTGTCGATCGCGGCGAAGACGCGGCTGCGAATGTGGTCGTCGTCGGCGGTCGGATCGGGGATCTCATGGGCGAGGCTTGCGACCGCCTGCATCAGATTGGTGCGCGACACAATGCCGACGAGCCTGGCTCCGTCCATCACCGGCAGGCGCTTGACGCCGTTGGTCTCCATCGCATTGACGATCTCTTCCAGAGTCGCGTCTTGGGTAACGGTGACCGGATCGCTGGTCATGACATCCGAGACCCTGCGGCCGTGCTCTTGAACATAATCGACGGCGGAGTCGCCTAACAGAATTCGGAGCCAGCGGCCGCGCCTGCGCTGCGTGCCGATCTCGCTGCGGCGAATGAAATCGCCCTGGGAAACGATGCCTACCAGGGCTCCGGCGGCATCGACGACGGGGAGCCCGCTGACATGATGCCGCAGCATGGTATTGGCGGCCTCAATGATAGTGGCATCAGGTGCGATCGTGACAACGGAGCGGGTCATGATCTGGTGGGCACGCATGAGACGGTCTCCTGTTCCATGCCATCCGGAAATGGCAGTACGCCGCGGCTGGCGCAGCTCTGCTGACGTCGCCATGTTAGAGAATGTGCACTCGGGCTCGATTGACGAGGATCAAACGTACGCCCGTCCGCATCGGTTAGGCTGCACACGCTTGCGTGAGGAAATCGGACGACATGCACGCCATGGTCCTGAAAGCGCCCGGCGCGCCGCTGCAATTTGAGCTGCGAAAGGAACCGGTGCCCGGGCCTGGCGAAGTGCGCGTCAAGGTCGGCGCCTGCGGCGTATGCCGGACCGATCTGCATGTTGTCGACGGAGAATTGCCTGACATCGCTTATCCGATCGTTCCCGGTCACGAGGTGGTTGGCCGCGTCGAGGCCCTTGGTCCCGGTGCAACTTCTCGCATGATCGGCGAGAGGGTCGGAGTTCCCTGGCTCGGGCATACCTGCGGCGAATGTTCGTACTGCCGAAGCGGTCGGGAAAATCTGTGCGACCGGCCGCGCTTCACCGGTTACACGCGGGACGGTGGCTTTGCCACGCATCTCGTCACCGATAGCAGCTATTGCTTTCCGCTCGGTGAGGCCGGCGATGATGTCGCTATCGCACCTCTGCTTTGCGCAGGCCTGATCGGTTGGCGCTCGCTGGTGATGGCGGGCGAGGGGATGCATCTCGGCATTTTCGGCTTCGGCGCGGCCGGGCATATCGTTGCGCAGGTGGCGCGCTGGCAGGGCCGTTCCGTCTATGCATTCACCCGTGCAGGCGACACGGATGCGCAGGGTCTTGCAAAATCGCTCGGCGCAGCATGGGCCGGCGGGTCGGAGGATCTGCCTCACGTGCCGCTCGACGCCGCCATCATCTACGCACCGGTCGGCTCTCTCGTGCCATTGGCACTGCGCGCCGTACGCAAAGGCGGGCGTGTGGTCTGCGCCGGCATTCACATGTCGGACATTCCCGAATTTCCCTACCGACTGCTCTGGGAGGAACGGCAGCTGCTTTCGGTCGCCAACCTGACGCGCAATGACGGCATCGAATTCTTCAAGACCGCCACAAAAGCCGGCATCAGGACGCACACCAGCGTGTTTCCGTTGCGGCAAGCGAACGAAGTTCTCTCGAAGTTGCGGGCCGGGCAGATCACCGGCGCCGCCGTGCTGCAGCCATGACCGCGCAGCCGCCCGCCAGTACGGCTGGAGTCGAGGCCGACCCGCAGCGGGAGGTGCTTGAATTCCTCGAAGGCTCTAGCTTCGGTCCGGCCAAAGGCGGCAGGCAGATCGACACCCATGCCTCGATGGTTTTTCTCGGCGCGGATCGGGCTTTGAAGATCAAGCGCGCCGTGCGTCTGCCATTTCTCGATTACTCGTCACTGGAGAAACGAAAGCGCGCGTGCGAGGAAGAACTGAAAGTCAACGCCGGCAACGCTCCCGAGCTCTACCGGGGCGTCGTCGCCATCACGCGCAACTCTGACGGCGCCCTCGAAATCGGCGGCACAGGCGCGCCGGTCGAATGGGCGGTCGAAATGACGCGGTTCGACGAAAGGCAGTCGCTCGATTGTGTGGCGAAATCGAAGACGATCGATGCATCGCTTGCGACCGCCACGGCCGACGCCATTCTGCGATCCCACGACAAGGTGCCGCGCGCGGACGGAGAAAGCTGGCTTGCCTCCATTCGACCGATCATCACGCGCAATACCACAAAGTTTCGCACCGTGCGCGGGCTTGATGCCGTTGCCGTCGACCAGCTCGATGCGGCTAGCCGCAATTCTGCAACGACGTTGCAGCCATTGCTCAGGCAGCGTGCCGAGCAGGGCTTTGTGCGCCGATGCCATGGCGATCTGCATCTTGCCAATATTGCCCTGGTGGACGGTCGGCCATTGTTGTTTGATGCCATCGAGTTCGATCCCGTCATCGCCACGACGGATGTGCTTTACGATCTCGCCTTTACGTTGATGGATCTGATCCATTTCGATCAACGTACGGCGGCAAACACAGTCTTCAATCGCTACCTCGCGGAGGCGGGGGAAGAACAGATCGACGGCCTCCGCCTGCTGCCGCTGTTCCTGTCGGTGCGGGCGGCGATCCGGGCACATGTGCTGTTCGTGAAGAGCGAACATGCCGAAGAGAGCGACGCGGCGTGGCAGGAGGCCACGCGCTATTTCGACCTGGCTGGACGCCTCATCATGCCCAAGCCGCCGCTAGTGGTGGCAATCGGCGGGCAGTCGGGGACAGGCAAGTCGGTGCTTGCACGCGGGCTCGCGGGCCTGATCGAGCCTCCGCCCGGTGCGGTTATCGTCCGCTCGGATGTAGTTCGCAAACGCCTGTTCGGTACCAGCGAAACCACCGCCCTGCCGGAGTCCGCCTATCGAGCAGATGTTTCGAAACGCGTCTACGACGCGCTCGCGAGCACCGCGCAGCGTGTCCTCGCCCAAGGCTGTTCGGTCGTGCTCGATGCCATGTATCTGCGGGAGGGAGAACGAACTGAAATCGCCGACCTCGCGGCCCGGTCTGGCGTGGGCTTCGTCGGCCTGTTCCTGACGGCCGATCTGGCGACCAGGCTGGCGCGCATCGAGCAGCGCAGGGATGACGCATCCGACGCCACGCGGCATATCGCCCTGAAACAGGAGGCGGTCGGCGCGATAAATTGGCATATGATCGATGCCTCGGGCACACCGGAGCAGTCGCTGCGCAATGCCTGTGTGCCGCTATTCGCGCCAGCACGGGGGGTGAGCTGACAATGGCGGCGCCGAGCAGAACGTCCAGCCGGCGCAAGGTCCCCGCGGCGGCAAGTCTCGATTGTGCGACCACATTCCAGGCAATGGCGCTCGACTGCGTCGCGGCCATCAAGGCCCATCACAGCAGCGCATGCGCAGGCGATGCCGAGGCCGTGCACCAGATCCGCGTTGCGATCACGCGGTTGCGCGCCGCGGTGGCGTTCTTCGAACCGATCGTGGTCGACACGGAATGGCTGCGCCTGAAGAAGGAGATTGCGTGGCTGAACGGCCCGCTCGGCGCCGCGCGCGACAGCGATGTTCTGGTGGCGTATGCGCGCCGCAAGCGATACCGTGCATGGGCGCAGCGCATGATCGGGGAGCAGCTCGATCAACGCCAGATGCGGGACCACCGCCTACTGGTTCGCGCCCTGCGCTCGGTTCGGACGCAACACCTGATCTCGGCAATGGCAGGCTGGATCAGGCGAGGGCCATGGTTGGCGCGCTGGCAGCGGCGCAAGGACACCGAAGCCCTGCAAATCTATTGCGCCCGTGAACTCGACCGCTGGCATGGGCGATTGGTCCACAAGGGACGGCGACTGAAGACGCTGGGCGCGTCGCGCCGCCACCGGCTACGGATCAAGTTCAAACGGTTCCGCTACATGCTTGAAGCGCTGACGGAAACCGTCAGCCTGTGGGGTCACCGCGAATTGCGCCATCTGCATCGGCCTGCAAAGCGGCTGCAGCGTGCATTGGGTGACCTGCGCGATCTCAAGCGCTTTGCCGACCTTGCCGGCGACGGGCCGCAAGCAAAAAAGGACAAAGCAAAGAAGCCGCCGGGTTATCGCCGTCGGAAGGAAAAGCTGCTTGGCGCTTGCCTCGCGTCTCATCGCGAGATTGCCACGCCTCTGGCCGGTTCCATTCTCCAGAATTCAATCTAAGCCGTTGTGAAAACGACACTTCCTCCGGGCTGGCGAGAATTCGCACGAACCTCGCCTCGCGATCCTGCGGCTGGCCCGGTCACTGCACGCTGCAGGCGACAGGAACCTTTGGCAGAGTTGATGCCTATTCCTCAAGGAGGTCGCAGCATGAGCAAGGAAACTCCCAAGGACGACCCTCGTCAGCAGACTGACTGGGGAACGCACCGGCAGACCGACAAGCCGTGGAAGGGCAACCCTGAAAAGGAACAGAAGTCCGGCACGACCAAGTCCGACCCGGACAAATGGCAGGAATCGAACACGCATTGAGGGAACTGAGGATGGTGATGAAGAAGCCGGCCGAAAACTAAGGGTTTTGTTGCGTATGGGTCGAGAAGGAATCACCGTAAGGGAATGCCCCTCATGCCACGTTACTTTTTCAACGTGTATTACGACAGGGTCGAACTTGACGAGGAAGGTGAAGAGTTACCCGACGTGCTAGCGGCATGGCGGGAAGCAACGGTAACCGCGGGGCAGATCATTCAGGATCTCGACGGGAAGTTGCGCCCGGGCAAGAACTGGCGGATGGAGGTTACCGACGAGTCCTCCAAGCCGCTCTACGTCATTCACGTCTGCGCCGAAAAGCCCAAGTAGAAATCAAGCGCTCCCTGGGAACGCTGTGGCGCGCGTCTGCTCCTGGCCGCGCCGCGAACTGGGCGAAGCCAGCCACGTTCCGAAGAACTATTTGGGGCCTTGCAAGCCTGGGGATGAAAGCCAGCGGTCGATGCTGGCCGCGGCCTCGTTTGCCATCGCTATTTCTATCAGACGGTCGCGTTCCTGGCCCGGCGGCAGGTCGGCGGCCTCTTTCCGCGCGCGAAGGGCGACTTGGCCGAGCCGCTCCTGAAGCGTGAGAACCGGGCGGCTTCGATTGCGTTTTTTCTTCATAACGACCTCCGTGCGGGTCCTGAAACCTTCCACGCCACAGTGGCCGTGTCCTTAACCTTTGTTGGGAACCCCGCACCGGGCGGTCCGTTCGTTCATTGGAAGACAGTCGTCCAAATGAAGGAGACACGGGTTTTGGATCGGGAGCTGGTCTTTGCGACCTTGCTGCGGCGGCTCAATACCGTCTCAGGACTGGAGGACGCTGATATTGCGGCATTACATGAGTTACCGATTGCCATTCGCCACTGGGAAGCGGGCAGAGCGATCGTATCGGACGGTGAGCGCCCGACGGATAGTTGTCTGGTTATTGAGGGTTTCTGCGTTCGGTCCAAGCTCATCGCCAGCGGCCAGCGGCAAATTCTCTCCATCCATATCCCGGGTGAAATTCCTGACCTGCAGAGCCTGCATCTGCACCGTATGGATCACGATCTCATTAGCTTGACCGCGTGCACGCTCGGCTTCATCAGCCACGCATCGCTGCGGGCGCTGACACGGGCGAAGCCGAACCTCGCGGAAATGCTCTGGCGCGACACGCTGATCGATGCGGCGATGTTCCGGGAATGGATCGTCAATGTCGGGCAGCGACCGGCGACGGGGCGGCTCGCCCACATCGTTCTCGAACTTCGCAAGCGGCTTGAAGTTACCGGCCGGCCGGCGGGCGACAATTTCGAAATGCCGCTGACGCAGGAACAAATCGGCGAAGCGCTGGGCATCACGCCCGTGCATGCCAACCGTGTGATCAAGCAACTGCGCGAGGAACGGATCGTGGACATCAGCAGAGGCCGGGTGACGGTACTCGACGAAGCAAAGCTCGGGGAATTGGCGCAGTTCGACGATCGTTACCTCCACCAGAATCCGTCGCTTTGAAATGGATATTTGGAACGATTTGGTTGCGGGAAAATTATGCAATCTGTGTCCAAGGGATGACACAGCAAACTCAAGCGGCTGCTGATAGCAGTCCCGCCCCCTAGACGCATTGGCAGCCGCTCCCTTTTTACCGCCATGAAGGATTTTGCAAATGCGTCCTTCCCGCCCGAGATCATCTCGGTGATGGAAGCGGCGTTTGATGCCGCGGTGGCTTCGCTTCCCGAGCCGGTCAGTTCCAGCCACGTTCAGGCTATTGCGGAGGCGATCCTACGCGCCGCTCGCGACGGAGAATACGATCCGGTGGTCTTGCAACGACTGGCGTTAATGGAACTGCAGATCATTCCGCGATAGCACGGCGTGATCCATTTGCCGCGGCGCGCGATCTCGCATTCGATTCCTGACAGACATGGACCCAATTCGAGCTTGATGTGGGTCAAACTCGGCCCTCCGTCCATCGTTTATCTTTACCGGCATGATCGGGACGGGGCCGTCAGCGCCCCGCGAAGGTGTGGGAGGACGGCGATGTTCAGGAACATTCTGGTTCATATTCCTTCCGAGCGTCAGATGCGACCGGTGATCGACGTCGCTGTTGCTCTGACCGTCGCACGCCGCTCGCATCTCGACGCGGTTGCCATCGGCTATGAATCGCGGAGTGCCGTCGGGATGATCGTCGAGGGCGGCGCCGCCGCTGTTGGAGCCGTCATGGGGGCTGAACAGGATCGCGCCCAGGAAAGAGCGAACGCCGCGATCGCCATCTTCGAGATCGCAGCCAAGCTCGCCAAAATCGCCTACGGCGTCAGGAGCTTCGCGACAATTCCCGCCGACGCCGGGCGGACCATCAGCACGCTTGCCCGGCTCTACGACATGACGATCGTGCTGCAGCCCGACCCCTCGAAAGCCAGTTACGACAACGAGATTCCGCAGCAGATCCTGTTCAATTCCGGCGGGCCGATGCTGATGGTTCCCTATATCCACAAGGGACCACTCGACGCCCATAACGTCGGCGTCGCATGGGACGGCAGCCGCCTTGCGGCCCGCGCGTTGCGCGATGCGATGCCGTTTCTGATGGGCGCGAATGCCGTGACCGTGATTGCGGTCAATGAGGAGGAGAGCGAAGCGTCCTCGGACCAACTTGCCGCGCATTTGGGGCGGCGCGGCATTGCGGCCCGGGTGCAACGGCTGACGGTGGATCGCGGTGCCGTCCAGGGCGCGATCCTGTCGATCGCGGCCGAAAGCAATATGGGTCTCCTGGTGATGGGTGGGTACGGCCATTCACGATTGCAGGAGCGAATTCTGGGCGGCGTCACGCGCAGCATGTTCGACAGCATGACCGTACCGGTGCTGATGTCGCACTGATCTCGGACGGAAACGGCGTGTGACCTTTTGTCCGTGTGAGTTCCTCGTCGCATGTCTTTCGGCTGCGGCTGGCGTCGCAATGACGCCAGTTTGATGCACCTCAATGTTAGACCCAAAGCCGGTCACTATCATCTCGGCGAAAACCTGGAGATCGGAGATTGTCATGGCAGAACTGTCTGAGCGGGTAGCTTCCGGTTACTTCCCGACCGTCGCAAGTGGGGAAGCCGAAGCTACCAAGCTCAACCAGGGCGCTTTGGAGTTCATGCTCGGTGCGCAGAAGATGATGTTCGAGGAATGGGTGTTTCTGGGCGATGAGATGCTGGAGCGAACGCGAACCGAGATGCATCTGTGCACGGAGTTCGTCGCGAAAATGGCCGCCGCGCATTCCGTAAAAGACATCCAGACGATGTGCCAGGAATGCGGCCAGCATCAGCTCGACTTCTTCCGCCGCGACTCCGCCCGGCTATTCAAGCATGGCGAGCGGATGATCGCGGCCACGTCGAACTTGATCAATGGCCGCTCTCTGAACTGATCGGTCAACCAGCATGGATCGGAAATCGACCCTGCCGGCGGCGGAAGTCGCCGTCCTGCCGCTTCATCCCCGTTCAGCGGAGCAGAGCGATGGCCGGCAGCCGGCAGCAGCAGTCGAACCGCAGGTTCCCGCGTTGAGGGGGGCTGATAGCACCGAGACATATCAAGCCGACCGCGCCTTGCATGCCATGCTGGCACGCCTGAGCGGCGGCATTTCGCCAGCCGCACTGTCGCTGGCCTATATGGATTGGCTATTGCACCTGGCCGCGGCGCCGCAGCGGCAGATCGAGATCGCGCAGCAAGCCCTGCTAGACACCAGGCACTTGTTCGACGCGTCGCAGCATTTCTTCTCGCCTGGCCAGGGGCCATGGTCGCTGATCAAACCGCAGCTGCAGGACAAACGCTTCGGCCGGCCAGAGTGGGAACTCGCACCGTTCAACCTGATGGCCCAGGCCTTTCTGCTCGCCGATCGATGGTGGCACAACGCAACCACGGGCATGCGCGGTGTCTCGAAGCAGAACGAGGCAATCGTCGAGTTCTCAGTCCGTCAAATGCTGGACGTGATGTCGCCCTCCAATTTCGCCGCGACCAATCCAGAAGTGCTGCGGCGAATGCTGGAGAGCGGCGGTGGCAATTTCCTGCGCGGCTGCCAGAATTTCTGGAGCGACTGGACACGCCTGGTTTCGGCGGGTCTCGGCCCGGTCATAAAAGGAGAGTTTGTCGTCGGCGAAACCGTCGCCACGTCACGCGGCAAAGTCGTGTTCCGCAACGAGCTGATCGAGTTGATCCAGTATTATCCGACCACCGACAAGGTTCATCCGGAACCGGTTCTGATCGTGCCGGCCTGGATCATGAAATACTACATTCTCGATCTGTCGCCGCAGAACTCGCTGGTCAAATATCTCACCGGCGAAGGCTTCACCGTCTTCATGATCTCGTGGCGTAATCCGGAGGCTGGTGATCGCGACATCGCATTTGACGACTATAGAAAGATGGGCGTTGACGCGGCGCTCGATGCGATCGGCAGTATTGTGCCTGATAGGCAAGTGCAAGCGTTGGGTTATTGCCTCGGCGGAACGCTGCTCGCGATCGCTGCCGCCACCATGGCGCGCAACGGCGACGAGCGCTTGAAGTCGATCAGCCTGTTGGCTGCGCAAACCGACTTCACCGAGGCCGGTGAACTGACGCTGTTCATCAACGAAAGCCAGGTCGCGTTCCTTGAGGACATGATGTGGGAGCGGGGCGTGCTGGATACCACGCAGATGGCGGGCGCATTCCAGTTGCTGCGCTCCAACGATCTGATCTGGTCGCGGCTAACGCGCGACTATTTGATGGGGGAGCGGGCCGCGCCAAGCGACCTAATGGCCTGGAATGCCGATGCCACCCGCCTGCCATACCGGATGCATTCGGAATATCTGCGCAAACTGTTCCTCAACAACGACCTTGTCGGCGGACGATACCTCGTCGAGGGCAAACCGATTTCGCTATCGGACATACATACGCCGATATTCGTGGTGGGCACCGTTCGCGATCACGTCGCGCCGTGGAAGTCCGTCTACAAGATCCACTATCAGGTCGATGCCGATGTGACCTTTGTTCTCGCCAGCGGCGGCCATAATGCAGGAATCGTGGCTCCTCCGGGCGAAGAAGGGCATACGTACCGGATCAGGACCAAGGCAGCGGATGCCAGATATGTCGGTCCCGATGAATGGCGGACCATGGTGCGGGCGGTCGAAGGATCGTGGTGGCCCGAATGGACCAAGTGGCTCTCTGGACGATCCGGAGAACCATCCGGGCCGCCGCGCATGGGCACCAAAGCCACGCAGGCCGCGCACTTGCCCGAGGCGCCCGGCGACTACGTTCGCCATTGACGCGGATCCAGTCGCCAAGCCGAGTGCGATTTGTCATCACGCTGCGACCGTTCCGGGTTAACCTGCCGCGCGAAGGGCAGCGACCTACCGACACTGGAAAACGATGTCCACCTATCGTCTGCGCAATCTGCTGTCGCCGCATTCCGTCGCACTGGTCGGGGCCAGTCCCCGTCACGGCTCGGTCGGCCGCGCCATTCTCAACAATATTCGTAAAGCTCAATTCAAAGGCGAATTCGGCCTCGTCAATCCGCGCTATCCCGAGATCGATGGTGTCGCGACGGTCGACAGCATTGCAAAACTGTCGTTCGCGCCGGAACTCGTTGTCCTGACCGCGCCGGCTCGCACTATCGCGGGCCTGATCGATGAAGCGGGCCGCCGCGGCGCGGCAGGCGCGGTCATTGTCAGTGCCGGACTTGGCCATGGTTCGGGTTCGCTGGCGGAGGCAGCGGAACGGGCCGCGCAGAAATACGGCATGCGGCTGATCGGTCCTAATTGCCTGGGCATCATGATGCCGGGCGTCAGCCTCAATGCCAGCTTTTCAGCACATATGCCGGTCGCGGGACATCTGGCGCTGATCTCGCAATCCGGCGCCATTGCCGCTGGCATGGTGGACTGGGCGGCGCAGCGGTCCGTTGGCTTCTCCGGCATTGTCTCGATTGGCGACCAGCTCGATGTAGATATCGCCGATCTGCTGGATTATTTCGCGCTGGATGAAAAGACCCACGCCATTCTGCTTTACATCGAGGCGATCAAGGATGCCCGCAAGTTCATGTCAGCAGCCCGCGCCGCCGCCCGGGTCAAACCGGTCGTCGTCGTCAAGTCGGGCCGCATGGCGCAAGGCGCGCGGGCGGCGGCAACGCATACCGGCGCATTGGCCGGGGCAGACGCCGTCTACGATGCCGCATTTCAGCGCGCCGGCATCCTGCGCGTCTCCGATCTGCGCGAACTGTTCGACTGCGCGGAAACGCTCGGACGCCTCAAATCCCCACCCGGCAAGCGGCTGGCGATCCTGACCAATGGTGGCGGCATAGGTGTTCTCGCGATCGACCGGCTGGCCGAACTCGGCGGCATCTCCGCCCAGCTCTCGCCGGAAACGCACGAGCGGCTGGACGCGGTGCTGCCGCCGACATGGTCGAAGTCCAACCCGGTCGACATCATCGGCGACGCCGATGCCGAGCGCTATGCCCTGGCGCTGGAGGCCTTGCTGGCCGATGCAAACAATGGCGCCGTGCTTGTCATGAATGTCCAGACCGCGATCGCGCGCGCCGATGAGATCGCCGCAGCCGTGACCGGCGTGGTCCAGAAGTACCGCGCCGAACGCCGCAGGTTACCCAAACCGGTGCTCGCGGTCTGGGTCGGCGCCGAACCGTCGATCGGCAAGGTGCTCAGTGACGCCGGCATTCCAAACTATCTGACCGAGGACGACGCGGTGCGCGGCTTCATGCATCTGGTCCGGCATCGCGAAGTCGTGGAGGCACTGGCGCAGGTTCCACCGGCGATGCCGAGCGAGTTTGCGCCCGATGTGGATGCGGCGCGGAAGATCGTGACCGCGGCATTGGACGATGATCGCTCGTGGCTCGATCCGATCGAGGTGAAACAGCTCCTTGACGCCTACGATATCGCGGCCGTACCGACCTTCGCCGCCGCCGATGCCGAAGAGGCGGTCGCGCATGCGAATGCGATCTTTGCGAAGGGGTCGACCGTCGTCCTCAAGATCATGTCGCGCGACATCGTGCACAAATCCGATGTCGGCGGCGTCGTGCTCAACCTGACCAGCGCTGATGCCGTGCGCAAGGCAACGAGCGAGATCCTGACGCGGGCACGATCGCTGCGGCCGAAGGCGCGGATTTCGGGCGTGATGGTGCAGGCAATGGTGGTGCGGGCGAAGGCGCGCGAACTCATTCTCGGCCTCGCCGACGATCCGACATTCGGTACCGTCGTGGTGTTCGGCCGCGGCGGCACGGCGGTCGAGATCATCAACGACAAGGCGCTGGCGCTGCCGCCGCTCGATCTGCAACTGGCGCGCAGCCTGATCGAGCGCACCCGCGTCTCCCGGCTGCTCCACGCCTATCGCGACGTGCCGGCGGTGAAACAGGATGCGGTGGCGATGGTCCTGGTCAAGCTCGCGCAAATGGCCGCCGATATTCCGGAAATCCGAGGGCTCGATATCAATCCGCTGCTGGCCGATGAAGCGGGCGTGCTCGCTGTCGATGCGCGTGTCGTGATCGGTCAGGTCGAGCGCAAGTTCCGCGGCTCGGGGCCTGCGAATTTCGCGGTGCGGCCTTATCCCTCGCAATGGCAGCGCCACATCGAGGTCAAGGACGGCTGGCGCGTATTCGTTCGTCCGATCCGGCCCGAGGACGAGCCGCTGATCCATGAGATGCTGAAGCACGTCACCATGCACGATCTGCGGCTGCGATTTTTCGCCCCGATGAAGGAGTTTTCCCACGAATTCATCGCCCGCCTGACCCAGCTCGACTACGCCCGGGCGATGGCCTTTGTCGCGTTCGACGAAGCGACCAATGAACTCGTCGGCGTCGTCAGGATCCATTCCGACTCGATTTACGAGAGTGGCGAATATGCGATCCTGTTGCGCTCGGACCTCAAGGGCAGGGGCCTCGGCTGGGTATTGATGCAGTTGATCATCGAATACGCGAAGTCGGAAGGACTGAAAGCCATCTCCGGCGACGTACTCGCCGAGAACACGGTCATGCTGGCGATGTGCCGCAGCCTCGGCTTTGAGGTGAAGACAGACCCGGTCGAGCACGACATTTGCAACGTCAGGCTGGCGCTCTAATCGTTGCCTGGGCTTGCCGCGGCGGCGCGATGACGCCGCGCGCGGCAACGGTTGAGTGTCAATGCGAGAACATGATCGGAAGGGGCGGCTTTGACAGCAGGGTCTGGGTGGCGCCGCCCAGGATAAACTCGCGCCAACGCGAGGTCCCGTAGGCTCCCATCACGAGGACGTCGATCTTCTGCGAAACCGTGTAGGCTTCCAAAACCTCGCCGATCCCTCGCCCCGCGGCGTCGACTTTGTCCAGCACCACATCGATACCGTGGCGGGCCAGGTTCTTTGCCAGTTCTTCGGCCGAATGCTTGTTAGCGAGCTTCTTCTCGTTGCTGACGGTTACGATGCGCACCTTCTTCGCTTTCTCCAGCAGCGGCAGCGCATCCGAAACCGCGCGGGCGGCAGCGCGGCTGAAATCCCAGGCAACCGCAACTGTTCCGAGCTGGAAGGGACGGGGGTGAGGGCCCTCGGGCAGGACAAGAGTGGGCCGGCCGGATCCGAATATCACCTGCTCGGCATACCACTGGTCACTATTTTCCGGCACCGGGACGATCGTGAGATCGCGCAGCCTTGCATAGTCGACCAGCATGTCCGGTACCGCGTAGGTCGGGCATCGCTCGAGATAGGTCTCGTGAAGAATGCCGGCCTTGTTCGCAGCGGCGTCGAAAGCAGCCAGTATGTCTTTGGCGTTCTTGCGGCTCTTTTCGGCTTCGCCGGCAATAAGGCCGGGGATATTTGCTACCGAGCCGGAAAGAAAATGCCCGGGTATTTCAACGTGTACCTCGCATGCGACGGCGGCAAGATGAGCGCCGAGGCTTGCGGCAATGGAGACGGCCTCCTCCATGACCGCGACGGGGGTCGGCTCGGGATAACTCGTCAGTGTCAGCAATATGTCCTTGAACGCCATGGGATTCTCCTGTTTCGGAAGACAACCTAGCGTCCCGCGGATTTGCGCGTTTGATCCAGCGCAAGGGGTTGCATTTTCCGGTTCCAGGATTGCAGCCGTGGGCGCAGCACCGGCTTGAGCATTTCCAGGATGATCAGCGCCATCAATCCTGCGCCGAGCGTCAGGGCGATGTCGTCGGCGTGCAGCGGTCCAAATGCAAATAGCTTGCTTGCTGCGGGCCAAAGCAGCGTGAGAGCCGAAATGGCGGCAACAACGGCCAGCACCGCGGTCAGGGTCCGGTTTTGCCGGCGAAACGCCGTCAGCAGCGACGGACTGAAGGAGCGATTGACCAGGATCAGACTGACGATCACCACGACGAGCGAGAAGAACGTCAGCGCGCGCACTTCCGGCACCGGCATGCCCGAGCGCAGTGCCATGACGTAGATGACGGCCACGAGCACGAACGCAGTCGCGCCCTGCAACACGCTCCAGCCGATCAGCGCCCATGAGAACAGCGGTTCGTCGGGCGCGCGGGGAGGCCGATGCATGACATCTTCTTCCTCGGTCTCGGCCTCGAACACCAGCGAGCAGACGGGATCGATAACCATTTCGAGGAAGGCAATATGGATGGGCCCGAGCAGGAGCGGGGTGCCGAACAGCAATGGCAGCAACGCCAGACCTGCGATGGGTACATGAACCGCCAGAATGAAGCTCATTGCCTTGCGCAAATTGTCGTAGATGCGCCGGCCGAGGCGGATCGCCTTGACGATCGAACCGAAATCGTCGTCGAGAAGAACGATTGCTGAGGCTTCGCGTGCCACGTCTGTTCCGCGGCCGCCCATGGCGATACCGATATGAGCCGCCTTCAGGGAAGGTGCATCGTTGACGCCATCGCCGGTCATCGCCACGACCTCGCCATTGCCCTTGTAGGCATTGACAATGCGGAGCTTCTGCTCCGGCATGATCCGGGCGAAAACGCTTGCCGTTTCCACCTGCGTTGCCAACTCCGCCTCGCTCAGCTTATCGAGCTCGGCGCCGGTGATGAGTTCACCGCGTGCAAGCCCGGCCTGATGGGCGATCGCCTTTGCGGTTGCGGGGTAATCGCCAGTGATCATCACGGCCTTGATACCGGCCGACTGGCATTCACGAACCGCCCCGATCACGCTGGGGCGGAGTGGATCGGCGAGGCCGACCAGCCCCAGGAACTCAAACGTCAATTCATGCGGTGAAAGCGGCCAGGCCGAGCCAATATGCGTGGCGCGCGCGACGCCCACCACGCGCAGACCGTTGGCAGCCATTGCATCGATGGATTGCGTCAGCGCGGCGCGATCCGTGGTGCTCAGCTTGCAAAGAGCGGCGATTGCTTCAGGTGCGCCCTTGGCGGCGACGACGTACTCCTGTCGCGAGCTATCGGCCTGCCAGATATGCGTCACGGCGAGCAGGTCGGGGCGAAGACCATAGGCGTGAACGAGCTTCCAGTTCGGGTGCTGATACGAAGCCGCCGTCAGCCGCTCGCGCGCGAGCACATGGAATGCCCGCTCCATTGGATCGTACGGCTCCGGCGCGCTCGCGAGCAGGCCGAAGTCGCACAGTGTCCGGAATGCTCCCGGCATCTCCCTATCGTGAGCGGGACGAAGAATGGTGTCGTCCTGCAGCCTCAGCTCGACGATCGTCATCCGGTTCTCGGTCAGGGTACCCGTCTTGTCGGTACACAACACTGGCCGAGCCCAGCGTCTCGATTGCCGCCGCGCGCCGCGTCAGCACGCGCGCCAGTGAAATTCGCCACGCACCCATGGCCATGAAGACGGTCAGGACGACAGGAAATTCCTCCGGGAGCATCGACATGCCGAGCGCAATGCCGGCCAGCACTGCATCCAGCCACCCGCCACGCATTAGTCCGTAGAGCAGAACCGCGAGCAGGCTCACGCCGCCGCCGAGCACGGCAAACAGGGTGACAGCGCGCCGGGTTTGCGCCTGTAGGCGGGGCGGCTCGGTCTCGAGCTTGACTAGCGATTGACCGATCTTGCCGATCTCGCTTTGCGTTCCGACGGCCGTTACTTCCGCCAGCCCGGAGCCCCGCACCACCAGCGAGCCGGAGAAGACCTGCGGCAGGTCATCGCCGCCCGGACGGTGTGGTCCCGATCCGGTGCGATCGTCCCAGGCGACCTTGCGAACCGGCACCGATTCGCCCGTCAGGGTCGACTCGTCGGCCTGCAGATCACTGCATTGCAGGAGAACGGCGTCGGCAGGCACCCGGTCGCCCTCGGAAAGAGCGATGAGGTCGCCGCGCACGACGTCGCGGCCGGCAATCCGCTTGCGTTCTCCGTCGCGGATGACGAGCGCGCGGGGGCTCGTCAGGTCCCGTAACGCTTCCAGCACGCGCTCGGTCCGTGTTTCCTGCACCACGGTGATCGCGATCGACATGGTCGCGAAGGCGGCGAGGATGATCGCCTCTTTCAGGTCGCCGAGCGCGAGATAGACCAAGCC
Organism: Bradyrhizobium jicamae; assembly: GCF_001440395.1. Classification (GTDB taxonomy): domain Bacteria; phylum Pseudomonadota; class Alphaproteobacteria; order Rhizobiales; family Xanthobacteraceae; genus Bradyrhizobium; species Bradyrhizobium jicamae. Next base: position 103,185 of record NZ_LLXZ01000012.1, on the reverse strand, counting down.
GCCGACCAGCAGCAGCGCGAGCATCGGCTCGCGCAGCACCTCGACCACAATTCGAAATGGCGTGCGTCGATCGGGTTGGGGGAGTTCGTTGTGCCCCTCGGCTTGCAGTCGCGCCGCCGCCTCGGTTTCACTGAGGCCGGAAAGCTGTTTCATCGTCAGAGATACGATATCGTTGTCACCCGATAGGTGTGCATCTTGCCACCTTCGTTGAGAGAGACATATTCGCCGACGACGAAGCGTTCGTCCGCGAAGTGATAGCCGACTGCGTCAGGCAGACCAGTCTCGCCTTCGTCATAGTGGAAAGCCCAGCCGCCGCCGGGGCGGTGAACGAGGTGACCATGCTTGTCCCGCTGGTCCGGGCGCTGGCGCACCACCCGGCAGGCATCGCGATGCTTGCGCCACAGTCCTGCATCGATGCGGTCCTCCGAATCCAGCGGCGCCACGATGATATAAGCGATGTCGGCATCGCCTTCGGGACGTCCGGGCTCGCGAGCCAATGCCAATCGGAATTGCCGGAACTGCGGTGGCAAGGACGCGTTCAGGATCGGCTTCGGCTGGGGCTTGGATCTGGTCTTGGACATTTCGGATGGCTCCTTGGTGCTCTGCCATGAGGCGGTGAACACCGCCGCGGTCAATTCGGCTCTGCCGTGTACACAAGAGGACGACATCTCGTTCCTGAGCTGCAAGCTCGTCTCTCCTCGTTCTCGTCGCCACGTGTCGGTCCAACTCTAGATAAAGTGACATCATCGTCACTTGATTTGGGTCAACTGCGCCACCGCGCCTGGGAGTAGCGACTTGAGGCAAGTCAACGTGGGCAAGCCGAGCACCGCGTAGGACGAACTTGCTGCGAGTGGGGGAATGCTGCTTTGCCGACTGCCACCTTGTTAACGGACACGCTGTCTGGCGATGTTCTCGAATTGCGTCCTGGCGGTTCCTGGACGGCGGCAAATGCCGCCGCGCTGGAACGGCTCTCCGGCGACGTCGCGCCGCAGGTTGACCGCGCCACGGCAGTCAAGGTCGATATGGCCGGCGTGCGCGAACTCGATACGCTCGGGGCCTGGTTGCTGGAAAAGATGTCGCGGCGGGCGACTTCTGCCGGTCACCGCGCCGAGGTCGTCGGCATCGCCGAAAACTACGCTGGCCTGCTTGACGAGCTTCGCCAGGTGAACCGGCGAACGCTGGCGCCAGCTCCCGTACGCAATCCGGTCGTGGCGAAGCTTGATGGCATCGGCCGCGCCACCATTGGTGCGAGCGAAGACATCGCTGCATTCCTGCAGATGCTCGGCTCGCTATGCATGGCGCTTGTGGGCGTCCTGCGCCGGCCGCGATCGTTGCGGCTGACATCCCTGACCTACCAGCTCTACCGCGTCGGCTGGCAGGCGATCCCCATCGTCGTCCTGATCACCTTTTTGATCGGCGCCATCATCGCCCAGCAGGGCATCTTTCATTTTCGCAAGTTCGGTGCGGATTCCTACGTCGTCGACATGGTCGGCATTCTCGTGCTGCGCGAGCTTGGCGTGCTGATCGTCGCCATCATGGTCGCCGGGCGCTCCGGGAGCGCCTACACCGCCGAACTCGGCTCAATGAAGATGCGGGAGGAGATCGACGCGCTCTCGACCATGGGCCTCGACCCGATCGAGGTTTTGATGCTGCCGCGGATTCTGGCGCTGGTTTTCGCCTTGCCGATCCTGAGTTTCATCGGCGCGATGGCGGCACTTTACGGGGGCGGGCTCGTGGCCTGGTTCTATGGCGGCATGGGGCCGTCGATCTTCCTTGCGCGATTGCACGACGCCGTCTCCGTTACCCATTTCGAAGTCGGCATCATCAAGGCGCCGTTCATGGCGCTGGTGATCGGCATCGTCGCCTGCAGCGAAGGCCTGCGCGTGAAGGGCAGCGCGGAGTCGCTCGGCAAACAGACCACCACCTCGGTCGTCAAATCGATCTTCCTGGTGATCGTGCTCGACGGGCTGTTCGCGGTGTTCTTTGCCTCGATCGGAATGTAGCGATGCAGGGCACGTCCGGCCAGTTTGCCATTCGGGTGCGCGATCTCGTGGTCGGCTTCCGCCGCCATGTCGTCATCGATCACCTTGCGCTGGACGTGCGCCGGGGCGAGATCCTTGGCCTGGTCGGCGCGTCCGGCGGCGGCAAGTCGGTGCTGATGCGGACCATCATCGGGCTGATCCCCAGACAGGGCGGTGAGATCGAGGTGATGGGGTCGCCGATCAATCACGATCGCGCCACGCGGAGCGCGGCCGGGCGATGGGGCATCCTGTTCCAGCAGGGCGCGCTGTTCTCATCGCTCACGGTACGGCAGAACATCCAGTTTCCGTTGCGGGAAAACCTTGTGCTCTCTGAAGGCCTGATGGACGAGATCGCCACCGCCAAACTCGAAATGGTCGGACTAAAGCCGGAGGACGGCGACAAGTTTCCGTCCGAGCTGTCCGGCGGCATGACCAAGCGCGTGGCGTTGGCGCGCGCGCTCGCGCTCGATCCGGCGATCGTATTTCTCGACGAGCCGACTTCGGGGCTCGATCCGATCGCCGCCGGCGATTTCGACGCGCTGATCAAGACATTGCAGAAAACGCTGGGACTGACGGTGTTCATGGTCACCCATGATCTCGCCAGTCTCAACACCGTCTGCGACCGCGTCGCGGCGCTGGCCGACGGCAAGATCGTCGCCATCGGACCGATGCACGAACTCCTTCAATCCGAGCATCCCTGGGTGCGGGCCTATTTCCATGGCAAGCGCTCGCAGATGCTTCAGCCCAGAGCGAGCTAATCAGATGGAAACCCGCGCTCCCTTCGTCATCGTCGGTGCCTTCGTGATGGCGGCGATCATAGCCGTCTTCGGGTTCGTCTATTGGCTGCAGAATACGGGCGGCCTTGGCCCACGGTCCAGCTATCGCGTGCAGTTCGAGGGCTCCGTTCCAGGCCTTCTCGTCGGGGCGGCGGTGCTGTTCAATGGCATCCGCGTCGGCGAAGTGACGGAACTCGGGCTCGCCCCCGGCAATCCGCGCGGCGTCAATGCCACTATCTCGGTCGTTTCAACGACGCCGGTCCGCGCCGACACCAGGGTCGGCCTGGAATTTCAGGGCCTGACCGGCGTCCCCGTGGTCGCACTCGAAGGCGGAGCGCAGGTCGCGCAAAGCGGCCCGGTGCCGACATTGGTCGCCGAGTCGGGCGCGGGGCAGGGCATGACGCAGGCCGCGCGCGACGCGCTTCGCAAGGTGGATAGCGTGCTCTCGGAGAATTCGGAGGCGTTGAAGGACACGATCTCGAACTTCAAGGTGTTTTCCGAAGGGCTGGCGCGCAATACCGGCAAGCTCGATGGCATTGTCGCCGGCCTCGAACGGATGACCGGCGTCACCAGTCCGCCGCCAAAGATCACCTATCACCTCGCCGCGCTGCAGAATACGGGACCGGCGAGCAAGGTCATCAACGTGCAATGGGCGATTCCGGAGCCGACGGCAATTGCGATGCTGGAGACGCAACGCTTCCTGTTCTCACCGGCGCAGGAGTATCCCGGCTTCGCGGAAGCGATGTGGGCCGATGCGCTGCCGAAATTGATCCAGGCGCGGCTGATCGAAAGTTTTGAGAACTATGACATCGCGCATGCGCCGCTGCGGATGGCCGACATCGCGCAGACCGAATTCCAGTTGCTGATCGACGTCAGGCGGTTCCGTATCGCCGTCGAACAGGGGCCGGCCGCCGAGATCGGTTTGTCGGCGAGGGTCGTCGACAAGAACGGCAAGGTCGTCTCCTCGCGGCTGTTCGAGCAAAGCGAGACGTTTGCTTCCGTCACTCCGCCCGAAGCCGTTGCTGCGTTCAGCGCAGCGTTCGGCCGGATCGCGAAAGACATGATCGCGTGGACGGTGCAGGTGAACTAGGCGAGGCGTTGCTCGCTCGCACACCTGAGGGCGAGCCCCGTCTATTCGAGCGTCTTCAGATACGCCAGCAGGTCGCCAATCTGGTCCGGGTCAAGCTGAAACTCTGGCATCGTTGGGTGGCCGGTCTGAATGCCTTCAGCCAGCGCTTCGCTCAGTGCTTCGACGGGGTAGCGCTTGTGGAGCGTCCGGAAGGGCGGCGCGATCTTCAGCGGGCTTGGCGACACCTTGTCGATCGAATGGCAGCGCGCGCAATTGTTCAGCGCAAAGGTCTTGCCGCGCTGCTCCTGAGGTGAAGCAGCCGCTGCCGGCATCAACGAGATCAACGTGAATGCCAGTGGCATCAGGATTCGTCCGATCATCGCAGCTCCAACTCCATAGCGAATGGATTCTCGCGCCGGTTCCTATTGTGAAGGGTTAATCGTCGGCGAATTTGACCTGGATCAACCAGCCCACGCCGTATCAGCTGCAATGAACTATATCTCCGAGGTCCTGGGCGTCGGCCATGATCAGGGGGTGGGCTTCAATCCACGTATGAACGGACAGCGGCAAATGATACGAACCATCTCTCCAAACCGGGCAAGTTTCGGCCGCTGTTCGGCCTGTACCGTACGCTCGTTCAGCATCTGCGGCGCGCTTGACCAGTCCGACCTTGTCGAGTTCGAGCGGATCGCCCGCCACGTTCATCTCGCTCCCAATGAAGCGCTGTTCACGGCGGGTCAACTCGCGCAGTCGGTTCACAACGTGGCGGCAGGCGTCGCGCGTCTGTACAAGCTGCTGCCGGATGGGCGGCGTCAGGTCGTCGGCTTCGCGCTGCCGGGCGACTTTCTCGGGATGGCGCCGTCCGATCGCTACAGTTTTTCGGCGGATGCCGTCGATTCCGTCACGCTATGTCGTTTCTCCAGGGAAGCGTTCACGCATTTCATCGCGCAGAGGCCGCACTTCCTGATTCGGATCAACGAGTTCGCGGCGCGGGAACTGATGCTGGCGCAGGAGCAGATGCTGCTGCTGGGCCGTCGGACCGCGGAGGAGAAAGTGGCGTCCTTCCTCGTCGGCTGGCGGAAGCGTCTGGCCCATATCGGCGACGAGCGCCAGACCATTGCGCTGCCGATGAGCCGGCAGGATATCGCGGATTATCTCGGGCTGACGATCGAAACCGTGAGCCGGACGCTGACCCGGTTCGAGCGCGAGAAGATGCTCATCATCGTCGCGGGTGGTGTCCGCCTGCTCGACCCGGGCCGGGCCGCCGCCATGGCTGCGGCATGAGAAATCACGCGTAGATCGCAGTGTACTTGATCCTGATCAAAGCCGCGATCGAGGTCCGCGTGCATGCTGCCGCCATAACAGGAGATCAGCCGCATGCCAGCCGATTCGTTGATCGTTACCGTCTTCGTCGTCGCGGTGTTCGTGGTGTTTGCCGGGGTACTGTTCTGGGGTGATCAGCAGACCCGGCCGAGACAATTTGCCGGACGCCCCGACGTCAAGCGCCGCGCGTTCTGATAGCGCCGATCCGCGTACCCGCGCCGACAGGGCGCGATCCAGCAAGCTGTCTGATCTTGCTTGATCCATGTCAACGCAGAGGGCGCGACCTTGAATTGTGGTCGCGCGTGATCATCGAGGTCTAGTCGTGACAATCATGACCGCCGATGCGGGAAGATTGGCTGCCGCCGTCGGTCGCCAGTGGCGCACAATGGTCACCTGGTTCAGGTGCTCAAACGTCACCGCTCGCGCCGGGCTTACACAGACGGCGCCGGATGCTGGTCTCTCCCACCCGGAATGCTGTGGGCCTTCGACTGACTCGAAGGGACGCCCGGGCGAGGCCGATGTCGCTTCGGAGCGCGCCAAGGCAACGCAGGCTTGCCTGTCGATTGGCCCATCTTGCTGCTGAATTCGCGCGTCCAGTCCGATCGACGACAGGCGGCGCAAAACAGCGAGAAGATTGATTTCGATCAATCTCCCGATCGCGGGGCTGTGATCAGTGAGGCCGGCATCCGCAGCAGAGAAGCTAGCTCATGAACCCATCTTCAACCGCAAAATCGATGACGCTTGGCGAGGCCGGTCTGGTGACGGTCTTTTCGCTAACCGCATTCTTGTGCCTGCTCGCCGTGGCCATGGCGCAGGATACCGCGTTTGCGTTCCATGCCGCGCTGTCGTCGGCCGCCAGCCTTTGGGCGGTCATTGCGATCGGCAATCGGTATTTTGCCCGCCCGTCGCTGCCGCCGCAGGAAATCAACGGCCGGCCCAATTACAACATGGGCCCGATCAAGTTCTCGGCCGTCATGTCGGTGATCTGGGGCATCGCGGGATTTGCGGTCGGACTCTTGATCGCGTCCCAGCTCGCTTGGCCCTCGCTCAATTTCGATCTGCCATGGACCAGCTTCGGCCGCCTGCGGCCGCTGCATACGTCGGCCGTCATCTTCGCCTTCGGCGGCAACGTGCTGATCGCAAGCTCGCTCTACGTCGTGCAGAAGACCTGCCGCGTACGCCTGGCCGGCGATCTCGCTCCCTGGTTCGTCGTCATCGGCTACAACTATTTCATTCTCGTCGCCGGCACCGGCTATCTGCTCGGCGTGACCCAATCCAAGGAATATGCCGAGCCGGAGTGGTATGCGGATCTGTGGCTGACGATCGTCTGGGTAGTGTACCTGCTGGTCTTCCTGGGCACCATCATCAAGCGGAAAGAACCGCATATCTTCGTCGCCAACTGGTTCTATCTCGCCTTCATCGTCACCATCGCCGTGCTGCATCTCGGCAACAATCCCGCGGTGCCGGTCTCGGTCTTCGGCTCGAAGTCCTACGTGGCCTGGGCCGGTGTCCAGGACGCCATGTTCCAGTGGTGGTACGGACATAACGCCGTCGGCTTCTTCCTGACCGCCGGCTTCCTCGCCATCATGTACTACTTCATTCCGAAGCGCGCCGAGCGGCCGATTTATTCCTACCGGCTGTCGATCATCCATTTCTGGTCGCTGATCTTCCTCTACATCTGGGCCGGTCCGCACCATCTGCATTACACGGCACTGCCGGACTGGGCGCAGACACTCGGCATGACGTTCTCGATCATGCTGTGGATGCCCTCATGGGGCGGCATGATCAACGGCCTGATGACGCTCTCAGGAGCGTGGGACAAGCTGCGCACCGATCCGGTGCTGCGCATGCTGGTCGTGTCGGTCGCCTTTTACGGCATGTCGACCTTCGAAGGACCGATGATGTCGATCAAGGTCGTCAACTCGCTCAGTCACTACACCGACTGGACCATCGGCCATGTGCATTCCGGTGCGCTGGGCTGGGTCGGCTTCGTATCCTTTGGCGCGCTGTACTGCCTGATTCCATGGCTGTGGGATCGCAAGGGGCTGTACAGCCTGAAGCTGGTCAACTGGCACTTCTGGACCGCGACCATCGGCATCGTGCTCTACATCTCGGCGATGTGGGTGTCGGGAATCCTGCAGGGCCTGATGTGGCGCGCTTACACCTCGCTCGGCTTCCTCGAATATTCCTTCATCGAAACCGTGGAGGCGATGCATCCCTTCTACATCATCCGTGCCGCTGGGGGAGGGCTGTTCCTGATCGGCTCGCTGATCATGGCCTATAATCTCTGGATGACGGTGCGCGTCGGCGAAGCGGAAGTGCAGTCGCCTGTCGCTCTTCAGCCGGCGGAATGAGGAGCGCTGAAATGTCGTTCTGGTCACGGCACCAAATCTTCGAAAAGAACTCGATCGTCCTGATCGCGGGAATCCTGGTGGTGATCGCTATCGGCGGTCTCGTCGAGATCACCCCGCTGTTCTACCTCAAGAGCACGATCGAGAAGGTCGACGGCATCAGGCCATACACGCCGCTCGAACTCGCCGGACGCAACGTCTATGTCCGTGAGGGCTGCTACCTCTGCCACTCGCAAATGGTCCGGCCGCTGCGCGACGAGGTCGAGCGCTATGGGCACTACTCGCTCGCGGCCGAGAGCATGTACGACCATCCGTTCCAGTGGGGATCCAAGCGTACCGGTCCCGATCTGGCGCGCGTCGGCGGCAAGTATTCCGACGAATGGCACGTCACGCATTTGAACAATCCGCGCGCGATCGTGCCGCAGTCGGTGATGCCCGGTTACGCCTTCCTGTCGCAGACGGAAGTCAACGAGGCCAGCGTTGCCGGCCATCTGCGCACCAACCGTGCCGTCGGCGTGCCCTATACGGACGATCAGGTGGCCAATGCCATCGCCGATCTCAAGGCGCAGGCCGATCCCGACAATGCCGGCGTGGATGCCTTCACCAAGCGCTACCCGAAGGCTGTTGCCCGCAATTTCGACGGCAAAGCCGGCGCGCCGACCGAAATGGATGCGCTGGTTGCGTACCTGCAGATGCTCGGCACGCTGGTCGATTTCAAACTTTACAATGAAAAAGCAAATCTTCGCTGAGCAACCCTTCGCTGAGAAAGCAGAACGATGAAAGCAATCCTCACGGTCCATAACTTTGCGTCGGATCTGGTCACGACGTTCTGGACGCCGATCTTCGTCGGAATCTTCATCGCCATCCTGACCTACGCGCTTTGGCCGCGCAACCAGGCCGCTTTCGACGAAGCGGCGAAAATGCCTTTGCGTGAGGAGTGATACGATCATGACCGAACACGGCGATCTCGATCATGTTTCCGGAAGAACCACCACCGGTCACGAGTGGGACGGCATCAAGGAGCTCAACACGCCGCTGCCGCGCTGGTGGTTGACCACCTTCTACCTGACCATCCTCTGGGCGGTCGGCTACTGGATCGTCTATCCGGCATGGCCGCTGCTCTGGAGCCATACGACCGGTATCTGGAATTACTCCACCCGCGCCGAGGTCGCCGCCGAGCTTGCCAACCTGGAAAAGATCCGCGGCGACAAGATGGTGGCGCTTGGCAACGCCTCGCTGGAGGAGATCGAGAAGAATCCGGCGCTGCTGGCGCTGGCTCGTGCGCGCGGCAAAACGGTGTTCGGCGACAATTGCGCTCCTTGCCACGGCAGCGGCGGGGCAGGGGCCAAGGGCTATCCCAATCTAAATGACGACGAATGGCTGTGGGGCGGCAGCCTCGACCAGATCATGCAGACGATCCAGTTTGGCGCCCGCTCGGGGCACCCGAAGGCGCATGAGAGCGCCATGCTGGCATTTGGCAAGGAGGGCGTCCTCAAGAAGGACCAGATCGTGACCGTCGCCAATTATGTCCGGTCGTTATCCGGCCTGCCGACGGCCGCGGGTTACGATGCTGCCGCCGGTGCGAAGATCTTTGCGGAAAACTGTACCTCCTGTCACGGCGACAACGGCAAGGGGAACCAGGAACTCGGCGCGCCCGATCTGACCGACAAGATCTGGCTCTACGGATCGGACGAGGCTTCGCTGGTGGAAACCATCAACAGCGGCCGCGCCGGCGTCATGCCCGCCTGGGTCGGCCGGCTCGATCCTTCCACGATCAAGGCGCTGACGGTCTACGTCCACTCGCTCGGCGGAGGCAAATAGCGGCCGGGCGATGCGGCGTCGCCGTTCTGTTTGAGATGGATCAAATGGGGTTCCGGGGCCGGCTCTAGAGTGAACGCCCGAGACGAGACCAACCCGGCGATGAACAAACCCGTGAGCCCGACCGACCTGCAGCTTGACGAGGACGCGCCGCTTTATGCGGCGCAGAAGAAAGTCTATCCACAGAGCGTTTCCGGCACGTTTCGCCGGACCAAATGGGGGCTGATGGCGTTCTGCCTCGGCGTCTATTACCTGCTGCCGTTCGTGCGCTGGAACAGAGGCCTCGGCGCCCCGAACCAGGCGGTGCTGGTCGATCTGCCGAACAGCCGCTTCTATTTCTTCTTCATCGAGCTGTGGCCGCAGGAAGTCTATTACTTCACCGGCCTGTTGATCATCGCTGCCCTGACGCTGTTCCTGATGAACGCCGTCGGCGGCCGCATCTGGTGCGGCTATCTCTGCCCGCAGACGGTGTGGACCGATCTGTTCTACGCCATCGAACGGTTGATCGAAGGCGACCGGCGCGAGCGCATGCGCAAGGATGCGGCCAAGGGCACGATGAAGCTCGAGCGCTTTGCCGAGATCCTGCTGAAGCACTCGATCTGGCTGATGATCGCCTGGTGGACCGGCGGCGCCTGGGTACTCTATTTCAACGATGCGCCGACGCTGGTGAAGCAGCTCATCACCTTCCAGGCGCCGATGATCGCCTATATCTGGATCGGCATTCTCACCGCGACGACCTATCTGCTGGCCGGCTTCATGCGCGAGCAGGTCTGCGTCTACATGTGCCCATGGCCGCGCATCCAGGCGGCGCTGACCGATGAATGGGCGCTCAACGTCACCTACAAATACGATCGCGGTGAGACGCGCACGTCGCTGAAGAAAGCCAACGAACTGCGCGCGCTCGGCCAGCCGGTCGGCGATTGCATCGACTGCTACCAGTGCGTGGCCGTGTGCCCTACCGGCATCGATATCCGTAACGGGCCGCAGCTCGATTGCATTCAATGCGGTCTCTGCATCGATGCCTGCGACACCGTGATGACCAAGATCGGGCGGGAAACCCGCCTGATCGGCTACGACAACGACATCAACATTCATCGGCGGCAGGAAGGCAAGCCGCCGATCTACCGGATCATCCGGCCGCGCACCGTCACCTATGCCGCCCTGATCGCGGCCGTCGGCGCTGTCATGCTCTATGCGCTGCTGACGCGGTCGCTGCTCGACATCAACGTGCTGCATGACCGCAATCCGGTCGCGGTGAAGCTTGCCGACGGATCGATCCGTAACGCCTATACCGTGCGCCTCCTGAACAAGCGCGGCTTCGACCGCGTCATCGCGATCGACATCGACGGCCCGGTCAACGCCACACTCCATGTCGTCGGCGCCGATTCCGTGACGCAGGATCGGCCCATGATCATCCTGGCGCGCGACACCACCACCGAGCTGCGGATGCTGGTGACGGCGCCGGCGGAGAGCAATCCGGCCAAATCCGTTCCGGTGAATTTCCGCGTGACCGATATCGGGCTCGGCGAAGTTGCCACCGCTACCGACCATTTCGTGTCGCCATGACACTTCCGGAGAGCATTGACATGAGCAGGGCGCAGAAGCCGAGACCGATCACCGGGCGCATGGTGTTCGTGATGATGGTGGCGTTCTTCGGCGTCGTGATCGGGGTCAACCTGCTGATGATGCGGCTTGCGATCCAGACCTTGCCGGGCACCGAGGTCGACAGCGCCTACGCTGCCAGCCTTGCCTATCAGAAGGAAATCACCACCGCGCAGGCCCAGAGCGCGCGCAAGTGGAAGGTCGACGCCCATGTCAAGCGCAGCGGGCAGGGTGGCGCGACGCTGCAGGTCGAGGCCCGCGACCATGACGGCAAGCCGATGTCCGGCCTGAAATTCCAGGGCCGGTTCGAGCGGCCGACTGACCGGCGGGCCGATCTGCCGGTCGCGCTCGCGGAAGTGGGGATCGGCATCTATCGCGGCAGCGCGGAGACCATCGCACCCGGCCAGTGGGATCTGGTGCTCGAAGGCATGGCGTCGGGTCAGCGGATGTTCCTGTCCAGAAACCGCGTGCTGTTGAACTAGGAAGGTCAGTCATGCAGGCGACGCGAGACTTCTCACATTATGTTCGGCATCTCGGCTCCGGGTTGTCGCATATCGATCTGGCGGTGGAAGGCGTCAATTGCGCCGGCTGCATGTCGAAGATCGAGCGCGGCCTTTCCGCGCTTCCCGACGTGACACTGGCGCGCGTCAACCTGACCGACCGCCGCGTGGCACTGGAATGGAAGGAGGGCACGCTCGACCCGGCCCGCTTCATCGACCGGCTGGCCGAGCTTGGCTACAAGGCCTATCCGTTCGAGCCGGTCCGCGCCGAAGCCATCGAGACCGAGCAGGCGAGCTTCCTGCTGCGCTGTCTCGGCGTCGCGGCCTTTGCCGCGATGAACATCATGATGCTGTCGATCCCGGTATGGTCCGGCAATGTCAGCGACATGATCCCGGAACAGCGTGATTTCTTCCACTGGCTATCGGCGCTGATTGCCTTGCCGGCCGCGGCCTATTCGGGACAGCCGTTCTTCCGCTCCGCCTGGACCGCGTTGCGGGCGCGTCGCACCAATATGGACGTGCCGATCTCGATCGGCATCGTGATGGCGCTCGGCATGTCGGTGATGGAGACGCTCCACCACGCCGAACACGCCTATTTTGATGCCGCGTTGATGCTGCTCGCGTTCCTGCTGGCCGGCCGCTACCTCGACCAGAGCATGCGGCGCAAGACGCGGGCGGTGGCCGGAAACCTCGCCGCGCTCAAGGCGGAGACGGCGACCAAGTTCATCGGCACCGACGAGATCAGCGTGGTGCCGATTGCCGCCGTGCAAGCCGGCGATATCGTGCTGCTGCGGCCGGGCGAGCGGTCCGCGGTCGACGGCAACGTGATCGAGGGACAGTCCAAGATCGACCAGAGCCTGATCACCGGCGAGACCCTGCCTGTGAAGGCGGGGCCGGGCACCGCCGTCTATGCGGGCACACTCAACCTGTCAGGCGCCTTGCGGGTGCGGGTGTCGGCGGCCTCCGAAGGCACACTGCTGGCGGAAATCAGCCGGCTGCTCGACAACGCCGTGCAGGCGCGCTCCCGCTACGTGCAGCTCGCCGACCGCGCCTCGCGGCTTTATTCGCCGGTCGTGCATACAGCGGCGCTCCTGACGATGCTGGGCTGGGCGGCCTATGGCGCCACCTGGCACGACGCCATCGTCATCGCGATCTCGGTTCTGATCATCACCTGTCCCTGCGCGCTGGGGCTTGCGATTCCGGCGGTGCAGACCGTCGTCTCGGGCGCGATGTTCCGCACCGGCGTGCTGCTCAATTCCGGCGACGCCATCGAGCGGCTGGCCGACGTCGAGCGCGTCGTGTTCGACAAGACGGGCACGCTGACCCTGCCGGAGCTCGACGTCACCAATGCCGTCGACGTGCCGCGAGACGTATTCGAACTCGCCGGACGGCTCGCGCTTGCCAGCCATCATCCCGTCGCCGCCGCGGTGGCCCGCGCTTCCGGCGCAAGGACGCCGCTGGCCGGAGCAGAGGAGGTGGCCGGCCAGGGCGTGCGCGGCTTCGTCCGTGGGCTCGAAGTCCGGCTGGGCCGGCCGTCGTTCTGCGGCGCGGATCAACTCGCCAACGAGATACTGCATCGGGATCCCGAAGCGTCCGTCGTTGCCTTCCGTCACGGCGAGACGCGGCACGTCTTCGCGGTGCGACAGCGCTTGCGCCCGGATGCGGCCAGCGCGATTGCCACGCTCGTCAAGGCCGGGATCGAAGTCGAGATTCTGTCTGGTGACCGCGAGCCCGCCGTGCGCCATGCAGCCGAACAGCTCGGCATCCACGAATGGCGCGCGGGCGTCACGCCGGCGGACAAGATTGTCCGCATCGAGGAATTGAAGCGGCGGGGCGTCAAGGTGCTGATGGTCGGCGACGGCATGAACGACGCGCCGGCGCTGGCCGCTGCGCATGTCTCGATGTCGCCGGTCAGCGCGACCCATTTGAGCCAGGCGACCGCCGATCTGGTGTTCCTCGGCGATCACCTCGCGCCCGTCGTCGCCGCCATCGGCTTCTCGCGGAAGGCACTGCTGCTGATGCGGCAGAACCTGTGGCTGGCCGCCGGCTACAATTCGCTGGCCGTGCCGCTGGCGATTGCGGGCCTCGCCACGCCGCTGGTCGCCGCCGCCGCGATGTCGGGTTCTTCAGTGCTGGTGATCTTGAACGCGCTGCGCGCCCATAGCGGCGCAAGGGAGCTTTGCTGATGGAAGTCCTGGTATTCCTCGTGCCGTTGGCACTCACACTCGGCGCCCTTGGCCTGGCGGGTTTTCTCTGGTCGCTCAAGAACGGGCAGTATGATGACCTGGAGGGGGCAGGATGGCGCGCGATCGCGGATGACGAGCCGGCTTCGGAGAGGGCGCCTTCGGCGGGGAGCGGACGTCACTAGGTGCAGATCAAACGCCGCCATTTCGGTTGGCGGCAAGCTGATGGAAGCGGGATTCAAGCCGTCCTTGAAAGGCGCTAGCTCAAACCAGGCGATTGCTCAAAGAAATTTAACGCCGATCATCTTTCCCGTACGCCAAAGAGTTGTGCAGCGATGCTTGGTGCGGTCAGGGACTACCAGCAATATAAATTGTGCCGGAAGCTCAATCGGTTTGACCACCTCCAACCAGGCTCCAGTTTCGGACTGACGACGAATGAAACAGGCAATCGAGAGCCCGCCAGACTCAATGCTTCCTACTTTCAACTTGCGCCCCGCCATTTCCTAGGTGGGTTTATCGATTTTTCTAATTCGTCGCACGGCGACGCATGCTTAGGCCCTCTGCGTGTCGTCCGGAACGGTCGCGGCTGAGCCGCCAATTGATGTCTACGATCCCGCAGTGGACTTACAGCCTACTCGTTCCAAGTGCGATCTCCACATTGCAAGCATTCAAATATGTGTGTGACGACTCCACTCTCGGATTCCATGATCGTTTTGAGCAGAGTGAGCCTTCCTGCGCAGAAACGGCAGTCATGGATTGATTGATCTTGCACACTGGCAATCTTCTCAGCTCGAAATAGGTCCACAGCGTATCCCCCCGCAAACGGTAGGACGCGAATCGCTGGTTCCAGAAGCGGTAATCAGGCAACTGGTTTTCGCCGCGCGGTATCCCGCTGCCGCAGGCGCCCTACGAATCCAATTGAAGTGTGGCCGCACGTCGGAGCCTCGCTTGCCGCACGCTTTGCAGACGAACTGAGTCCCAATGTCCGACAGCCGAACATCGTCCGGCCAGCGATTGGCGGCGGAGAGACCAATGACCGTTTTTGTCTACGTCAACACCAGCAACCAGGTCGGCGACGCCGAGCACGTCAAGGTCTTCGCCGCCACGGACGCCACGGAAAAATGGTTCGAGGAAAACGATCCCGAGGGTGTCGCCTTTGAGTAAGAGCTCCTCGAATGAAGAGCCGTCATCCAACCGGTCAGGAATAGGAACGAAGGCAATGAGCGGCGATTTCCTTGGGCGAAACAAAACAGAACCCAGGGAGATCATTTTATGAAGAAGATTATGGCGGCTTCGGTCTGCATTTTGGCGCTCGCTTCCCCCGCCGCCTTCGCGCAAACCAATCAGCCCACTGGAGGCGCGTCGAGCCAAGGCAATGTCGGACCAAACACGTCGGACAGCGCGATCAAGGACGGAACGGGCGCCATGGACAAGGGCACCACCGGGGCTAGCAGACCCTCGCCCGGAGGAGACGCCAGCACTTCCGGCGCAAGTACGGCAGCCGGGCCAAATAACACGGGCACTGCCAAGGAACCGGGTGCCGTACAGAAGGGTGTGAACAAGCAGTAAGCGATGTCGCAAGAAAAGAGGCCGCCAACTGAGGTGGCCTTACTTCTTCTGCAATGGGCTTGTCGCAATCGCGCGTTCAACCTCTACGGCGAGCCTAGCCAGGTGATCCGCTAACCTGGTGAACAACTCCCGCTTATGGCTATCCGTGGCCAAGTCCCGTATCAGCGCGGCTTCCGCTGCATCGGCGCGAAGCTTCTCCAGGCTGGCCTGCATGTCTTTCATTGCGGATTAAGCCGGTGACGTCGGAGATTGCAGACCTGATGAATTAAGCCACTCGCTTACGTGCGCGGCAGTTTCGTTCTGCCGGATTTTTCTCAGGACATCATCCCGGGCGGGGCAGGGTTCAAGCATATTCGCTTTCTGTAGCAACCGTTCCGTGTCCTCAGGCTAGTCGTTCTTCCAATGTCGATGTTTGCGAGAAGCGGCGACGTTTTGGCTGTTCCCCTAATTGCATCGCGCGCCCTGTGGCGGCCCCGGCAAATACGCAACGCGCCGGGGCCGCCAACACTGTAGAGACCTCCGGCGGGGCTTGGGGAGCATTGCCGGGGGGGAACGTCCAGAATATCCCGCCGCCGGAAGACGGTCTGTACGGCAGCCGACAAAGGGCAGGCCCGCTAGCGTCAACTGGCCGAATTGCCATTTTTTCCCGATGAAGTGAAACAGCTCACAGCGTCCAGCTCGCGATCGTTGGAGAATGCAGGTTGGGAGGACCCGACCCATGACGAAACTTGCGATGCGCGTCCCCCGGTGGCTCACTATCGACGTGATGGTCCTCGTGGTTGGAGCGGCCATCTTGATCGTAGCCGCCCTGTGGTTCTAGCAATCGGCGGATTTAGGAACGGAGAGTCACCAGGCCCGTTCCTGCTTGGCGCCCGCTAACCTTCCAGCATGGCGCATTGGAATGGCGGCCCCAGCGTTCTGCCCCCACAAGCTGGGGCCTTTTCATTGCCAGCGTGAACCGGCGGGCCATCGGTTTCGCCGATGGAGTAACGTTAATTTTGTGTTTCGATTGTCGTTAAATTTTTATCGAGTATTCTCTTCATCAGTCGAAGCGGGGCGCATACCCGAACGATCAGAGGCTGGTCCGAAGAGGGCGATCTTCGCGGCCTCGCCGAAATTCACGCAATGGAATCGGTCACGAACCGGCAATTGCGACAAGAGCCGCCCCGGTGATCGCTCGGGCGGCTCTTGCTATTGTTGCCCGCCGGCGCGAACCGGCGGGCCTCGTGTTTCACCGCCTCAGCCGGCGAGCGTGAGCCGCCAGCCGCTGCCGATTTCGCTTCCTCATCGATCGGCGCCGCCGCTTCATGCCGAACGCTCCTCATCGCGCTTCCGTCGCGTCGGATGCGCGGCGAGAAACGCGACGTCGTCGGCAATCGCGCGTTCAAGGCGTTCCGCTCTGCGGCCGTCGATAGAGCGGCTGGCAGGATGGCAAGGCCGGCAAGCGCGCGGCGCCGGGATAGTCCCTTGGCGGGCCTGGGAGAGTCACTGATGCGTTTTGCTGGTTGCCGCTGTCCCCACGGACTCCGCACGCGGCGGAAGCATAGGTCTTTCGATGGTCATGGGTGTTGCTCGCGGTACTAACAGGCTTTCCTAGGGCCGGGTGCCAGCGGGCTGGCACCGGGAGTTAGGAAACACGCCGCGAAGCGGGCGCCACGGCCTTTACCCCGAAGGGCTGTTGCATGCACGCTGGAACGTTTTAGCCGGTAGCGAGTCGTAAAGGCGATATCGATGCCGGTTTTCCTTTTGGGCCGACCATGGAAAAAGCGGCTGCCTATGCGATCTCGCTCGGTATCGTCGGCTTTGGTGTTTGGATCGTCATTGCCGGCCTAAGCTCCAGCGCACCCGTTTTCTGGATTTGCGCCGCCCTCATCGCCATAGCGATCGGACTCATCAGCGCTTTCGGCCCCACTTGAAATCCATCCCCATCTGGGGGTTTGTTGGTTGTGGCCCGGCTACTTATTCGTGTAAGGCCCATTTGGGGGAACTCACGCTAAGACCGGAGAATCCCAATGGCCGACATTACCAATATTTTGCAAAAGCTCGATGCCATCATGGCGGCGCGTACCACGAAGGACGAGGCAATGACGCTGGTCATTGAAGCGTTGAGAACACTGAATGGCGGCAATCCGTCGACCATCAAAGCCGAGCCTGATCCGGTCGACGGCACTGCCCGTCAAAATATTAAAGTTAAGCTTCGCCGCAAATAGAAGGCCACCCAAGGGCGTTCTTTTTACGCGCGAATCGCGTCGACAGATGCAGAGCCTAGGTCGCGGCTGGTCAGTGCTGAAATGGAGACGATCAGCATCTCACTAGGCATCCGCGCCACCACGCGGCTAGCGTGACCGTCCGCTGTAAACCACCCAATCAAAGCGTCCCTATTGCGGGCGGCGCATTGCCGCTGAGCGAAAATCCGGTGCCGCCAGAGAACGATGCCTGGCCAACGATTCCGAACGATGGCGAACAAGGGAGAACAATGTACTGGCGGAAGGGGTGGGATTCGAACCCACGGTACCCTTGCAGGCACGCCGGTTTTCAAGACCGGTGCCTTAAACCACTCGGCCACCCTTCCAGACCTTGAAATTGTTCAGCTTTTCGTCGCTTCGCAGAGAACAAACAGGGGTCTCTGCTACCGCTTTGCTACCCAACGTCGTCGGTTCGCTTGTTTATGGCGGCGCGCAGCACGCCGTCAACTGTTGCCGCGGCTTCTCCCTGCATGTTCGGCATCAGGTGGCTGTAGATATCCATCGTGATCGCGATCGAGGAGTGACCCAGCCGCTCCTGGACGATCTTCGGGTGAATGTTCGACGCCAGCATGTGGCTGGCGTGGCTGTGCCGCAGGCCGTGCAGGGTGACGCCCCAGACCTTCAGGAACTCGGAGACCGAATGCGTGAGGCTGCGCGGCTGCAGCGGGGAGCCCTCGACTTGGGTAACGACGTGGAGGTCGTCATCGGCCCGCACGCCCAGCCGAAGCATCTCCTCTGCCTGCAGGACGCGCCAGCGGCGCAGTTCCTCGACGGCCATCGAGGGGAGGGCGACAGTTCGAGCCCGGCCGCTCTTGGCTTCCTTCTCGCGGATGGTGCCGGCATCAGTCTGCTCAGTGCTGGCGACGACGGCGAGCTGCCCCTTGTCGAGATCGACGCACCGCCAGCGCAGCGCAGTGATTTCGCCGCGGCGCAGGCCGCACAGGGTTGCCAGTATCAACGGAATGAATAAGCGACGCTCGCGCGCGGCATCAAAGGCGGCTGCCGTTGCCGGCGCGTCGATGGTGCGGACGGGCTTGCGTTCGATCTTGGGCCGGTCCCGCTTCTCGAGCAGTGCCGCCGGGTTGCGGGCGATCAGGCGCCAGCGCTCAGCCTGGCCGAGAGCAGAGAACAGAACCCGGTGCATGTGGTGGACGGTGCGGGGAGACAGACCGCCAGATCCATCGCGCCGTCCGCTCTCCAGCGCCTTGCTGTAGGCCTGGCTGATATCGATCGGCTGGAGCTTGGAGAGCACCTTGGCGCCGAGCAGGGGGGCGATGTTCTTCAGTGCGATCTGCTCGTACCGCTCATGGGTGCGGGGCGAGACGTTCGGCTTGATGTGCTTCAGCCAGCGGTCGAGGAACTGCGCCAGTGTGAGCTTGGACGGCTCGACATAGTCACCGCCGTTCATTTCGGAAATCAGGCGGGCGCATTCGGTCTGCGCTCCGCGCTTGTTGCCTTTGAAGGAGTGCCATTTCCGGCGGCGCTTGCCGGTGGCGGGATCGCGCTGGTCGAGGATGATTGCCCAATGGCCGGGCGAGCGTTCCTTGATGCTACCCTTCATTGCCGCCTCCGATTGAATACTCGTCCGCATTCAGGATGATTTCAGCAACCTTGGCAGCCATCTGGCGTCGGCCGTATTCGGTCTTCTGCCAGTCCGGATTACCCTTCAGAAGCGGCAGAAGATCAATGAGAACGGGCAGGCTTGGAATCGATTGAGTAAGATTGCGGAAAAGGCGGGCATCCAGTCGATCGGCCTTCGCCTTTTCCTCTTCCCTGGCCTTCTCCTCCCGCCACTGTACGTGCCGCTCCTCCATGCGAAAGCCCTCTTTGGCGAACGCATCTAAACGATCTTCATGATCGAGGGAGTCCTCAAGCCTCTTTACGGCCTCTGCGTTCGTTGAACGGTCTTCCTTGGTCGCCCTGCGCTCAAGCCGGCGACGGAGGCTCTCCCGGATCCGCAGCTTGAGTTGGACAAATTCTGTCGGCTTGCGCGCCATCTTGACCCCCGCCTGAACTGACAGGCACCAAATAACACAAAAGACGAGGTAACACAACTGGTACCTCGCCGGAATCCACAGGTACCGATTTTGGTACTTGCAGACACACTTCAATACAAGGTAAATCATGCGGTACCTGATTTGGTACCACCACGGAAGGACGACGCGATGAAGAAAACGATCTCGGTCCCGGAAGCCGGGCGGGAATACTTCGATCTAGGCCGGAACGCCTCTTATGAGGCTGCCAAGCGGGGAGACATCCCCACCATCAGGATCGGCAAGATCTTGAGGGTGCCCGTTATAGCGCTGGAAGAGATGCTGAGCCCGAAGCGGTCGGAGGTCGCCTAAGCGAGCATGGCCGAAACAAAAAGGGCCGCCGAGAGGGCGACCCAAATTGAAATTCCGATTGTCCTGGAAGACACGGATTTTATATCACCCTCTCCTCGGTCCTTGCAAGCATCGCGCTTGTGCCGACTGTACGCGCTGACGATCGAGACGGCGGCTACGATCGCCACTCTGGCCTATGGGGTGGTGCGATGATGCACATCTCACCGCAACAGCTCGCAGCAGCACTGGGAGGCGAGGTTTCCGGCAACGAGGTGTTGGCGCCGGGACCAAATCACTCCCCAAGGGATCGATCACTCTCCATCAAACTCGATGCAGATGCGCCTGACGGCATGGTGGTGTACAGCTTTGCCGGCGACGATCCGCTGGTGTGCAAAGACTACATTCGCGAGCGGGCAGGGCTTCCGCGGTGGGAGCCGGCCAGGGTGCAGGCCAGGCCCGATCCCATCGCGCGCATGACCAGCCGGGTGGCGCAAGTTGCGCCACCTTCGAAACCGACCGCCTACGTCTACCAGCGCGAAGATGGCCAACCTTATCTGCGCGTCAACCGCACCGCGGCCAAGGGTTTCTGGCAGGAGCAATGGGACGGCACGGCTTGGGTCAAGGGTGCGCCCAAGGTCAAGATCCCGTACCGGCTCCCCGAGCTCGTCGCTGCAACTGATGCGCCGGTGCTGATCGTCGAGGGCGAGAAGGACGTCGATAACCTGTTGGCGCTCGGCTTCGCGGCCACCACTAATTCAGGCGGGGCAGAGAAGTGGACGGCGGACCTCAACCAATACCTCGAGGGCCGGGACATCTACATCTTGCCGGACAACGACGAGCCCGGCGTGCGCCATGCTGAGCAGGTAGCAGCTGCGCTCCAGGGCGTGGCCCGGTCGATCCGCACTCTCAATCTGCCGGACCTGCCTTCGAAGGGCGACGTCAGCGACTGGCTGGAAGCGGGTGGCACCGCCGACGATCTTACGGCATTGATGCGGCAGGCTCCGGCACCAGAGGCGCAGCCTTGTCTCGTCAAATCCAGCGCCGAGTTCGTGCGGGGGTTTGTGCCGCCTGACTACGCCATCGACGGCTTAGTGCAGCGGCGCTTCCTCTATTCGCTCACGGCACCGACAGGACACGGTAAGACCGCCATTGCCTTGCTCTTCGCAGCATCGAAGGCGTTGGGTCGATCAATCGGCAATCGCGAGGTGGATCCCGGCCGGGTGCTCTACCTGATCGGCGAAAACCCAGACGATCTAAAAATGCGGTGGATCGCATTCGCCGAGAAGATGAAGTTCGACACCGAAGCCATTGACGTGCATTTCGTTGAGGGCGTCCTGAAGCTCTCCAACACCGGGCAGCGGATCAAGACCGAGATCGAGCGGCTCGGCGGCAATGTCGATCTGGTGATTGTGGACACCAGCGCGGCATACTTCGAGGGCACCGAAGAGAACGGAAACGTCGAGGCCGGAACTCACGCGCGGCAGATGCGCCAGATACTGGGAGGCCTGCCCGGCGGACCTTGCGTCATAGTCCTTTGCCATCCCGTCAAGAGCCCAACGCAGGGCAACCTGCTACCTCGCGGCGGCGGCGCGTTCATTGCTGAAGTAGACGGCAACCTGACGTGCTGGAAGACAGACAGCCTTGTCAGCCTGCACTGGCAGGGGAAGTTTCGTGGGCCGGACTTCGCGCCGATCACTTTCCAAGTCGAGACCGTGACGTCGGAGCGGATACGGGACAGCAAGGGCCGGCTAATCCCGACCGTCATTGCCAAGACGCTCTCTGACAATGAGCGACGAGCGGCCGAGGCAAGCTCAAGGAGCGATGAAGACGCCGTGCTCTCCATCCTTGCGGACAATGACCATCTCTCACTGGTGGCCCTTGCAAACGCCTTGGGCTGGACGACGCACAACGGCGAGCCGAACAAGTCGAAGGTGCAGCGCCTGGCCGAGCGACTGAAGAAGGCCAAGCTGGTCGAGAGCGATCGCAGCGGCCTCTTCCTGAGCCCCAAGGGGAAGGATGAGGCCAAGCGAGTGAAGACGAACGCTGCTCTCGCAGGGGCCACTTATGGCTGAAAAACTGACCGACACGCGGCGATACGCGACCACTCGGCAACGACGCCGGCAAATGACCGTATCGACCGATGCGATACGACCGATACGCAGCGATACGCCAAAGCGAGAAGATGAATTGAAACAGACACTTCTGAACAATTGCGAACCGATACGCACCGATACGCGAACCCTAATACGGGAGGGGTCCTTAGACCCCGTAGGGCCGTATCGTATTTTTCCTTTCCTAGGGGGCGATACGCGATACGCGGCACGCTGCTTTTGTGAGGAATGTTGCGGCTTTGAGGCAACGGAATGTGTGTAAGGCGGGTCGAACCAGTGAAGAAACAAAACAATCAGAGCGGATTGAGACCATGGAAGCCTGGCCAGAGCGGCAACCCGAAGGGGCGGCCGATCGGGGCGAGGCAAAAGATATCGGAGCAGCTCCTTTCCGACCTCGCGGTGGTCTGGGAGCAGCAAGGGGAGAGTGTCCTGCGGCGCCTGGCGATTGAAGATCCCGGCAAGCTGGCGACGATCGCGTACGGATTGCTGCCGCGTGACGTCTTCATCAGCGTCGAACATCGCACGCCTGGCAACATGGATCCGGAGGACTGGGCGATCATGGCGCGGCTGGTGTCGATCGTCCGTGAGTGTCTACCGCCTGGCGCCAACGCGGTGCCTGCAGATGTAGCCGGCGTCATCGAGGATGGCCTGCGCTCTCACTTCGCGAAGGATCTACCGCAACTAATCGAGGTGAAAACGGACGAAGCGGTAGCAATGACGGTAGCAAACGAAGAGCCGCGAGACGCAAGGGATTGATTGGACTCGTGTTTCGCGAAGATGGGCACCGGTTCTCTAATTCGGTTAGGACACTCGTCGCCTTGATGTAGGCGTTGCACCTTTGAGAGGCGAGAAAAACCACGATGCCACGTTCGCGCAACACGGTCTGTCTGCAAGACGGATTGAAGCTCGATCTCAATTCTCTCGCGAGAAAGGGGTTCGTCAAGCGGGGGTCCTATAGTGGCCTTCGCGGAATTGGTTGGACGCACAGCTATTGGGGAGAAGTTGCGTCCGCGCTGATCTCGGCCGATCTGAGTGACACCTCATCGGGCTGGCTGAAATTGGAGGGCGGACTGAATCAGTTTATTTTGCTTGCGGCTCAGGCGCGACGTTTCGGCGGTCACCAATGGTATTTTATCTGCCCAGGCACCGGCCGGTTAGCATCAGTGCTATGGCGGCCGCCTGGTGCAACACGCTTCTGCAGCCGGCAGGCCAGGAAATGCCGAGTAGCGTACGCAACCCAATTTCTCGACCGGGACAGCCGTGCGCACCACGCGAAATCCAGAATTAACGCGCGGCTCTGTTCGATCGGAAAGCTAGATCCCGAGGAATGGGACTTTCCGCCCAAACCCAAGTGGATGCGCTGGAAAACCTACAGGCGATACGAAACCCGATTTGATCATTATGACGATATTCTCGATCGCGGAATCGTGGCGCTCGCGCTCAAGCTCGGCTTGAAATGATTCGAAATATGTTGGCGAACCTGGGCTCCCACATTGATTTTCTTATACAATCCTGAATGGAATTTTGGTCCATGATCCTCCACATATCACGACATTCGTGTGCTCGTAGGTCGTCGCTGGCCGGTTAATCGCCTTCTCAGCCATCGATCACCCAGGAGATTCTCGTTTGGAAAGCACAATCATCGGAGAATTTGACAGCAGGCGTGGTGCAGAGCTCGCGGTCGCCATAGCTGGTGTAGAAACCGCTTATGCGTGCAGCGGCGTCCGTCACGAGGGGTCAACCGAATGGTTGCTCGCCAGGTAAATTGACCACGCTTGCTGCGTGGCGCGGAAATGCAGAGATTCGGGCAAACTCAACGCAAGCTCGCGACCGACGATCACTTCAACAAGGGATCGAGAAAGCGGATGTGCTCCCCTACGAAGATGGGACGTAGATGCACGTTGTCTGAGAATTTCGGCTCACCTGCGCCGAAGAACGGCAAGCAGCTGTCACCGCCGCTGCCGCAAATGTCGGGAAGAGGATCGAGTAGGGTCGTCCCTGTGTGCTCGCCAACAGCGCGCAGCTTGGCGTTGACGGTAGCATGGGCGGCTTGCAACTCGGCGATAGGTACCGCCTTCTCAACGTCCGGAGCGATTCGAAAGCCGGTCAGGCTGCGCGTTACCATCTTGCCCGGATTGAAGCGCTCGTGAAAAGGCACTCCCAGGACCAAATAGACTCGGGCTCCACGACTCTGCAACAAGCGTACATAGTCTTCAAGGTTGGCGTAGAACGCGTCCATGCCCTCCTTTGTGTTTGCGGGCAACTGCCTACCGTCGCGTTCGATCAACATGCCTTCGTCACTGTAGCCTCCCCATGCTGCGCCCAACGCCACCGATTGCACCTTCTCGCGTTGTACCAAGTCGGCCAAAATGCCGGGCAAACTGGCACAAGCCGCAAATTTGTCCCGCTGGATCACGCCCGGAACCGGAGGGCACCTAGGGCCTGTCACGAAATAAGTCTTGGCCGCCAATTGCCCTTCGTCGGCCAGTTGCTGCACTCGGGGTCCGTAGTGAAGCAGTTGACTGTCGCCGCTTAACGCCACCTTCCGCTCGCCGTGGCCCAGATGAGCCACCAAAGTCCAGCCGTGGTTTGACACCTGCATGTCCTTGGTAGGCTTGAAGTCCGCATCGAGTTTGGCGTCGCCAATCTTCCGGATGTCGACACCAGGGAGGGGGGGAAAACGGTCGGGGAAACCATTCTTGGCCCACAGTACCAGTCCGCAGGCACCGAGAACTGCCACGCATGCAGCAACGATCTGGGTGCGACCGTGGCGGTGTGCCCCAAAGCGGACCGGATACTCGATGAATCGATAGGTCACCCAAGCCAGCAGGAAACCAGCAGCCACAAGTGCCGTCGCCATCAGGGGCGTCGGCGCCTGGCCCAAACGAATGACATAGGCATAAGAAATTAGTGGCCAGTGCCAGAGATAGAGCGGATAGCTTATCAGCCCGACGAAGACGGCGGCGCGGTTGGAAAAGAAAATCCGGTTCACCGTCGCCTCGGGGCCAGCGAGGATTACAGCTACGGCTCCCGCCACCGGCAGCAGAGCAAGCCAGCCCGGAAAGCGCATCTCAGCCGTGAAGAGGCCTGCCGATGTCAGAAGGGCAACCAAGCCCGCAAAGGAGATCGAGGACCGGACATTAGGCGAAAGGACAAACTGGCCCCGCCAGGCCAGACCGGCCCCTGCCAAGAGCTCCCAGAAACGTGAGACGGGTAGGTAGAAGTCGGCGGAGATGTCGGTGGTGGATAGCGCGACGTTGATTGTGAAAGAGGCCAGGCACAGCACGGCCAGCAGTCGTCCCACCTTGGCCTTTAACCGGAAAGCCAACCATAGCAAGGCCGGCCAAAGGATGTAGAACTGCTCTTCGATACCCAACGACCAGAGATGCAAGAGCGGTTTATAGGTGCCGACACTGTCGAAGTAGCCACTTTCGCTCCATAGCACTATGTTGGAGAGGAAGCCTGCGCCGAAGAACACATGCTTGCCCAGCTGCCCCAACTCGGGCGGCGTCAGGGGGACAAAACCGAAAGCCGACACGGCGGCCAAGCAAACAGCAAGTGCCGGGAAAATGCGCCGGATACGTCGCTCAAAGAACGTCGTGAACGAAAAGCGGTGTTCGGTTATTTCAGTGAAAAGTATTTTCGAGATGAGGAACCCTGAAATGACGAAGAAGACGTCTACGCCCACAAAGCCGCCAGTGACGACTTTCGGAAAAGCGTGATATAGCACTACCGAAAGTACGGCAAAGGCCCGCAGCCCGTCGATGTCCGCGCGGTAGTAGTCGGTGACGTGCGGAGGGATGTAGGGCTTCATCATGTTCGCGGCATAGTGCAGATCGTCCTCAGGCGCGTTTCAAAGTGTTCATGGCTGCCGAGAGGTTTGGCGGTCGTGCCATGTCAAAACTGATGCCAGCCAATTGCCTTCGTGACCTTTTCTTAGGCGAATTCCAGCGCCAGACGTCTGCTAGGTCGATAGCAGCAACAACAAAAGTAACTGATGCTGATCCATTATGGGCGCATGCACCTATATCAGGATCTGATTGCGAGAAGATCGTGGCGCCGGCTACTTCAACACTAACGGTAGGTGATCCAATAGCGTCCGCGTTTTTCAGTCACTTGCTCGCCCTCAAAATCCAACGTACGTCCAGCGTCGTCTTCCAGAGATGAGTGTGTTTATGGATCGGGGTATACTGCCGTTGCTTCACCAAGCACAGCGCCGTCGCGATATACGGTGGCTTTCGATACGTCAAAAAGCTTGCTGTTTGGCGGTCTTAACCGCCAAATCCCTGCAACTCAAACGGCCTCAATCCGAAAAACAGACTCCCGCTCAATCGCTTAGAGCCTTGTTCACGGACGACTAGATACCCTCGTAGAAATGTAGAAGTGCTGCTTGATTACGGCTATCAGGTCCAGTGTCTCGACGCGCGGAGTACCTTGCCGTCCTTCAACTTTACTCATCAGACTTTCTAACGAGCCCGGTCACGCCTTATCCATGATCTGCTTGAGTAGTACCGCCAGCATGCCTATGCCGAACATAACAATCGCAGCCATCGTCGTGCCGACCGCAAGCATGATTCCCGTGACGATCGAAAAGTACAGCGAGATAAGCATCACGATGGCGGCAATCACGCCGCAGATCAAGCTGAGGAGCAGAAAGATTTTCAACGGATTATAGTAGACGATCGCTTCGACGACGTATTGCAGCGTTTTCAGGGAATCCCGAAACAGGCGCACCTTGCTCCTGCCGGTTCGCTCGAAATAGTCGATCTTGTAATAGGTGACGAAGCGTCGCGTCATCATGTAGGCGAGCGTCATCGACGTTGTGAAGCTGAACGTATCACACAGATGCGGGAAGTATTTCATTGCCGCGGTGCGGCTGAACACGCGCAGGCCTGAATTGATGTCCGGAATTCGACGGCCCGCAGTCCACTCCACCAGGAAACGCAGCACTGCGCGCAGCGGCATCTTGAGTATGGATTGTCGATAGTGCGGGCCATGGCGCTGGCCCACGGCCATATCGAAGCCCTCGTTGTAAAGCCGCACGAGTTCGGGAATGGCGGCGGCCGGATAGGTGCCGTCGGCATCGCAAATCGCGATCATGTCGTACGTCGCTTCCTCGATCCCCTTCTTAAGGGATCGGCCATAGCCGACGTTGTGAGGGTGGCGGATGATCCGGGCGCCCGCCTTGGTGGCGGCCTTCCCGGTTCCGTCCGTCGACCCGTCATCGACGACGATGATCTCGAACGGCATCAGCCCAGCTGCGGTCAACACGCCGGCGATATCGGTCACGGTGGCCCCGATGCCGCGCTCTTCGTTCAAGGCGGGAATGACGATCGAGATCATGTTCTGCGTGCCACACAGATCAGGGATTGGCCGAAGAAGCCGCGGGTTAGGGGATCAACCAGCCTGGAGATGGGCAAGACGTATTTATCAAAGATGCGAATCTGCGCATTGACGGCGGAATCGTCCAGCGACCGATGTTTTGCAAAGCTGTTGATCCACCACGCGAGCCCGCCGATCGGATTGAAATAGCGCAGTTCGAGAATCTCGATCGGCGCCCCGGCGCAGGCCTTGAGCATCAGCGGCTTGTTGTATCTCCGGTAATGGCCGGCGAGCCGATCGAGGTCGCCGTAAAGCTGCTGCAGTGCTGGCACCAGGATCAACAGGTGTCCGCCGGGGGCAAGCGCGTTGGCCATGTTGGAGACGGCGCGATTGTCGTCCTCGATATGTTCGATGACGTTGCAGCACACCACGGTGTCGACGCTGCCCGGCGGAAGGCTCGATCTGAATTCCTCCGAGGTGATATCCGCAAGCTCGAAGCTGCCCTCCGGATACCTCGCGCGCGAGCTCGCGACGTTGTCCGGATCGATGTCGACGCCGCGATAGCGGCCGAGCTTGCCCAGATACTCGTAATAGCTGCCGTGGCCGATTCCGATCTCGATCACCTCACGGCCGAAATAGGGACGCATGGTGCCGATGATCCAGTCCATGTAGTTGTGTGCATCGGCAATGGCGCTGGAAAAGGTCGGCGCCATCTGATCGCTTGCGGACATATGTTCACTCAAGGGGAAAGCCCTTACTGAATGGTAGCGCAGCCCGAAACCGGCACTCCGGTTCGTTTCCATTTGGCCAGGAAGCAAGGATACATGCCGGACCATGGAATGTTGCCGAACGCGACCTCGATCGGCTTGACGATCGGCCAGAGCATCGGCTTGACGCCGAGCGGCACGCGCATGACGAGGCTGTTGAGGATCAGGAAGTAAGCCAGTCCGCCGAAATAGCGGACTGCCTCGCCTTCGAAATAAGGCGCAGCCTGCTTCAGAATCGCATTGTGCGACAGCGCCTGCTCGGTCGGCGCATCAAAGTACTTGTCCGAGGCGTACCATTTGTCCCGCACCACATTCAGCGCGAAATCGGCGCTCGGTTCCATCATGAGCAGGTGGCCACCTGGCCTCACCATCGCGGCGATGTTGCGCAGCGTCTGCGCGAGATCCACGACACAATGGTGAAGCCCGCCGACAACGATCGCGCCGTCGAACTGCTCCTTGATTTCGGCGGGCCGGGTCAAGTCGAGCACCTGCGCTGCGTTTCCCGTCGTGCGCTTGTACGACTCGCAGGCCGGTTCGGAGATGTCAAAGCCGACCGTGCGAACGTCGCTGAACCGTTCCATGACAGCCAGTGAATTGTAACCACTGCCGCAGGCAAGATCAGCGATGCTGGCGTTGCTCAGATCAATGTGATTGAACAGCCAGTCATAGATGAAACGCGATCGATATTTCATCGACGACGCATCGTAATAGTGCGCCTCGTAAGCATCATGGATCTCGGTGTAATGCTGCTTTTGCCGGGAACTATCCATGGTCCAATTCGCAAAACACTTGAGTTTCAAAGCCTATTTTCGCAACTCTCGGAGAGTTGCTCCACGGGTAGATTTATTGCATAGCTTCGCACGGTCGCAATATCAACCGCCCTCAGCCGCCTTCCGTCCCATGCGCGAGGAGATTACCGTTTGGGGTACACTGAACGCTCGAATCGCGGTGGCGGCTTCCGCGATGTCGTCGAGGCAGCACAATGAGCGCTACACCGTCCCAATCCCGCCTCTCAGACCAAACGATATCTGATTTCGGAGATCAATGGCGCCGTTATACGGACAACGAGGGGTATTACGGAACCCTCGCGATCCTGCAGGGAACCTTCGAGCCGCTGCTTAGGCTGGAGGACCTGCAAGGGAAGCGCGTTGCGGAGATAGGCAGCGGTACGGGGCGCATTGTAAAAATGCTCCTACAGGCGGGAGCGAAAGAGGTTACGGCGATAGAGCCGTCGGCTGCCTTCGAGGTGCTGAAACGCAATCTCTCGGACGATTCGGACCGCGTGGTGCTTCTGAATAGAGCGGGACACGAAATTCCTAGGGATGGTGCCTACGACTTTGTCGTCTCGATCGGCGTCATTCACCACATCCCGAACCCCGATCCGGTCATAGCCGCTTCGCTGGGTGCACTTCGCCCGGGCGGCAAGATGGTGGTCTGGCTCTATGGGAAGGAAGGCAGCGGTGTCATCGTAACCGGCATTCGTATGCTGCGTACCGTGACCACCCGACTTCCACATTTTGTCGTAGCAGCAATCGCGCATGTTCTGTCGCTGGCACTTAACCTTTATATTTACGCCTGCCGCTTCATCCCCGGATTGCCACTGCGTGACTACGTGAAAAACGTGCTCGGCCGGTTTTCGCGTTCGAAGCGCTACCTGGTGATATACGATCAGTTGAGGCCGGCGTATGCAAAGTATTATTGCGAGGCCGAGGCGCGCGCCCTGCTGGAATCGAACGGCTTTGCCGACGTCCAAACTCACTTCCGTTACGGATACAGTTGGACGGTCGTCGGGACACGGGCAGTAAATGCGGAGCATGCGTTCGCCGCGCCGGCGGGACGTTAAGTCGCCGACGGTGCGCAAGTTGCGCGATACCACCAGTCATTGGCCAGCTCTGCGCAATTGCGGCATGAACCGCGGCGCGGGTTTGGCGCTCAGGAAAACCCCATGCGATCTCGAAATTTAATAGGTGGACTGGTCGCCTTTGGCGTCCTGGTGATTTGGCTTTATACGTTCCAGCAACGACTTCCTTACATGGGCCAGATTCCGGTATTTGACGCCGACGTCACTACCGCCGCGGCAAACATGTGGGCCCGGATATGGTGGGATGAGGGGGCGCGGAATTTGCTGTTCGCCACGCCGCGCGCACCGCTTTCCATTGAAACGCCGACGATGGAACTGCGCGGCATCTATGATTCCTGGCCGCCGGGTGCCTTTGTCATCGTCTATCTTGCCGCGATGTTTTTCAGCATCCAGCCAAGCATTCCGCTGGTGAACTGGATCAACGTCACCATGCACGGGCTGATCGCCCTGGCGGCCGCGCTCGCCGTCTTCAATCTCGCGTCGATGAACCGGCTCGGCAGGGTAACCAGCGGTTTGCTTGCGCTCGGGGTCGCGTTTCCGATCCTGCTCTCGCGCGGCCCGATCTATGCGTTTTCGCAGATCTACGACGTTGTCACCGCGGTCCTGATATTCACCGCGGTATTCCTGCTGCTTGAGGTGCTGTATTACGGCGCGAGATCGCAACGCGACAAATGGGTCATCACTGCGCTGCAACTGACCACAATCTATCTGGCATTTTTCGTCGACTGGCTATCCTACACGCTGTTCGTTTTCTGGCTGATAAGCCGTTTCGCCGCAGGATATGCCGGCGTCCTCGAGCCGATGAAGCTGCGTCGGTTTTTCAGCCTTTTGTCGCTGCCGGTTTCGGCCTTTTCGATTTTCCTTGCCTGGCGGTTTCTGGCGCCGGGCGCGCAGGGTGCCGGTGCCTCGATCAAGCACCTGATCCGCAAGATCCTGCAGCGGATGAACCTGACTGATGAAAGTCCAATCACTGGATTCGCCAAGGCCTTCTTCGAGGAGATGCATGAGGACTATTATTCGCCGCATGCGTTCTCGCTGATTGCGGTCTCCGCGCTGGTGACCGTGGGATTGCTCATCGCCGCGTTTCGGCGGGCCCGCGCCCCCTCCGAACGCCGGTCGATCTTTGCGACGATGTCGTTTTTGCTGCTGATCACCATTCCGTTCTATCTGCATATGATCGTGCTCTACCAGCATACGTTCATTCACCGATGGGCAATCACGAAGGCGTTGTTTGCCTATTCCATGATTCCATTTGCCTTGCTGCCGATTTCGGTTTTCGTGCTGGTACGGCAGTCGAATGGCCAATCCAAAGTTCCCTTGCCGCGGTCGGCCCTCGCGGCGGTCGGGCTGCTTTTGGCCGGATCGTCGCTGTTCGATGCAGTGAGCGTAACGTTCTACGACAGCTATGCGCCGCGAGGGCGCATCGACAGCAATGCTTATCGGATGTGGGACGATATCGGCCGTAACACGGCCTACAAGGATGTCGTGGTATCCCCGATTCTCGAAGCCAACCCGATCAGCGTGCAAGTCGGAACGGCTTACAAGCTGGTCCATCACGCCGGCAATTTTGCAGAAGTCGACAAGGTCGTCGCGCGTGTGTGCGGCGATTTTAACGTCGTGGTCGCGTTGCCGAAAGGGAGCGAGCCCGGCGAGTTTGCGTCGCGCGAGCCTGCGCATGTGATCGATACCGGCCGAATTCGATTGCTGCGATTTGCTTCATATCAGGGAAAGGCCGTCGATTGTCCGCGCTAGTCCATTGTAGGTATCCATGTCGCCAGCTATCGTAGGCGCGAATGCGCCATCGTTTGTCCCACCTCCCGCAGCTCTAATCCGATCCAGCTCATGTGCGGAATCGCCGGTATCTTGAATCTCGACGGCCGGGACGTCGATCCGGCTGTCCTGGCACGGATGACCGGTGTGCTGGCGCATCGTGGCCCTGATGCAGGCGAAACGTGGCATGACGGCGCAGTCGGCTTTGGGCATCGGCGCCTTGCCATTCGCGATCTAACCGCGGCCGGCCGGCAGCCGATGAGCGATCGCGGCGGCCGGATCACCGTGACCTATAACGGCGAGATCTACAACGAAGCAGAATTGCGTGCTGAACTCGAACGTGATTTTGGCGTGGTGTTTCGTTCGCATTGCGACACGGAAATCTTGCCGGCGGGGTTTCTTGCCTGGGGTGAGGATTTGTTTTCCCGCCTCGAAGGAATCTTCGCGATCGGACTGTGGGACGCGGCGACGAGGCGCTTGATCCTTGCGCGCGACTCGATCGGAACCAAGCCGTTGTTCTTCTCGCAGGTGGGGACGGTCGTTCGCTTCGCCAGCGAGATCAAGGGGCTGCTCGCCGATCCCGCGCACCCACGCGAGATGGATCTGGAAGGGCTCCACCGCTTCTTCGCGATGGGCTATGTCGGGCCGACCACGACGACAATGCGGCACATTCGCCAGGTTGAGCCGGGTTCGATCGTGGTCTATCAGAACGGCAGCGAGACATCGCAGCGATTCTGGAAACCACGCCGGACAAGGGACTTTCGGAGCCTCGACGAGGCCGTCGAGGCGTTCTTGCCGCTGTTCGACCGGGTCGTCGGCGACCAGTTGGTCAGCGATGTGCCGGTCGGAATCCTGCAGAGCGGCGGCATCGACAGCTCGATGGTAGCCTATTCGGTCGCAAAGCGCGGCAAGTTCCCGTTAGTCACCGCTGCGTTCGCCGAGCAGTCCCACGATGAAACAGAGATTGCCTCGATGGTGGCGCGGCAGACCGCGCTACCGCACCAGATCGTACCGGTGAGCGAGGATCCGTTTCCCGACGCGACGCTTGCCCGTGTCGTGCACCATTTCGACGGCCAGGTAGCGGACGAAGCCGCCGGACCGCTGCTCCTATTGACCGCCGAGCTTCGCCGTAATTCCACGGTGGCGCTTTCCGGGGACGGTGCCGACGAATTCTTCGGCGGCTACTCGACCTACCGGGCTTCGCGGCTGGCCGAACGCTTCGGCAACATGATCCCTGGGCCTGTGGCGAGAACCGCGGGCAGGTGGTCCTACGCCTCGTCGGGGGCGAACGAGACGCGGTTGCCGGTGACCGCGCTGCTGTCGCGCTTTCTCCTGGGCGTCGCCTCCGGCGGCCCCTATGCCCATGCCGAATGGCGGCGCTATGTCCCGGAATTTCTCATTCCGAGGCTGTATGGATCGGCGCTGCGCCACCTCGCGGAGCAAAGCCCGATGGCGGGCTATCGCGCTGCGATCGAGCAAGCCGACGGCCCGACACTTCTGGACCGATGCCTGATCGCGGACCAGACCTATCACCTGCCGACCGGTCTATTGATGAAGACGGACGCGATGAGCATGGCGAACGGAGTCGAGATCCGCGTACCGTTTCTCGACCGGCGGATCATGGAATTTTCCGGTCGCTGCGCCCTCGATCTGCTGGTGCCGCTGCGCGGGCCGAGCAAGCCGCTGTTGCGCAAGGCGCTGCGCGGCAAGGGCGCTGGGGCGAAGATCACCGATGCGCCGAAGCGGGGTTTCAATAATCCGCTGGCCGGACTGCTGCGCGGCTCGCTGCGTCCTCTTTGCGAAAATGCCTTCGAACACTCGCGCGGCATTTTCGAGCCTTATCTTGAGCCCAACGCGATCCGCGAACTGTGGCGGGATCACGCGGACCGAAAATCGAATCACGCCTACGCGCTCTGGCCGATGCTGACATTTGCGCTCTACCGCTCCGGCTTGGAAGGCGTTCAGTTGCGTGGAGCACGGGCAGCCTGAACCACCTTCGCCATTTCCTCAGCGCTCAACGTCCAGTCTGATCGCTTTCACGTTCTGCTTGCCTGTTCGACATGGGTGGCACAGGCAGACGTTTAGGGCCTGCGGACGCCAGGAGCAGGCGAGTGCGCGCAACGTGTAGCCGTAAATCGGTCATCGGCACGCTGCACCGAGCCTTCTAAGCAAGTAGCTAGCGAACAAAGAGAACATCCGAAGTCGGTCTGTGTGCGCATGTAGGACCAGACCAAGCGTTAAGGAACAACGGCCCAATAGCGCCGCCGGTTCTCATTGGGATCAGTATTGTCGCTTGTCGAAAAGAAGATCCCGCGGCCTGTCCAATGCGCGAAGTGACCGCGACCGCTTTTGCTAATCGCCTCGAAACTACTATGTCCTGGGCCGAGTAGCGCTTGATCTTCCCAGATCTGAATTGGGGAGGAGGTATCCTCGGCATTGTTGGGATCATCAGATGGAATGTTGGCGAGTGTCCTGCGGTCTTCCAGAAGAAGCGCGCCCCGATAGGCGAAACCGCTTTCGCGTAAAAATGGCGGGGTCAGCGAGAGCACCACTTTGCCTGACGGTCTTGACACGTGATAGGAGCGTTCAAAATAGGTGGCGAGCGCGAAATACACGACTACGCCGGCAATTGCTAATCCCCAGATCAAGCCTCGCCTCGATGTCATGAGCGGCTCCTTCGAGTCAGCACGTTGCATGTCCTCCAAAGAATCCAATTTCACTTTCCATTGCGTTGAGTCAATCGGGTGCAACTGAGGCGACTGCTCAGGGTCGCTGATTGTTGATCCTCGCTGCAATCCGGCTTGTCACGCTACCGGCGTTCTGGACGGCACCGGCCGATAAGCCTGCGGCAACCGTTGTACGGATCGGGGGCAACGGATGCGGCTGATCCGGCTCTTGCTCGCCAGGTTGAAGATCGCGCGTTGGTGTCTGGTGGGCGGGCGCAAGCATGCCGACATCGGGGAGCGGCTGTTGCGCCGCTGATTATCAGGACCGCCGGTTCACGCTGGGGGGCTTTTTGAGCGACAGATGAGATCAAGACTACTTTTCGCTTCGTCCTTGCCGCGCGCTGACCGCCGGCACCCTGATTGAGATGTTTCGTGAGGGCTTTAATGGCCTTCTCATCACGCTTCTTGGCAACAAACACGTCAATCAAACGCCCCTTTGGCATCTATTCCTCCTTGTTCAGCCATATCCCGCCAGCATCCGAAACAAAGCAAAGACCAGCAAGACCGCCACTGCAATTAGGGTGCGCCGGCCAATCCGGTTCATGGCGCGCGCCACCGGGGTAGACTAGCTGATAGATCGGATACCACCACCGCTGCCGATCGAACTGCCGGTTTCGGTTGACGATGCCGTCGTGGGCTGCCTGGAATTAGGCAGAAGAAAAGCGTCACCGCGAAGAGCACGCCAAAACCGTCTATGGCTTGGCGAATGTCGGGCCTGATTTTGGAACGCAAGAGCATTCATGGGAACTAACGCCGCCTCATTGGTCCGCCTCTTTCATTCCAGAACCTCATACTCAAAAGCCACGCCTTCAGGGTCGTTCTCCTCGAACCATTTTTCTGCGGCGTCCACATTGGCGAACACCTTGATGTGCTCCGCTTCTCCGACCTGCTTGCTTGTGTTGACGTAGACAAAAACGGTCATTGGTCTCTCTTCAGCTTGCGCTTGCCCCAATGATGGGCCTTGCAGTCGGTATTGAAGACCCGCTCGACGTGACGGTTCAATGCTCGCATGACGCCAATCCGCGCCAGCATCGTCGGGCCGCCGCGCTCTGCAACGAGGATTAGCGCCTCCATCGCAGCCTGCCATTCGGGCGCGGAGTGCTCGGCCTTCGGTAGCTCCATGACGTAGCTGGCGGCATCCTTCAACGTGAGGAGCCGGCGGCCATTCGGAAGCGGTATTGGATCCTCAAACGAGGCGGACCAGGGCAATAAAATCCACTCGGGCAATGATCTTGGGTGTTCCGCTGCAGCACTGCCTATTGCTAGCGGCTTGCCATCTTGTTCTCGTTTTGTACTATTCCTGCATTATGAAAAACGATCGTGAAATCGAGATCCTCTTTAGGCGCCTGCGCCTCTACGACCAGCTTGGGCGCCGCGCTGACGGTCTCGTTCGTACGATCCAGAGGCGATTGGGGGAGCGCTATGGGCCTAGATCACGTCCGTTCCGAAATCGATCACATGCGCGTCCAGGTCGGAAGACAGCGTAAGGAGATCCTGCAGCTTCAGCGGCTCGGCATCTCGCCTGCATCGGCAGAACTGTTGCTTACGAGGATGCTGGCGAAGATCGAAGACCTTTGCGCCGAGCGGGACCGGTTGAAGAAAGAGCACGGCGGCCCGACGAAAGGGCGGGTGCTTGGCGGCCGGAGCTGGTGATGCCAGAGCCGCTCAAATGGTACGACGACAAGGCCGACAACTCGCCTTGGATCGACGCGCTTGCCGAGCTGCGGCAGCGGGCTGCCCGCGAAGGTCATTGCTATCAGCACGTCCAGGCGATCACAGTTGCGATCGATCAGTATGCCGAGAAGGCCCTCGGCAATCGCAACTACTTCCTCAACAAGCCCTATGGCGTAGGCTAGATCATTTGCGAGGCGCCTCTGGACTCCGGTGAGACAGTATCAGGTAGGCCGCCGATCCACCCAAGGCCATGACGACGGCGCCGAGGAGTTGCATGAAGACGCCGGACGAAACGACGATCGTGAAAATGCCGAAAGCGAAAAGCATGGCACAAATTGTCAGCAGTACTGGCTTCTCCATAAACCGCTCCGTAAGGCAACGCGCAATTCTGCCAAGAATCGACCGCAGCCTGAATTAGCCATTCCGGGGGTGACAGGTAGTGGTAAGGCCCGGCGCGTGCGCGTCGTGCGTCGGGCCACTTGGCTTGGAGCTTATGACATGAAGCCTAGCCTTACGCTCCTTTTTGTCATTGCCAACCTGATGGCAGGATGTGCGAGCACCGGGAGCAATCCGGTCGCGGACATGCCGTCATGGATGGGCGGACTGCCGGCCAACGCGCCTCCGAGACCCGGGACAGCGGCCTACGACGCCTGGCAAGCCGAGCGAGCGAAGGGAAGCCGCCCGCCGAAGGGAAAGGATGCCGCTCGTTGACACTCCGGGCGATGTCGCACGGTTTTGCCGCTTTATCCCGGTAGGATGATTCTGCGCTCGAAAGGGCGCATCTTGAGAGGACGGCTCTGGCGCATTTTAGCCCCCAGCCCCGCGCCAAAGCCGTTTCATCACGTGCCTGCTCGCATACTGGAATTTGGGCCGAACATCGGCGCCGAACCTTAGCAGGGGGCTACGGCGCGGTCAGGTATCGGGCGGGAAGTAGTACCGCAGGGTAAGCCTTACCGCGATGTAAAGGCCTGCAGCGATCCCAAGACTGACAATGAGGATATCCATCCGGTAATTGTCGTCGCGCCCACCCCGCAGGTTCAATCATCTGTTAGTTATTGTTGACCATTCGCGGGCCCAATTGATTGGGTGTTGCGTTACGATTCGCGACAGCGGTGGAGACTGAGCGATGTACCCAACAGACGGTCTGAAAATCGGAAACCTGTACCGGCTCGGTTTTCCTGGCATCGCTGCCCGAGTGATCGATCCGCCAGCCGGCATCGAGCGATCCAGCGAATATTGCTACCTCGTCGAAAGCCTGGTCTTGAGAAGTCGCTGGTGGGTCAACAGGCGAGGGGAGCCGGACAACATTTACTCACCTCATTTGATCGTACCCGCCGCTCAGGAAGCGCCAAGCGCCTCGTGGACGACGATAGGACAGCGCTAGGTTGACGTTGGCGGACAAAGTGACGCCGGTTGCGATCGATCAGTATGCTGAGTAATCGCGTCAACGAGCCATACAGCATTGGCGAGTTGCGAAAGGCAAGCGAAGCGCCGTGACACTCACGCTGTCGGGTTTTTCTTGCTGCGCCGGCACATTAGCCGAAGCAGCCAGGCGAGCCACGCCAGCACTTCCGGTAAGTCGGGATCACCGTCTCGCATAGTATCGTCCCCTCGCATGGCGCTGGAGAGCAATTGGGGTGCGGATTTGCTACCCGTTTTGCTACCCAACTAGCTGGGACGACGCTGAATAGGCGGTGACGAAAGGAGAGCGGGCGCGGGTAATTCCCCAACATTTCCGCACTCAATGAGACATCTCGACACCAGACGAGACGGCCATTCCAGAATTTCAAGACCGGTGCCTTAAACCACTCGGCCACCCTTCCTTGCCTTTACGATCAAGCGCTTAGCCGATGCGAAGGTGGAAACACAAGAGAAGAAAACGGGATTTGCCGGGAATCGCCAGGGCAGGAGGCACGACGAATCAGTGTCGCCGGTTGGACCGGAGGAGCCGCGTCACACGCGTCGGGAATAGTGATGGCGGCATCGACCATTGATCGCTCGCCGGCAGTTTGTCGGCACTTGCCAATTTCGCCCGGGATCGCATCGCTCCGGCATCATCGCCCAATGGTTCGGCTGTCGCTAGCCGAACGCTACTGCCAGCAGGCTCGAGCAGAGGAGCACGAAGCTGGCCGTCGCCAGAGCGAGAAATCCGTTGGAGACAATGTCGTGGTTGCGCATAGGACACCTACCACACCAGATGCTCGTCCGAATTTATTAAAGCTTTCCGAATCCCCGATCCGAACTGCCTTGCCATTTCCCTGTCTGAAGTCCGGGCGGTTACCCGAACCCCGGCCGTCAAAAATCAAGCTCTGTAACGATAGCCTTCAAATGCATGAGCCAAAAAAATGCCTGCGCTCACCAGGCCCATCACTGCTGTAACCGTCTCGATCATCGCACAAATCCTTTGCGCCCCTGCAATCCACAGAACGACTCCACCGTTGCACAGTCAAAAAGATTCACTGGGCGGAATCGCAGATCGGTCGTGAGTGGTGATTTGATGCAACAGATTGTCTGAAAGCGGCACAGGAAGAGCTACGACGAAGGATGCATACGCTGTGAATCGAAGCGCTATGCCCGTAAATCAACGGATAGAGCAGGCAACCATTGATTCACCACGCGCGACCAGATCATTCACCACGTGAGGCCGCACCCCATTTCCGCCGTGTTCCGGTTGCGATATCTTCACGACGTGATGCGGAGGTGGGCTGCATCGTGGGGATCAGGCCGTAGCGCTTCAACGTAGGCAGCAGGCCGCTGAAAATGGTACTTGGGGTGATGGGGATTCGACGGCCAACAACGATCGTTCGGGCGGTTCGTGGCACGGTTGCCGTGGCAACATGCCTTGTCCTCGCCAACTGCGCTTCGTCGGACAAATTCGCCAAGCGCATCGATCCCAAATACGGCGTCTCCTCGAGCCCCCGTGTCGTGGCGTTCGGGGATCCCGTGCCGAAGGGCGGGGGAACCTACCGTATCGGCAAGCCCTATACCGTCGCGGGCCGGGTCTACGTGCCGGAGGAAGATCCGAACTACCGTGCCGAGGGAATGGCTTCCTGGTATGGCGATGATTTCCATGGCCGGCTGACCGCCAATGGCGAAGTCTTCGACATGACCTCGCTGACGGCGGCCCATCCGACCCTGCCGATTCCGAGCTATGCCCGCGTCACCAATGTCCGGAACGGCAAGTCGCTGATCGTCCGCGTCAACGACCGCGGACCCTATCACGGCAACCGGCTGATCGACGTCTCAAACAAGGCCGCGGAACTGCTTGAATTCAAAGCCAATGGCGTCGCCAAGGTCCGCGTTGAGTATGTCGGCCGGGCCCCGCTGGAGGGTTCCGACGACCGCCAGCTGCTGGCGACGCTGCGGACCGGCGAGCCCGCGCCGTCCCCGTCCACGGTACGGGTCGCTTCGGCCCGGCCGTTTGTTCCCGAGATGATGCCGTCGTCCGCGGGCCGGATCCGGGGCGAGGTGCCGATGCCGGAGGGACGGCCTTATAGCCTCGGCAATACGTCGGCGGACTACGCCTCGGTCAATGCGACCTCGGAAATGTCGGCCTCCAGCCGTTCGCGTGGCCGTGCCGCGGAAAATCCGCGTGCCGTGTCCTACGAGAACGAGGCCAACTATGCGGCCCCGATCCAGGCTTACCTGCCGGTCGATCCGCGGGGGCCGAGCGAAGTCCTCAGCGGCCGCGGCCTCTACTAGAGCGTTTTCAAGCGAAGTGGCAGCCGATTCGCGTCGAGAAAACGAGTCAAACGAAAGACTCTACCCCTTCAGGAAGGCGATCAGGGCGGCGTTGACCTCGTCGGGCCGCTCCTGCTGAATCCAGTGGCCGGCCCCGTCGAGAATCAGCTTCTGCCGCAGATCAGGCAGCACGCGCTCCATCTCCTTGACCTGCTTGGCGCCGATCAGCCCGGTGATGACGCCGTCCTTCGAGCCCGCGATGAATAGGGAGGGTTGGCGGATCTGCGCGCCTTGCCAGGGCGCCGTCAGTTCCCAGTTGCGGTCGATGTTGCGATACCAGTTCAGCCCGCCGCGGAAGCCGGAGGCCTGATAGACGGAAGCGAAATAGGCGAGGTCGGCCTCGGTCAACCAGTTCGGCAACGGGCGCTTCGGATCGGTGTCGCCGAGGAAGCCCTTACCCTCCTGAACGAACTGATGGGCTGCCGGATCGGCGAGCCCGCGCCCGGCCAGCACGATTCGCATGGTCGCTGCGACGTCGCGCTCGAACTCGGCTTCCGCCACGCCCGGGGCCTGAAAATACTGCCAGTAGAAATTGGTGATGCCGTTCTGGCGCAGGGTTTCGAGCGGCCGGCCGCGGCCGCGGGAGGGCGGTGGAACGCTGAGGCCCGCGACCTTGGTGAAGACATCGGGCCGGAACATCGCCGCGTGCCAGGCGACCGGCGCGCCCCAGTCATGCCCGACAATGACTGCCTGCTTTTCGCCAAGCGCCGCCACCAGCGCGACCATGTCTCCGACATTGTGGAAGATGGTGTAGGCGCCGACATCGGCCGGCGCGCTGGTCCGGCCGAACCCGCGCATGTCGGGAGCGACGACGTGGAAACCGGCTTCCGCGATCGCGGGGATCTGGTGCCGCCAGGAGTAGGACAGTTCGGGCCAGCCATGGCAGAGCAGCACCAGCGGACCCTGTCCCTCTTCGACAACAAAGAAGTCCAGCCCGTTGGCAGAAATAGTGCGTGAAGATGGCATCGCGTTTCCGCCCTGTTTTTCGTATTCTGTCAGGAGATTGCAGCATCGCCACGATATGTTCCTTGGTCCGTTGCCGCAATCCGATCGACATGGGCTGCACGTCCAAAACCTCTGTTGTTTGCGATACTTCCAACTGTTAGAACGCGCGGATTCAGGACATCGCCGATGGCAGCAGAGACCTCCGTTTCCCGCAAATTCGACGCCGCGGCCGTTCTCCCGTGGCGGAGCCTGATGGCGGCTGTTCTCGCCCTGTCGGTCGGCTGGGGCGGGATCGTCTACGCCGCCAACAACAGCGTGCAGGGCGCGCCGAAGAAGGAAGACGGCGGCTTTGACGGCGATGCGCCGACCGCGATCCTGATCGAGGCCTCCAGCGGCAGCGTGCTGTTCGAGAAGAACGCCGACGAATTGCGGGCGCCGTCCAGCATGATGAAGCTGATGACGGTCGAGG
The DNA here is from genome assembly GCF_001440395.1 of Bradyrhizobium jicamae. Lineage (GTDB taxonomy): Bacteria > Pseudomonadota > Alphaproteobacteria > Rhizobiales > Xanthobacteraceae > Bradyrhizobium > Bradyrhizobium jicamae. Next base: position 62,017 of record NZ_LLXZ01000012.1, on the reverse strand, counting down.
TGGTCTTCAATGCCCTCAAGGAAGGCAAGGTCAAGCTGACGGACGAATATCGGATCAGCGAGAACGCCTGGCGCAAGGGCGGTGCGCCGGCGGGCGGCTCGACCATGTTTGCCATCCTCAACAGCAAGGTCTCCGTGGACGACCTGTTGAAGGGCGCGATCATCCAGAGCGGCAATGATTCCTGCATTGCGCTGGCCGAAGGCATGGCCGGCAACGAGCGGATCTTTGCCGCCGACTTCCTGACCAAGCGCGCCCGCGAGCTTGGTTTGATGAAGTCGACCTTCGGCAATTCCAGCGGCCTGCCCGATCCCGCCAACAAGATGACGGTTCGGGAGCTGGCAAAGCTCGCCCGCCACCTGATCGTGGCCTATCCCGACATGTACAAATTGTTCGGCGAGCGGGAGTTCACCTGGAACAAGATCCGCCAGCAAAACCGCAATCCGCTTCTGAACACGCTCAACGGCGCCGACGGGTTCAAGACCGGCTACACCAAGGAGGGCGGCTACGGCATGGTCGGCTCGGCCGTGCAGAACGACACGCGGCTGATTGTCGTGATCAATGGGCTCGAAGATCCCGACGATCGCGCCTCTGAGGCGAAGAAGATGCTGGAATGGGGCTTTCGCAATTTCGAGACCCGCACGCTGTTCGCGGCCAACCAGCAGGTCGGCTACGCCAAGGTGTTCGGCGGCGAAAGCCGCTCGGTGAAACTTGCCAGCCCCCAGCCGATCAAGGTGATGGTGCCGAAGAACGGCAGTGAGAAACTGATCGCGCGCATCGTCTACAATGGCCCGGTGCGGGCGCCGGTACAGGCCGGCCAACCGGTCGGCGTCGTCAAGGTGTGGCGCGGCGCCAATGTCGCCGTGGAGGCGCCGGTCTATGCTGCGGAGGCGGTGGGCACCGGGTCGACCATGCGCCGCGCGATCGACGGAGCCAGCGAACTCGTCATCGGCGTGTTCCGCGCGAGTGCAGAGAAGCTCTGAGCATGAACCAGGCAACGCTGCAGCGGCCATCCGGACGCGGGAAGTTCATTACCTTTGAAGGCGGCGAGGGCTCCGGCAAATCCACGCAGATCAAGAAGCTCGCCGAGCGTCTGGCGGCGACGAAGCTGCGCGCCATCGTTACCCGCGAGCCCGGCGGCTCGCCGGGCGCGGAGATCATGCGGCATCTCGTGCTCTCGGGGATGGGCAAGCTGCTGGGACCGGACGCGGAGACGTTGCTGTTTGCAGCCGCGCGCGACGACCACGTCCGCACCGTGATCCAGCCCGCGCTCAGCCAGGGCACGTGGGTGCTGTGCGACCGCTTCTCGGACTCGACCCGCGCCTATCAGGGCCGGTTGGGGCAAGTCGCGCCCGGCGTTCTTAACGCCATGCAGCGGGTCACCATCGGCGATCTCAAGCCGGACCTGACCATCATTCTGGATATCCCGGTTGATGTCGGCCACCAGCGCGCCGCGGCCCGCCGCGGCAGCGGCGTGCCTGACAGGTTCGAGGCGGAAGACCTGCAGTTCCATCAGGGGCTCCGCGACGCCTACAAGCAGATCGCCGCGGAAGAGCCGCAACGCTGCGTGCTCATCGATGCGAATGCCGACGCCGACACGGTTGCCGGCCGCGTCTGGGCCGCGCTGCGCGATCACCTGTTAGCAACCAAGAGCCCGGCGGGAACGGCATGAGCGCGCGCAAGGCCGAGCAGGAAACGGCGGTCAGGCATCCCCGCGAAACGGCCGATCTGTTCGGCCACCGCGAGGCGGAAACCGCCTTGCTGACGGCCTATCGCAGCGGGCGCATTCCGCATGCCTGGCTGATCGGCGGCCCGCAAGGCATCGGCAAGGCGACGCTGGCCTATCGCATGGCGCGCTTCGTGCTCGCCAATCCCAACCCGACCCTGCCTTCGGTGCAGCGCGCCGAGACGCTGGCGCTCGACCCAAACGATCACGTCGCACGCCAAATCACCGCCGGCGCACATGGCGGGCTGCTGGTGCTGGAGCGCGGCCTCAACGATCGCGGCGTGATGCGGACGGTGATCACCGTCGACGAGACGCGGGAAACGATTTCATTCTTCGGCTCGACCGCGGCGATCGACGGCTGGCGGGTCTGCATCGTCGATACCGTCGACGAGCTCAATCCGAACGCCGCCAATGCGCTGCTGAAGATTCTCGAGGAGCCGCCGCACCGCTCGCTGTTTATGCTCGTCAGCCATTCGCCGGCGCGGGCCCTGCCGACGATCCTGTCCCGCTGCCGCAAGCTGCCGCTGCGGCCGCTTGCGACCGACGACGTCATTCGCGCGGCATCGGACGCCGCAGACATCGCCCCCGATGATCCGGCGCTGTCGGAGGCCGCCGATGCCGCGGAGGGGAGCGTGTCCCGCGCGCTGACGCTGCTCGGCGGCGACGCGCTGAAGCTGCAGCAGCGGACCGCAGCGCTGCTGGCGACGCTGCCGCAGGTCGATCCGCGCGAGTTGCATGCCCTTGGCGAAGCGCTGGGCACCAGCGACCGGGTAGCGCTGGCTGCCTTCATCGACGGCATCGATCGCTGGATCGGCGAAAAGCTGCGTGCTGGCGATGCCAACGCGAATCTGCCCCGCCTTGCACGGCTTGCGGAGGTATGGGAAAAGATCGTCCGCGCCGCGCGCGACACCGAATCCTACAATTTGGAGCGAAAACCGCTGGTTTTCTCGGTGTTCGGGATGCTCGCGGAAGCGACGCGGTAAACGCTCAATCGGACAATATTCCCTGCAATCGTTGAGTTGAAAAGGATTTCGTGGTGGCGAAGGCTGCAAAGAAAGCTTCGAAGAAGGCGAAGAAGGCCCGCAAGTCGCCACCCCCGCGCGCGGCAAAGAAAGCCGCCAAGAAGGCCGCGAAGAAGCGCGCCGCCAAGAAGGGTGCGGCCAAGCGCGGCCGTGTCGTGAAGAAGGCCAAGAAGGGGAAGAAGAAGACCTCGAAGAAATTCGCCGGCAAGGCCGCGAAAAAGTCCGCAAAGAAAGCTGCTCCGAAGTCCGCCAAAAAGCCGGCCAAAAAGTCTGCGCACAAGGCGACGAAACCGCAGGCCGTCGCACCGCAAGAAGCGAGCCCGACCGCATGGGCCTTCGCGGCCGCCGTCGACCGCGCAAAGCCGTCCACGACAAGTCTGAAGCCGACTCCTGCGGCGAACTCCGTCGCCGCCGCCGAACGCAACACCTATTTCATCACGACCGCAATCGCCTATCCGAACGGCATTCCGCATATCGGCCACGCCTATGAGGCGATCGCGACCGACGCGCTGGCGCGGTTTCAGCGGCTCAACGGCAAGGATGTGTTCTTCCTCACCGGCACCGACGAGCACGGCCTGAAGATGGTGCAGACCGCCGAGAGCGAAGGCATGAGCGTCGCCGAACTCGCCGCGCGCAATGCCGGCCGGTTCAAGGAGATGGACGAACGCCTGAACGTGTCGTTCGACCGCTTCATCCGCACCACGGAGCCCGAGCATCATCGTTCGGTCCAGGTGGTCTGGAACCGGATGCAGCAGAACGGCGACATCTATATCGACACCTATGCCGGCTGGTATTCGGTGCGCGACGAGGCCTACTACTCCGAAGAGGAAACCGTTCTCGGCGAGGACAATGTGCGCCGCGGCCCGCAGGGCACGCCGGTCGAATGGGTCGAGGAGAAGAGTTACTTCTTCAAACTGTCCGCCTACCAGGACCGCTTGCTGCAGCTTTACGAGAGCCAGCCGGATTTCATTGGCCCGGATTCGCGCCGTAACGAAGTCGTCAGCTTCGTGAAGGGCGGCCTGAAGGATCTGTCGATTTCGCGCACGACGTTCGATTGGGGCGTCAAGGTACCGAATGACCCCGAGCACGTGATGTATGTCTGGGTCGATGCGCTCACCAACTACATCACCGGCGTCGGCTTCCCTGACGAGAGCGATGCGAACTGGCGCTACTGGCCGGCGGACGTGCACATCATCGGCAAGGACATCATCCGCTTCCATGCGGTGTACTGGCCGGCATTCCTGATGTCGGCCGGCATCCCCGTGCAGAAGCGGGTCTATGCCCACGGCTTCCTGTTCAACAGGGGCGAGAAGATGTCGAAGTCGGTCGGCAATGTCGTCGATCCCTTTAACCTGGCCGACCAGTACGGCGTCGACCAGATGCGCTATTTCTTCCTGCGCGAGGTGCCGTTCGGACAGGACGGTAACTACAACCATGAAGCCATTGTCGCGCGCATCAACGCCGATCTTGCCAATGGTCTCGGCAATCTGGCGCAGCGTTCGCTGTCGATGATATCAAAGCAACTCGGCGGCGTGCTGCCGGAGCCGGGCGAGTTCACCGACAATGACAAGGAGATGCTGGCGGAAGCGGACGCCATGCTGGAGGCGTCGCGGACGGCGATGGCGACCCAGCAGATCCATCAATGGCTGAACGTGGTGTGGTCCGTGATCGCGGAGGCTGACCGCTATTTCGCGGGCGAGGCGCCATGGGCGCTGGCCAAGACCGATCCGGCGCGGCAGAAAACCGTGCTCTATGTGACCACGGAAGTGGTGCGGCAGATCGCGATCCTGACGCAGCCGGTGATGCCGGAGGCCTCGGGCAAGCTGCTCGACAGCCTTGGCATTCCCCAGGACAGCAGGGACTTTGCGGCGATCGGAACACGGATCACGGCCGGCATGAATTTGCCGCCGCCGGTCGGCGTGTTTCCGCGCTATGTCGAACCAAAGGCGGATTGAGCCGTTTGCAAGCCATGCTCGTCGACAGTCACTGCCATCTCGACTTTCCGGATTTTGCCGAAGATCTCGACGGCATCGTCGCGCGCGCCGAGACGGCCGGCATTGGCCGCATCGTCACGATTTCGACCCGGGTGAAGCGGCTTGGCGGGCTGCTCGCCATCGCCGAGCGGTTTCCCAACGTCTATTGCTCGGTCGGCACCCATCCGCACAACGCCGATGAGGAAGACGGCCTCCCGGCAAGCGAGCTGATCGAGCTGACCAATCATCCGAAGGTCGTGGCGCTGGGGGAGGCGGGGCTCGACTACTTCTATGAGCACGGCTCGCGCGAAGCGCAGGAACGCGGCTTTCGCGCCCATATCGCAGCGGCGCGAGCGACGGGATTGCCGCTGGTGATCCATACCCGCGAGGCCGACGAGGATTGCGGCCGAATCCTCGAAGACGAGATCGTCAAGGGGCCGTTCCGCGCGGTGCTGCATTGCTACACCGGCGGACGCGAATTGGCGATGAAGGCGATTGGTCTGGGCCTTTCGATCTCGTTCACCGGCATCCTGACGTTCAAGAAGTCCGAAGCCTTGCGCGCGCTCGCGGCTGAACTTCCGGCCGACCGCATCATGGTCGAAACCGACTCGCCGTATCTGGCGCCTGGCAAGTTTCGCGGCAAACGCAACGAGCCGTCCTACGTGGTCGAGGTCGCGAAGGTGCTGGCGGAAACGCGCGGCGTTTCGCTGGAGGAAATCTCGCGGCAAACGACGGAAAACTTCTTTCGCCTGTTCTCCAAGGTGCCGGCGCCAAAGGCAGCCGCATGACGGTGACGCTGACGATCCTCGGCTGCGGATCCTCCGCCGGCGTGCCACGCCCGGCACTCGGCTGGGGCGCCTGCGACCCCAACAATCCCAAAAACCGCCGCCGCCGCTGCTCGCTGCTGGTCGAGCGTACCGGCGCCCACGGCACCACGCGGATCGTGATCGACACCTCGCCCGACCTGCGCGAGCAATTGATCGACGCCAATGTCGATCACATCGATGCGGTGTACCTGACGCATGAACATGCCGACCAGACCCATGGCATCGACGATCTGCGTTCGGTCGTGCTGCACCAGCGCCGGCGTATTCCCGTCTATTTCAACCAGTCGACCGCCAAAGACATCATGGCGCGGTTCTCCTACTGCTTCATCTCGCCCGAAGGCAGCGACTATCCGCCGATCCTGACTCGCCACTCGATTGAAGCCGGCGAGAGCCACAACACGGAGGGGAAGGGCGGACCCGTGAAGCTTTCCGCCTTCCTGGTTCACCACGGCAGGATTCCCGCGCTCGGCTTTCGTGTCGGAGCCGCCGCCTACACGCCCGACCTCCACGACATTCCCCAGGAAAGCTGGTCGGCGCTGGAAAACCTCGACCTCTGGATCGTCGACGGACTTCGCTATGCCGGCCACCCCAGCCATTTCAGCGTCAACGACGCGCTTTCATGGATCGAGCGCTTCAAGCCGAAGCGCGCCGTCATCACCAACATGCATTCCGACCTCGATTACGAGGTGTTGCGCCAGAGCCTGCCGGCCGGCGTGATCCCGGCCTATGACGGGATGCGGCTGGAGCTCGGCTAGGACCGCAGCGCGGGAAGTGCGCCATCCTTGCCAACACACACTCGACTAAATGACACCGTGGCGGGGCCTTTCGCCGGGCGTCATACCGGCCTATGACGGGATCAGGCTGGTGCTTGAGAACCCGGACAGAAGATCGGTTGCGCAGTGCAAACTCGATCGCAGGCCGCGGAGGAATTTCGATGATTGGCCTGTTCTTCGAAGTCCAGACAAGGCCCGGACACCGCGATCAGTATCTCGATCTCGCGGCCTCGCTGAAGCCCGATCTCGAGGCGATGGGCGGTTGCCTCTTCATCGATCGCTTCAGGAGTTTGACGCGGGAAAACCTGCTGCTGTCCTATCAGATATGGCAGGACGAGGGGGCCCTGACGGCGTGGCGGGCCCATGCGCACCATCACGATGTCCAGACCATTGGCCGCGCGAGGGTATTCTCGGACTACCGCATCCGCGTTGCCCAGGTCATTCACGAAGCAAAGCCCGGTCAACCGGCCTGGCAGCCCGCGCGACGCACGCCCTACAACGATCCCGCGAGGCGCAAGTCGACCTATATGCTGGCGGCGGAATCGACGAGCGGGACGCTTCCGGTCGCAACCGAATGGCGCAGTGATGCTTTCGCAAGCGTCTATCGCGACGAGCATTTCGCGCACCTGATCGATCTGCCGGACGAACAAGCCGGTGTCGAATTCGGCTCGCGCCTGTTTGCCGATCCGGCGATCCAGTATTTTCGCGTTTTCGAGGTCATGCGCGACTACGGCATGTTCGAACGCACTGAAGCGCCGCAGTACTATCCGCCGGTCAAGAGAGAGCGAGCCTAGATCGTAGGGTGGGCAAAGGCGCGTCAGCGCCGTGCCCACCATTGTCTGCGCGTGCAAGATGGTGGGCACGCGGAGCCTGTCATCGGGCGCGCATTCGCGCGACCCGTTGGCTTTGCCCACCCCACGCATACTAACGCAGGAGTTTCGGATTGCCGGCGTGGAGGCGGGTACCGTAATGCAGGTACCATTCGACGACGCGATCACCGAGTTCGTCGTAAGGCCCGTCCTCGACAACCGGCCAGTCCGTGGCCGACATCTTGCTGAGAATCGCTCGCGTAGATGTCAGGACGTCATCGGGGTAGACAGTAGCGTCGAGCAGATGAGCTTGCAGGAAGCTGACGAGGATTTCGAATCCGTCGTCCCAATTGATATTGCCGTTGCCCTGCGCCTCCCATCGCAGTTTCTCTACCGCGCGCAGCAACTCTCCCTCGACCGTGTCGGCCTGGCCATTGGACGGGACCTTGGTCTTCCAGATGGTCCGGGCCTCTTCAAAGTAACGCAAGGGAGGCCGTCCTACGCCGAAATCGCCTTCGCCGAATCCACCTGCTCACGCAGCATGAACTTCTGGATCTTGCCGGTGGACGTCTTCGGGATAACTCCGAACACGACGGCCTTCGGCGTCTTGAATCCGGACATGTGGCTGCGGCAGTACGCGATAATCTCGGCTTCCGTCGCCTTGGCGCCGTCCTTCAGTTCGACGAAGGCACAGGGTACTTCGCCCCATTTGGAATCGGGTTTTGCGACGACGGCCGCAAACAGCACGGCCGGGTGCTTGTAGAGGACGTCCTCGACCTCGACGGACGAGATGTTCTCGCCGCCAGAGATGATGATGTCCTTGGAGCGGTCCTTGATGATGACGTAGCCGTGCTCGTCGAGCACGCCGAGGTCGCCGGTATGAAACCAGCCGCCGGCAAAGGCTTCCTGCGTGGCCTTCTCGTTCTTCAGATAGCCCTTCATCACGATATTGCCGCGGAACATCACCTCGCCGATGGTTTCCCCGTCGCGCGGCACCTCCTGCATGGTCGCGGGGTCAAGCACAGTGACGGCTTCCTCCAGCGGGTAGGGCACGCCCTGCCGGCGCTTCATCTGGGCGCGCTGGTCGGCGGGGAGTTCATCCCAGCCCGGCTGCTCGGCGCAGACGGAGGCAGGGCCATAGACTTCGGTCAACCCATAGACGTGGGTCAGCTTGATGCCGATGCTTTCGGCGCCTTCGAGCACGGCGACCGGCGGTGCTGCGCCCGCGATCAATCCGACCACGCGTCGCGCCTTGTCGCCCTTGGGGGCGCCGGGCGTGTTGATCAGCGTGTTGTAGACGATCGGCGCGCCGCACATGTGGGTAACGCCGTGCTTGGGGATCAGCTCGAAGATTTTTGCCGGATCGACCTTGCGCAGGCAGACATTGATGCCGGCCGAGGCCGCGACCGTCCACGGGAAGCACCAGCCGTTGCAGTGGAACATCGGCAACGTCCAGAGATAGACAGGATGCTGGCCGAGATTGCCGGCCAGGATGTTGCTGACGGCATTGAGATAGGCGCCGCGGTGATGGGTGACGACGCCCTTCGGATTGCCCGTGGTGCCCGAAGTATAGCTCAGCGCGATCGCGTCCCATTCATCGCCGGGCAGCCTTGCGACGAAGCCGGGATCGCCCTGGGCAACCGCCGCCTCATACTCGATCTCACCAATCCGCTTGCCGCCCGCAAACGCCGCGTCGTCGACATCGACGACGAACGGTTTCGGCCCCTTCATCAGCGTCAGCGCTTCCGCAATCACGCCGGTGAATTCCGGATCGACCAGAATGATTTTCGCGCCGCCATGATCGAGCTGGAAGGCGATCGAGGGCGCGTCGAGCCGGATATTCAGCGCATTAAGCACCGCGCCCGCCATCGGGACCGCGAAATGCACCTCGTTCATCGCCGGGATATTCGGCAGCATCGCCGCGATCGTATCGCCATTGCCGATGCCGCGGCCGGCGAGCCAGGACGCAAAGCGCCGGCAGCGTTCGTAGGTCTCGGCCCAGGTGAAGCTGCGGCCTTCATAGACCGTGCTGACCTGATCTGGATAGACGGCGGCGCTGCGGGCGAGGAAGCTCAGGGGCGTCAGCGGAACGTAGTTCGCCGGCGTCTTCTCCAATCCGATGGAATACTGGTTCTGGGCTGCGCTCATCGGCTTTGTCCCATCTGAAAAACTTACAAGAACCCGATCGAAATCCACGGGAAGATCGCCACGATAATCAGGCCGACCATCAGCGCCAAGAGGTAACCCCAGATCGGCCGGATACCCTCGGCCGGATCGACGCGTCCGATGGCGCAGGCCGCATAATAGCCTACCCCGAAGGGCGGCGCGAATAACCCGATACCCATCGCGAGGATCACGATCATCGCATAGTGGACCTCGTGCACGCCGACCGCGCGGGCGATCGGAAACAGCAGCGGCCCGAACAGCACGATCGCCGGAATGCCCTCCAGCACGCTGCCCAGGATCACGAAGGCCACGATCGAGACCGCGATGAAGGTCGCCGAGCCGCCGGGCAGGCCGGTCATGGCGGCCGCCAGCGTCCGCGAGAAGCCGGACTGCGTGAGGCCCCAGGCCATGCCGGTGGCGCATCCGATGATCAGCAGGATCGCGCCCGACAGGCTCGCGGTCTCGACCAGCATCGGCATGATCCGCCGCCAGTCGAAATTGCGATAGATCAGGAGGCCGTAGACAAAAAAGCCGACGATGAAGGCGTAGACGATGCCGATGGTGGAAACCTCGGTCGCGGTCGCGATGCCTTCGACCACGGCGTAGCGGATCACGAACGGCAGCGCGATGGCGGGCAGGGCGATGAGAAACGCACGGGCAATCTCGCCGCCGCTGGCGCGTGTGACATGCCGCAAATCCTCGTTCCGGTAACGCCACCATACCAGGGCCGACAGCGTGATCGCCAGCACGAAGCCCGGCAACAGGCCGCCGGTGAACAGCGCGGCGATCGAGACCCCGGTGACCGAACCGATGGTGATCAGCACCAGGCTCGGCGGAATGGTTTCCGTCTGCGCGCCGGTCGCGGAGAGCAGGGCGACCAGATCGCCCGGTTTGGCGCCCCGCGCCTTCATCTCCGGAAACAGCACCGGCGCCACGGCCGCCATGTCGGCCGCCTTGGAGCCCGAGATGCCCGACACCAGATACATCGCCCCGACCAGCACGTAATGCAGGCCGCCACGGACATGGCCCAGGAGACTGGCCAGAAACGCCACCATGGCGCGCGCCATGCCGGTCATCTCGATCAGGAGACCGAGGAAGACGAAGAGGGGCACGGACAGCAGGATGAGGTGGCTCATGCCCTCGTCCATGCGGCCGACCAGCACCATCAGCGGCGTGCCCGTCGTCAGCGCGAGATAGCCGTAAGTTGCGAGCCCAAAGCCGAACGCAATCGGTACGCCGGCGAAGACGCAGAAGCCGGCGACGCCGACAAAGAAGATGATCAGATTGAGGTTGCCGAGCGGCTTGAGCGAGCCCCTGAGCAGCCAGAATATCCCGATGACCAGCGCCACTGAGAGGATCGCGCCCAGCACCGTGCGAAGGTTGCTCGCGCGGGCCAGCCGCAGGAATGCAAACAGCGCCATCAGGGCAATGCCGACCGGCAGCGCCGCGGCACGCCAGATATTGCTGATCTGCAGCGCCGGTGTGGTGATGTAGCTTTCCTCGTAGGCGTATTCGTAAGCCGGCCAGGCGATCAGGATCAGGAACGCCAACGCCGCCGACGTCGCCACCAGATCGAGATAGGCGCGCATAGCGGGTTTCGCATTGGCGACAATTGCCGTCATCCGCATGTGTTCGGCGCGGCGGAACGCGACCGCGGCGCCCAGCATGGCAAGCCACAGGAACAGGATCGAGGCCAGTTCGTCCGACCATATCAACGGCTGGTGCAACGCATAGCGCGCCACCACGCCGGCAAACAGGATCACGATCTCGGCGACAACCAGCAGCGCGGCCGGCAACTCGACCAGCACTCCCAGGGCATGTTCGATCGACGCCAGCACATGGCGGCGAGGAGGGGACTGCCCCACCTCGCCGCCAACGGCTTCGCTCATTCCGGCATGAGCCATGACGGCCTCTCTCAGGCGCTACGAGAGCTTGCCGACGGACTTTTCGAGCAGTTCCCAGGCCTGATCGCCGTATTTACCTTTCCATTCCGCGTAGAAGCCGGCGGAGCGCAGCTTGTCGCGGAACGGGGTGACGTTGGGCTGGTTGAAGGCAAGGCCCTTGCCGGCCAGTTCCTGCTGCAGCCCGGCATTCAGCTTGGCCACGTCCTCGCGCTCCTTGACGGCCGCCGCGTTAATGTTCTTGGCGACGATGGTCCTGACATCCTCAGGGACCTTTTCCCAGGCGCGGCGGTTCGCCAGGAACCAGAAGCCATCCCACATATGGTTCGTCAGCGAGCAGAACTTCTGCACCTCGTACAGTTTGGCAGTCGAGATGATCGCCAGCGGGTTTTCCTGGCCCTCGACGATCTTGGTCTGCAGCGCGGAGTAAACTTCGCTAAAATTGATCGAGGCTGGCGCCGCGTCGAACGCCTTGAACATCGAGGTCCAGAGCGGCGACACCGGCACGCGGATCTTGAAGCCCTTGAAGTCCTCAGGGCCGTTGATCGGCTTAGTGGACGACGTGGTCTGGCGGAAGCCGTTGTCCCAGATCTTCTCCATCACCACGAGGTTCGCTTTGGTGATCTCGCCACGGATATGGGCGCCCAAGCCCCCGTCCATGGCCTTCCAGACCGTGTCGTAGTCCGGAAACGCGAAGCCGATGCCGCTAATCGACGCCGCCGGCACCAGCGTCGCCAGAATCAGCCCTGACAGCGTGAAAAACTCGACGCCGCCCGAACGGATCTGGCTCAGCATGTCGGTATCGGAACCGAGCTGGTTGTTCGGGAAAATTTGGAGGTCGAACCGGCCGTTGGTCTCGGCCTTGATCGCCGCGGCCATTTCCTTGGCCCGGACGTTCAGCGGATGTCCATCAGGAAGGTTATTGGCGTACTTGTAGGTAAATTCGGCGGTCTGGGCCCGCGCCACCAGCGGCGCGCCAATGCCACCCAAAACCGCTGACGCAGCGGATGCCTTGAGAAGCGTGCGTCGTGAAAAACTCATCTGGGTTTCTCCCTTTGAGGATTGTTGTTCTTGAGACGACCAGATGCTCGGAAGTCATCGGCGATCTCGCGCTCGCGCGCTTATTGCAGCGTCCGCAAGCCACGGCAACACAGGCTTTGGCGGGGCAGGATTGCTTGCCCCAGACGAATGGCCGTATGGCCGTCAGGCTGGCCTGGTTTGCCAGCATATCCGGCTAAATATCTGATCTAATTGTAGATATAAATATTCCATAATATGCCTTATGCGAATTGCGGATATTCGAGGCCAGCGTTTCCAAATGCGTCCCCTCGCAGGCTTGGGTGCGGTTCAGCCGAGTTCGAGGTGGTGGATCACCGGTCGCAGGCCGTCGGGCGTGATCTCGACCGTGGCAAGCGCGATCGGCAGTTTGAAGCGCCGCGGGCCCGCGCTTCCTGGGTTCAAGTAAAGCACGCCGTCGACCGTATTGATATTCGGCACGTGGGAATGGCCAGAGACGACCACATCTATGCCGCAAGCCACGGGATCAATCCGCAGCGTCTTTAGGTCATGAAGGACGAAGATGGCCCGTCCCGCGAGCCGCACGAGTTCGGTGTCGGCGTATTCGGTGGCCCAATCACCGGTGTCCACGTTTCCCCTGATCGCGGTGACCGGCGCGATCCGGCGAAGCTCGCTGATGATGTCAGGGCGTCCGATATCGCCGCCGTGAATGATGTGATCGACTCCAGCCAGACGACGCTTGGCCTCGGGCCTAAGCAGGCCATGCGTGTCCGAAATGATGCCGACTGTGAACATCATGGGATGAATCGTGCCCGACGGTGTGGCTACCTTCCCTTGAACCTCGGCTTTCGCCGCTCCAGAAACGCCGCGACGCCTTCCCTGTGATCCTCCGTCATACTCGCGAGTGCAAACTGGTCGAGGTCCATATGGCCAGCGAGATCATCGAGCGCGTGCGCAAGACGATTGACCGTCAGCTTGGTCATGGCGACTGACAGCGGCGGCTGGGCGGCGACCTTGGCGGCGAGCGCCATCGCGGCGTCGAAGGCCTTGCCGGGATCAGCCACCTCCTCCACCAGCCGCCATTCGTAAGCCTCGGCCGCGGAAATGCGCTGATCGGCCAGGATCACGGCCTGCTTGGTGCGGGCCGGTCCGATCAGGTGCAGCATGCGCGGCACGCTTTGCCAGCTCATGTTCATGCCCAGCCCGATCTCGGGCACGCGCATATGGGCGTCGCGCGCCATCACCCGGAAATCCAGCGCGACCGCCAGCGCCACGCCGCCGCCGACGCAAAAGCCCTCGATGGCGCCGATGGTGATCTGCTCCATGTCCTGCCATGCCCGCGTCAGCCGCGGTCCGAGCTTCAGGTGCTGGCGCAAGCTGCCGAGGTCCATCGTCTGTCGCGAACGTCCTTCCGGATCCTTCAGGTCGAAGCCTGCGCTGAACGATTTGGCGCCGCCTGTGAGCACCACGACGGAAGTTTCGGCGTCATCCTCAAAGCTGCGCGCAGCATCGGTGAGCTGGCGCATCGCTTCCGGCGACAGCGCATTGATGCCATCGCCACGGTCGAAACGCACGACGGCAATGCGGCCATCCGGTCCCAGGCCCTTTTCAATCTTCACAAATTCGGTCACGCATGGCCTCCCTGCCCTTGTTTTCCCGAACCTATCCCAGAAATGAATCTGCGGTCTCGGGAAAGGCTGCAAGCAGGCCTGGAGGCGGATCACAAATGTCCGGTGCGATGGTGTTCCGGCTTGCCGCCGGGCACCGGGAAACGGATCGTGGTGCCGAGCGTGATCCAGTTGGCGTTCTCGCCCGTGATATTGCGGCCGTAGATCAGGTCGACCGAGAAAATCTCGTTCGGCCGGTAACGCAAGCCGGTCTGGAACCGCGGCTGGACCACGCTCGGCGTATCCGATTGGCCCGCCTGGCCAAAGGCTTCGATGGTCCACTGCAAGGTTTCCGTGAACTTCCAGTCGAACCCGATTCCGTAAAGCAGGTAATGGCGATCGACACTGCGGTCCCACAGCCAGCCGCCGTTGAAATTGAGACGCATGTTTTCGTTGAGCCGGAACGTCGCGGGGATCACGGTAAAGGCCGAGGCGTGTTCGCCGGTCAGCGCATCGAAACCTCCGCCGGCGTAGAACGAGATGCCAAGCCTGCCGACCCCGGTTGGCGCAATGTTCATCTTGGCTTTTGGCTGGATCGTGGTGCCCCATTCACCATCGGTGCGCGCGCGGCTAGTGAACATGCTCAACTCAACGGGCTTGAACGCATCGACCACGCAGGATGGATTGGCGACCGCCGTAAAATCGGCGTTGGATGCCGACGACAACCAGCTCTCGACCTTGCATGAGCCGGCCTCGCCAATGTCGGCGGCGTCGACCGCATAGGCGCCGTTGGCCCCCCACACCTCTCCGGCCGGAAGCCAGGCCAAAATGCCTGCCGCGACTGTTATTGCCGTGCCCCCTGCCCGGATCCCCATCGGCAAATGCTAGCAGAGTCCCTGCCTCGACATAGCCCGGATTTTGCGCCTATCCTGACGGCATGAGCGACCATGATCACGACCACCACGGCCATCATCACGACCACGATCATTCCGAGCTGTCGGAGACCGAGCTGCGCGTGCGCGCGCTGGAATCGATCCTGACCGAGAAAGGCTATGTCGATCCGGCGTCCCTCGACCTCCTGATCGATCTCTATGAAAAGAAGATTGGACCGCGCAACGGCATTCGCGTGATCGCGAAGGCGTGGAGCGACCCCGCTTATCGCGAACGCCTGATGAAGAACGCAACGGCGGCGATTGCCGAGCTGGATTATTCCGGCCGCCAGGGCGAACACATGGTCGTCGTGGAGAACACGCCGGAGCAGCACAACATGGTCGTGTGCACGCTGTGCTCCTGTTACCCGCATCCTGTGCTGGGGCTACCGCCGGTCTGGTACAAATCCGCGCCCTATCGCTCCCGCGCCGTGTCCGACCCGCGCGGCGTGCTCAGGGATTTCGGCGTGACGCTGCCCGATGCCACGAAGATACGCGTCTGGGATTCCACGGCTGAGATCCGCTACCTCGTGCTGCCGATGCGCCCCGAGGGCACCGAAGGCTGGAGCGCCGAACAGCTCGCCGAACTCGTCACCCGCGACAGCATGATCGGCACCGGCCAGCCGAAACAACCCGGCGAGATCGCCTGATGGACGGCGCGCATGACATGGGCGGCGCCAAGGGCTTTGGCCCCGTCGTGCCCGAGCCGAACGAGCCGGTATTTCACGGCGATTGGGAGCGCCGCGCCTTTGCGCTGACGGTCGCGATGGCGCGTCCGGGCGGCTGGAACATCGACATGTCGCGGTTTGCCCGCGAGAACCGCCCGCCCGAGGATTATCTCAGCAAGAGCTATTTCCAGATCTGGCTGGCCGGGCTGGAAACGCTGATGATCGAACGCGGACTGGTGACGCGTGAGGAGATCGAGGCCGGCAAGGTGCTTTCTGCGCCAAAACCCGGCGTCAAGCCGGTCGCTCCCAACGAAATTACGCCGGCGATCCGGCGCGGCGGCCCGACCGAACGCGAGGCGAAGGCGCCTGCGATGTTTGCGGTCGGTGACACCGTGCGGATGAAGGACATCCACCCGGTGACGCATACGAGGCTGCCGCAGTATGTCCGCGGCCATCTCGGCACCATCGAACTCAATCACGGCTGTCACGTCTTTCCCGACACCAACTCGCTCGGCCAGGGCGAGGATCCGCAGTGGCTCTACACCGTGCGTTTCGACGGACCGGAATTGTGGGGCAAGGACGCCGACCCGACGCTCAGCGTCTCCGTCGACGCCTGGGAATCCTATCTGGAGCGCGTGTGATGAACCTGACCCCGCAACAGGCGATGCGGGCGGCCGTCGCCGTGCCCGGCGTCCCCCGCGACGAGGACGGCCCGGTGTTTCGCGAGCCATGGGAGGCGCGCGCGTTCGCCATGGCGCTGGCGCTGCACGAGGCCGGCGTCTTCACCTGGAAGGAATGGGCAGAGACGCTGGGCGCGCAAATCAAGCGCGCGCAGGCTGCCGGCGACCCCGACACGGGCGAGACCTATTACCGGCACTGGCTTGCCACGCTGGAAACGCTCGTCGCCGCCAAGGGCGTCGCGACGTCGGATGTCCTGCATCGCTACCGCGACGCCTGGGACCACGCCGCCGACCGCACGCCGCACGGCGCGCCGATCGAGTTGACGGCGGAGGATTTTGGCAAGTGAGCCGGCGGCGCTAGGCGCCCGCATACTCTCGCCAGCCCTTCGCGCGCAACGCACAGGCCGGGCACTCCCCGCAGCCATAGCCCCAATCATGCTGCGCACCACGCTCGCCGAGATAGCAGGTGTGGGAGTGCTCGCGGATCAGATCGACCAGCCCTGCCCCGCCGAGTTCATGCGCGAGCTTCCATGTATTGGCCTTGTCGAGCCACATCAGCGGCGTGTGCAACTCGAAGTTTTTGGCCATGCCGAGATTGAGCGCGCCCTGCAACGCCTTGATCGTCTCGTCGCGGCAATCCGGATAGCCGGAATAATCGGTTTCGCACATCCCGCCGACGATGTGGCGGATGCCGCGCCGGTAGGCCAGCGCTGCGGCGAAGGTTAGAAACACCAGGTTACGGCCGGGTACGAACGTGTTCGGCAGGCCGTCGGCACCCATGGCAATGGCCACGTCGCGGGTCAGCGCGGTGTCGGAGATTTCCGCTAACGTCGGGATTTCCAGCGTGTGGCTATCGCCGAGTTTTGCCGCCCAATCAGGTTGCAGCGATTTCATCCCGGACAGCAGCCGGTCCCGGCACGCAAGCTCGATCGCATGGCGCTGGCCGTAGCTGAAGCCGAGCATTTCGACGCGCGCGAAGCGGCGCAAGGCCCAGGCCAGGCAGGTGGTGGAATCCTGCCCGCCGGAAAACAGCACCAGCGCGGTTTCGGACGATGATTGGTCGCTCATGGGAGGCCAATAGCATTCCCGGGCCGTGAGGCCAATCGGTGGAAATTGCCTCTATTTCGGCTCGTTCCGCTGGGATCGGTCCACCGCTTGCGGCATAAAGCTCTCGTCCTCCCCGACAACGGAATTCCCATGACCCCTTCCCGCGATATTTCCCGCCTCATCGAGATCATGGCGGCGCTGCGCACGCCGGTCACGGGCTGCCCGTGGGACCTCGAACAGGATTTTGCGACGATCGCGCCCTACACGATCGAGGAAGCCTATGAGGTGGCTGACGCGATCACCCGCGGCGATCTCGACGACCTGCGCGAGGAGCTGGGCGATCTGCTGCTTCAAGTCGTCTATCACGCCCGCATGGCGGAAGAGCAAAACGCCTTTGCCTTCGGCGACGTGGTCGAGGCGATCACACGGAAGCTGATCCGCCGCCACCCGCATGTGTTCGCCGACAAGGACGGCAACATTGCCCCCGCCGGCGTCAAGAGCGCCTGGGAGCGCATCAAGGCCGAGGAAAAGGCCGAGCGCGCGGCGCGCCGGCCGCCGGAAGAGACGGCTCACAAATCGCTGCTATCGAGCGTCAAGGCCGGCCAGCCGGCTCTGACACGGGCGATGGAACTGCAGCGCAAGGCGTCGACTGTCGGCTTCGACTGGAACGACCCGCGCGCTGTGCTGGCAAAAATCCGCGAAGAAGCCGATGAGATCGAGGCGGCACTCGACCGCAAGGACGTCGAAGAGCTTGCGGAAGAAACCGGCGATCTCCTGTTCGCGCTCGTCAATCTCGCGCGGCATGTGGACGCCGATCCCGAAACCGCGCTCCGGGGCACCAACGCCAAGTTCGAGCGCCGCTTTGCCTATATCGAGCGCGCGCTGGCGGCCAAGGGACGCTCGCTGGAGGGTGCAACGCTGGAAGAGATGGACGCGTTGTGGAACGAGGCCAAGGCTGCGGAGAAGCCGGCGGCTGAATCGATGCGAGCGCAACGTCGGCAGCGGTAAGAAACGAACTCTCTCGGCTCGTCGTCCCGGCGAACGCCGGGACCCATAACCACAGGAGCTTGTGGTTACGGGAAGTCATCGAACAGTTTAAGCAAATCGAAAGATCACGCGGATGGGTCCCTTGCTTTCGCAGGGACGACAGCAAGTTTACGCCACGCGTGGCACGGCGTCGAACCTGGAGACCACGATGTCGCGCTTGGTCTCGTCGACGCGCACCGTCATGTCGAAGCGCCCGTCGTGAAGCTCCTTGGTGAGCACTTCGGCATTCCGATGCAGCCAGCTGATGCCGGCGCCGTCGGAAGCATCGATGGAGAGGTCGAGCGTCGTGCGCGTCGCCGCCAGCCGCTCCTCGATCGCGCCGAGCAACTCGTCGATCCCCTCACCCGACACGGCCGAGACCAGAAAGCACGGCCGTTCCGGCGGACGCCGGGCGGCGATGTTGCGCAGGTTCTCGCGCTCCTCGGGATCGAAGCGATCGATCTTGTTCCAGACTTCGAGGATGCGTCCGCCGGAGCCGGGATCGATGCCGAGCTGACGCAGCACGGCGTCGACGTCGCGCTCCTGCGCCTCCGCGTCCTCATGCGAGATGTCGCGGACATGGAGAATGATGTCGGCCTCCAGCACCTCTTCCAGCGTGGCGCGGAAGGCGGCGACGAGCTGGGTCGGCAGGTTGGAGATGAATCCGACGGTGTCCGAGAGCATCGCCTTGCCGCCATGCGGCAGGCTCAGCGCGCGCAAGGTCGGGTCCAGCGTCGCAAACAGCATGTCGGCTGCCTGCACGTCGGCGCGCGTCAGGCGGTTGAACAGCGTCGACTTGCCGGCGTTGGTGTAGCCGACCAGCGCGACCACGCGATAAGGCACCCGCTGCCGGCCGGCGCGGTGCAGCCGCCGCGTCGCCTGCACCTTCTTCAGTTCGTTCTCCAGCCGCGTGATGCGATCGCCGATCAGGCGACGGTCGGCCTCGATCTGGGTCTCGCCGGGGCCGCCCATGAATCCAAAACCGCCGCGCTGGCGCTCCAGATGGGTCCATGACCGCACCAGGCGGCTGCGCTGGTAATTCAGATGCGCCAGCTCGACCTGCAGCGCACCCTCTTTGGTCTTGGCGCGGCGCCCGAAGATTTCCAGGATCAATCCAGTGCGGTCGAGCACCTTGGCGTTCCACGCCTTCTCGAGATTGCGCTGCTGGATCGGCGACAGCGCGCAATCCATCACCACCAGCTCGATGTCGTGGCCCGCAATCAGGCCGGTGATCTCCTCGACCTTTCCCTTGCCCAGATAGGTCGCCGGCCGGATCTGGCTGATCGGTGCGATCAATGCGTCAGCGATGGTGAGGTCGATGGCGCGTGCAAGGCCGGCGGCTTCCTCGAGCCGGGCTTCTGAATCGCGCACAGCCTCATTCGCCTGCACATCGGCATCGCCGCGGCGCATACGCAAATAAGGGCCGATGACGATCACCCGCCCGCTTTGTTTGGCCGCCGACCGCGGACGGTCGGCGCTCCCTTCACGGTCGAAGGGTTCCAATCAGTTCACTCTCAAGCCGGAGCATCCTCGCCGCCCTCGAACAACTGGATCGGAGCGCCCGGCATGATGGTCGAAATCGCATGCTTGTAGACAAGCTGAGAATGACCGTCGCGTCGCAGCAGCAAGCAGAAGTTGTCGAACCAGGTGACTATCCCCTGCAGCTTTACTCCGTTGACCAGAAAGATCGTCAGTGGCGTTTTTGTTTTGCGAACGTGGTTTAGGAAGGTGTCTTGTAGATTTTGTGCGCGGTCTGCCGCCATTGTTTTTGTCCCGCCGTCTCGGTGCTTCTTTTTATTAAGCCGGTTGTTGCTCTCTCATGGAGCCTGCCCCCGACTCGCCGGCTTCCCCTGAGATCCCCCTCCGGTCGGCTCGGCAATCCGATTAGAGGCCACGCGCGCTTTTTAGGCAAGCCGGTTCACGCGTCAGCCCCTCGGAACCCAGTGGCCATTCTCTTCAAATGACCTGAAAGAGATAAATATTCCCAAGCAGATGCATGGACCTGCTCGGGCCCACGAACCATCGAACTAACGATTCATTCAAGCTTCAGCCGACTCCAAGCGCCTTGAGCTTGCGATGTAGCGCCGAGCGCTCCATGCCGACAAATTCGGCCGTCCGCGAGATGTTGCCCGAGAACCGGCTGATCTGCGCGATCAGATAGTCACGCTCGAACACTTCCCGCGCTTCGCGCAGCGGCAGCCCCATGATGTGCTCGCCATTATTGCTGGTCGGCATCGCCGGCACCATCGAGCCCACATCCTGAGGCAGCATATCGGCGGTGATGATCGCTTCCGGGCCGCCGCCGGCCAGAATCATGACGCGTTCGACATTGTTGCGGAGCTGGCGGACGTTACCGGGCCAGACATGGGACTGCAATACCGCCATCGCGTCCTGGCCGATCTGCCGCTTCGGCAAGCCCGTCGCCACAGATATCTGATCCATGAAATAGTCGATCAGTTCGGGGATGTCCTCGCGGCGTTCCGACAGGGGCGGAACGCGGATCGGCACCACCGACAGCCGGTGATAGAGATCCTCGCGGAATCGCCCTTCCGCGATCTCCTCCTCCAGATTGCGCGCCGTCGAGGAGATGATGCGGACGTCGACGTGAATCTTGGCGGTGCCGCCCGAGCGCTGAAAGGTCTGATCGACCAGCACACGCAGGATCTTGTTCTGGGTCTCGCGCGGCATGTCGGCGATTTCGTCGATGAACAGCGTGCCGCCATGCGCCTCTTCCAGCGCGCCGGGCTTGCGCGCCTGCTCGCCGTTCGACTGCTCGATGCCGAACAGTTCGACCTCCATCCGTTCCGGCGTGATCGCCGCGGCGTTGATGACGACGAAGGGGCCTTCTGCACGGCTCGATGCATTGTGCAGCGTCCGCGCCGCCAGTTCCTTGCCGGAGCCGGAGGGACCGACGATCAAGATGCGGCTGTTGGCCTTGGCCGCCCGGTCGATGGTCTGGCGCAACTGGTTCATGCAGGCGGAGCGTCCGGTGAGAACGCTGGCGGTCGGAGCCAGTTGTTTCAATTCCTTCACTTCGCGCTTGAGACGCGAGGTCTCCAGCGCCCGCGTCGCGACCAGGATCAGCCGGTCGGACTTGAACGGCTTTTCGATGAAGTCATAGGCGCCTCGCTTGATCGCCGCCACCGCGGTCTCGATGTTGCCGTGGCCGGAGATCATCACCACGGGAACGTCGGCGTGCTCCTTCTTGACCTGCTCGAGCAGTTGCAGGCCGTCGAGCTTGGAGCCCTGCAGCCAGATGTCGAGAAACACCAGATGCGGGCGGCGGTTGGAGATTTCGGCCAGCGCCGAATCGCTGTCGCGGGCGGTGCGGGTATTGAAGCCTTCGTCTTCCAGGATGCCTGCAACGAGGTCTCGAATATCGGCTTCGTCGTCGACAATCAGAATGTCACTTGCCATGGGTTACACCTGTCTTGTCAGTTGCCTGTTGCGGCTTCGGATTTTGCTCGATCATTGGTCGCGGATGCCGCCTCATTGGTTTCGCCTGACGACCCTTTTGTTTCATTGCCGTGCTGATGTGTTTCCGCCTTCGCTGCATGCCCGGAGACGGCGAACCGCAGCCGCATCCAGGCGCCGCGCTGCCCGGGCCGGAAATCGGAGGCATCCTTGAGTTCGATGCGGCCACCATGGTCTTCCAGCACGCGGCCGACGATGGCGAGCCCGAGCCCGGTGCCCTTCTGGCGCGTCGTCACATAGGGCTCCAGCAGCCGCGCGCGGCTCACCTTGGGCAGGCCGATACCATTGTCGATCACGTCGATCACGATGTCGTCGTTTTCGCGCGCGGCGATCACGTCGATGCGTCCCTTGCCGAGTTCTTCCGGCGGCACCTGTTCGATCGCCTCCGTCGCGTTCTTGATGATGTTCGTGAGCGCCTGCGAAATCAGTCGGCGGTCGAACTGCGCGCGCATCGGGTCCTGCTTGATATCGGCCTCGATATCAAGATCGGGATGGCCTACCTTCATCAGGAATACTGCCTGCCGCACGGTGTCGGCCACGTCCTCGCCTTCCATCACCGGCTTTGGCATCCGCGCAAAGCGGGAGAACTCATCAACCATCCGCCTGATGTCGTCGACCTGTCGCACGATGGTGTCTGTACATTGTTCGAAGATGTTCTTGTCTTCGGTGATGACCTTGCCGAATTTGCGGCGAATCCGTTCCGCTGAAAGCTGGATCGGCGTCAGCGGATTCTTGATTTCATGGGCGATGCGGCGCGCCACGTCACCCCAGGCCGAGGTGCGTTGCGCGGAGACCAGCTCCGTGATGTCGTCGAGCGTGATGATGTAGCTGTCGCGCGAATGGCTGGTCTGCTCCGCGCTGACACGGACCGACAAATTACGCTCATGGCCGTCGCGCATGATCGTGATCTGGCCCTGCACCAGGCGCTGCGTACCCTCACGCGCGGTCTTCATCATGTCGTCGAGCTCGGGCAGCACATCCGACAGCGGATGGTCCAGCGTCTCGGATTCGGCATGGCCGATCAGTTTCTCGGCCGAGCGGTTAAGAATGCCGACGCTGCCGGAGGCATCGACGCCGATGATGCCGGCGCTGGCCGAGGACAACACCGCCTCGATGAAACGGCGGCGGCTGTCGATCAGGTCGGAGGCGCTGACCAGTTCGTCACGCTGGGTGCGCAATTCGGCCGTCATCTTGTTGAAGGTCTCGCCGAGCTGCGCGAGATCGCCTTCGGATTTGTGAACCGGTACCTGAACGTGCAGATCGCCGGTCGAAACGATGTTGGCCGCGCTCATCAGATTGCGGATCGGCGCCACCAGCCAGTTGGCGAAATTCAATCCGATCAGCACTGACGCCATCAGAATGGTCAGCGCAATCACGGCAAACATCAGCGCGAAGGCGACCTGGATGCCGAGCCGGCGGGCCTCGATCTGGGCGTATTCGGCGACGCTGGCCTCGGTTTGCTTGAGCTGGCTGATCACGCGCGGATCGAGCACGCGTGCGACGTAGAGGAAGGTATCGTCGAAGGCGCGCAACCGGATCACGGCGGCCACATAATTGGCCTCGGGGAAGACCGCGATCGCTGGCTCTTCTTCGCTGACGTTGCCGAGAAAATCCTTCGGCGGCGTCGTGAACTCCTGTTGGATGCCGGTCTTTGCCGTCACCAGGATGTTGCCATCCTTGTCGACCAGCATTGCCGCCGGCAGGTTTCGTGCGCCCGCATTTGCGGTCAGCAGTTGCAGAAATGACCTGCGGTCCTGGTCGAACAATGGCCGGGCAAGGGCAAGATCGTTGGCCATGCCCAGGATGTCGCCGCGGATGAGCTTCGCATGCTCCTCCATGTACGCGCGGGCAACGGTCAGCGAGTTGCCTATGACCTCGCGCGTCGGGCCCGAGAACAGCCGGTCCAGGCCGCGATCGATGGTGACGTTGGCGACGATGGCGACCAGTACGGCCGGCAGCACGGCAATGATGGAGAACAGGCTGACGATCTGGACGTGCAGCCGCGCCGCAGCCCGGCCACGGCGCCGCGCCTGAATAACCAGCCAGACCTCGCGGACGATGATGCCGACCAGCAGCAGGATGGAGGCAGCATTGATCAGCAGGAACGAGTAGACGACCTGACGGGTTGGCTCGATCGGCGTCAGGCCGCTCAGGACCACGAAGGTCAGGAACGCCGACAGCAGCGCGATCCCGACCGCAAACGGCGCCACCCACTTCCGCAGGAATCCGCCTGTGGATTGGGCAATCGATGGGTCGAACGGTGGCGCCGAGGTCTCTGCGGTGGTCATCCGGCAATTCGGTGAGATGCAAGGGCTTTAAGCCCGCCTGTCGCGGACTGATGCATTCATATCACAATGTTGCCGAATTGCGACAATTCCGCGACCATCCAACCTCTAAAGCGATCAATCTTCGGTCGAATCACCCCGCTTTCACTGCGAAAGCGGGCTGATTCAATCGCTAGCCGCCGCTCCGGTAAACCTGGATGTCGAGATCCCTGATCTTCTTGCGCAGCGTATTGCGGTTGAGGCCGAGCAGGTCGGCTGCGCGAATCTGGTTGCCGCGGGTGGCGGCAAGCGCCGCGGTGAGCAGCGGCACCTCGATTTCCTTGAGGATGCGGTGGTAGAGGCCCGGCGGCGGGACGCCGTTCGGGAAGCCGGAGAAGTGCGAGGACAGGTAGGCTTCCACTGCGCCGCCGAGGTTCTCCACGCCCATCGGGGCATTGCCCCCCGACGTGACCGCCGGTGGCGCCAGCTCACCATCGATGACCGAGGCCGTAATGACATCCTGTGGGTAAAGCGCGGCCAGCCGGCGCGCGAGGTTTTCGAGCTCGCGAACATTGCCGGGCCAGCGGTGCTGCTTGAGCCGTTCCAGGGCCAGCGTATCCAGCTTCTTCGGCGGCAGGCCGTCCTTTTCGGCGAGCGAGAAGAAATGGCGGATCAAATCCGGCAGGTCCTCGATCCGTTCCCGCAACGGCGGCAGGCGCAGCGGCACCACGTTCAGACGGAAGAACAGATCCTCCCGGAACAGGCCCTGCTGGATCAGGATGCGCAGATCCTTGTTGCTCGCCGCCACGATCCGCACATCGGTCTTGATCGGGGTGCGCCCGCCGACCGTGGTGTATTCGCCCTGCTGCAGCACCCGCAACAGCCGCGTCTGTGCTTCCATCGGCATGTCGCCGATTTCGTCGAGAAACAGCGTGCCGCCTTCGGCCTGTTCGAACCGGCCCGACGCGCGGGTATTGGCGCCGGTGAACGCGCCGCGCTCATGGCCGAACAACTCGGATTCGATCAGGTCGCGCGGGATTGCGGCCATGTTGACGGCGACGAACGGGCCGTTGCGGCGCTTGCCGTAGTCGTGCAGCGCGCGGGCAACCAGTTCCTTGCCGGTGCCTGACTCGCCGGAGATCATCACCGTGAGGTCGGTCTGCATCAACCGCGCCAGCACCCGATAGATTTCCTGCATCGCCGGCGAGCGGCCGACCAGGGGAATCGAATCGAATTCCCCCTCGTCCGCCGCGCTCGCCACCCGCTCCTTCGGTTCGGCCAATGCGCGGCCGACGATGGTGATGAGTTCCTTCAGGTCGAACGGTTTCGGCAGATATTCGTAGGCGCCGCGCTCGGAGGCCCGGATCGCGGTCATGAAGGTGTTTTGGGCGCTCATGACGATGACGGGAAGGTTCGGCCGCATCTTCTTGATACGCGGCAGCAGGTCGAACGCATTCTCGTCCGGCATCACCACGTCGGTGATGACGAGGTCGCCCTCGCCCTGGCTCACCCAGCGCCACAACGTCGCGGCGTTCCCGGTCAGGCGAACTTCATATCCGGCACGCGAAAGCGCCTGGTTCAGAACCGTGCGGATCGCGGTGTCGTCATCGGCAACGAGTATGCTACCTGCGGGCATATTTATTCCTCATCTTGCGTCCTGTGAGGCAGGCGAAGGCGTACCCGGAACGCCGTCGCGATTGCTTTGGTCGAACTGTTTGGTGGGACTGAACATCGGCATCAGCACGCGGAAGGTCGTCTTCCGCGGCTGCGATTCGCATTCGATGATGCCGCCGTGATCGCCGACGATCTTGGCAACCAGCGCGAGCCCGAGGCCGCTGCCGGTTTGTTTGGTCGTCACGAAGGGATCGAACAGGTTCGGCAGCAGGTCTTCGGGTACGCCGGAGCCGTTGTCCTTGACGCAGAACTCCAGCGGCAGCGACACCCGCGATTTCTTGCCCGGCACCGACAGGCGGACGCCGGGACGAAAGGCGGTGGTGAGCTGGATTTCCGCGTCGCTGCCGAGATCGGCGACGGCTTCGGCTGCGTTCTTCACCAGATTGAGGAACACCTGGATGAGCTGGTCCTGATTGGCCAGCACCGGCGGCAATGACGGATCGTACTCTTCAATGAAGCGGATGTTGCGGGCGAAGCCCGACTGCGCCAGCCGTTTGACGTGGTCGAGCACGGAATGAATGTTGACCGGTCCGCGCGCCACCGGGCGGTCGTCGCCGAACACTTCCATGCGGTCGACCAGTGTGACGATGCGGTCCGCCTCGTCGCAGATCAGCCGTGTCAGCATGCGGTCTTCGGATGAGGCCGCCTGCTCCAGCAGTTGCGCCGCGCCACGGATGCCGGACAGCGGGTTCTTGATTTCATGCGCCAGCATCGCCGCCAGCGCGATCACCGAGCGCGCCGCGCTCCGATGCGTCAATTGCCGGTCCATCTTGTCGGCGATGGTGCGCTCCTGCAGCATCACGACGATATGGCCGGGCCGTTCGGTGAGCGGAGCGACATGAAGATCGACCTGGCGATCGCCGCCGATCCGGGGCGTGCCCAGATCGACCTTGTACTCGTTGACCGGCGATGCGCTCGCGCGCACCTGATCGATCAGCGCCAGCAGCGGACTGCCGAACGGCACCAGCTCTTTCAGGGATTGCCGGCGCAGGAATTGCGTCGATATCTCGAAGAAGGATTCGGCGGCGATGTTGGCGTCGACGATGCGGCCATCGGGCGCCACCAGCAGCACCGGGTTCGGCAGCGCGTTGAGGATGGCCTCGCTGTCTGCAGGCACTGGCCGGCGATGTTCTGCGGCTGACGTCATGCAGCAGCACTCCATGCGAAGTCGTCGAACGCGTCCTGCAGCGATCGGTGCACGCGGTGCGGATCTTCCGACGTCAGAATCTTTTGCCGCCAGCCTTTCAGCGTCTCCGCCGGCGCGCGGCTGCACTGGGCGGCGATCTCCAGGGCCCAGCCAAGATGCTTGCGCGCATGCTTGAGCCCGATACGCAGCCCGTAATGGCTGCAAACCTCGTCATAGAGTGCGCGCACATGGGCGAGTTGTTCCGCGAGCGACGGTGCAGTTTCCACCGTGCCGGTTTCAAGCCGACGGCCTATTTGTCCCGGCAGCCAGGGCTGCCCCTGCGCGCCGCGCCCGATCATGACGGCATCCGCCCCCGACGCTTCGAGCGCCTGAATTGCCTTCTCGAATGAGGTGATGTCGCCGTTAACGACGAGCGGCACCGAGATCGCGTCCCTGACCGCGCGCACGGCGCTCCAATCGGCGGTGCCCTTGTAGAACTGGCAGCGCGTGCGGCCGTGTACGGTGATCATCTGCACGCCGGCGGCTTCCGCGCGGCGCGCCAGTTCCGGCGCGTTGAGCGAGCGATCGTCCCAGCCGAGCCGCATCTTCAGCGTCACCGGCACCCGCACCGCCGCGATGGTGGCATCGATCAGCTTGAGCGCATGATCGAGATCGCGCATCAGCGCCGAACCCGATTGCCCGCCGGTGACATGACGCGCGGGGCAGCCCATGTTGATGTCGATGATGTCGGCGCCGGCGGCTTCGGCAACCCTTGCGCCTTCCGCCATCCAATGCGTTTCGCAGCCCGCGAGTTGAACGACGTGTGGTCCGACGCCTGCCTTCTCGCAGCGCAGAACCGACATCGGCCTGCCGTGCACGAGTTCATCGCTGGCGGTCATCTCGGAGACGACCAGTCCGGCGCCAAGAGTGGCTGCAAGGCGTCGAAAGGGGGCATCGGTGACGCCGGACATGGGCGCCAGAAGAACCCGGTTGGCGACAGCAATCTCGCCTATTTTCAACGACTTAGAACGTGAACTTTCCGGGCCGGTCACGGCGTTCTCATGGTTGGGGCGGCGGCGTCATTGCAACCGTCAGCGCATATTGTGAGCACAAATCTTGGGCAGTCAAGCTTCTTGCCTACACTTTAGACAGATCTATCATTTGTGCAAGTGCACTGCAACAAAAACCGCTTTTCTCACAGGTGATGGGAATCACTCTGTTTTCCGTATTCGGCATGGTAAGGGCTGGGCGCCAGCGCCCGCCCCCTCCTCAACCCCGATTCGTTCGTATTTGAGTCCAGATGCCCAGACCTGAGCGTACCGCAGCCATTCTCGTCGCAGCCGGACGCGGGCTCCGCGCCGGCGCCGGGGGACCCAAGCAATATCGCGAGATCGGCGGACAGACGGTCATCTATCGTGCCATGG
The DNA here is from genome assembly GCF_001440395.1 of Bradyrhizobium jicamae. GTDB lineage: Bacteria > Pseudomonadota > Alphaproteobacteria > Rhizobiales > Xanthobacteraceae > Bradyrhizobium > Bradyrhizobium jicamae. Next base: position 33,887 of record NZ_LLXZ01000012.1, on the reverse strand, counting down.
CTGCGTTCAGCCGGCACCCCGACGTCTTCGCCGTGCAGCCCGTCGTCAATCCCGACGACGACGCGGTGTTCACCGAGGCTGTCGCCGGATTGCGTCACCAGCCTCCGGCCAATGGCGGCGCAACCCGTCAGGCATCGGTGCATGCCGGGCTAGAGGCGCTGGTGGCTGAAAAGCCCGACATCGTCCTGATCCATGACGCCGCGCGGCCCTTCGTATCGCCTGCGGTGATTTCACGGGCGATCTATGCCGCCGGACGCACCGGCGCCGCGGTGCCGGCGATATCAGTCACAGATACGATCAAACAGGTGAGCGATACCGGCGATGTCGAGGCAACGCCCGACCGCGCACGCTTGCGAATCGCGCAAACGCCGCAGGCGTTTCGCTTCGATGTGATTCTCGATGCCCATCGCCGCGCTGCGCGCGATGGCCGCAGCGATTTCACCGATGATGCAGCGCTCGCGGAATGGGCGGGATTGACGGTAGCGACCTTTGAAGGTGATCCTGCAAACATGAAACTGACAACGCCAGAAGATTTCGTCCGCGAGGAAGCCCGCCTCGCCGCCCAGCTCGGCGACATCAGAACCGGCACCGGCTACGACGTGCACGCCTTCGGCGACGGCGATCATCTGATGCTCTGCGGCGTGCGGGTACCGCACACTCGCGGCTTCCTTGCCCATTCCGACGGTGACGTCGGCCTGCACGCCCTGGTCGACGCCATTCTCGGCGCGCTGGCGGACGGCGATATCGGCTCGCACTTTCCGCCGAGCGATCCGCAGTGGAAGGGCGCCGCGTCCGACAAGTTCCTCAAATATGCCGTCGACCGCGTCACCGCGCGCGGCGGCCGCATCGCCAATCTCGAGGTCACCATGATCTGCGAGCGCCCGAAGATCGGGCCGCTGCGCGACGTCATGCGTGCCCGCATCGCCGAGATCACGGGGCTGAACATCTCACGTGTTGCGGTGAAGGCGACCACCAGCGAGCGGCTCGGCTTTACCGGCCGCGAGGAAGGCATCGCCGCAACCGCCTGCGCCACCATTCGCCTCCCTTGGAGCGAGTAACATGAGCGGCAGCGACGCCCGCGCCCTCGCCCGCTCGCTGCTCGATTTGTGCCGGATGCGAAAGCTGATGATCGCGACGGCAGAGTCCTGCACGGGCGGCCTCGTCGCCGGCGCGCTTACCGACATTCCCGGCTCTTCAGATGTCATCGACCGCGGCTTCGTCACCTATTCCAACGACGCCAAGCGCGCGATGCTCGGCGTCAAGGCTTCGACGCTGACGACCTTTGGCGCGGTGAGCAAGGAGACCGCGACCGCGATGGCGGTCGGCGCGCTGGAAAAGGCCGGCGCCGATCTCGCGGTATCCATCACCGGCATTGCCGGACCGGGTGGAGCGACGCCGGGCAAGCCGGTTGGGCTCGTGCATTTCGCCGTGGCATCGCGGGACGGCAAGATCCTGCACCGCGAAATCCGTTTTGGGGCCATCGGCCGCACCACCGTGCGCCAGCGCTCGGTGGTGGAGGCACTCCGCATGCTGATGGAACTGGCGCGCGGCCCGCAGCCCCCGGTCAAACCGCGACGCCAGACGATGAGCCGGCTGCGTCCACGGGTCGCGCGAACGCCACGGCGCAGCGCCGTCAAGCGACGCCGGCCGACACGGACCTAGCCGATCAGGCCTGCGCGGCCAAAGCCTTGGCGCGCGTCTCGGTCAGCGAAGCTACCGGCGTCAACGCTTCCGGGCTGATCGAAAGCTCGATGATGGCGGGCAGTCCGCTTGCCACGGCTTCGTCGAACGCGCGCGCGAAATCTTCGGTGCGCTCGACATGCGCGCCAAAGCCGCCGCAGGCGCGCGCCAGCGCCGCGAAGTCGGGGTTGGCGAGATCAGTGCCGGAGACGCGGCCGGGATAGGTCCGTTCCTGGTGCATGCGGATGGTGCCATACATGCCGTTGTTGCAGACGATCACGATCAGCGGCAGCCGGTTTTCGACCGCCGTCATGAACTCCAACCCGGTCATCTGGAAGCAGCCGTCGCCGGCGAATGCGATCACGGTGCGCTCGGGATGCTGCAGCTTGGCGGCAACGGCTGCGGGCAGACCGTAGCCCATCGATCCGGAGGTCGGCGCAAGCTCGGTGCGAAATTGCCGATAGCGCCAGAACCGATGCACCCAGACGGCATAGTTGCCGGCGCCGTTGCAGATGATGGTGTCATGGGGCAAGCGATCGCTCAAACTACGCACGACCTGCGAGAGTTGCACATCGCCCGGCGACCGAGTCGGCTCGGCGAAAGCGAGATAGTCAGCATGCGCCGCCTTGACGTAGTCGGCCCGCGAGCGATGCTTGGGCTCCAGCCGCTTGATCGCGGCGGCAAAGGCCGCGCTGCTCGCGACCACGCCGAGCGTCGGCGAATAGACGCGGCCGATCTCTTCCGGGTCGGGATAGACATGAACCAGCGGCTGCTTCGGCTTCGGAACATCGAACAGCGTGTAGCCGGACGTGGTCGCCTCCCCCAGCCGGGCGCCAAGCGCGATCACGAGATCGCTGGTGCGGATCCGCTCGGCGATCTTTGCGTCGAGACCGATACCGACATGGCCGCCATAGCAGGGATGCAGATTGTCGAAATAGTCCTGGCACCGGAACGAGACGCCGACCGGGACCTCGTGTGCCGCCGCAAAGGCTTCGAGGTCGCGGCGGGCCTGGTCGCTCCATCCGCCGCCGCCGACGATCAGGAACGGTTTCTTTGCCTCCGAGAGCAGCGCATGGAATTGGCGCAATGCACCGTCATCGGGCGCGACCGGAATCGGATTATAGGGCGGCGCATCCGGCACCTCGGCGGTGTCGGTGAGCATGTCCTCGGGCAGCGCCAGCACGACCGGGCCGGGCCGGCCCGAGGTCGCGGTGAAGAAGGCGCGCGAGATGAATTCGGGAATCCGCCGCGCATCGTCGATCTGCGCGACCCATTTCGCCATCGGGCCGAACATCAGGCGATAGTCGATTTCCTGAAACGCTTCGCGCTCCATCATGTCGCGTCCGACCTGGCCAAGCAGCAGGATCAGCGGCGTCGAGTCCTGGAACGCGACATGGACGCCCGCGGAAGCATTGGTGGCGCCGGGCCCGCGGGTGGCGAACACGATGCCGGGCTTTCCCGTCAGCTTGCCATAGGCATCCGCCATCATGGCAGCGCCGCCCTCCTGGCGCGCGTTGATGAACCGCACCCGCTGGCTCTGGTACATGCCGTCGAGGGCGGCCAGAAAGCTTTCGCCGGGCACACCGAACACGGTGTCGGCGCCGTGCAAGGCCAGTTGCTCGATCAGAATATGTCCACCGGTTCGAAGATTGCCATCCATCGGCTCGCCCTTCCGCTTGCGGGATTTATGGATTTGGGACCGGCTTAAAGAATGGCGTCGGCACCAGCAACCGGTTTCCTGCGAGATCTGATATGTCGCGGGTCATGTTCCTTGCCGGTCTTTCGGCTCTACCCGCGCCTCGACGCCGGTCACGGCCTCGTACGCCTTGATGACGGCGGTGCAGGACTCGCCGTCGTGCCCGAGCAGCGCCGCCTGCCGGTAGGTCTGGTGCACGGCCTCAGCCATGAACCCGGGCAGCCCCGCCTCCTCCAGCCAGCGCGCGTAGTAGCGAACATCCTTGCGGGCGTTCGCCAGCGACATCAGCGGGGTGAAGTCGCCATCGAGCGTGGCCTGGCCATAAAGATCGAGCATGCCGCTCTTGCCGCCGGCCGCGGAGATGATGCCGATCACCTGCGACAGATCGAGCCCCTCCTTTGCGGCAAGCGCAAAGCCCTCGCACCAAGTCGCCACGTTGGCGAAGGCGATGTAGTTGTGAATGAGCTTGAGGCGGATCGCGTGTCCCAATGGGCCGATGTGGAAGACGTTTTCGGCATAGAGCTCGAAATAGGGCCTGAGATCGTCGAGCAGGTCGCTCTCGCCGCCGAACAGCACGTTGACCTTGCCGGCCTCGGCGTGTTTCGGCGTCCGCGTCATCGGCGCCTCGGCGTAGCGTCCGCCGGCCACGCGCACCATGCGATCGAGCTTCGCAACCATTTGCGGGCTGCCGGTGGTGTGATCCACGATGATGAAGCCGGGAGTGGAACCGGCGAGCAAGCCGTCGCGACATGTCATCAGCGCCTCGACATCCTCGGCTTCATTGACGCAAATCATGATGACGCGGCAATTGTCGCGGATTTCCTGAACACCGCTGGCAGCGGTCGCGCCGAACGATTGGGCAACGGACACAGCGGCCGGGTTGAGATCGTAGGCGGTGACCGCCACGCCCTTGGCGACGAGGTTCTTCACCAAACCTCGTCCCATTCCACCGAGGCCGATAAAGCCAACGCGTTCGAATGTCATCTCCGGCCTTCCCTGTAATTTTGGCGTTCTCTTGAAATTTTTTGGCACTGGCGTGTAGGCGCGTCACGCGCTCTGCCCGGCTTTTTTCATCGGGCTACCATGTCGGCAACCTGTCTGACAACCTGATAGTTCTTTGTCTCGACCGTTCGATTTCGATATCCCTTCGGGCTGGCGTGTCCCATACTGTTCGGATCAACGGTTGCAACGTCATCAGGGCAGGATGATCAACTTGAAAGTCAAATCGCTTGAACGGAGTCCTTCATTACCGGAAGAGATCGTCGCCAGCCTGACCGGCGCCCTGCACAAGGGCGAGCTTCGGCCGGGCGACCGCCTGCCGTCCGAAACGGCGCTGGCGAACGAGTTCGGGGTTGCGCGAACCGTGGTCCGCGAAGCGATCTCGCAGCTCAAATATGACGGCGTGGTCCAGAGCCGCGTTGGCGTCGGCGCCTTCATCGCCCAGCCGCAGGAACGGACAGCGTTTCGGATCAGCCCGGCATGTTTCCAGAAGCGCAGGGAGCTGTTGAAGTTGCTGCGCCTGCGCAACGGCGTCGTGATCGAGGTCGCGGCGGACGCGGCGGTCGCGCGCTCCAACCGCGACATTGTCCGCATGGAGGCCATCCTCAAGCAGATGCGCGAGGCGATCAGCGATCGCGAACGCGGCGCCGAGCGCCATTTCGAGGCCGAACGCCAGCTGATCCACACGATTGCCAAGGTGGCGGACAATGAGCACGCCCTCAACTTCATCATGCTGATCGACGGCCAGATCGCCGAGAAGCTGCGATCGGTCGCCGTCAAGAACACCAAGGCCACCGAGCTCGCCACGGTCGCGATCGAGGAGCAGGCCCGCCTGGTCGAGGCCATCAAGCGTGGCGATCCCGCTGCGGCGCGGGACAAGGCCCGCGAGCACTACGACAACGCCGCGCAGCGCCTGGCCGATCGCGCCGACCTTGCGGATGTCTAGCCGGTAGCAGGCCCCGCCCCCGCCTTGCCGTAAACTGCGTCCGCGCGCTTTTCGAACGCGGCGGCAAAGCGCTGGAACGCGGCGTCGAACATCGTGCCCATCAGCATCGCCAGCATCCGGCTCTTGAATTCATAGGACAGGAAGAAGCCGACGTCGCAGTCGGTTTCCGATCTCGGCTCGAACGTCCAGCGGTTTTCGAGATTGCTGAACGGACCCTTCAAATATTCGACCATGATCTTCAGGTTCGGCCGGTCCAGCGTCACCCGGCTGGTGAAGGATTCCCGCACCAGTTTGAACGACACGGTCATGTCGGCGACGACGATTTCGGTACCGTCCGGCCTCGCCGTGCGCTGACGGATCCGCAGCGACTGGCACAGCGGCACGAATTCCGGATAGCGCTCGACATCAGCGACCAGATCGAACATCTGTTGCGCGGTATGATGAACCCGGCGCTTGCTGGAAAAGCGCGGCATCAGTGAATACTCGCCCGATTCTGTTTGAACGCGATTTGCTTCAGATAGTCGTCCGCCTGGATCCGATCGGTGAAGCAGACCAGCGACTGATCGGCACGCAGCCCCTGGAAATAATCGAGAAGTTTCGGCCGCTGCTGCCGGCGATAGGTCCAGACGTAGCGGAAGAACTCGAAGTCGATCCTCTCGGGGCAGCCTTCAGCCATCTCCGGGCGGACTTGGCCATAGCTGCCAGCGATACGCTTCATGATGCCGAACAGGCAGCTCCGGCGCGGCAGGTCGAACCAGATCACGGTGTCGCTGATCTCGCGGCGCAACTCGCCCGCGCCGTGCCTGGTGTAGTTGCCGTCGATGACCCATTGCGGCTGACGCACGACCTCGGCCACGCGCTGCCCGAACTCCGCATTATCCGAGGGAATCCAGCCCGGTCTCCAATACAGGGCATCCAGCGAAACGAAGGGAATGCCTGCAATATCCGACAGCCGCCGGGCAAATGTCGATTTGCCGGACCCCGACGATCCCATGACGAGAACACGTTGCATTGGTTCGATCCGAGGCTAGCGGCCCCGCGCGATGCGCGCCGCCTGCAGCTTGGCAAAGTCCTCGCCGGCATGGTGCGACGAGCGGGTCAGCGGGCTCGCCGATACCATCAGAAAGCCCTTGGTGTAGGCGACCTTCTCGTAGCCCGTGAATTCATCCGGCGTGACGTAGCGCATCACGGCGTGATGCTTGCGCGTCGGCTGCAGATATTGCCCGATGGTCAGGAAATCGACCTCCGCCGAGCGTAGATCGTCCATCACCTGCAGCACCTCGTGGCGCTCCTCGCCGAGGCCGACCATGATGCCCGATTTGGTGAAGATCGTCGGATCGATCTCCTTGACCCGCTGCAACAGCCGGATCGAATGGAAATAGCGCGCGCCGGGCCGCACCGTGAGGTAACGCGCCGGCACGGTTTCCAGATTGTGGTTGAACACGTCGGGCTTTGCCGCCGCGACCACCTCCAGCGCGCCTTCCTTGCGCAGGAAGTCCGGCGTGAGGATTTCGATGGTCGTGGTCGGGCAGCGCGCGCGGATGGCGCGGATGGTCTGCGCGAAATGCTCGGCGCCGCCGTCGGCGAGATCGTCGCGATCGACCGAGGTAACGACCACATGGGTCAGCCCGAGCTTGAAGGTCGCCTCCGCCACGTGTTCCGGCTCGGCGGCATCGAGCGCGCCGGGCATGCCGGTCTTGACGTTGCAGAACGCGCAAGCCCGGGTGCAGGTGTCCCCCATGATCATGAAGGTGGCGTGCTTCTTGTCCCAGCACTCGCCGATATTCGGGCAGCCCGCCTCTTCGCACACCGTGACGAGGCCGTTCTCCTTGACGATCTTCCGCGTGTCGGCATAGCCGCGGGTGTTCGGCGCCCGCACCCGGATCCAGTCCGGCTTCGGCGGCGACAGCGCATCGGGCCGGTTCACCTTTTCGGGGTGACGCGGCCGCACCTGGTTGGCGGAGACGGTATCGACGAGGACGACCATGTTAAGTCCGGAAATGGCGAGAGTACCTTAGCTAATCCGTGTCGCCGGTGCCTGCAACCGCGACTCGCGAAACCTGGCAGATCGTGCAAGATAATGACGAATTTCACCCCTTCCGCGAACGATTCTCACCTGAAAATGGCTCAAAGCCCGAAGCTGGCCGACGGCGCCGCCCCCCGACTCGGCAAGCCGCTGAAACGCTCGTTCTTCGGCCGCAGCGTCCACGAGGTCGCGCCGGACCTGATCGGCGCCACGCTTCTGGTTGGCGGCGTGGGCGGCATCATCACCGAGGTCGAGGCCTATCATCACACCGACCCGGCCGCGCATTCCTTCAACGGACCGACACCGCGCAACCGGGTGATGTTCGGCCCACCGGGCTTCGCCTATGTCTACCGTTCCTACGGCATCCACTGGTGCGTGAACTTCGTCTGCGAAGCCGAAGGCTCGGCCAGCGCCGTGCTGATCCGTGCGCTCGAGCCGACCCACGGCATCGCGGCGATGCGCCGCCGCCGTGGCCTGCAGGAGGCGCGTTCGCTGTGCTCCGGCCCGGGCAAGCTGTGCGAGGCGCTCGGCATCACCATCAAGCACAACGAACTGCCGCTCGACACGCTGCCATTTGCGCTGCATGCGCGGATCGGCAAGGCCGAGACCATTGTCGGCGTGCGGATCGGCATCACAAAAGCGGTCGACCTGCCATGGCGCTACGGGCTGAAGGGATCGAGGTTTCTGAGCAAGCGGTTTTGACAAAGGCGATTTCTCTTTCATCGGTCATTGCGAGCGAAGCGATCCCTTGTAGCCCGGATGAGCGAAGCGATATCCGGGGCGGTATTAGAGCGGTCCCGGATATCGCTTCGCTCATCCGGGCTACGAAGCTTCAAACGCGGCTCTACGTTCTCGCGGCACGTTGTGCCCGAGGCGATACTTTGAATGACTCGCCCAAAAATGAGAGGGCGCAGGGAATGCCGGGTGCTTGCCGCACCCGCGGTCCCGTGTGCAATTGCACTTCAGGAAATGCGCACACGAGCATACAGGTACAGCCGAAGCAGCCCGGCATTCCCTGCGCAGTGGGTTTACGGCTTATGCCGTGATCTCCCCGGAGCCGAATTCCTCTGACCTCCGTCGCCGGCAGATTGGCGGTTCATCGAAACCCGGTCGGGCTTCAAAAACCTCCGCCGGCTTGACACCAGCCACGGGTGCCAGGACCACACGACTTGAAGAATAGCTTTATTTTCGGTTCCGGCCCGTCGCAGAAAACGATTCAAATACAAGGACTTGTTGCGGCTGGCGAGCAAATGAAAAGGTCCCGCCAACGTGCGGCGGGACCTCACAGGACCTATTTCAAAATTTTCAGGATTTGGCCCGTGCCGGGCGGCGCTGGCGCTGGCGCTCGACGTCGTTCTGCCACGCGACAATTTCGTCGGAAAACCAGACCTTGCGATTCGGAGAGATGTAGTGCGGGCGCGGGAAGCGCCCGTCGCGCACCATCCTCCACAGCGTCACCCCAGAGACCGGAATGATCGCTAAGACCTGCTCTTCGGTGAGCATGCGGCGGATGCCGCCCGCCGCATAATCGACGGCGGTTGCCTGCTGGTCTTTCCTCATGGTGACAGTTCTCCCAATCGCTTCGCTCGTTTTCAGTGATACGCGCGTGCGCCCTTTGCGATGGGGCTGCACTGTTGTCGCGTTCGAGGACGCCGGGGAGCGCGAGCAGTATAGCCGAACGGCGCGCGAAGTGAAAGCTGCTGAAACGAAAATGGGGATTTCACTTGCTTTCACTAACTTTCATCCGTCCAAAACATACCTTGATAGATTGCTTGACGCGCAATTTTTCAGCGGACCAAACTCAAGCTCCCATCAACGATGCCCCGCAAACATGGGAGCTTGTCGATGCCGAAGTCATCCGACCGTGCGCCGCGCCTGTGCAAGAAGACTGTGCATCGTGCTGCCTTCATCCATCCGTTGCAGCCGCTGGTGCTGTCGCTGTTCACGGACAAGCAACCAGCGCATGACCGCGTCAGCGTCAGCATTGCACTATGCGATGCCATCATGTCGCCAGCCCGCGTGCGCAGCGCCTACATCGTCGTTGCCGAGGACGTGCTGCGCGTGCTGTGTGGCCAAGGCCTAATCGAGAAGGACAGCCTCGGCTGGTTCTGGCGCGCGGGTCAGTTCCGCGCGGCGCGTGACTGGCGCGACGATGATGTCACGGAAGACGCAAAGGAGATCGCAAATAAGAAAAGGACGGCAATCATGCCGACCAGCAACACATAGAACGGCCCGCATGCGCGCGAACGATGCGGGCCGGGAATTGCCGGTGCTACTAAGTTTCAGCGAAGGAACGTCTGGACTATAAGCACCCACATTCCGTTCCGCAACCGCCATAAGCCGCGCGCTGTGCTGGCCCTCGCAATGAGGGAAGCGCAAATGTCTGTTGGAGGAATCAATCGCCCGATGCATCCGGTGCGGCCTGGCGATACGGTTTGTCTGCCCGTACAAGACCCGCCAGCGGCGGTTGCGGCGGGTGTCGTCCAAGTCTGCAAGGTTATTGAAATCAATCGTTACGACGACGGCAGGACCTTCGTCCAACTTGCCGGGATCGCCGAGCCGGTGCCGCTTGAACAGGTGGTGATCAGTCCCGGCCCGCTGGAACGCCACGTCGATGAACTGATCGAGCGCATCAAGGCGGGCGACGTCGGTGCCCCGTTCGAGGCGGAGGCGGTCCGCATGCTGCGCCAGTTGCACCAAAAGCTGCCGGCTGATTATGAGCGTGCCCGTCAGCGGCTCAAGGAGTGCGGCGCCAGAATTGCGGAACTGGAGAAGTTGATCGGGCCGGCGCGGCGGTCGCGCAACGATGCGGACGAAGATGACCGGCGACAGGGCTGCGCACTGACCTTCGATGAGGACGAGCCAGCGGCGGAGCCGGTTGACGGTGCGGCACTGCTCGATGAGATCGAAAGCATCGTGCGGCGCTATGTTGTCCTATCGGACGAGACTGCACACGCGGTCGCGCTGTGGATAGTGGCATCGTGTGCCATCAATGGATTCCGGATTTTTCCCCGCCTGCTGATCGGCGCGGCTACTTATCGCTGCGGCAAGAGCACGCTGATGGAGGTCATTCAGAATCTTGTCTGCCGTCCGGTGTCGTCGTCGAGCGCAACGCCAGCGGCGATCTTTCGCATCATTGATGAGGTCCAGCCAACGTTGTTCCTCGACGAGTTTGACAATGCCGCGAAGGAAAATCCCGACCTCAAGGCGATCGTCAACAGCGGCCATCAGCGCTCTACCGCGCAAGTCATCCGCACCGTTGGCGATGATTTCGAGCCGCGTCAATTTTCGACATGGTCGCCGATGGTCATTGCCGGGATCGGCAAGCCGTGGAATACGCTGCGCGACCGCTCCATTGAAGTGCCGTTGAAGCGGAAGCTGAAAGCGGAAACTGTGGCGCGGTTGCGCCCTGAACTCCGCGATCAGTTTACCGGTATGCGCGGGCGCATCGTTCGCTGGATCGGTGACAATGCCGCCGCGCTCCGCCGCGACGTCATCGCTCATGTTCCGGTCGGCCTGCATGATCGTGCCGGTGACAACTGGGAGCCGCTGATCGCGGTCGCGGCAGCGGCAGGAAGCGAGTGGTTAGAACTGGCACAAACGTCGGCGCTGATCCTTTCCGGTGGCGATCTGGCCGCCGCCGACGACGTCGGCACCGAATTTCTGTTCGATCTCCGGGCGCTGTTCATCGCCGAGGATCATGATCAGCTTGCCAGCAAGGCTATCGTCGAGAAGTTCAACGACATGCCGGAGCGGCGCTGGCCCGAGTTCCGGGGCGGCAAGGGTTTCAATTCCCGCAGCCTCGCGGCCCTGGCCGGAAGGTTCAAGGTCGTGTCGATGACCGTCACGCCAAAGGAGGGCGGCTCGGCGAAGGGATACAAGCGGGCGGACTTCGAGGATGCCTTCGCGCGGTATCTCGCCGACCTGCCGCCATAGGTGGCCCATTCCCTTGGTCCAACCCATAAGGTTCCTGCATTTTCAGTCAAAACGTCATGTGGTTGAGAGATAGGGATAATTCGCGGTTTTCAAAACGTCATGCAAAACGTCAGAGTTTCCGGCAAAAGGTCTCAAAGCGTCAGACGTTTTGTTGACGTTTCGCTGACGTTTTGAAGCGGCGAGAAATGCCTGCAATACAAGGGTTTCGACGTTTTGACGTTTTGAGAGAAAGAAAGAGAAGCACCGAGTGGGTGCCTGCTATGGATGCCGCAGCGAGATCGGAAGCCGCGCGTTCTGGCGGACCGGTGAAACCGTGTACTATTCACGCGATGGCAGGCATTGGCGGTGCAACAAGCGGGCATACTTGGCGCGATCATGATCTCGTGGAAAATCACGCGCGGCTCAATGCTGCTCTGCTGCGTCAAACCGGGGCATTGTGCGAAGGCGCGGTGACGCAATGGCAGTGGGCGAACGGCGTGAAAGCCTACGTCCGCGCCGCACACGGCAAGATATTTTTGACTGGCGATTGCGTGCAATCCATTCGCTTCGGCGCCATCCCGCTCACGCTCATGCATGGAGGGGAGCGCATGCGCTTCTTCTGTCCGGTCTGCGGTCGCGGCTGCTACTATCTTTCAGAAAAGGAAAGCAAGTTCGCGTGCCGCCAATGCTGCGGCTACGATTGGCAATGCCGTCATCGAAAACGCTGATTTGGAGAAAAGCCGATGACTGATCTTGTTGACGATGACCTGGACACCGAAATCCTGAAAGCTCGTATGCTCGGCATCAGCAATCGTGCCATTGCGCGGCGCTATCGCATCACGGCCCGAGAGGTTGACCTCGCATTGGAGAGGGCTTTGCCGCAGATCGACAACCTGACGCGCGTCGCGGCCATCAAGGTTGAGTTGGCTCGGCTCGATCAATTGATCCAGCCGTTCTTTCTGAAAGCCATGCAAGGGGACAGCGTTGCTGCGAATATCCTGATCCGTTTGAGCGAGCGCCGATCGGAATTGCTTGGCCTCAATAGTCCACTGCGGATCGATGCCACGCTGGTCGAGACCTATGACGATCCGAGCAGTGTGGACGAAATGGAGGCGGCGATTGCCCGGCTGGTCGGCAAGCCTGCTCAGCCGAATTAGGCGGACTATTTTCCAACCCGCCTAAATTTGTTTGGTCCACAACTTAGGAGAGCGGGACCAACTAAAACACCTTGCACGCCAACGGCTTATTTGGTCCATATATTTGGTCCAAAAGTGCAGGAGGTTTTTCGGTGACTATCTACGGCTATGCCCGCGTTTCAACCATTGGCCAATCGCTTGATATCCAGATGGACGCGCTCACGGCGGCAGGATGTGAGCAAGTCTATCATGAGAAGATGAGCGGCAAGCGCAAAGACAACCGAACTCAGCTAAAGCGCGTGCTCAAGGAGTTGAGCGAAGGCGACGAGCTCGTGGTGACCCGGCTCGACCGGCTGGCGCGCTCGACGCTCGATCTATTGCACATTGTCGAGGCTGTCCGAACCGCTGGCGCGTCGTTCAAGTCATTGCACGAGACATGGGCCGACAGCAGTTCGGCGCATGGGCGGCTGTTTTTGACGATCCTCGCTGGCCTCGCCGAGTTCGAGAGGGAATTGATCGCTGCGAGAACGAGCGAAGGCAGGGCAAAAGCCAAGGCCAACGGCACCCGGCTTGGCCGCGACTTCAAGCTGACCGGGCACCAGCGCCGCGCTGTCATCCACCGGCTCGATGCCGGTGACAGCCACCGCGAGATTGCCCGCGATCTTAACGTCTCACACCAGACCATCGGCCGCATCGCCCAACGTCACGCGGTGACCTAACGGTTCGTCGCGCCGCCGCCATCCGTCGCGGTTGCTCATCAACCTCGCGCCACCACAGGGGCCGGGGTTGTTTTTTGCGACGTGAAAAGCTCCGCGACCGGCCGGGAGCAGACCCTTCCCACTCAATTTGAAATTTTCCGATGCTGCCGTGCCACATGGATCGATTCCGGTCCCATGTCCCAAAGGTCCCGGCACCAACCACGCCTCGATCCACCCATGCAAACCATTGATTTCATGAGCGAGATTTTTCCTTGCCAGCACTGGCGGCCGGACTATCATTCGTGACGTCACGAATGGAGGCCCCCGATGAGCCGCCATGCAATCTTTGACCGTGCGATGACCGCCGCCGAGCGCCAGCGCCGCCACCGCAAAGCCTTGGCAGCCAAGGAGGTTGCCAAGCCCGCCGCGCCGACGTTCCCGGCCATGCAAGGAGGCCTTCCGCTCAATCTGGAGCACTTGCGCCGCTACCCGGATCGCGTTGCGCCGTTTCTCCTCCAGCGCCTGGGCCGCGACTGCGCCACGGCCTTGCGTGACGCGCTTACCCGTAGCCTTGGGGAGCCGTCAGGTCAGTCACCACAAGGGGATGGGCATCATCCTCAGGGTCACGGTCCCGCAACTCCTTGAAGCCGCGCTTGCATCCTTCCAAGCGCAAATCCTACCATGGATTGCTCACCCGAATCGGATGCCTGAACTCGTGGCCGAATTTCCGCGCTTCAAATACACCATGGGAGACGTGAGGAGGGCTGGAGAAGCACTGGCCACCGATCTCATCTGGACCGATGAAACGGCGGAAACAATCCGACAGGTTTTCAGGATCGCCAACAACTGGCGCGATTCGCATGCTTATCCGATGAGCAAAATTCGTTATGAGTTGAGTGGTCAAATTCGCCGCAATAAGATCGCTGGCGGATTTACCATGGCACGTCTGAAACGCATGCCATCAGTCCGCAGGAAACTTCGCGCCATCTCATCGCATCTGAATCAGGTTCAGGATCTAGCGGGCTGTCGCGCGGTTTTGCCGACTATCGAGGACGCCAATGCCTTGATCACTTCGATGCGGCACAATTCGCTGCACACGCTGCACCGGGAGGACGACTACATCATCAAACCGAAGCCGGATGGCTACCGGAGCCATCACATGGTTTTTAAGTTTCGCGGCAAAGGCGATGATGAGGTCTACAATGATCGCCGCGTGGAAATCCAGATAAGAACCCGTCTACAGCACTCATGGGCAACTGCCGTTGAGGCGGTGGGTCTGTTTCGCCGAGAGGATATGAAAGCCGGTCAAGGCAATCCCGAATGGCTCAGATTATTCCGTCTGATGTCGAGCGAGTTTTTGTTGATCGAGGGTTGCGCGGAGGCTGATGGGGAACGAAGAGATCGCGTTGCCGAGATCGCCGCGCTGAACGAACAACTCAACGCGGTCCAAACCCTTGAAGACCTCCGGCAGGCGGTGATGATCACCGACAATTATGTTTTCGATCCAAGAAACAAGCCGGACTATTATCTGATCCGCTATGACCGAAACAGCAATTCGGTGAAGGTCGATCCGCAGTACGGTCCTATGTACGCGGTTCAATCCTACGACAATGCGGAGAGCATCGATCCAAGTGCTACCAATGGCCGGTTCAACACCGTGCTGGTTGAAGTTGATGACATCGAAAACCTGAAAGCCGCCTATCCGAACTACTTCGGCGACGTTGAGCTTTTCAGGAACAGGTTGATTGAAGCCACGGGCGTCGATCCGGCCAAGTTTAAGCTGGAACCGCAGCCGAGCGCACCTCAGCGTCCAAGGGAAAAACCGGACTTCTCGTGGTTACACAAATGGAAACGCTGGTAATTGCGCTGCATTGTTAGTTCTGCGCGCGTTGATGAGCGCCCTGCCTTCGCTCGTGCGGCGAGTGAGACCAGCGCTATTGACCGGGATGGATCGTTCGACATCGATATGGCGGCAGGCATAACGCCTACCTGCCGGGGGCCTGACATCGCCCGGCAACCTCCAAAGAAAGCCTCGCTGCTGGCACGCGGCGGAATGGATGGGCGCACCTTGCCTTCGGCGGATTTCACGCGGTGTTCGATTTCGGCCAGCAATTGCGGCTCCGCCCAGGTGGCTTTTGTGGCGATCCGCTAGGCATAGGGCTGCGTCTCTTCGGATCAGCGGCGGCGTTAAGGATACCTGCTTTTGAGAGCTTCAATTCGCGACAGCGCTTCCGACACATAACCAAGTGATTGGTTCATGTCAGGATAGAAATCGGATGGGTGGGCACACTCGTTGCGCCGGGTGAGTAGGCCCTGAAACGCTTTCTTTTCAGCTTTGGTGATCAGCTTTGCTGCTTCCAGACCTTCAATGAAATTGTGATCGCTAAACCTCTCCCGAATATCCTCAACGGACGCAATGTTCCACTTATCGCGCGCGGCATTGAGCGCAACAAAATCATCGCGCCCAGCAAGTTCGTGCAGGTAATCAATAAAGGCCGCGAAGGCTAGAACGTGCGCAGCCCGGAAGACCTCAACCTCAATGCAGCGAACCGCCTGCTTGACCATGTCTTCCTGCTTGATGGACAGCGCAGTGACACGGGCGAGTGACTGGCGAGCATCCACTACGCGAGATGCCGCGCCCTCGTGCATACTCAGCAGCTTGTGTGCGGCCTGCTCGAACTTGACAGCGCGTTTTACTAGCTGATCGAACATCAATCAGGCCGGAGCGAGAAGATGTTTTCGCATCGCCTCGAAGAACCGGTCATATGTGTCCGCCGTTGCATCGGCAGGCAACTGCAATTGAATGTTGATGTTAACAGTCAATTCGCCCGCTCCCGAGTAGTTAATCGCTGCCTGCCGTGCGGCTGGAATTTCTTTGACCCTTACGGCTGGTTCGATTTCGTTGTCCTCAAAACCATCCGAAGTCGAAAAATCACCGAGCTGACAGAGCGCTTTGAACGTGCTGACCATCTGTCCGACGGCGACTGAACCCAAGCTGCTGCTCGCTGCGAAATAGGTTCTTAGGGCCTCCGCGTCCCGTTCGTTGGCATTTGGGAAATGTTGGAAGAGGTCCGAATAGGCGGCGCGAACGGCTTTAGCTAGGGCAGTCTTCGGGCCTCGGCGGTATTCGGACCACAGTGGCGCTGGTCCGCCGGACTGATCAACAAGCCCAATGAATTTAATAACACCAAGTAGCCGCTGGTCGTTGCTACTCGTAAACCCAAGGCTTTTTAGGGTTTTGTTCGTGAATTTCTGAGGAATGCCCATACCCTCAATTTTCTTGAGAAGTGCAATCACCTTCTCGGGGCTCGGAACGTAAGGATATGCGGGCACTGCGCAGCCTTCCTTCGTGCGAATCGATTGTTCCAGATTGCACATCAGAGGCTGTACTCGCGAGCAGGAGCAATTTACAGTCCACAGGTTTTCCTGAGTTGCACCCATCTTCGTTTTCGCGTTGGCGCTTAAACCGGCAGAATTGGCATTCTGCGGAGTATTTCAAGTAGCGTTGGCAATATCTTCCTTGTCCGCACCTCGCATCACAATCCTCAGCGCATCGTCCGCCAATGGCCGCTGCATCGCCTTGGCTTCATCCCATGGCGCGCGCATCCAGATGTCCCGCTCCTCATCGGTCGTCAATATCACCGGCATTGCCTTTGGATGGATTGGCTCGACGATGGCGTTGGGTGCCGTGGTCAGAAAGCCGTAGACCTGATGCGGCCCCGGTATCGGCTTCGACTTGGTGCCCCGACTACCGTTGAACGTCGTCCAGATGCCCGCGAAGACGAACAGCGGCCGGTCATTGTTGAGCGCGAACCACACTACGTCCTTCTTCTTGGTCTCCGGGTTTGGCTCCGGCGCGTACTCGGCAAAACTATTGGCCGGTACCAAGCATCGGTTCTCCGGCTTGAGCCAGCCGCGCCAATGCGGCGATGAGGTGTTGCGGATGTTGGTGACGGGCGGCCCGCCAGTGCGTGGTGGTGGTGGCATGCCCCAACGCATCAGGGTCATCTCAGTGCCGGCGTCAGTGTTGCGGATCACTGGGGCAGGATAATCCGGGAACACGCCCGGCATCGGCGCGAGGTTGCCGACATAGCGGTTGACGACGCGGAACAGGCGCGAGATCGCTTCTTGGTTCGTGGTGATGCTGTAGAGGTTACACATAGCTCGTTGACACTTTTCAGCCCGGAAAGCTGCTCTCTCTCGCTGACAACTCCCGCAGAAATTCGGCTTGAGACTTCTCGCGTTCTTCGCGTTGCTGCTTCGACGTTTTCAGGACTTGGAGAAGTCTGCTGTAATAGTCGAACACAGGTTCGGCTCGACCAAGCTTGTACGTGGACCGCAGCGACGCGGCGATCTCGCAAGCTTCTACGCCGCGGGCAGACGCCTGTTCGTCCAGCGTCACGCCGAGATCATCCATCGTGTATTCAGCGCAAGATTCAATCGCATTCTGACTTGCACGAACTCGATTAGGAAACTCCAAGCATTTGGCCAGCAACTTCTTATCCATCGCGCGCCAAGCCTCGGTATCGTCCGGAAGTTCAGGCATCTCGGGCAAATCCGTTCGCCAAGCTGGATATGGTTCATCCTGCGGCTCCGCTGCGTTCAAATTGTCAAAGTAAAAATCGCAGCATTTGGAAGCGTAACCCTCCAGTAGAACGGCTAAGCGCAAGGCGAGATAGGCGGCTTTCTCATTCTTTTGTGTTCGGTCCCGGTAAAGGGCAACACCACCCTGAACTGCTGCCGTCCCGATGCCCGCGCCGACGGCGGCCTTCCATACCGTGGAAAGCCAATCCCAAGTCTCTGGGCTGAAAATGTCGTTCATTTGCCCTTCCACCTACCGCTCGCCCGGCCACCATGTCGAGGGTGGACTGTTCGCCGAAATCTTTGTCTGCCGTAGCGCCACGAGGTGGCTGCGCTTGTATGGCCGCCCTTGAAGCCGCGAGCAATCCTTGCAGCGCATATATCGTTCTAGCTCATGGATAGGTGTCGCCTTCGGCCGTCGCACCACGTCGAGCGCGACGGTCTGGTGCGTGTTGCAGCCAAGGCATTTGACTTCCAGATAGCGATAGCCCGCATTCAGCGCGTCACCCAGCGCGGGCGACGGCTGGGCTGGACCCTGGAAGCCGAGCATGCGCTTGTTCCAAGCCTCGCAGGCCAGCCGGTCAGCTTCCTTGCGTGCCTCGGCCGCGCGCTCCGCTGCCGCCCGTATCGAACTGCCGTAGATGGATTCGCGTGACCGGGTGCCCATGGGCCGAAAGAATGCGTCAGCCAGACTGGGATCGGCAAGCCACTACAGCTTGCGGCTCGACGGTGGCGTCGGCGCTAGGCTGGCATTTTCGGACGCGCTAATCTTTCGACGTCCGCTTTTGGGGGTTAAACAGACCTAAATCAGCCGCGTCCGCAGGTCGCCTTTTGACCCCTAGCGGACAGGCTAAATTTCTCCTGCACAAGCTAAGCATCATTGATCGCATAGTCTATCACGCGCCGACAAACGGCTGATGGTTCTGGTCGCTCGTTCAATGAAGCAACCCAGTCTTGCACAACTTCATTCGCGATACCGACTTCCAAAAAATACTTCATTCCCGCATGCAGCGCATCGGACGGAAGCCCGCCGTCGTCCGGTTCGCGCGCTACCACCGCTTCTGATTTCTCTGTCCACGGCTCGGAGGCGTAGACGGTATCCTCACTGTCGAATTCGGAGAGCCTGTCAATCACATCGCCGAGCCTTAGCAATTGCCCCATATCGAGTACCTGTGTTTCATGGAGAGGGAGGGCGTTGCTGCATACTCTAGCATGCAATGTCCGCCTTTGGCCCTAGCGGACGCACGATGTCCACGCGGATGTCCGCTCGTGAGCGAAATGCGGACATGGTTTCTCTCAGTCTCGCTCGCCCGGCCACCATGTACGCGCCGGATCGTTAGCCGAAATTTTCGTCGGCCGCAGCGCCACTAGATAGGGCTACGCTTGTAGGGTCGCCGCTCGTATTGAACCGCCGTATATCGCTTCCCGTGATCTGGTGCCCATGGATTGAAAGAATGCGTCACCGTGAAGGGAATCGGCAAGCCACTAGGGCTTGGGGCGCGACCCTGGGACGGGCGCTACTGGCCTTGACCGCGCACCACAGGTGCAAGGAACCATCCCACCCTGTGATCTACATCACCGATCTGAACGATTGCAGAGGTTAGCACCCTGCAATCACCAATACTAAAGCCATAGGAGGCTCACATGACGTTCAGAGCATTTAGCCTTGCCTTGACGATAGTACTTTGCATTTGCGGGTGGTCGAAGGCGCATGCCGAGCCGCGGCATTACACATTTGATAATGATAAGATCGTCATAAAGCCGCCGTTCGAGTTTACTTGGAAGTTCGTCACAATCAGGCGCAGCGAGATTCCACTGCCGAAGCCTATCACGATTGCTACTTGGTCCACCGTCGCTTGCACGGCATTTCCGCAGTGCCGAAGGATCGTGGGCGACAAAATACTGCGCCTCGGCAAAGCGCTTGCACACTGATTTAGTCAGCGCAATGCAGTCGCGGCGGCGATTGCCTGCGCTTTAGTCTCGCTCATCTAATGCCGTAAACAGCACTAGCATCATTTCGGCCAACCATGCCTCGCACGGCTGCAGGATGATCAAATGCAGGCCCGGTGGATTGCCCTTGTCCTTGTAATGCAGCGAGAATAGCTTGCGCTTGGGGTCGAGCCGGAATGCATCGCCGCGTGTCTCCTTGATTGCATAACAATCGATCCTTCGCGGCAGCCGCGCATCCTCCGGTTTTTCGATGAAGGCAAAGCGCCCACGCTTCGCCATCTTCCACTGATGGACGCGATCCGCCTCGTCCAAGTGCGTCGCCTGACTGCCACTGCGCGCGATCAGCTTCATGGTTGCCAGGCAGAGCATGCGCCCGGCCTCGTCGTTGGGAGTTGCAAAGATCATGGCATCCTCCCTTATTTGATCCTCAACAGCCGAGCGGCTGTTGGGCAAATGATTCCGCCGCCGAGCCGGGCAAATAGCCGATACAGCACACACCATCCCGCGGAATAGGGATCAGGGAGCATTGTAAGCGCGCGTCGGTTGACCAGCAGATACGTTTCCTTCCAATTGCCGAAAGCCACTGGAGTAGCGCCAGGAATCACGTCCGGGAAAAAATTACTCACGATGACCGGATGGCCGAGCAGCATCCAGCGCAACGGATTTTGCAAATCCTGAATTAGTATCGGGCGACCGGCAGCATCACTCATCGAGAAGGCTTGGCCTAGCGTGCGCTGGTTCATCAGCCAAACGCCATTGCTGTGGTATTCGACTGGCACCTCGAACAACAGTCCGACCAAATCTTGCCACGTAAACTGCCCCGCAGGCGTCAGCGCCGAGGTCTCGCATACCGGGATGCCAGCATTCGGATTGAGAATGCCCATGGGCATGCCGACGCCGCTACCGACCGCGATGGCGCGGCTCGCGATCCGGCGCACGCCCTGCTGGCCCTTGCGCGCGATCCAGCCTTCGATGTCAACCGCGGCGTCTTCTAGGAATGAGCGGCTGGCGCAGATCAGGCCGCGCAATTCCTCTGGCCGAAGTTCGAGCTGGCTCAATCCCTTGGCGATATCGGCTCCGGGCTGGTTGAAGGCGCACGTTTCTTGACAGGCCCAACCGAACAATTCCTCGCCGTCGAAATTATCGATCAGGAATTGCACCGCGCTCGATGAGATCGTCATGTTATCGACGACGCCAGTCAGGTCGCCGGGGTCGGCAAGGCACGACAAAATCCGGTCCGAAACTTCCGGCGGCACCAGAAGGCCGATATTGCCCATCGTGAACTCGGACAGGCTCTTGCGCTCAACCTCTGGCATCCGCTGAAAGTCACCGGATCGCAAATAGGAGCCAAAGGCCCTACGCGCGATAGCGGCAGAATCGATCTCCTCCGGCGCGAAATCGATGCGTGGTGCAGATGAACCGGCCTTCAAGAGATGGCGAAGCCGCAGATAATCTGACGAGCGCCTGCGCTCATCGACGAAGCCGCCTTCGCCGTTATAGCCGGGGCGGCCGATGCGGCGCGCGAAGTCGTTGATGGTGGCTTCGAGTTGGTCGATGCGGGCGTTGCGGTGGCTGTCGGCATCACCGAAATTGTCGCGCGTGGCGCGCACTTCTTTGAGCAGTTCGATAAGTTCGAGGGACATCACCTTCCTCCACGGCGCGCGAGGCGCGCGCCTCATCCAGAGTGGTGATCTCCTTTGTGCGAAACTTTATTACAACCGCTGCCGTACCGCTATGGCTTTTGTGCCGCCGCGCCTCCGGATTTTACGCCGCGACGAGCACCTTTGGTTGCTCGACGGCCTTTTCTGCGGGCTCGCCAACGATCCGCCGCAGCGCGGCGGCGATGCCTTCAAGCACGGCACGCTTCTGCTGCATGCGTTTCGATTGGTTGTAAATGCCAGTGACGCGGTTGATCCGCTCCCCGTCATCCTTGGTCACGGCGTGGTCGAGGCACTTGGCAATCGCGGCATCCGAGTAACCAAGGTTACCGGCCAAGGTCGCGGCGGTACGGCGCAGGTCGTGCGGCGTGAACTTCTTGAGGCCGAGCAGTTCGCAAAGACCCGGTTTCTTGCTCTTGTCCTTGTTGTTTTCGTGCTGGGTACCGCGCAGCGCGGTCGCCATCGAGGTGCGGTGCATCGGCTGGCCCGGATAGAGCGGGCTTTCAAACACGAATTGCTGGCCCTCGGTGGCCATTGCCTCGCGGATGATCTCGACCGCCAGATCGGATAACGGCTGCTCGATCACGCGGCGCTTCTTGACCCGCTTGGCAGGGACGCGGATACAAGGCGCGTCGCCATCAAGCGCCAGCAGTTCGTCACGATGGGCGGGAAGCAGTTCGCCCGAGCGCAGCATGGTCACGAGTTCAAACTTGAGCGCCAGCCGCGTCTTGCGATCCCACGGCAAGTCCTCCCGGTCCAGACCGTGCCAGAAAATTCTGATCTCGTCGGCAGACAACACGCGGGTACGCGCATGCTCGGCGTCGAGCTTCGGCAGGTTGACGCACGGGCTGGCCGTCACGTATTCGCGGCCCGCCTCGGCGGCCCAATTGAACAGGGCTGACGCGGCGCGGCGCATGTGCCGGGCATTGGAGACCGATGGCTTGCCGCCGTGGCGTCCGGCAACAATGTCGTTGGACAGGCTGGCAATGTCGTTCTTGGTGACGTCGCTGGCGAGCTTCTTGCCAAGGCGCGGGCTGACCAAGCGCCGGAGGTGGCTCGCGGTACATTCCCAGCTTTCGAGCCGGGGCCGCATTTCCCCGTCAGGCTTCTTGACCGGCACCTGAATCCACGCGATCCGCTCTTCGATGATCTCATCGACGGTCTTGCCGCGCTTGGCAGTGGCGGCTTTCTGTTGGCGGAAGGTAGCAGCCACGGCATCGCCGCCCTTGCCCTTGAGCCGCCAGACCTCGCTGCGGGCGTGATCGACCGTGAAGGTCTCCGGATTGTAGACGCCGAGCCAGCCGATGCGCTGGCGGCCAGCAGCCTTGTCGGTGTACTTGACCGAGAAGGTCGCCACACCGCGCGGCGTGATGGAGACGAACAGGCCGGGACATTTGCGGTCGTAGATTTTGTCCCGCTGGGTGACGCGCTTCTCGCAGAGCCGGTCGGTGAGGATGATGCTGCGGCGCTGCCGCTTGGCAGGGACGGGTTTGTTGGTGGCTTCGTCGGCGGTTTGGCTTGGCCGGGTGGTCATCGTGTGCAATCTCCATCGCTTAGGTCCCATGGACCTAGATTTGATGAAATGCGCTGAAAACGGCTGGCATAGCATAGCGCCAAACCGCTTGTTTTATAGAGTTTTGTTGCTTTCAGCGTCTTTCACGGGATTGCATAATATAGTCCACACGGTTTTGCCGTACGCAGCGACCTCTGCCAAAGACGTCAACCAGCCAAAGTGCCTGCCGGTCGAAGCTTCTGACGGGAGGCGTTTAAGCGCCGGTCGTCTGCGCGCTGGGTTCACTCACGGATAACCGCCCTGCGACCACAATCACGCGCCCGACGCTGCCGCGTCCACCGCAACCCGCCCCAACGTTCGTGACGATGGCCAACGCCCCTCTCTCGGAACGGGATGGCCGGAGTTTTACGGGTGATTTGGGTCTCGCGCGAAGCGGAATATTTTCGCGATGACGGCTGGACGGGGCAAATCACCTTGAAGTTGCGGAGAAAATTCGTGTATTCGCGCAGCGCCCGCAGGGCCTCGAATCGCTGTCATAGCAAGTAAGGCGCCTGCATGAGCGACCTGCGAGGACGAAGCGTGGCCCGGATGCCGCTTCCGCCTTCGCTCGTTGAGCTACGGCGGACAAGCCGCTCATCCGGGCCACGCTTCGTCCTCGCTGCTGCTTCGCACCTAGTTGTAGCCGCTGGTGCCGGCCGACGTGCCGCCGAATTGAGAATCGCCAGTGCCGCTCAACGTGGTCGGACCATCCGGATTTCCGTTCGGATTGCCGTAGTTCGGATGCAGGACGACGTGCGGAGCAGCGTATCTGACTACAGCTTCATGATGCGCCGTATTGGCGAATGCATACGTGCTTGAGAGCATTGACACAGCGACCAGCACTGTCATTGCGACTTTCATGGCTTTGCCCTTTCGAGTTGCTGTGCCAAGACCGTTACACAATGAACAGGTGGGGCTCGCTCTCCGTCGCTTCCATTAAATTCGGGTTTAGTGACGCTGCCCGGGCTTCGCTGCGATAGCAAGTAGCGGGACCACTGGCCCCGGATATCGCTTCGCTCATCCGGGCTACAATTCTCCCGCGCTACTCCGCCCGGTGGCACACCGCCTCGACCTTGTTGCCGTCGGGGTCGCGCAGGAAGGCGGCGTAATAGGCGGCGTGGTAGTGGCGGAGGCCTGGTGGGCCGTCGTCGGTGCCGCCGGCGGCGATGCCGGCGCGCCAGAAGGCGTCGACTTCGGCTCGCGATCTGGCCTTGAAGCACCAGTGGCGGCTGGTGGCTTCGTCCGGCCTCTCGCCCCGGTAGATCGCAAGGTAGACGCGGTCCGGATACTGCGCGTCGGCGCGTTCGCCGTAGCCGAGCCAGCGGTCGCTGCGGCCGACCTTGACGACGCCGAGGGCGGCCATGATGGCGTCGTAGAAGCGTTCGGCGGCGGCGAAATCGGATACGGTGATGGAGACGTGGTCGAGCATCGATCAGGCCCTCGATGATGACTCTCTCAGTCGTCATTGCCTGCGACAAACGCGAAGCGTTTGCGCAAGGGAGCGAAGCGACGAAGCAATCCACCTCTCCGCGTGTGGCGCTATGGATTGCTTCGCCTCGCTCGCAGTGACGGGGATGGTTCGGCGTCTTGCGTCCGTCAGGACGCCAGCTTCAGCCGCTCCAGTGCTTCCTGCAGCTTGGCCTTGCGCGCAACCGCCGCCTCGCGCTTTTCCTTTTCCTCTTCGACGATCTCTTCGGGCGCATTCGCCACGAACTTCTCGTTGGAAAGCTTGGCGTCGACGCGCTTGATGTCGGCGTCGGCCTTGACGATTTCCTTGTCGAGCCGGGTCCTTTCGGCCGAGAGGTCGATCACGCCCTTGAGTGGCAGTGCCACCACTTCGCCGCGCACGAGCAACTGCACCGCGCCCTCGGGCGGGCGATCGGCGAACGAGATGTCCGACAGACGCGCCAGACGCTTGACGATGTCGCTCCAGCGTCCCGCGCGATCCTTGGTTTCAGCAGACGCAGCCGACAGCACCAACGAAATCAAGGTTGCCGGCGGGATGTTCATTTCCGATTTCAACGAGCGGATGGCGGTGATGAGATCGACTACCCAGCCGATCTCGGCCTCGGCCGCGGGATCGCTGAAATCACCGGCGTCGAGCGCGGCCATCACGGGCGCGATCAAGGGATCGCCCGGACCCGCCATCGCCATCGACGCGATCTGTTCCTCGGTCACCGCGCTCGCCTTGCGCGGCCATTGGGCCAGCACCAGGAGGCCGTCGCGCTTCGCCGTCACCGCCCAGAGCTCTTCGGTGATGAACGGCATGAACGGGTGCAGCAGCTTGAGGATTTCGTCGCGCGCCCATGCCACCATGGCACGGGTCTCGGCTTTCGCCGCGCCCTCCTCGCCCATCAGCAAGGGTTTTGCCAATTCGACATACCAGTCGCAATAAATGTTCAGGACGAAGCGATACATCGCGTTCGCCGCGTCGTTGAAGCGATAGGCCTCGATCGCCTCGGTCACCTCGCGCGTGGCGCGCGAGGTTTCGTGCGCGATCCAGCGGTTCAACGTTTCCTTCGCCGCCGTCGGCTCGAAGCCGTCGGGCTTGTCGCAGCTGTTCATCTCGGCAAAGCGGCACGCATTCCAGAGCTTGGTCGCAAAATTGCGATTGACCTCGACGAGTTGCGGCGAGAGCTTGATGTCGTGGTTATGCGCAGCCCCGCGCGCCAGCGCAAAGCGCAGCGCGTCGGCGCCGAAATCGTCGATCACGCCGAGCGGATCGATGACGTTGCCTTTCGACTTCGACATCTTCGCGCCCTTCTCGTCGCGGACGAGACGGTGGATGTACACGGTGGAGAACGGCGCATCCTTCATGAAGTGCAGGCCCATCATCATCATGCGGGCGACCCAGAAGAAGATGATGTCCCAGCCGGTGACGAGCACGCTGGTCGGGTAATAGCGCTTCACTTCCGCGGTGTCGTCGGGCCAGCCGAGCGTCGAGAACGGCCACAAGCCCGAGGAGAACCAGGTGTCGAGCACGTCCTCATCGCGGGTGATGAAACCCTCACGCTTGGCGGGGTCTTCCGCCATCGCCCGCCCCTGCTCTTCCGTGATGACTTCCTGCTCGACGTAATAGCCGAGCGCGTTGCCGACGGCTTCTTCCTCGGTCTCGGCAACGAACACCTTGCCGTCAGGCCCGTACCAGGCCGGAATCTGGTGGCCCCACCAGAGCTGGCGCGAGATGCACCAGGGCTGGATGTTCTCCATCCACTCGAAATAGGTCTTCTCCCAGTTCTTCGGCACGAAGCTGGTCGCGCCCGAGCGCACGGCCGCAATCGCCGGCTGCGCCATGGTCTTGGCGTCGACATACCACTGGTCGGTCAGATAGGGCTCGATGACCACGTTGGAGCGGTCGCCGTGCGGCACCATGTGCGTGTTCGGCTCGATCTTTTCCAGGAAGCCGAAATCTTCCAGCCGCGCCACGATCTTCTTGCGCGCGGCGAAGCGGTCGACATTGTGCAGCTCTTCGGCGAGCATCAGCGCGCCTTCCGGCAATCCGCGCAGATAGTCCTCGTTGTCGACGAGGGTCATGCAGCCCTCGCGATCGAACACGTTGATCTGCGGCAGGTTGTGACGCTTGCCGACCTCGAAGTCGTTGAAGTCATGCGCCGGCGTGATCTTGACCGCGCCCGATCCCTTTTCGGGATCGGCGTAATCGTCGCCGACGATCGGGATGCGGCGGCCGACCAGTGGCAGGATGACGTGCTGGCCGATCAGGCGGCCGATGCGTTCATTGTCTGGATGAATCGCCACCGCGGTGTCGCCGAGCATCGTCTCGGGCCGCGTCGTCGCCACGACGACAAAGGTCGAGGGATCTTCAGGACTGAACGTCTTGCCCGAGATCGGATAGCGCAGATACCAGAGACTGCCCTTGACCTCGACCTGCTGCACCTCAAGATCGGAGATCGCGGTGAGCAGTTTCGGGTCCCAGTTGACCAGCCGCTTGTCTTTATAGATCAGGCCTTCGCGGTGAAGCTCGACGAACACCTTCACGACCGCGCGCGACAGGCCCTCGTCCATCGTAAAACGTTCGCGCGACCAGTCGCAGGAAGCGCCGAGGCGCTTCAACTGGTTGACGATGGTGCCGCCGCTCTCGGCCTTCCACTGCCAGACGCGTTCGAGGAATTTGGCGCGGCCGAGGTCGCGGCGGCCCGGCTCCTGCCGTTCCATCAATTGGCGCTCGACCACCATCTGGGTCGCGATGCCGGCATGGTCGGTGCCGGGCTGCCACAGCACGTCACGGCCGCGCATCCGCTCGAAGCGGCAGAGGATGTCCTGCAGCGTGTTGTTCAGCGCGTGGCCCATATGCAGCGAGCCCGTCACGTTCGGCGGCGGGATCACGATGGTGAACGGCGCGGCGTCCTTCCGTTCCGGGCGGCCGGCCATGAACGCGCCGCTCTCCTCCCAGATCCGGGACATGCGGCTTTCGATATCGGCGGGCTGGTAGTTTTTCTCGATCATGACAATGCAGTTGGGTGCTGGGGGAACGCCTTCGAGCCATCCGTTACCGGACTGCTCAAAGAATACGCGTCAAATCAACGTGGTAGTGGCCGGTTCTGATGTGATCGACGCCGGACGGCCCCTAGAAACCCGCCACAGCGCCTCAAGTCAACCTGACAACTTCGGTCCGGGGCAGCCGGAAGCCGCGATAACGCCGGTTTGAATGTCCGGATGGGGCCCTGATGCAGTCTCGCCCGGCGTCCTGGAACTAGCGCCCGCGCGAAACCCGCTCGATCTCGGCCTTGACGATCCGCTCCACCAACCCCGGCAGATTGTCATCCAGCCAGGACTTCAGCATCGGCCGCAGCATTTCCTTGACCAGATCTTCCAATGTTCGCGCGTTGTTGCTCAGCACGGTATTGGCCAGGGAATTGAAGGCGGACTCTACGGCGGAAACGGTTGAATGCGACAAGATCGCCGGCCCAGGTGGTGAGTTATCGAACGACGGCTCGTGAACCGGTTGCCTTGCCCTGCGGGCCTCGCTGAATTCGATGTCGTCCGCCGGCTCGATCTTGCTGAACGACGCCGCCGGCGGCGGTGGCGGTGCCGGGTCAGGCAACGCCATCTCGTCGGTGAGTTCGAACACGTCGGCCTCGGGCTGCGGCGCCGGCCTGATATCGGCCTCGGGTGTCGCCGCATCGAGGCTCGCCAGCATCGCGTCGATGTCATCCTGGTTGTTGCTGGCTGCCGGTTCGGGCGCAGGCGGTGGCGGCGGAGCCGGCGCGGGCTTGGGCGCCGCCGGCTTGGGAGCAAGCGCCGAGGGCGGAATGTCCTTCATCATCGGTTTCGGTGCCGGCGCGGCCTCCGGCTTGGCGGCCGCAGGCTTCGCCTCGTCGTCGGCGATGATGCGACGGATCGACGCCAGAATCTCCTCCATCGAGGGCTCTTGGACCTTTGCAGGCTGCGTCATCTCCGACTCCACATCGAAACCATTTTATACCAAAGCCGCGGAGGAATTGCCGGTTCCGGAAATGCAGGTCGGGATTTTCATCGCAGAAGCCTGACTTGTCCCCAGATCAAGCCCGCCCGCCGCACCGCGCGGGAGGACCTGCTCCCCTCAAATGTGCGACCCGACGCGCGTCCATGCGAATGCAAGGACGCGGATCGCGAATCGCTCAGCTCGCCCAGGAAACGGTACGTCATGGCCACAAATGATTGCAAGCAAAGCGCCCGGCGCAACAGGCGCCGGGCGTCGATATTCGTCCCGACTGTGCGGGAATAGACTCAGATATCAGCGGCCGTCGGGTGTCCGAACGCCGGCCCAGCTATCCCGCACCTGATGATAGTGCACACTCGGGTCGTAGATCGTGGTCGGCAAGTTGAGCACCTGCGGCTGCAGCCGTCCGACCTGGTTCAGCACGGAATAGGACGCAACCACGCGATCATGCTGCGCGGTGACGAGCGCAACGCGCGCGTTGACCAGCGCCTGCTGCGCGTTCAGCACGTCGAGTGTGGTTCGCTGTCCGGCCTTGGCTTCCTCGCGCACGCCATTGAGCGCAATTTCCGACGCCTGCACCTGCGACTGGGCGGAAGCGACCTGCGCCTTGCCGGCGACGAGCTGCCCCCATGCCGTGACCACATTGGCGCGGGTCTGATCCCGGGTCTGATCGAGCACGAGACGTTGTTGCGCTGCCGTTTCCTTGGACTGCCGGATCAGCGAATATTCGGCGCCGCCCTGATAGATCGGAACGTTGAGCTGCGCGACCGCGGACGCGCCGAACGAGCGGAACTGGATCAGGCTCTGCTCATAGGACTGCTGCACCGATGCCTGCAGCGTGACCACCGGCAACAGCGCGCCTTCGGCCACCTTGACCTGGAGGAAGCTGACGTCGATGCCGAACATCGCCGCGGTGACGTTCGGATTTTGCGTCAGGCCAAGTTCGACGGCAGCCGGCAGTGTCGCCGGCAGGAAGCGGTCGACCGGCGAGCCCGGCGCCAGGTTTTGCGGCTCGTTGCCGATGATGCGACGGAAGTTCGAGCGCGTCGTGTTCAGATTGGCTTCTGCGGTCAGGAGCTGCGTCTTGCCGGCGGCGAGTTGGGCTTCCGACTGCGCAACGTCGGTGCGGGTGACTTCGCCGACGTTGAAGCGATCGCGCGTCTGCTTCAGCGTCTGCTCGAGCACGCGGACGTTGCTCTTCTGCACTTCGACGATCGCCGCATCGCGCAGATAGTCCATGTAGATGGTCGCAGCGCTGAGCAAGACGGTCGACTCAAGCGAACGCAAGGCTTCGCGCGCGCCGGAGACCTGGCTCTCCGCGGCCCTGGTCCGGTTCGCGGTCTGCTGGCCGTTGAAGAGCGTCTGCGTGATGGTGGCGCCGACGCTGCGCGGCGGATTGGCGCCGTGAATATTGGTGCGCACGAGGTTGTTCGCGTCGCCGCCCTGCGTGCTCAGCGTGTCCGTATATTGGTAACCCGCGCTCGCCGTGACCGCGACTCTCGGCCGATAACCCGACAGCGCCTGCGGCACGTTCTCGTCAGTGATGCGCACCTGCGCGCGCTGCGCATTGAGCTGCGGATTATTCTGATAGGCGCGCACCAAGGCCGCCTCAATCGTGTCGGCCAAGACGGGTGTCGAGCCCATGAACACTAATAGAAGGGCCGAAGCTGCAGCTCCGGCAAATTCCTTCACCCCACGCATCCCAAGCAATCCGATCTATTTGGTCGCCCGGCCCATGACCAATGGTCCCACATGATCATTAACCGAACGTCGCTTCATTCGAAGTGAGTCCCAGCTCACCTTAGTCCGCACGTAAGCCCGACGGAACCACTCCGGAAGCATAGGCCGTCGAAACTCTTCACGTGGGGCAATCCGGCCACACTTCTGATTTCGAAGAGGATTTAGCCGGCCACGGAGGGCGAATATTGGGCGTCGAAAGGGCTGAAAGGCTAGAAAACGAAGGCTGGAACAAGTTCCATGCCCGGCAGTACCGGGGCAGCAGCATCGAACAGTGTGCGATTACCGAAATCGCCGTGTGAAGCGGTCACGATGGTAGCCCGTGCCGGCCGCGACGTCGCAAAAACGCCGACCAATCGGCCGCCGCTGCGCAATTGCCCGTAGAGCTGCTCCGGCACGATCTCGGTTGCGCCGTTAAGCACGATCACATCATAAGGCGCGCCCGCCGGATCTCCATCCGCAGCGGCCGCGGTCCGGACCGTGACATTTCCACAGCCATTGGCAGCCAGGGTCGCCTGCGCCTTCGCCGCCAGCGCCGAGTCGCTCTCCGTCGCGCTCACCGGGGATGCGAATCGGGCGATCACGGCGGCGGCGTATCCGGTGGCGCAGCCGACCACCAGGATGCGGTCGCTCTCCCTGATCTCGGCCGCCTGCAGCATCTTCGCCAGCACCGCCGGCTTGATCAGGTAGCGCTTGGCCGCGCCGCCTTCGCTGACATCGAGATCGAGGTCCAGATAGGCCAGAGCCCGCTTGTTCTCGGGAACGAAGGCCTCACGCGGCACCGCCAGCATGGCATCGATGATTCGGGAGTCGGTCACGTCGCTCGGACGCACCTGACCATCGACCATATTCTGGCGCGCGGCCGCAAAACCGGACATAGGCTAAGACCCTTGGGCTAAGACCCTGAAAGCATGCGGCGTTACCGCAAGAGAACTGGAACCGACGGCTGAAAGCCGAGGCCATCTTTGGTACAAGCTCCGGCAAAACGCAACATGCGCCCGGCCGCGGATAAGGCCATCCGCGCGTGAAGCGGAAAGGCCGCCTATTCGACCGTGACGGCGAGCCGGGCGATCAGCCGCGCGACTTCATCCAAATGGTCGGTATCGTGCGCTTCAATGGCTTGCGCGAGCCGAAGCAGGCATTCGTCGTCGCTCATGGCGGGAATGTCGCTCGGGACGATCGAAGGCACGGCCCGCATCAGGTCGGTTGCAATGGCTGGCATCGAATCAGCTCCCTTGAAACCCGGCGCGCCAGAGGCTCCGGGCGGATTGGGTCGAACTGGCGGCCCGATCCATGGCGCCCGGGGATGACGGAATTCCGCGCGATTGGTTCCGCCCTCCGCCCCCGGACGCCTAAAATGCCGACAAATCATTGGCGCACGGGAGCTTTCCGGCCCGCTTCGAGCAAATGCGCCGGCCGTGATTTGGTCCTTTGCAAGCGCGAACGGCTTTGTTATACGCTCCCCGCTCGCGAGCCTTTGGTTCGCCTGTTCCTCGGTAGCTCAGCGGTAGAGCATTCGACTGTTAATCGAATGGTCGCTGGTTCGAATCCAGCCCGGGGAGCCATCACCTTTTTTGCCCATTGATCTTTCATCGCGTTTTCTCCTGCTTGGCTAACCGGGTAATCGGGTTGGCCACTTTTGTTCCTGAAATGAGCTTATCGATCGCGCGCATCGCCGCCTTTCTGCGGTCGCGTGTCTCGATATAGCGTTGCAGTTCTTTCAGGCTGGCATGGCCAGTGATGGCAGCAGCTTCGACCACGTCGCACCCTGCATCGATCAACCGGGTGGCCGCAGCCTTGCGCAGGCCATGGAAGGCGCAATGTTTGAGCCCTGCCTCGTCGCAGCGGTCCCGAAACCAGTTGCCGAAACCTGCGGCGGTGAACGGAGCCCCCAACTCGGTGACCAGGAACGTCAGATGCTTACTCGGCGTGGCGTCAATGATCCGGCGCAGTTCCGGGTGCACCGGGATCGCCAATTTAAGGCCGGTCCTATCCTCGGTTTTCATCCGGATCCAGTCCAGCACCTCGTCGTTGATGTGCTGTTCGCCCATCCGGACCACGTCCTGCCGCGCCTGCCCAGTGTAGAGCCCGAGCGTCAGCGCCAGCCGCGCCTTACTGCCGATGGGGTGCACCGCCTCGAATTGCCGCACCTCGGCATCGGTCCAGCGGTGGAAGCCGCCCCTCTTTTTCGGCTTGATTTTCCTTACGCTCAGGGTCGGGTCGTCCTCGCGCCAATCCAGCTTGACTGCCACCTGCATCATCGCCCGCAACACCTTGCGCAGGCCGTTGGCGCTATCGGGTTTCGCGGCTCGAGCTTCCATCAATTTTTCGACGTGGTTCGGCTTCAACGTGACGGCGCTCTTATCGCCGCATGCCCGCCCGGCATGATCGATCTCGCGACAGAAGCGGTCGATGATATTGCGGTAGACGCCCTGCGTAATCGGCTTCAGCGCCTTAAAGGATGCGCTGTCGTAATAGGCGATTGCGAGCGCACGGATCGAGCGCGGCACAATGCGATCGGCCCCAATCTTCGAGACCGTTGGTTTGGTGGTCGCCATGGCCTTTTCGTAGACGGTCATAAATTCCGGCGACCACGGCAATCCCGGTAGTGGTCAGATGGCCACTTTGATGGCCTGGACGTGTTGGTGGCAGTACGCTCGCTACGCCGCCTGCAGACTCTATTCGTCCGTCCTACTCCCGTTCGTGGGCAGCTAGTAGCGAGAAATGTGTTGGGCGGTCCGCAACAGTAATGTCCCTGCCACGGTTTGCTTCACCCGCGGCGCATCATCGGCGTGCCAGGATCACACCAATGAAGAATGCAATTGCCAATGTCTGAATGGGTGCCTCGCGTGTAGCCATACTAAGCTGGTCAATCCACGTCGGCTGCGGCACGAGCTCGTCGGCAAGGTCCTGGGACATGCTGCGGATCGCATCCACGGCGCTATCGATCCGTTGTTCGGCCCTTTTGCCCGACGCGGGAGTTTCGTCGCTATTCATGAAGACTCACAGCGTGTCGGGAGTGCGCACTGGCGAGGATTTGTCCCCGTTGCGCAGCTCCTGTTCAGCCAAGTTGCAAAACTCTTTCTCACGGCCAACCGGTTTGCCGGCTTGTTCCCAGAGTTGATACGCTCGGGCCTCGATCTCTTCCTTGCTCGGTTCGGGCATCACATCCTCCGAGTTGGAGCACGGCCCCTCCTCTGGGGTAATGGGGGCTTATCGGCGGGACCGTGCTAGGCCAGAACATTTTGGAACTGGCCTATGGATTCAAGTGCACTAGAAGCCGCTAGTTCCTAGCTGAGACTGCCCCACAGACAAAGACTATGCGGGCAATACACCACATGGCCATTGCCGGGACCGTCCCGCTCCTCGCAAGGATTCCGTCGCCGCCAGGCGGCGCCGGTGGCGAGATACGCGGCGGGCGATCGCGCGATTGCACTAGCCTGGTTGGAATTGCACGAGAGCGGAACGGTCGTGAAAGCTGACGCAGAGCGGGACAGTGACTCTAACCTAGGAATGTGCCTGTCCGGTCCCGGAGGAGCCAAGCTTTTAGCAGTCCGGGATCCTGGCTCTGACGGAATAGACGTCCTCCGCAGGGACATTTTACGCTGGAGCAAGTTCGATTTCGATCTGCTCAACCCGTTTTGCTTCCGCATCGTAAATTTTAATCTGAAGGTTGGGAAAACGCGTCTTCAAATTTTTGGCTACCGGGATAGCAGCTTCTTGGGTTTTGAACTCTCGCTTCGCGTGGCCATCCACGATGAGGGCGTAACCATTTGTCGGAAGGTCGGTCGGCGCCCTGATCGTTGCCGCCCGCGCTGCCACAAGCGATCGTTGCGTGCGCTGTTGTCGCATGGGAAAGCTCCGCATTGGGGG